>JAJXWB010000011.1 GCA_021781815.1 Pseudomonadota bacterium | reverse complement strand
TCGCCGCCGAGGAGGTCGCGGGTCACGATCGGCAGCAAGGCGGAAACCGAGCCGCCAACGACGCCCGTCACCATCGTCCGGATCAGAACGATCCGGATTGGCGGCGAATGCATGATGTAGCGCACGCCGGAGATCACGGCGCGCGCAAGCCGCTCCGGTGGCAACCGGGCCGGCTCCCGCGCACGCTTCCACAGCAACAGGACGATCATGAGGGGGATGTAGAACAAGGCATTGGTCGCGAAGGCGGCGATGACGCCCAGGGACGCCACGATCGCCCCGCCTATGGCAGGTCCGAAGCTCCTCGCGAGGTTGTAGCTTATGCCGTTGAGCGCCACTGCGGCAGGCAGATCCCCGGCTGGCACCTGCTCGCCGACGGACGCTTGCCAGGAGGGACCGAACAGCGCCATGCCGCTGCCGATGAGGAAGCAGAAAGCGAGCAGGAGCGCTGGCGTCAGCGCGCCAAACCAAGCCAGAACCGAAAGCATGCATGCGCCGAGGAACGCGATGGACAGGGCGACGAGGCCGACGATCCGGCGGTCGAACATGTCAGCGGCGGCCCCCGCTGGCGCCGAAACGAGCGCGATCGGAAACATCAGGCAGGCCTGGACCAGCGCAACCATCTTTGGCGACGACGTCATTTCAGTCATCGCCCATGCGGCGCCGACGCCCATGATCAACAGACCGAGATTGGACAGGACGCTCGCGGTCCAGATTCGGCGAAACACGGAATGACCGAGCGGGGAGAATATGCCTCGGCGCGCCGGAAGCGGTCCTGAGTCTTGTTTGTTCTGCATGATCGGCGTTCCGGGAGGATCTCGAATTCCAGGGATGTTACGCGAATGTAGCGCAGGCGACGCCCTGATGGGGCCTGTTCTGCCAAGGCGACAGTCGCGCGTCGGAAGGACGGCGATGGCCCGGTGGCGGTGGTTGACGCTGCCCGGCTTCGCCGCGTCACGCCTCCGCCAAAAATTCGCGCAACCGCGCCTCGAGCGCCGCTGCGTCGGCGAGTTCGCATTCCCATACGACCAGCGCGCGCCAGCCGAGGGCTTCGAGCTTCCGCAGATTGTCGGCGTCGCGCGCGCGGTTGCGGCCGATCTTCGCCTGCCAGTACTCGATATTGGTCTTCGGCATGCGCGCGCCGCGCCGGCAATCGTGACCGTGCCAGAAGCAGCCGTTGACGAAGATCGCGCGCTTGGCGCCGATATAGGCGACATCCGGTTTGCCCGGCACGTCCTTGCGGTGCAGGCGATAGCCCGGCGCGATCGCGCGCAGGATGCGCCGCACTATCAGCTCCGCCGAGGTGTCGCGGCCAGGCACAGCGCGCATGACGGCGGAGCGGGTGGGGTTCGCGTTCGCTTCGCGCTTCATTCGGCGGCAATCGCCGGCGCAGCGCCCGCGCGGGCCAGCGGCGTGAGCAGGCTCTGACCGAGGAAGCGCACGACCGGCACGACGACGCCATCGCCGAGGAGATGATAGGCCTCGTTGTAGCGCGCCGGCAGCTTGTAATCCTCGGGAAGGCCCATCAACCGCGCCGCCTCGCGTCCCGAGAGCAGCCGCGCGCGCACGCGGCCGCTCTCGACGACGATCAGCGACTGGCGGCTCGAGCCGCCGGCCGGCGTGCGCAGGCAGCCGGCGATCCCGTCGAAACGCGCTTCGGCGCGCTGGACGCGCCCGCCATCGACGTCGCGGCGGGTGCGGCGATAGAGCGTACCGACGACGAGGACGCCCGACCTTTTCGCCGCGTCGAGCTTCGCGCGGTTCGCCGGCGCCATCAGCGACACGAGCCGCGCGACGCCGCTCCGAGGCAGCCATGAAACGTCGGCTGGCGCCTCATCGATCAGATCAGCCAGCGCCATGTTGCGCGTTGGCGCCGGCGGCAGGCGCCACCAGATCCAGTCGGCGGCGAGGTCATCCGGCAGCGCGTTTTTCGCGCGCAACAATGCGGGCGAGGTCCAGTCAGGCGCGGGCGCACAGGCGCGGAGGCGCGCCGGAATCGCCGCATCCCGCGCGAAACCGACGACGAACAGGCGCGGGCGCGAGTGCGGCAGGAAATGCGCGGCGTCGATCGTCAGCGCGCCGTAGCGGTAGCCGAGTTGTTGCAGAGCGCGACAGAGCGCCGCGAAATCGGCGCCGCCGCGCGAGGTGAGAAGGCCCGTGACGTTTTCGAGCGCGAGCAGGCGCGGCGCCCTGCCCTCCGCGCGCAACGCCGCGATCAACCGCGCAAAGCCGAAGAAGGCGCCGGAGCGCCCGCCGTTCAGGCCCGCGCCGGCGCCCGCCAGCGACAGATCCTGGCAGGGAAAGGACGCCCAGGCGAGATCGGCGCGGCCGGGCAGGTCGGCCGACGCCAACGCGTGAATGTCGCCTTCGCAGACATGTTCGCCGCCCCAGTTTTCGCGATAGGACGCCGCCTTGCGCGCGTCGAAATCATTGGCGAACAGGCAGGTCCACGCATCGCCGAGGCCCGCGCGCGCCATGCCGCCGCCGGCGAAGAATTCATAGAAGGTCGGCCTGGGCATGCGAGCCCCGCTCCTCGCCCGCGCCCGACGCGGATCGTCCGCGGATCGGGTCCATCACACCCGCATCGGCATCAGTACATAGAGCGCCGCTGCGCCGTCGCGGTCCTGGATGATTGTCGGCGAACCGGAATCGGCGAGGCGAAACAGGGCTGTGTCGCTGTCGAGCTGGTTGGCGATGTCGAGCAGGTAGCGGGCGTTGAAGCCGATATCGAGCGGGGTCGAATCGTAGTCGACCTCCAGTTCCTCGACTGCGTTGCCGGCATCCGGGTTGGTGACCGACAGCACCAGCTTGCCGTCGGTCAACGCCATTTTCACGGCGCGGCCGCGCTCGGAGGAAATGGTCGAGACGCGATCGACCGCGCGCTGGAAATCGCTGCGCTCGACGACAAGGCGCTTGTCGTTCCCGGCCGGAATCACACGGGCGTAATCGGGGAAGGTGCCGTCGATCAGCTTCGATGTCAGAACGACCTGACCGAAATTGAATCTGATCTTGTTCGACGACAGGTCGATCGTCACCTCGGATTCGGCGTCCTCGATCAGTTTGAGGACTTCATTGACCGCCTTGCGCGGCACGATCACGCCGGGCATGCCGACCGCGCCCGCGGGCGCCGGAATTTCGACGCGCGCCAGCCGGTGTCCGTCGGTCGCGACCGCGCGCAGCATCGAATGCCCGTCGATCTCGCTCGTATGCATGTAAATGCCGTTCAGATAGTAGCGCGTCTCTTCGTTCGAGATCGCAAACTGCGTCTTCTCGATCAGTTTCTTGAGGTCGGCCGCGGCCAGCGTGAACTTGTGCGTCATCTCGCCGGCGGAAAGGTCGGGAAAATCGCTCTCCGGCAGGCTTTGCAGCATGAAGCGCGAGCGGCCCGACTTGAGCAGCAACTGGCCGCCATCCTCGCCTGCGTCGAGAGAAACCTGCGCGCCTTCCGGCAGCTTGCGGACGATGTCGTAAAGCGTGTGCGCGGGCAGCGTCGTGCCGCCGGCCATCCCGACATCGGCGGCGACCGTCTCCGTCACTTCGAGGTCGAGGTCGGTGGCCTTCAGCAGCAGCGAACGGCCGTCCGCCTGCAGTAGCACATTGGACAGGATCGGTATGGTCGTCCGGCGCTCGACGACGCGGTGAACGTGCCCGAGCGACTTCAGCAGCGCCGCCCTTTCCAGTGTGATTTTCATTATTCCGATCCCAGAATCCCTAAGGCCGCCTCAATCCCTCAATGCGGGGCGCAGACTCTGGCGTGGCCGAAGCCTGGACGCAAGCCCGCCAGCAACGCGGCCACGTCAGATTGGAGCCTTTTTCGCAGGATTTGACAGGAAGCGACGCTTTTTCAGGCGATT
Source organism: Pseudomonadota bacterium (assembly GCA_021781815.1). Classification (GTDB taxonomy): domain Bacteria; phylum Pseudomonadota; class Alphaproteobacteria; order Rhizobiales; family Beijerinckiaceae; genus JAJXWB01. Next base: position 126,657 of record JAJXWB010000011.1, on the reverse strand, counting down.
TGACCGTCGGCCGGACGCCCGCGCCGGCGCTCGCGCTGCGCGACCAGATCCCAGCGCGTCTTGAAAATGGTGTCGCAGATGTTCGACGAGCCGAACCCGTCCGAGAACGACACATTGCCGCGGCCGTGATGCTCCGAATGAGCCTTGCTGGAGACCAGCCCGGCGACAAACCGTAACAGGCGATTGTCGCTCCTGGCGAGCTTCACGCTGAAGTCGTAGCCGGAATGCTCGTAGAGGCCGCCGAAGGCGCCGGCCGTCACCGCAAAAAAATGGAAACGGAGGTCGGCGCCGGCCGACCCGATGGCGGTTACCGCGAGCAGCGGAAGCAGATAGGGGCATGCGATCTCGAGGACGAAGTCCGCGACGCTCATGTAGCAGGCGCTGACCGCCCGGCTTGCGGTCGTCGTGTGATGCACGGAATGGCCGAGCGCGCGCATCAGCGTCGGCTTGTGCAGGATCCAGGCGTGCGAGACATACTGGACGATGTCGTGGCCGATCATCATACCGACCAGGCCGATGACGAACATCGCGAGGCCGATGCGGGCGGGGCCGGCATAGGCGAGCCCGAGCCACTGGACGAGCGCCATGGCGGGAAGCAGGATGAAGACCTGGTTGAACAGCACGCGCGGCAAGACCTGAAAATAGGTCCAGCGATCGACCGGCCGCATCTTGTAATCGGTGAGCGCCCCCGTGCGGTCGAGATATTCGAACCACAGGGCGAAGCCATGATAGGCGACCATCTGGACGAGCCAGACGGCTATGGACAGGGGCAGCCAGGCCGGCAAAACATGCGCTGTCATGCGCGCTTTTTGGCGCCGCCGCACATCGGACGCAAGCGGCGCCGCGTCGCAGGGCCTTGACCGACTTGAGCTCGGCCCGGATCCCGTCATCATGACCGACCTCACGAATCGGACACAGACCATGCACCCGGACGAAGCGACCATCGAACAGACCGCCCGCGCCCTGATCGCGTTGCGCGCGAACGGCGGCAAGGGGCCGCATCCGGACGCGCCGGTCGATCTCGTCGACGCCTATCGCGTCCAGTTTTCGATGGAGCGCATACTGGCGGCGCAGTCCGGCTTCCGCCCGATCGGCTGGAAGATCGGCGCGACCAACGCCGGCGCGCGCGCGTCGTTCAAGCTGGAGGCGCCGTTTCTGGGCCGGCTGTACCGCGAGATGACAAGCGTCAGCCCCGCAGCCCTGCCCGCCCAGCCGGGCTTCTACCGGGCCTACGAGGCGGAGATCGTCCTGAATCTCGGCAGCGATCTCGACGCCTCCGCCGGCCCGGTCGATGCGGCCGCCGTGCGTGCGGCGACCCGCGCAATCGCCCCGGCGATCGAAATGGTCGGCGGCTGGGTTCCGGTCGCCGGTCCCCACGGCGCCTTCGGTCTGATCGCCGACGACGCCGGCCACGGCCACTGGATTCTCGGCGCGGAAATCGTGGATTTCGCCGCGCTCGATCTGCTCGACGCGCCGGTGACGTTCTCACTCGACGGCGAGACCAGGGCCGCCGGCAAGGGCGCCAATGTCGACGGCGGCCCGTTCGGCGCCACCGCCTGGCTCGCCAACGAGCTGGCGAAACTGGGCCGCTCGCTCAAGGCCGGCGACTACATCACGACCGGTACTGCGATTGCTCCAGTCCCGTTCGGCGCGGGCGGACAGGCCGCCATCGCCGATTTCGGGGCGCTGGGGCGTGTGGAAGTGAAGATCGGGTGAAGGGACGGCAAGCCTTCCAGCTCGCCATCCGGACTATTTCGTCCCGTACATACGGTCGCCTGCGTCGCCGAGTCCGGGCACGATGTAGCCATGATCGTTGAGATGGGAATCGATCGAGGCGGTCCAGATCTCGACGTCCGGATGTTCGGCGCGCAATTTGGCGACGCCTTCGGGCGCGGCCAGCAGGCAGACGAAGCGGATGTCCCTGGCGCCGCGCTCCTTGATGCGCTCGATGGCGGCAGTCGCGGAATTCGCGGTCGCCAGCATCGGGTCCATCACGATCACCAGCCGTTCGGCGATGTCGTGCGGCGCCTTGAAGTAATATTCGACAGCGACCAGTGTTTTGGGATCGCGATAGAGGCCGATGTGCGCGACGCGCGCCGAGGGCACCAGCTCCAGCATCCCATCCAGAAATCCAACGCCGGCGCGAAGAATCGGCGCGAAAACCAGCTTCTTGCCGGCGAGCATGGGCGCCTGCATTTTCGTCAGCGGCGTCTCGATCTCGATCTGTTCGAGCGGAAGGTCGCGCGTGACCTCGTAGCACAGCAACATGCCGATCTCGTTCAGCAACTGGCGGAAGCCCTTGGTCGAGCGCCCGACCTCGCGCATCAGCGTCAGCTTGTGCTGCACCAGCGGATGTTCGATCACATGCACGCCACCCATCGTGTCCCTCTCCTAAAATACCGTTCCGTCGCTGATGATGTTCAGCGGCGGCGAGCCGTCCTTGCGTCTTGCCGCCGCGATGCGCCGGCCGGCCAGCCATGTGCCGCCCTCGAGCACGCGGGCCAGCGGCAGGTCGGCGCGATCGCGCCCGAGCTGCGCGCGGATCATGTCCGCGATCACATCGAGCAGCGCAACCGTCAGCGCGCGCCATTCGACGACGAACAGCGAATCGACCGTTTGCGGCGCACGCGTCTCGTCAGGATTTTTCGCGACCAGCGCGCCGAAATCGACGAGCAGGCCGCCGTTTCGATATTCGGGCAGACCCGTCAGTCCGTCGATGTCGACGATATCGCAGCCTGCCGCCTGCATCGGCTCGATCAGCGAATAGGACAACCATTGCGACAGCTTGTGGAATGGAACGAGCCCATCGGTCGCATCGTCCGTCCTCAATGCCGGATGGCGCCATGTGTCGCCGAGCGCAACGCCGCCGAGCGTCAGGCGCGAGGGCCAGATCGGGCCGAGATGGGCGAGCACGGCGGCGAGAATCTCGTCAGCCGCCAGCGTTTCGCGCGCAAGATGATCGAACAGCCCGCCCGGCCGCGCCGAATCGTCGCGCGCGAAAACGCCCGGCGCCGAAGCGCACGCGCGCCCGAGCGCGTTGAGCAGCGTCACGCGGCCGGCAAGCCCGACCAACGGATTGTCGGCGGCGCACTGAAACCCCGCGGCAAGCTCGCGCTCGGTCAATGTCGCGAGTTTCTCCGCGTCAGCGCGCAGGGGATCGTCCGGGCGCGCTGAAAACAGACCAGCGGCGAACATGTCAAGGCTGGCGATCGCCAGTCCCTCGGAGCGGGTGGACAAGGTTCCGTCCGCCTCGCGATAGCGCCACGCCGGACCGGCGCCGGCGTCGAGCAGCACGCTGACGATGGCGAGATCGAATCTCGCGCGGGCTTCGGCCGCAGGGTCGCGCCAGCGCGCGCGGGCGCGCATCGCGCTCCACCGATTCCTGCCGCCGGCGGAAAAGTGCCGCCAGCGCGCGTGAAACGGAATGTTCAGGTCAGGATATGTCTCCCGCATCGTCTGAAGCGTGAACTCTGCAACTTCTGGCAATTGTGCGCGATCGAGCCGCCAGTGCGCGAGCGCGCCCTCCTCGCAGAGCCGCAGCATTTCGCGCGCCCGTGCGCGGACCGCCCGCGCCGACAGCAGGGATCGCGCGGCCGTCGAGCCCTGATCGTCCTGCGCCATCAATATTTCTCTAGCGGCCGCCCGCTGGTGCGCGCGAGGTCTTCGGCCGTCGGCGCGCCCTGCGGCGCATAATAGCCTGCCGCCTTCTTCGCCTCCATCTCGACCGAAGCGTCCGGCGGGATGAGGCCATCGGGAATTGGCACGCGCTCGCCGATCTCGATTCCCGCCTTGATCAGCGAATCGTATTTCATGTTGCTCATCGACACGAAGCGATCGATTCGCTCGACGCCGAGCCAGTGCAGCACATCCGGCATCAGTTCCTGAAAACGGGCGTCCTGTACGCCGGCGACACATTCGGTGCGTTCGAAATAGGTGGCGGCCGTATCGCCGCCCTCCTGCCGCTTGCGCGCGTTGTAGACGAGGAACTTCGTGACCTCGCCGAGCGCGCGGCCTTCCTTGCGATTGTAAACGATGAGGCCGACGCCTCCCTTCTGCGCCTGGTGCGCGCATTCCTCGACGCCATGCGCGAGATAGGGACGGCAGGTGCAGATGTCCGAGCCGAACACGTCGGAGCCGTTGCATTCGTCATGTACGCGGCACGTCAATGCGTATCTGCGATCGCCCAGTTTCTTCGGATCGCCGAACAGGTAAGCCGTCGCGCCGCCGATCGGCGGCAGGAACACGTGCAGATCCGGCCGCGTGACCAGTTCCGGATACATGCCGCCGGTCTGCTCGAACAATGTGCGGCGCAACCGCGTTTCCTCGACGCCGAACCGCAGGGCGAGTCCCGGAAGATGCCAGACCGGTTCGATTGCGATCTTGACGACGGCGATATCGCCAGTCGCTTTCAGGACGTCGCCGTCGGGCTGCAGGCGTCCGGCGCGCATCGCATCGCCGATTTCCGGCAATGTGATTCGCGCGCGCGTCACGGCAATGGTCGGGCGGACATCGAGACCTTCAGCGATTTCCTTGGCGAAGATCTCCTGGGCGATATGGCCGAACGGGTCGAGCGACACGATCTTGCCCGCATCGAACCATTGCGGACGGGGGCCGATGTCAGCGGCCGGATGGGTGTTGGCGAGATCGGGGCGCGCCAGGGGATTGAGGGCGCCCGACGTCACCGCCAGCGCCCGGTAAACGCCATAGGCGCCGCCATGCGCCCCGATTGCATTGCGGTCGGACGGACGGGTCGTGGTCGCGACAACCGGTCCGCGGACGGCTGGCTCGCGCGCGCCCCATACGATCGGCCGCCGCGAGATCACGCCGGGCTCCGGGTGCGAGGTCAGCCTGATATGTCCGGACGAATTGGGCGTGTTCATGCCGGCTCCAGGTGAAGGGCGCGTCCTGCGCCGCGGCTGATGGTCCAGCCGGAAGGCAGCGCCGTCAATGCGCCGCGTGCGCTCGACAGGAAGCCGCCATATAACCGCATTGCAGCCCCGTCATGAAGGCATGCCCATCGACGGCGCCGGAAAACAAATGCAATCGCAACAGTTTCGACAGGAAAGGGACACGTATGCACGCTTTTTACGTATTTATTCGACCCGATTACGAATGGTTTATTTATATTTTGGTGGATTAATGAATGGTAGCGATGTTTGCCGGTTTCTGCGCATCGGGCGCCCGGGGCACGCTAATCAGGATATACGTGCGATGCACGGACGATATTTGTTAATTTTTTTTCTCTGCGGCGCATTTGCCGCCTCCGGGGTCGCCCTGCCATTCATTCTGGGCGACGATCCGGCTTTTGCTACGACTATCCGCGTGCTTCATGGGCTCGGCGGCATCGGTTTCTTCGGCGCGCTCCTGCTCTTGTTCGGAATCACCGGCGACAGCGCCCCGAAGGGCGATCAGGTCTATGCGCCGCCGCCAGCGGCGCCGCGTACGCTCGACAGCAATCCGCTCGGCGCAGACGGTTCGACCAGATTCGAAACCCGAATCGAGGCGGCGGCTGAAGCCTCGAAGCAATATGGCCGCACGATCGGCCTGATCTATTACAACCTTGATTCGTACCGCCACGTCGCGCGGACGGAGGGCGTCGCGGCGGCGGAAGCCATGACGAATGCGGCGATCGAGGCGCTCGGGTCGCGCCTGCGCAATTCGGATCGCGTCGAGCGGCTGGGCAAGGGGCGCTTCGTCGTCTGCACGGTCCTGCTTCCGGACAAGGCTGCGCTGGACTCCATCCGCAACCGCCTTGACGCCTCGCTGCTGAAGATGAAGCCAGCATCGCTTGGCGACAGCGAATTCGTCTTTGACGTGGGCATGTCGATTTACCCGATGGGCGGCTATACCGGCGAAGATCTGATCGCAACGGCCAGCGCGCGTTGCGACGCAGAACGCGCCGCCCGCGTCCGCGCAGCGTCCCGTCAGCGCAAACCGGCGGTCGGCGGCGCGCAGGACGACAAGCGCGCAGCCAGCCGGACGGCCGCCGTCAGTCGCTGAGTTCGTTCATATCGAAGGCTTGACCGTTCGCCAGCGGCCGCAGACCGAGATATTGCGCGAACGTCTGGCCTATGTCGGCGAAGGTCGCGCGGCGCCCGACGCATGCGCCGCGATGGCCGCGAACCAGGCCGACGATCGGCGCGTTCTCCCGGGTGTGATCGGCGCCCGGCCACGTCGGATCGTTGCCGTGGTCGGCGGTCAGGATCAGAAGATCTCCGTCCGCCAGCGCGCGCTCGACGTGCGGGAGACGACCATCGAAGGCCTCGATCGCCGCAGCGTAGCCCGCGACATCGCGCCTGTGCCCGAAGTTCGTATCGAAATCCACGAGATTGGCGAGCGCAAGCGCCCCATCGGGCATTTGAGGCCATTGCGCACAGAAGGCGTCCAGGATGGCGTCATTGTCGGGCGCCTTGATTTCGCGGCCGGTCGACCGATGGCCGAAAATGTCGCCTATCTTGCCGAACGCCAGCACGGCGCGGCCGGCCTCCGTCGCGCGGTCGAGCAGATTGCCGGCCGGCGGCGGTATGGAAAAATCCCGGCGATGCGGCGTGCGACGAAAATCCGCGCGGCTCGCGCCGACGAACGGGCGGGCGATCACGCGCCCAATATTCCAGCGGTCCGCCAGCTTTCGCGCGATGCGGCAGACATCGTAGAGCCGTTCGAGCCCGAACGTCTGTTCGTGGGCAGCGATCTGCAGCACGGAATCGACCGAGGTGTACACAATCGGTTTGCCCGTGCGCAGGTGCTCCTCCCCGAGTTCGTCAATGATCGCGACGCCGGCCGCGTGCCGGTCGCCGAGGACGCCGGGAAGATGCGCCGCGCGGATCAGTTCGGCGACGAGGTCGGACGGCAGGCAGGGGATTGTGCGCGGGAATGTTCCGAGCCGGCCGGCGAAGGGCGCCCCCGCCATCTCCCAATGCCCGGACGGGGTATCCTTGCCGAGCGCGGTCTCGATCGCACAGCCATAGACGGCGTCGAGGCGGACGGCGCGGGACAGCCCGGGCGGAAGGCGCCCCGACGACAATTCGCAGGCGCGCCCCAAACCGAGCGCGTCGAGATTGGGAAGACGAAGCGGACCGCTGCGCCCTCCGGCGACATCGCACCTGCCCGCCTCGCAGGCGTCAGCTATGTGCCCGAGCGTATCGGCGCCGGCGTCGCCGAAATCGGCAGCGTCCGGCGCGCCGCCGCATCCAAGCGAGTCCAGAACGAGAAGGACGGCGCGCGGCATTATTGAGCAATCGTCTCGACGTCCACGGCCTCAATCTGGAAGGCCGCGGCAAACAGCGCGCGCGTGTACTCCGATTGCGGCGCAGCGAATATATCGGCGGCCGGCCCCTGTTCGACCACCTGGCCATGACGCATGACGATGAGATCCGTCGCCAGCGCCTTCACGACCTTGAGATCGTGACTGATGAACATGTACCCCAAGCCGTGACGGCGCTGAAGATCGCGAAGCAGGTCGACGATCTGCGCCTGCACGGACATGTCGAGCGCCGAGGTCGGCTCGTCCAGCAGCACGAATTTCGGATGCAGCGCCATGGCGCGCGCAATTGCGATGCGCTGGCGCTGACCGCCGGAAAATTCGTGCGGATAGCGATCCATGGCCGCGGGATCGAGGCCAGTGTCGGCCAGCGCCTGCGCGACGATTTCGCGGCGCTGCTGGTAAGACAGGCCGCGCTTCTGAACGCGCAGACCTTCCTCGACGATTTCGGCGACCGACATGCGCGGCGACAGCGACCCATAAGGATCCTGAAATACGATCTGCATGTCACGACGCAGGGGCCGCATGCTCTTGGCCTTCAGTCCGTCAATCCGCCGACCAAGGAATACGATCGGCCCATCCGAGCGAATAAGCCGCAGCATGGCGAGGCCGAGCGTCGTCTTGCCCGAGCCGGACTCGCCGACGACGCCGAGCGTCTGGCCCTGGCGCACGACGCAGGTGACGCCATCGACCGCCTTGATGTACCCGGAGGTGCGGCGCAGGAAGCCGGCGCGGACCGGAAACCAGACCCGCAGGTTTTCAGTCTCCGCAAGTTTCGGCGCGCTGACATCCGCCTGCGGCGGCGCACCCTTCGGCTCCGCCGCCAGCAACGCCCGCGTGTAGGGGTGCTGCGGCGCGCCGAAGATGCGCGCGACCGGCCCGGCCTCGACGATCCGGCCCTTCTGCATCACACACACATCGTCGGCGATTTTGCGAACGATGCCCAGATCGTGCGTGATGAACAGCATGGCCATGCGCCGGCGCTGCTGCAGGTCGCGCAGCAGGCTCAGGATCTGCGCCTGCACGGTGACGTCGAGCGCGGTCGTCGGCTCGTCGGCGATGAACAGCTTCGGACAATTGGCCAGAGCCATCGCGATCATGACACGCTGACGCTGTCCGCCGGACAATTGGTGCGGATAGGCGCCGAGCCGCTCTTCGGGATCGCGGATGCCAACCTCGGTCAGGCCCGCGATGGCGCGCCTGCTCAATTCCGCCCTGTCGGTCACGCCATGCTGGGTGAGGATTTCGGTGACCTGCCTGCCAATCGGGTGCAGCGGATTGAGCGAGGTCATTGGCTCCTGGAACACCATAGAGATTTCCGCGCCGCGAATGTCGCGCAGACGCGCCTGCGACACGCCGAGCAGATTCTCGCCGTCGAACCGGATTTCGCCGGAGAGATGGCGGGCGTTCGCGACCAGCAGGCGCACGATCGACAGCGCCGTGACCGACTTGCCGGAGCCGGATTCGCCGACGAGCGCCAGCGTGCGCCCCGGATTCAGCGAGAACGACACCTGGTCGACGACACGCGATTCCGTATCTCCATGCCGAAAGGCGATCGAGAGGTCGCGGACCTCAAGGAGGGGCGCATCGGTCATTGCAGCGTCTTTCGCGGATCAAACGCGTCACGCACGGCCTCGCCGATGAAGACGAGCAGCGACAGCATCGCCGCAATGACGACAAAGCCGGTGAGACCGAGCCACGGCGCCTGCAGGTTTGACTTGCCCTGCAGAAGCAATTCGCCCAGCGATGGCGAGCCGGGCGGCAGGCCGAAGCCCAGGAAATCGAGCGAGGTCAATGTCGTTATCGATGAATTGAGCACGAACGGCAGAAACGTCAGCGTCGCGACCATCGCATTCGGCAGTATGTGCTTGATCATGATCTTCACGTTCGACAGACCGAGCGCGCGTGCGGCGTTCACATATTCGAAATTGCGGGCGCGCAGGAACTCGGCGCGCACGACGTGCACGAGCGACACCCATGAGAAGAGGAGAAGAATGGACAGAAGAACAAAGAAACTCGGCGCAATGATCGAAGACACGATGATCAGCAGATAGAGGTGCGGAAGAGACGACCAGACCTCGATCAACCGCTGGAACAGGAGATCGGTCAGGCCGCCGAAATAGCCCTGCACGGCCCCGGCCGCGATGCCGATGACCGAGGAGACGACGGCGAGCGTCAGGCCGAACAGTATGGAGATGCGGAAGCCATAGACCATGCGTGCGACGACGTCGCGCCCCTGATCGTCGGTGCCGAGCCAGTTCCACTCTATGCCGGCGCAGCCGAGATTCGGCTTGCCGGGACCGGCGGCGCGCCCGCCTGCAAGCTCGCATTGGGCCTTGCTCAAGGCCCAGGTCGGCGGCGACGGCGCCGGCGTCGGCAATTCGAGGTTATGCGTCGAATAGGAATACCGAATGGGCGGCCAGATCATCCAGCCGTGGGCGTGAATTTCCTTTTGAATGAAGGGATCGCGGTAATCCGTGACGGCGAGAAAACCGCCGAATTTTTCTTCCGGATAATCGACCAGCACAGGATAGAGAATCTCGCCCTTGTAGGAGGCGATGATCGGCTTGTCATTGACGAGGAACTCGGCGAACAACGACAGACCGAACAAGGCGACGAATATCCAGAAGGAAAGATAGCCCCGCCGGTTGCGCCGGAAGTTGTCCAGCCGGCGACGGTTGACCGGCGTCAGTCGCAACCAGCCGCGATCATGAACGGGCGGCGCGAGCGGCGCCTTGGCCTGGGCGTCGAGGAGCATGGGCTCGCTCACGTCAAACCTCACGCGTCTCGAAATCGATTCGCGGATCGATCCACATATAGGTGACGTCGGACGCGAGGTTCACGACGAGACCAAGCAGCGCGAATATGTAGAGGTTCGCGAAGACGACGGGATAATCGCGGTTGACGATCGACTCGTAGGAGAGCAGGCCGAGACCATCGAGCGAGAAGATCGTCTCGATCAGAAGCGCGCCGGTAAAGAAGGCGCTGACGAAGGCGCCGGGAAATCCCGACACGACAATCAGCATGGCGTTGCGAAACACGTGCCCGTACAGCACCTGGCGCTCGCTCAACCCCTTCATCCGCGCGGTCTGCACATATTGCTTTCTGATCTCGTCCAGAAACGAATTCTTGGTCAGGAAGGTCGAGGTCGCGAACGACCCCAGCGCCATCGCCGTGATCGGGAGAGCGATGTGCCAGAGGTAATCCGTCGCTTTCCCAAGCAACGAGAGTTCGTCGAAGTTCTCGGACGTCAGCCCGCGCAGCGGGAAAAGCTGGCCTATGACCGGAAACGAACCGCCCGCGAACAGCACGACGAGCAGAATCGCGAAAAGAAAGCTCGGAATCGCGTAGCCGACGATGACGACGGCGGAGGTCCACATGTCGAACTTCGACCCGTCGTGCACCGCCTTCGATATGCCGAGCGGAATCGAGATGGAATAGGACAGAAGCGTCATCCACAAGCCGAGACTGATCGATACGGGCAGCTTCTGGACAATCAACGAAATGACCGAGGCGTCGCGGAAGTAGGATCTGCCAAAGTCGAAAGTGATGTAATTGCGCAGCATGATCAGAAACCGGCGCCAGGCCGGCTTGTCGAAGCCGAACTGCTTTTCCAGTTCGGCGACAAATTTCGGATCCAGCCCCTGCGCGCCGCGATATTTCGAGAATTCGCCGCCCGCCGCCTGCGCTGAAGCGGCGCCGACATCGCCGCCGCCGCCGCCGAAGCGCGCAGTCGCCCCCGTGTCCTGCCCCTGCAATTGCGCGATGATGCGCTCGACGGGGCCGCCAGGCGCAAACTGCACGACAACGAACGAAATGAGCATGATGCCGAACAGGGTCGGGATCATCAACAGCAGGCGACGCGCGATATAGGCGGCCATTATTTCTGCCCGGCGGGCGCGTTCTTTTTCGCCCGCTCTTCGTCCCACCACCAGGTGGAGGCCATGCCTGTATCGTAGCGCGGAGACTGCGCCGGCCGCCCGAAGACGTCCCAGTGTGCGATCCAGTGGTTCGGGTTGTACCAGTGCGGCACCCAGTAGCGCCCCGCTCGCAGCACGCGATCAAGGGCGCGGCAGATGGAGACGAGATCCTCCCGCGATCCCGCCGTCGCAGCCCTGGCGATCAGCGCGTCCACCGCGGGATCGGCGATGCCGATCATGTTCTGGCCGCCGCGCACGTTGACGTTTTCCGACCCGAACATCGAGGCGAGTTCCTCGCCCGGAGAATTCGCCATCACGAGACGCTGCGTGATGATGTCGAAATCAAACTCCTCCAGCCGCCGCTGGTATTGAGCGGCGTCGACGACGCGCATCCGCGCATCGATCCCGAGAAGCTTCAGATTCTTGATGAACGGCTGCGTATGCCGCTCAAGCGCCGAGGAGAAATCAAGAAACTCGATCTGCACGGGTTTGCCATCCTGGCCGAGCAGCGTCGCGCCGTCGCGTTTGCAGCCCGCACCCGCCATCAGATCCATCGCGCGCCTGAGCAGCGCGCGATCCTGCCCCGATCCGTCGGAGTCCGGCGGCGCAAAAGGCTCTCCGAAAACTTCGGCCGGTATCTTGCCGCGGAACGGTTCGAGCAGCGCGCGTTCACGATCGTCGGGCGCCCCCATCGCCTTCATCGGCGATTTTTCGAAATAGGATTGCGTCCGATGGTAGGCGCCATACATGAGATTGGCGTTGGTCCAGGCGAAATCGAAACAGCACCCGACCGCTTCACGGAAGCGCGGATCCCGGAACGCTGGACGTCGGATGTTGAAGAACCAGCCCTGGACGCCGGAAATGCGTGCGTCGGGAATCGTTTCCCGAACCACGCGCTTTTCGGTAAAGGCGGGGAAATCGTAACCCGTGGCCCAGATCGAGGAGGTGAATTCCTCGCGCACCGTATACACGCCGGCCTTGAACGACTCGAAAGCGACCGCGCGATCGCCGAAGAACTCAAACCGCAACGTGTCGAAATTGTTCTGACCTACGTTGACCGGGAGATCCCTGCCCCAATAGTCGGGCGCGCGATCGAAAGAAATGGTGCGCCCGGCCTCGAACTTGCCGATTTTGTATCCCGCGGAGCCAAGAGGCGGATCGAGCGTGGACTGGTCAAAGGCGCGCGTCGCGTAATATTTCGCGGAGAAGATCGGCAGCCCCGCGACGAACAGCGGCAATTGCCGGCTGCGTCCGGGCCTGAAGCGCACGATCACCGCATGGTCGCCGTCCGCGCTCACGCTGTCGAGGTCGCGCAGCATCAGGCGGATCGACGGCCGCCCCTTCGCCTTCAGCGTCGTCAATGAGAAAATAACGTCCGCCGCAGTCAATGGCGAGCCGTCATGGAAGCGCGCCGGCGGCCGCAGCGCAAAGCGCATCGCGTTCTTGTCCGGCGATACCGCGACCGACTGCGCCACGAGCGGATAGAGCGCGTCCGGCTCGTCGAGGCTACCCGACATCAGGGTGTCAAAGATCATGCTCACCATCTGCGGAGCGTCGCCGCTGAGGATGAACGGGTTGAAGGAATTGAACGGCCCCTGCGTATCCTGCGAGAAAACGCCGCCCTTCGGCGCATCCGCCCGGACATAGGGAAAACATTTGAAATCGACGGGCATAGCCAGGTCGCCGAACACGGACATGCCGTGCGTCGTCGTCCAGCCCTCGTCCTGCGCAACCGCAATGCCAGGACGCCATGTCGAAGCCGCGACGACGCCGCCGAGGCCGACGATCAGTTCACGACGCGAAACGCCCTTCGGCTGGGATGTGCGCTGCAACAGAACCTCACGAATCCGGGACAGGTAGACGACGCCCGCATTGATTCGCAGATTATGTCGCTTTTGGGTTGGCAAGCCAGCCCGACGCGCCGCACAAACAAAAGAGCCGGGCTTGCCCGGCTCCGGCTGACGATGCTGGCTGCGACGGCCGCTACTTCGGCAGCGGCTCGGGCGAATCCGACAGCGTGCGGAGGTAATCGACGATATCGGCGCGCTTTGCGTCGTCCTTTTCGCCGGCGAAGGTCATCTTGGTGCCGGAGACATAGCTCTTTGGATCGGCGATGAACTTGTCCAGGTCGTCGAATGTCCAGTTTCCGCCCTTGCCCTTCATCCCGTCGGAATAATTGAAGCCGGCGACGGAGCCTTTGGGACGACCGACGACGCCGTAGAGCGGCGGCCCGATCTTGGCGGCCCCGCCCTTGTCGAAATTGTGGCAGGTCGCGCAGGGCTTGGCGTCCGCCTGACCGGCCTTCGGATCGGCTTTCGCCAGGAGTTGCGCAAAAGGAACGACGGGGGCCGCGGCCTTGGCGACCGCCGCGGACGCGGCTTCAGCGGCCGGCAGCGCATAACCCGGCTTCGTCATCGGCTCGGGGGCGTACAGCACGTCCGAAAAGATGCCAAGGCCCATCACGGCAAGCAGAGAACCGAGCGTGGCGCCGGCCATCTTGTTGATCTGGAAATTCATCGTAACGGCGCTCCAATCCCCGGGCCTGTCCCGCATCTGAAGGCCCTGCGGCGTTTCAGCCGCCGCTTGGCTTTGATTACCCGTTTTGCCGACGGCTTGGCAACAGCTTATAACCGCTGGCCACCGATCTTTTGCGCCGGCTTTGCGGGCCAGCGCCGCCTCCAGCGCCGTCAGGCATGCCAGACCCAATCGTCATCATCCCCGCCCGTCTCGCCTCGCAACGTCTGCCGCGCAAGGCGCTCGCAGAGATCGCGGGCAAGCCCATGATCGTTCACGTCGCCGATCGCGCGCGCGCCGCGGGGGTCGGCCCGGTCTGGATCGCCACCGACGCGCCTGAAATCGTCAAGGCGGTCGAGCAGGCAGGCGGGCGCGCGGTTCTGACGTCACACGCCCATGCTTCCGGTTCGGACCGGATCGCCGAGGCCCTCGCCACGATCGATCCGTCCGGCCGGCACGATGTGGTGGTCAATGTGCAGGGCGACGAGCCGCTGATCGACGTTGCGGCCATCCGCGCCGCGGTCGCGCTGCTGGACGATGCGGCCGTCGATATCGGCACGCTCGGCGCGCCTATCGTGGACCCGGACGAACGTTGCGACCCGAACGCGGTCAAGCTGATTGGAACCGCGGTCGCGCCTGCGCGCCTGCGGGCGCTCTATTTTTCCCGGGCGCCGGCGCCTTGGGGCGAGGGGCCGCTCATCCGCCACATCGGCCTCTACGTCTATCGGCGCGCGGCGCTCTTGCGCTACGTGGCGCTGCCGCCGTCCACACTCGAGCGACGCGAGCGGCTTGAGCAATTGCGCGCGATCGAAGCAGGCATGCGCATCGACGCGGCTCTGGTGGAGGAGGCGGCCCGCGGTGTAGACACGGCCGCGGACCTCGACCGGGCGCGCGAGATTCTGAGGCAGGGACAAAGCAGATGAGCAGGAAAAAGATCGCCTATCAGGGCGAGGCCGGCGCCAATTCGCACATTGCCTGCGCCGCCGTCTTTCCTGACATGGAGCCGCTCGCCTGCGCCACCTTCGAGGACGCCTTCGCCGCGATTTCCGACGGCGCGGCGGCGCTCGGCATGATTCCGATCGAAAATTCGCTCGCCGGCCGCGTCGCCGACATCCATCATTTCCTGCCTACGTCCGGCCTGCATATCGTCGGCGAATATTTCCTGCCGATCCATTTCCAGCTCATGGCGCCGAAAGGAGCGACGCTTGGCGGGCTGAAGGATGTCTATAGCCACGTGCATGCGCTCGGCCAGTGCCGCAACATCATCCGCACGCGGGGGTTGAAGGGCCATGTCGCCGCCGACACCGCCGGCGCGGCCCGACAGGTCGCCGAGTGGGGCGAGGCGTCGCGCGCCGCGCTCGCGCCGCGGCTGGCGGCATCGATCTATGGCCTGGACATACTGGCCGAGGACGTAGAGGACGCGGCGCACAACACGACGCGCTTCGTCGTCCTGTCGAAGGCGCCGAACTGGGCGCGGCCGCACAACGGGCCGGTCGTCACGTCTTTCGTCTTCCGCGTGCGTAACGTGCCGGCGGCGCTCTATAAGGCGCTCGGGGGGTTCGCAACCAACGGCGTCAACATGACGAAGCTTGAAAGCTACATGCTGGAGGGCGAGTTCACGGCGACGCAATTTCTGGCCGACGTCGACGGCCATCCGGAAGAGCGCGGACTGGCGCTGGCGCTGGAGGAACTCGAATTCTTCTCCAAGGAAGTGCGCATTCTCGGCGTCTATCCGGCGCATCCATTCCGGATCGAGGCGCAGAACAAGGCGGGTTGAGCCAGATCTACCGCCCGCTCGCCTTCGCCGGCTCCGCATCGTCGGCGAATTGCGCCTCGAAGAATGCGCGATAGGCGCGATCGCGGGCAAGCAGTTCGGGATGGCGACCTTGCGCGACGACGCGGCCGCGATCGATGACGCAGATGGAATCCGCGGCCAGAATCGTCTGCAAACGATGCGCGATGACGATGGTCGTGCGCCCCGCGCGAAGCACGTCGAGCGCCTTTTTCACCTCGCGCTCGGATTCGGGATCAAGCGCGGCGGTGGGCTCGTCGAGCACGAGGATCGGCGCGTCCTTCAGCATGGCGCGCGCAATCGAAATGCGCTGCTTCTGGCCGCCGGACAGGTTTGCGCCGAGTTCGCCGACATTGGTGTCGTAGCCGTCGCGAAAGCTGTCGACGAAATCGTCGACGAAGGCGCGGCGAGAGGCGAGCCTGATCTCGTCGTCGCTCGCGCCGATGCGTCCGAGCGCTATATTGTCCCGGATCGAACCGCGGAACAGGAACACGTCCTGCGGCACATAGGCGATATTTTCCCGCAAAGACCGCAGATCGACCGCTGCAATGTCCTGACCGTCGATCAGTATGCGCCCCGAGGACGGCTCATAGAATCGCTGCAGCAGCGCGACGATGGTCGATTTGCCGGCGCCGGAATGGCCGACGAGCGCCGTCGTGCGGCCGGGGTCGAAGGCCAGATCGAGATTTTCGAGCGCCGGCTCGCCGGGCCGGTAGGCGAACGAAACGCGCTCACAGACGACGCCTCCCGCCCCGACCACGAGCGCCGGACGCCCGGCGCGCCGCGCTTCCACCCCTTGCAAGTCGAGCACCTCGTAGGTCGTGCGCACATTGGAAATGCCCGTCTGCATTTCCAGGTGCACGCGGGCGAGACGTTTGCCCGGTTCATAGGCCATGAGCATGGCGACGACGAAGGAGAAGAAGGCGCCGGCGTCGGCGCTCGCGACGGTCACGCGCCACGACCCATAAAACAGAACGGTCGCGATCGCGAGGCCGGCGAGGAAATCGGCGATCGGGCTCGCCATCGCCATGCGAACGGCGGCGCGGTCGGCGGCCCGCGCGACCTCGAACACGGAGCGCTCCATGCGCGCGCGCATCTCGTCTTCGAGGTTGAACGACTTGACGATGGTTATGCCGAGGAGCGTTTCCTGCAGGGTCTGGATGACGCGCGCGGACCCGTCGAACGAACGGCGCGCGAGCTTGCGCACGGCGCCAACGAGCTGGCTGAGGCCATAGCCCGCGATCGGCATGATCGAAATGGCGATCAACGCGAGCGCCGTGTCCTGCACGAACATGACGACGATCAGGCAGAACAGCGTCGCCGCGTCGCGTCCGACCGACAGCGCGAGCACCTGCAGCGTATCGCGCACGCCACCCGCTGCGATGGCAAGGCGCGCGAGCATGGCGCTCGACGGGCCGTCGCGCAGATAGGCGATATCCTGGTCCAGCAGGCGATCGAACAGGCGCAATTGCACGCTGGCGACGATACGGGCGCCGGCGCGCGCCAGCAGAACCTGGGAAAAATAGGCCGACAGTCCGCGCACGGCGAACAGCGCCGCGACCGCGCCCGAGAGCACGCGCATGTTCCTCAGCCCGTCAGGCTCGACCATGTGGTTGAGCACGGGTTTCAGGAGATAGGCGACCAGCGCCGTCGCCGCCGACCCGACGGCCATGAAAACAAGGGCTGTCAGATAGGCGATTCCGTACCGCCGGCCGTGATCGAACACGAGCCGGCGCAGAATCGAGAAACTGGTCGCCGGAGGCGCTTCTACCTGCCTGGACAACACCCGCCCGCTTTGCTTCCACGTCCACACAAGGCGTAGGGCCAAGCAAGGGCGCAAACAAGGCAAAAAGGCCGCGCCGGCGCATTCGGACGCCGGGCGTTGTGGCGCTGCATCAGGGGCGGGCGGCTCTTTCCGGCGGGCGCTACCCCTGCATTTCCTCGCGCAGCATTTCAAGCTCGAGCCAACGATCCTCCGCAGCGACAAGATCGGCCTCCGCGCCCGACAGCGCGGCGGACGCCTGCTCGAACCTCTTTGGATCGCGCGCGAAAAGGTCGGGGTCGGCGAGAATCGCCTGCGCGCGGTCACGAACGGCGCGCAGGCGGTCCATTTCGGCCGGCAGGGTCTCGAGCGCGCGCTGCTCGTTGAAGCTGAGCTTGCGCTTCTGTTTCGGCTCGGACCTCTGCTTCGGTTCGGCTTTCGGCCGGACGTCGGCTTGCGGCTCCGGCGCCCTGGCGCCCACGCCGGCGCCGCGCTGCGCGACCATGTCTGAATAGCCGCCGGCATATTCGATCCAGTTTCCGCCGCCCTCGGCGACCAGCACGGATGTCGCCACACGATCGAGAAAGTCACGGTCGTGGCTGACCACCAGCACCGTGCCAGGATAATCGGCGAGCAGATCCTCGACCAGATCGAGCGTTTCGAGATCGAGATCGTTGGTCGGCTCGTCCAGCACGAGGAAGTTGGAGGGCAGCGCCAGCGCGCGGGCGAGCATGAGACGGGCGCGCTCCCCGCCGGACAGCCGCGACACCGGCGTGCGCGCCTGCTCGGGCTTGAACAGGAAATCCTGCATGTAGCCGACGACATGTTTGCGCTGGCCAGCGATCTCGACCCAGTCGCCGCCGCCGGTCAGAAAGCGCGCCAGTGTATCGTTCGGGTCGAGCGCGGCGCGATTCTGGTCGAGCGTGGCCATCGCGACATTGGCGCCCAGCCGCACGCGCCCGGAATCCGGCGAGAGCGCGCCAGTCAGCAGATTGATGAGCGTGGTCTTGCCGGCGCCATTGGCGCCGACGAGACCGAGCCGGTCGCCGCGCAATACGCGCAACGACAGTTCGCGCACGATCGGGCGGCCATCGAAACTCTTGGACAGGCTTTCGGCGTCGATGACGAGGCGACCGGATGTCTGCGCCTCGCTCACGACAAGCTTCGCCTCGCCGTCAGGCCGGCGCGCCTCGCGCTTCCTGCGGCGCAATTCTGCGAGTTCGCCCATGCGGCGCATATTGCGCTTGCGCCGACCGCTGACGCCGTATCGGACCCAGTGTTCTTCCGCCGCGATCTTGCGGCCGAGCTTGTGGGCCGCCGCCTCCTCCTCCTCCAGCAGTTTGTCGCGCCAGGCCTCGAATTCGCCAAATCCCCGATCGAGCCGGCGGGTCGCGCCACGATCCAGCCAGACGGTGGCGCGCGACAGGTTTTGCAGGAAACGGCGGTCGTGGCTCACAAGCACAAGCGCTCCGCGCGCCTGCCTCAGTTCGTCCTCTAGCCATTCGATCGCCGGCAGATCGAGATGGTTGGTCGGTTCGTCGAGTAGGAGAATGTCCGGGTCCGGCGCCAGCGTGCGCGCCAGCGCCGCACGGCGCGACTCGCCGCCGGAGAGACGGCCTGGGTCTTCGGCGCCGGTCATGCCGAGCCGTTCAAGCAGATAGCGCGCGCGATGCCGGTCGTCGGTCGAGCCGAGCCCCGCCTCGACATAGGACAGGATATCGCCGAAGCCCGAAAAGTCCGGTTCCTGCGGCAGGTAGCGGATGCTGACGCCTGGCTGCAGGAACCTTGTTCCGCCATCCGCCTCCAGCGCGCCGGCGGCGATTTTCAGCAGGGTCGATTTGCCTGAACCGTTGCGGCCGACCAGGCAGAGCCGGTCGCCGGGCTCAACGGCGAGTTCGGCGTCGCTCAGCAGCGGCGCGCCGCCGAGAGTGAGGCTGACGTTCTGGAGATGGAGAAGGGGCGGGGCCATGGGCAGTGGATGTCGCCCATCGCCCGCGCCGGATCAAGTCACGGGCGGCTATTTGTGCGCGCCATCCTCCAGCGCCGGATCATGGCCGAGCGCGAGCGCGAGCGCCCCGGCGGCGATCATGAAGCAGCCGATCGCGGCGATCGAGAGGGCATTGGCGCCGGCTTGATCGGCGACGATCTGCATGGCGAGCGCATTGTCCTTGATCCAGCCGACGAGATACGGCCCTACGAACCCGCCCACATTGCCGATGGCGTTGATCAGCGCGATGCCGCCGGCGGCGGCCGTTCCAGTCAGCAGCGCAGTCGGCAGCGTCCAGAAGGTCGGCAGCGCGGCGAAGGTGCCGATGGAGCCGAGCGTGAGCGCGATCATCGCCAGCAGCGGCGATTGCATGTACGAGCCGACGATGAGGCCCGCTCCGCCAAGGAAGGCCGGCAGCGCGACATGCCAGACGCGCTCACGGGTGCGGTCCGAATGATGCGACCACGGCGCCATCAGCAGCGCGCCGCACACGAAAGGAATGGCGACGACCCAACCGGTCTGCTGGATCGAAAGCCCGAAAGCCTTGACGATCTGCGGCGCCCAGAAACCGAAACCGTAGAGGCCGGTGACGACGCCGAAATAGACGAAGGCGAGCCCGAGCACGCGCGGGTTGGTGAGCGCTTGGGCGAGCGTGAACTTGCGGATCGCCTCGCGGCTCGACCGCTCGCCAGCCAGACGCGCGATCAGAACCTGCTTTTCCTCGGCCGTCAGCCAATCGGCGTCGGCCGGGCCGTCCTGCAGGAACATGTATACCGCCATGCTGGCGACCAGCGCCGGCGCCGCCTCGATAATGAAGAGCCATTGCCAGCTCGCAAGACCGCCGACGTGCTTGAATGAATCGAGAATGGCGCTCGATACTGGCGCGCCAATCGCCGAGGACAGCGGTATGGCGACCATGAACATGCCGACGACCTTCGCGCGTTCCGCCGCCGTGAACCAGAAGGTGAGATACAGGATGATGCCGGGGAAGAAGCCGGCCTCGGCGAGCCCGAGCAGGAAACGCACGAAATAGAAGCTGTTTTCGCCCTGCACCAACGCCATGGCGGCGGAAACCAGGCCCCACGTGAACATGATGCGCGCGATCCAGATACGCGCGCCGACCTTTTCGAGCATGATGTTGGAGGGGATCTCGAACAGGAAATAGCCGAAGAAGAAGATGCCCGCCCCGAGTCCGAACGCTTCCGCCGAAATGTTGAGGTCCTGCCTGAACGTGAGCGCCGCGAAACTGAGGTTCACGCGGTCGAGGTAGGAGATGAAGTAACAGACGATGAGAAACGGGATCAGCCGCCACGCAATCTTCGACGACGCCGCAGCCCGGATCGCCGCCATTCGCGCTCCATCATCCATGCCCACCCCCGTCGATGTCCTGCGCCTTCGGCTCCGGGCGCTTCTCCTCTCAGGCAGATCACGCTGATTTGACCTGCGCAAGTGAATTCCCGAGAACTTCCGCTGCAATCCCGTCGTATTAAACGACATGGCGTTCACCTCCTCCTCCCCGCTCCGCTTGCTCGCCATCTGGCGCGACCGTGCAGGGGCCTTTTCGACTCCCCGAGCCGTCGCGCTGGCGATGGCGGTTGCGCCTGCGCTGCCGCTGCTCGCGCGCATCGCGACGCACGATCTCGGACCGCGGCCGCTGACCGAGGTCTCTCATGTCACCGGCCTGTGGGCCGTCCGGCTGCTGGCTGCGACCCTCGCCGTGACGCCGCTCATCGCGGTGTTGCGACGCCCGCGTTTCGCGTCGTCCCGACGCATTCTCGGCGTCGCCGTCTTCGTCTGGATGGTCGCGCATTTCGTCGCTTTCGTCGCCGACAAGTCCTTCGATCCGGTCGTCGTCGCCCACGAAATCGCGTTGCGGGTCTATCTGCTGGTCGGGTTTGTGGCGTTTCTGGCTCTTGGCGCGCTGGCCGCGACGTCGACGGACCGGATGGTCGCGCGCCTCGGCGCGGAGCGATGGCGCAATCTGCACCGGCTCGTCTACCTTGTCGTGGCGCTGGGACTCGCTCACTTCTTCATGCAGGCCAAGGAGGACGTCTCGGAGCCGACGGCCATGGCCGGCCTGTTCGCATTGCTCGGCGCGATGCGCCTGGCGCGGCGGTTCGGGCGGCAGCTCACGCCGCCGACCGTCGCGATTCTGTCGATCGGCGTCGCGGCCGGCGCTGCGGCGCTGGAAGCCGCCTGGTTCGCCTGGAAATTCGGCGCGCCGTTCATGACGGTGATCGCCGCCGATTTCGATTTCTCGATGGGTTTGCGGCCGTGCTGGACACCGCTGATCGCCGGACTGGCGTTCGGGGCTGTCGGGTTGTTGCCTGGCCTCGCCCCGCGCCCGCCAGCATTGCGAAGAAAACGCCCGCGAAGCGACCCGTCCAGGTCCTGCGCCTGAAGCCGGATTGCGTCGCGTCGCGGGCGATGGCGGATCGCTTACTTCTTCAGCACATCCACATTCAGCACACGCAAGGGCGCCCCTGACAGGAAAGCCCTGATGTTTTCGACGGTCTCGGAATGATAGGTCGCATAAACCTCGCGCGTGACGAAACCCTGATGCGGCGACAGAACCACGTTGTCGAGGCTGCGCAAGGGGTGGGTCGGCGGCAGGGGCTCGATGTCGTAGACATCGAGGCCGACCGCCGAAATCTTTTTCGATCTCAGCGCATCGATCATGGCGGCCTCGTTCACGAGCGGCCCGCGCGACGTGTTGATGAGGATGGCGTGCGGCTGCATCCAGCCAAACTCCCGCGCCGAGACAACGCCGCGACTGCGCTCCCCGAGCACCAGATGCAGCGACACCACGTCGCTCGTGCGGAACAGGGTTTCCTTGTCGACCAGCGTCGCGCCGTGTTGCGCGGCGGCCTCAGCGGTCATGTTCTGACTCCATGCCTGCGCCTTCATGCCGAAGGCGCTGGCCAGCGCCGCGATGCGCCCTCCTATGCGGCCGAGGCCGACCACGCCGAGCGTGCGCCCAGCGAGTCCCATGCCGAGTTCGGTCTGCCACAGGCCGGCGCGCATGGCGCGATCCTCGCGGACGAGGTTGCGGGCCGCCGCCAGCATGAGCGCAAAGCACATCTCGACCGTCGTCGCCACCGAATTGCCGCTCGACGTGTGCGAGACGACAACGCCGCGTTTCGTCGCCGCGGCCTGATCGAGAAGCCGGTGATGCCCGCCGGTGACGCAGATCAGCCTGAGATTTGGCAGACGCGCGAGCAAGGATTCGGGTAGCGCCATGCGCTCGCGCATGGTGCACAGCACATCGAAGGGCGCGAGCGCGGTCGCCGCCTCGTCCTCGCTGACAAATGGCTTGTCGAAGACGGAGATCTCAGCGTCCGCGATGCTATTCCAGTCGCCCAGCGACAGGGCGACGTTCTGATAGTCGTCCGTGATGGCTATGCGGGTCATGGCGGCCTCAGAACAAATTGCTTCGCTTCGCCCGCATGGACGGATTTTCAATACGAGCGCGGCAAGCCCAGAACATGTTCGGCGACATAGGAGAGGATGAGATTGGTCGAGATCGGAGCGACCTGGTACAGGCGCGTCTCGCGGAACTTGCGCTCCACGTCATATTCCTCGGCGAATCCGAAACCGCCATGGGTCTGGATACAGGCGTTCGCCGCTTCGTTCGAGGCGTCCGCCGCCAGCATCTTCGCCATGTTCGCTTCAGGGCCGCAATTGCCGCCCGCTTCATAGATCGCGGCCGCCTCGCGCGCCATCAGCTCGGCGGCGCGCATGTTGGCGTAGGCGCGCGCCAGGGGGAACTGGACGCCCTGGTTCTGGCCGATCGGCCGGCCGAACACGACACGCTCCTTCGCATAGGCTGTCGCCTTTTCGATGAACCATTTGGCGTCGCCGATGCATTCGTGGGCGATGAGAATCCGCTCGGCGTTCATGCCAGAGAGAATGTAGCGGAAACCCTGCCCTTCCTCGCCGATCAGGTTTTCAGCCGGCACGTGCATGTTGTCGAAAAACACTTCGGTCGTGCCATGATTCATCATCGTGCGAATCGGTCGGATTTCAAGCCCGGCGCCCCGGGCCTTGCGCATGTCGACGAGGAAGACGGAGAGGCCGTCCGTCCTCTTCTTCACATTCTCGCGCGGCGTGGTGCGCGCCAGCAGCAGCATGAGGTCGGAGTGTTCGGCGCGCGACGTCCAGATTTTCTGGCCGTTGACGACATACTTGTCCCCCTCCCGTCGCGCGAATGTCTTGAGGGAGGAGGTGTCGGTTCCCGAGGTCGGCTCCGTCACGCCGAACGCCTGCAGGCGCAGGCGCCCCGACGCCACATCCGGAAGGTACTTGCGCTTCTGCTCCTCGGAGCCATGGCGCAACACCGTTCCCATCACGTACATCTGCGCATGACAGGCGGCGCCATTGCAGCCGGTCGCCTGCACCTCCTCCAGGATAGCCGCTGCCGCCGAAAGGCCGAGGCCCGCTCCGCCGTAAGCCTCGGGAATGAGAGCCGACAGGAAACCGGATTCGGTCAGAGCCGTGACGAATGCGGTGGGGTATTCGCCGGCGCGATCCAGCTTGCGCCAGTATTCGCCCGGAAAATTCGCGCAGAGCTTGCGGACGGCGTCGCGAATTTCGCGGTGCGGATCGGCGGCGGAATGGACGGCAGCGGTCATCGGCGGAATCCGTTGGAGGGGCTGCCGTTCTGTCTACCGAAGACGCGAAACTGCGCAAGGCGCCTCCACGCAACCCCCTCGTGCGCTGCTCAGGAGGCGCCGTCGATCGGATATTGCGCGCGATAGACCTTGCCGTCGGAATCGCGGGCCTCGACGAACATGCTCTTCGCGCCGTTCGGCGCATAGGTGAAGCGGAAGTTGGGATCTTCGGAGATCGAGATGCCCCCGTTCATCTCGAACACCAGATCGTCGCCCTGGCGGACGACGAGGTGGTCGATATAGCGGGCCGGAATGTAGAGGCCGGTGCCCTGGTCCATCTGCAGGCCCGAGGCGTTGGGATGGCGGATCATGATCTGCGCCTCTCGCCGCTGGCTGTTGGCCAGATCGCCGGCGAGAATTGCGCGGAACTTCATTTTGCCGATGTTGGCTTCAGCCTCGCTCATGTCCTTGACCGAAGGCGCCGAGCAGCCGCCGGCCGCCTTTACATTGCGCGCGACGACGTGAAGCGTCCCGTCCGTCGTCTCGGCGACCACATGCACATTGGTATAATCGTTGACGCGCACCCTCGTTGAAATCATCGTCAGGCCGGACTGCGGACCGATGATGAAACTCGCCGCCATCGGCGCGGGATTCTGGTCGATGACCAACGTCACGTTGCGCACGGCGGCAGGCTTTTCGAGCGAGATCGTCATCGGCACGATGGCGGCGTCGTCGGCGTGAGCCGGCGCCTGCAGGGCGATGACGTCGCCGCCGTCGGCCATCGTCCGGCCCTTGAAGATGTCTCTGGCGAGGCTCGGCCAGAGTTCCGCCGGCTCCGCGGTCTGCGCGCCCGCAGGCGCCGCGAGCGAGAGGGCGAACGCCAAACCAAGAGCTGGCGCGCACCGCGCGACAAAAGCCAGTTTCAACATGGGCGTTTCCTTCCTCGCCTGTTCCCGGCGACGTGATGTCGAGGCTAGCCGGGCGCCGGCGCCCCGGCAAGCTCATTCCCATTCGACTTCCGCGAACCCCGCGGTCGCATTGCGCGGATTGTAGTCGTCGAACAGCGACCATTTCGTCCGCTCGGACTGGCCGGCCTCGCGAGCGGCCCGATCGACCGTCGCGCCCGCTGTCACCAGCCTGCGCAGATCGCGGGTCAGGGTTTCAAGATAGGTCTTCTCGGCCGCCAGCGCGGCCGGCCAGTCGACGCCGATCGGACCATGGCCCGGAACGACCTTCCCTGCGGGAATTTTCTGAAGATCGTCGACGACGCCGAGAAAGCCGAGCAGGCTGCCATCGATGACCGGAGTGTGCTGAAGAAAGACGAGATCGCCCGTGAAGAGCACTCCGGACGCGGGATCGAACACGGTCAGATCATTGTCCGTATGGGCGGTGCGCCATGCGCGGAGCGTGATCTTGCGATTGCCGAGATCCAGCGTCGTCTCGTCCTGGACCAGCAGCGTCGGCGGGACGATCCTGACCGCGTCGATCAACGGTCCGAGCGCCGGCCGGAATGAATGCAGATAGAAATCGCCTCGCGCGGCCAGCGCTCGCGGCAAATTCTTATGCCCGGCGAAGATTGCGCCCGTGGGAACGAAGGCGGCGGCGCCGAACAGGTGATCGGGATGAACGTGGGTCGTGATGACGTAGCGGATCGGTTTGGACGTCCGCTCGCGGATTGCGGCGAGGAACCGTTCGCCCTCCGCGACGCTGCCCCCGGTATCGACCACGGCGACCGCATCTTCGCCGACAACGACGCCGAGATTGGCGATGCCACCCTCGTTGGCGCGATCGGTCAGGGCGATCTCGCCGTGGTGGGCGAAGACGCCCGGCGCGATCTCGACCAGAAACGGCTCGGCTGCAGCACACGCGGCCGGGAAGAGGCAGAACGCGCCCAGAAGGCCGATAACGAAACGCATGCGCCTCCCGTCGCGCTGCTGGCAAGTGGCGACCGGACGCCACGTTAGGCGCGGTTGAACGCCCGGGCCATTCGACCTATGACCCAGAGCCATGAAAGCATTTCTCGCATGTCTCGCCGCGCTGACGCTCTGCGCCGGTCTCGCGCGAGCCGAACCGCCGCCGGAACCGGCTGGCTACCGCATGGAGGAGTTCCGCGCGCCCACGCCGGCGAGCCTGGCCGGAGCGCGCGTGATCGACACCGAGGAAGCGCGCCGGCTGTGGCAGGCGAAAGCAGCCGTATTCGTCGACGTGCTGCCGCGCCCGCCCAGGCCAGCCGGCCTGCCCGCCGATACGGTCTGGCGCGACAAGCCGCGGCGCGACATTCCCGGCAGCCTGTGGCTGCCCGACACCGGCTACGGCGTGCTGTCGCCGCCGACGCTCGCCTATTTTGAAAAGGGTCTCGGGCGAGCGTCGGGCGACGTGAGAACGCGCGCGCTCGCCTTTTACTGCCTGAAAAACTGCTGGATGTCCTGGAACGCCGCCAAACGCGCGATTTCACTCGGATATTCGCATGTGCTCTGGTACCCGGACGGCACAGACGGCTGGGAAGCGGCCGGATATGAACTCGAACAAAGGTCGCCGGAACCGGGCGACTGAGATGGAGCGGCAGACCCGGGCATGACAGCCTTTCTCGCCAGCGTCGTCAATGCGGCGGAAGCCGCGCTGGCGCTCGAATGCGGCGCCGACATCATCGACTGCACCGACCCTGGACGCGGCGCTCTGGGCGCGCCGGCTCCGGCGGTGGTCGCGGACGTGGCGCGCAGGATCGCCGGCGCGCGGCCCGTCAGCGCAGCGGCCGCCGCTCCGGACATCGACCCGGCCGATCTGGCCCCTGCTGTCGCCGCCATGCGCGCGGCCGGCGCCGATATCGTGAAGGTCGGCCTGACCTCGGCCCGCGACGCACGCGACAGGATCGCGGCGCTGGCTGCGACCGCCCGCGCGGGCAGTCTGATCGGCGTCTTCTTCGCCGATCGCGACCCGCAATTCGATCTCGTCGCCGACCTCGCGGCGGCGGGCTTCGCTGGCGCCATGCTCGACACTGTGGACAAGACGCACGGCCGGTTCCTCGAGACGCTGGAAGCGGCGGACGCCGCGCATTTCATCGAGGCCTGCCGGGCGGTCGGCCTCGCCAGCGGCGTCGCCGGCTCGCTGGAGGCGCCCGACGTGCCGCGCCTGGTCGCGCTCGATCCGGACTTCCTTGGATTTCGCGGCGCCCTGTGCGGGGCGGGCGACCGCAAGAACGCGCTCGACCGCGACGCCGTCGCCTCGATCCGCGCGCTGATCGATGCGGGCGGCCATCATGAGGAGCGGCAGGGACGCCACGACCGTATTTTCGTGCGTGACTTTCTGGTCGACGCGAGCATCGGCGCCTATGCTTACGAAAAGGGGCAGCGCCAGCGGATGCGGTTCAATGTCGAGGCCGACGTGCCGCGCGCGATGCAGGTCGCTGACGATTTTCACGACGTCGTTTCCTATGACGTCATCATCGATGCGATCCGTCGCATGACGGCGACGGGGCACGTGAAACTCGTAGAGACCATGGCGGAGGAAGTGGCGGCCGCAACGTTGCGCGATCGTCGCGTAAGGCGGGTGCGGGTGCGCGTCGAGAAACTCGACATCATCGACGGCGCGGTCGGGGTCGAAATCGAACGCGAGCAGACAGATTTCGCGCCGCGTAGCCGAAAGTCGCTCGGCCTCCTCGCCGTCCGGGCGCCCGCCTCGTCTTGAAGAACGGGCGCTCCGGACGTTCGCGGCATCATGCGGGAATGCGCACCTGCAATTCCGTGATGCCGTGCACGAACGAAGAATAGAGACGCTTCGGCGGCGCCACGACCTCGATATTCGGGATCCGCTGCAGGATTTCCTCCCACAATATTTTCAACTGCAACTCGCCGAGACGGTTTCCGACGCAGCGGTGGATGCCGAAACCGAACGAGAGGTGCTGCCGCGGCCGGGGGCGATCGATGATGAATTCATCCGGATTGTCGATCGCTTCCTCGTCGCGATTGCCTGAAATGTACCACATGGCGAGCTTCTCGCCTTTTCTGATCAACTGACCACCGATTTCCGCATCCACCAGCGCGGTGCGGCGCATGTAGGCAAGAGGCGTCTGATAACGAATGATCTCCGGCACCATCGACTCGATCAATTCCGGCTTCGCGCGCAATTTTGCGAATTGGTCCGGGTTCTGACTGAGAAACCACAAGCCGCCGCTCATTGAATTGCGCGTCGTGTCGTTGCCCCCGACAATCAAGAGGACGATATTGCCCAGATATTCGCGCGGATGCATGTGCCGGGTCGCCTCGCCGTGCGCGAGCATGGAGATGAGGTCGCCGCCAGGCTCGCTTATGTTCACGCGCTCATTCCAGAGCCGCATGAAATAGCCGAGACATTCGCCGAACACCTTCTCCCGCTCCTCCTCGGAATTGATGAGGCGGTCGGGGTTGTTGAGATCGGTCGTGGCGACATCCGACCAGTAGGTGAGCTTGCGGCGATCCTGGAACGGGAAATCGAACAGGGTCGCAAGCATCTGTCCGGTCAGTTCGATCGAGACCCTGTCGACCCAGTCGAACACCTCGCCGCGCGGAAGAGCGTCGATGGTCTTCTGGATGCGGCTGCGGATCAGGCCTTCGAAATTGGCGAGATTGCCCGGCGACACGATGGGTTGCACGATCTTGCGCTGATCGTCGTGCTTTGGTGGGTCCATCGCGATGAACATCGGCAATTCGAGGTCGGCCGGACGGTCACGCAGAGTGATGCCGCCGAGCGCCGAGGAGGACGAGAAGACCTTGTGGTTTACTTCGGTGGCGACGATGTCCTTGTACTTCGTCACTGACCAGAACGGCCCGATCGGGCTGTCCTTGCAATAATGGACTGGCGCATCGCGACGCAGACGCTTGAAATAGTGCTGCCAGACATCCTGCTGATAGAGCTTGGGGTCGCTTACGTTGATCTGGTCGAGCGGCATGCTCTCGGCGAGCGCTGCATGATCGACGACTGTCGGCGCGTTCATGGCGTTTCTCCCAATGGCGCATCGTCGCGCGATGCTGTTCTTTTAACCTGTATAGCGCGGCTCCTGGCCGCGGCGTCTATTCCGTTGTCCGCAACGTTTCGCCTTGCGCATTCAGTGCTGCGATTCCGGCAGTTTCACGACAAGCCCGTCAAGCTCCTGCGTGACCTTGATCTGGCAGGATAGGCGCGAATTCGGGCGAACGCCATCGACGAAAGCGAGCAGGCTCGTCTCCATCTCGCCGGGCTGTTCGAGCCTGTCCGTCCAGGCTTCGTCAACATAGACGTGGCACGTTGCGCAGGCGCATTGCCCACCGCAGTCGGCGTCTATGCCGGGCACCGCGTTCGCGACTGCGCCACGCATGACGGAGTCCCCCGCCGGCACCTCGACCAGCCGGTCAGCGCCGTTGTGCGCGACGTAGTGGACCTTGGGCATTGCGGCTCCCCGAGTTCTGTCGTTGGAGCGCAAAATAGTATAGGGGCGAACGGTTTTTGCAACCGCCCGCCCCCCAAAACGCTGAAAAGGCCGGACCGGCCGCCTCAATAGCGGTAGTGGTCCGGCTTGTATGGCCCCGCCGCCGGCAGACCGAGATAGCTCGCCTGCGCATCGGTCAGCCGGGTCAATTTCACGCCGATCTTGGCAAGATGGAGCGAGGCGACCTTCTCGTCGAGGTGCTTGGGCAGCGTGAACACGCTCGTCTTGTACTGGCCCTGCTTGGTCCAGAGCTCGATCTGGGCGAGCGTCTGGTTGGTGAAGGACGCCGACATCACGAACGATGGATGGCCCGTGGCGTTGCCGAGGTTCACGAGGCGGCCCTCCGACAGCAGGATGATGCGCTTGCCGCCGGCGAATTCGATCTCGTCGACCTGCGGCTTCACATTGTGCCAGGTCAGGTTCTTCAGGCCGGCGACCTGTATCTCCGAGTCGAAATGGCCGATGTTGCAGACGATCGCCCGGTCCTTCATCGCGCGCATGTGATCGAGCGTGATGACGTCAACGTTTCCGGTCGCGGTGACGAAAATGTCGGCGCGGGGCGCCGCCTCCTCCATCGTCACGACTTCATAGCCTTCCATCGCCGCCTGCAGCGCGCAGATCGGATCGATTTCGGAGACCATGACGCGGCAGCCGGCATTGCGCAGCGAGGCGGCGGACCCCTTGCCGACGTCGCCGAAGCCGGCGACCATCGCCACCTTGCCGGCCATCATCACGTCGGTGCCACGACGGATGCCGTCGACCAGGGATTCACGGCAGCCATAAAGGTTATCGAACTTCGACTTGGTGACGGAATCGTTGACGTTGATCGCCGGCCACAGAAGCCTGCCTTCCTTCTCCATCACATACAGGCGATGCACGCCCGTGGTCGTCTCCTCGGTGACGCCCTTGATGGAGTCCGCGTTACGCTTGTACCAGCCGGGGTTGGACTTGAGGCGCTTCTTGATGGCGGCGAAGAGGATTTCCTCTTCCTCGTTGGTCGCCTTGTCGAGGAAGGCGACGTCGCCCTTTTCGGCGCGCAGGCCAAGATGGATCAGCAGCGTGGCGTCGCCGCCGTCGTCCAGGATCATGTTCGGGCAGCCGCCGTCGCTCCATTCGAAGATCTTGTGTGTGTAGTCCCAATAGTCCTCGAGGCTCTCGCCCTTGATGGCGAACACCGGCGTGCCTGCGGCGGCGATGGCGGCGGCGGCGTGGTCCTGCGTCGAATAGATGTTGCACGAGGCCCACCGGACATCCGCGCCGAGCGCCTTCAGCGTCTCGATCAATACGGCCGTCTGGATCGTCATGTGCAGCGAACCAGCGATCCGCGCGCCCTTGAGCGGCAACGACGCGCCATATTCCGCGCGGGTCGCCATCAGACCGGGCATTTCGGTCTCGGCAATGGCGATTTCCTTGCGGCCCCAATCGGCAAGAGCGATGTCGGCTACGGCGTAATCATTGAAATGATGCGTCATATTTTCTGTCCCTGGCTGGATTGGCGCTGCTATAGCAGCCGAGAAGGCATGGCGCAATAAACATATAAAGATTTCTTTATGTCATCCGCCATCGCGCGCCTCCATCGGCGGAATTGCCACAGCACGGATTTGTGAGGAGATTGGGCGCGGGAGGTGGTCCGCAATGACCGTGCGCGCACTGATTTTCGACGTTGACGGAACTCTGGCGGAGACCGAGGAGGTTCATCGCGCAGCCTTCAACCGCGTCTTCGACGAAGAAGGTCTGCCCTGGCGCTGGGACATCGACCTCTACCGCGATCTGCTGCGCACGACCGGTGGCAAGGAGCGCATGCGCCTTTATGCCGGCATGATCGGCGCCGCGCTCTCGGAGGACCGGCTCGCGCGCATGCACATGCGCAAGAACGCGCATTACGGGACGATGGTCCGTTCGGGCGAAACGAGCCTTCGTCCGGGCGTCGAGACGCTCATCCGCTCGGCCCGCGCGGCCGGTCTCGCGCTGGCGATCTGCACGACCACCTCGCGCGCGAATATCGAGGCGCTGATCGGCGCGACTCTCGGCGAGAGCGGCTTGCCGATGTTCAAGTCGATCGTCGCGGGCGAGGACGTCGTCGCCAAGAAACCGGCGCCGGACGCCTATCTCGCGGCGCTGGCCGAACTCGGGCTTGCCGCGCAGGATTGCCTGGCCTTCGAGGATTCACGCAATGGTCTGGCCGCCGCGCGCGCCGCGGGCGTGCCGACGATCGTGACACCCGGCCTTTACACAACGCATGAGAATTTCGAGGGGGCAGCGACGATTCTACCGAATCTCGAAGGGTTCGACTGGCGGCTGGGCGCGGGATGACGGCCGGGCGCCGCGCGGGTTCGACTGTTCGGCATCGCGCTCGCCGGGCGCCACGGGCTCAAGCCGCACGATGACGTCGACGCCGGCGATGCGCATGCCCGCGGGAACGGGCACGTTGATATCGGGAATGCTTTCCTCGGGAATATCGAAGAGATCGTCGCACGCTTCCAGATAGTAGTGGAAATGCGGGCCGGTCTTGGTGTCATACCAGGTACGGGAGCCGTAGAGCGCGATCTCGCGCACGAGCCCCTGGGCCGCGAAGTCGCGCAGGGCATTGTAGATCGTCGCCAAAGACGGCGGGTAGCGGGTGTTGCGCGCCTCCGCGTACAGCGTCTCCGCCGTCAGGTGGCGATCGCCCTTGGCAAAGAGGATTTCGGCGATGTGCAGCCGCTGACGCGTTGGACGCAGCCCCGCACCCTTCAGGCGCCGCCTGAGTTCGGAATCGCGCGCCGCATATCTGTCGCTCACCATCGAGCCCCTGAACCCCGGCTTGTCCGGAACTGTATCGCGCATTTTTCTCGCGCGTCATCACTTTGATATAAATCAGCCGCGCGAAGAGCAAGCCCGTCGTTGCAAACTTAGAATTCAAATAACGAAAGGATCTTGCGGAAGAGCCTGCGGGTCACGGCCAAGCTCACGATTTCAGGCGCCATCCCGTCCGGAAAATCCACCACAGGAACAGCAGGCAGCCGACGATGAACGCCGCGGTGAACCCGAGGCTCGCCTGCACGCTCACATCGCCCAGTCCGTAAAAGCTCCAGCGGAAGCCGCTGACGAGATAGACGACCGGATTGAACAGGCTGACCGTCCGCCAGGCCGGCGGCAGCATATCGATCGAATAGAACGCGCCGCCGAGGAAGGTGAGCGGGGTCACGATCAGCGCCGGAATGATCGCGAGCTGCTCAAAATTCTTCGCCCAGACGCCGACGATGAATCCGAACAGGCTGAAGGCGACCGAAGTCAGCAGGAGAAACGCGACCATCCAGAACGGGTGAAGGACGCGCACGGGCGTGAACAGCGCGGCCGTTGCGAGGATGATCAGCCCGATGACGACCGATTTGGTCGCAGCGGCGCCGACGTAACCGACCACCACCTCGACGTAGGAGAGCGGCGCCGACAGAATTTCGAACACCGTGCCGGTGAATTTTGGAAAGTAGATGGCGATCGAGGCGTTGGAAATGCTTTGTGTGAGCAGCGACAGCATCATCAGCCCCGGCACGATGAAGGCGCCGTAGCTGACGCCGCCGACCTGCTGGATGCGCGAACCGATCGCGCTGCCGAATACAATGAAATAGAGCGCCGTCGTGAGGACGGGCGTCGCGACGCTCTGCAGGATGGTGCGGCGCGTGCGCGCCATTTCCGCGGCGAAGATCGCGAGCACGCCGCGCAGGTTCATCGACATGGCGCCGGTCATGCCCGCTGCCCCACGAGATCGACAAAGATGTCCTCAAGCGAGCTTCGGGTCATGTCGAGGTCCGAATAGTCGATTCCGAGCTCGGCCAGACGGCGCAGAAGCGACGGAACGGCGCCGTGCTCGGAACCCGCAAAAGTATAAACGAGTCGGCGACCGTCGTGATCGAGAGCCAGCGGCACATCGGCGAGCGCGACCGGCAATTCGCGCAGGGGCTGGTCGAGAGCGAGCGTCATGCGACGTTTGCCGAGCTTGCGCATCAGCGCGTGCTTCTCCTCGACCAGTAGAATGCGTCCACCCTTCATGACGCCGACGCGGTCCGCCATTTCCTCGGCTTCCTCGATGTAATGCGTCGTCAGGATGATCGTCACGCCCATGTCGCGCAGCCGACGCACGAGGCCCCACATGTCGCGGCGCAGTTCGACGTCCACGCCTGCGGTGGGCTCGTCGAGAAACAGCACCTCGGGCTGATGGCTCAGCGCCTTGGCGATCATCACGCGGCGCTTCATGCCGCCGGACAATTCAATGATCCTCGCGTCGCGCTTTTCCCAGAGCGACAGGTCGCGCAGCAGGCGTTCGAGATAGGCCCTGTCGGACGGGCGGCCGAACAGGCGCCGGCTGAAGACAACCGTGTTCCAGACCGTTGAGAATATGTCGAGCGCGATTTCCTGCGGCACAAGACCGACCTGCGCACGGGCGCCGCGATAGTCTGCCAGGATGTCGCGATCGCCGATCAGCACCCGTCCGGAGGTCATCGACACCGTGCCGCAGATGATGCTGATCAGCGTCGTCTTGCCGGCGCCGTTCGGACCGAGCAGGGCGAAGATTTCGCCGCGCGCTATGTCGAGATCGACCGCATCGAGCGCGAGCATCCCGCCATATCGCTTGGTCACGGCCGCAACGGAAATCATCAGCGTCCCCGGTTTCGCTCACAGCGTGTCGCCGCCCGGAGCGCCGCCTCATACCATATGGACGCGAAAGCGACGCACGCCAAACGACAGGTCGGGACCATCGGTCTCGCCTTGCGCACCCGACCACCGCCCCGCTAGACCAGAACCGGCTGGGCCTTCATGCCTTCGGCCCCGAATATCCTGCGATAGCGATCTATCTCGTTGTCCGGCCCTGTCGACTTCAGCGGGTTGTCGGACAGCTTTACGGCCGGACGGCGGTCGGCCGCCATCACCTTGCAGACCAGGGAGATCGCATTCAGCCGATCGCCGCCGCGCGGGTCGCAGCCGCCAAAATCATTGGTGAGATTGGTCCCCCAGCCATAGCTGACGCGCACTTCGCCGTTGAACTTGCGGAAACTGGTTTCAATCGAATCGATGTCCATGGCGTCCGAGAAGACCAGCAGCTTTTCGCGCGGGTCGCGGCCGTGCGCGCGCCACCAGTCGATCAGTTCGAGACCGGCCTCGACCGGCGCCTTGGAATCCGGACGCGCGCCGGTCCAGTCGGCGACCCAGTCCGGCGCATCGCGCAGAAATTCCGTCGTACCGTAGGTGTCCGGCAGAAAAACGAGCAGGTTGCCGGAATAGGTGTCGGACCAGGATTGCAGAACGGTGTAGCGCGCCTCGCGCACTTTTTGCGAATCGTCGCCGGCCAGAACGGCGTAAACCATCGGCAGTTCGTGCGCGTTGGTGCCGATCGCCTCGGCGCCGATCTCCATGGCGATATGCACGTTGCTGGTGCCGGTGAACGCATCGCCGACGCCTTCCTGCAGGGCTTCGCAGCACCAGCGCTGCCAGAGATAGCCGTGGCGGCGACGCGTGCCGAAATCGCCGACGCGCAGCGGCCCCTCGTCCTTGAGCCTGCGCAGACGCTCGATCTTGCCCCAGAGCTTCGCCTTGGCCTTGGCATAAAGCACGTCCAGCTCGAACCGCCCCATGCCATGCAGCACTTTTCGCGCACGAAGTTCGTTGACGATCGCGAGGGCGGGAATTTCCCACATGGTCGTCTGCGACCAGGGCCCGTGAAAATTCAGCTCATACTGTCCGTCACGGCGGACGAGTTCGTATTCAGGCAACTGGAAGTTGGCGAGCCATTCGATGAACCCGGGCTGGAATATCTGCTTCACGCCATAGAACGTATTGCCCGCCAGCCATATGCGCTCACGTGGCGTGAAGCGCAGCGTGCGCGCGTGGTCGAGTTGCGCCCGAAGCTCCTCTTCGGGGATTTCGTCGGCGATGCGCACCGCGGAGGTCCGGTTGACGATTCCGAAGGTCACAGGCGTGTCGCGATGCTTTTTCCAGATGAGCTGGAGCATCAGAAGCTTGTAGAAATCGGTGTCGAGCAGGGTCCTCAGGACGGGATCGAGCCGGAACGAATGGTTGTAGGTCCGGGTCGCAATGTCGGTGAAACTCATGGATGCGCAGGTCCGCCCTTTTCCTGTCGGCGATTGCAACAATAAGCGATTGCAGCGCGGACGCAAAAAGCGGACCCGCACTCGCCGGCGCGCCGGAGACACAAATGCCGCGTGGCCGCACCGGGACGTTGCGGCGATACGCAGCTTTGGCTATCAGTGCGCTTCGCAGGAGGACAGCGACCGAGCTGTCTTGTTTCCTGCGCCGAAACGTGCCAAAAATTCAGGGTCGCTTTCGTAAGTATTTGAAATTATGGGGCGCGCGGGCGTAGTTCAGTGGCAGAACGACAGCTTCCCAAGCTGTATGTCGTGAGTTCGATTCTCATCGCCCGCTCCAGTTTCATAGCAAATCCCTGATTTTTTCGGCCCGTCATTCAGACCATCGCAGCGCTGTCATTTGGCGCCGCCGGCCTTGCCCAGCAAAGCGGCGCGCGCATGGATGCGGGCGAGGAGCTTCACGGCGGCGCCGCGCTCCTGGTCGCTGAGGTCCGCCAGCAGGAACTCCTCGCGCTCGCGCGCCACATCGACGATCTGATCGTGGAGCTTGAGCCCCTCCCTGGTCAGCGCGATGAACTGCCGCCGCTGGTTGTTGTCGTGAAACCGGGTTTCGAGCAGCCCACGCTTCTGCATGAAGGCGACGCTGCGGCTGATCACCGCCTTGTCCAGCCCGATCACCTCGGAGATCCGTCCGGCGGGGATCCAGGCCTCGACCGCCAGCAGCGCCATGATCCGCCATTCGGCAATGCCGATGCCGAAACGCTTGCGATAGAGCGCGGACGCGCTGCTCGACACCTTGTTGGCGATCCAGGTCAGATAGGCGACTACGTAATTTTCGAGATCGAGCGCCTTCAGGGAGGTGCGAACGTCGCCAGCGACGCCGGCTTCCGGTCGCGCCTTGCCGGCCCCCTTGGCCTTCCCGGACCTCCTTTGCGTGCCCGCAATCATCCTGTTCTCCTTCACTTGCGCGTCACCCGCACAGGCAAGGATGCGAATGCGCGCAGCACATTGTTGTACTGGCGCACGGGCTCCCCGGCGAGTTCGATCGTCCCGGCCTTGCGCGCAAGCGC
Organism: Pseudomonadota bacterium; assembly: GCA_021781815.1. Taxonomy (GTDB): domain Bacteria; phylum Pseudomonadota; class Alphaproteobacteria; order Rhizobiales; family Beijerinckiaceae; genus JAJXWB01. The sequence continues at coordinate 90,221 of JAJXWB010000011.1, read as the reverse complement.
AGCGAATACCGCTTCACCCTCCAGCCGCGCAATCGGCTGTCCAACACATCCGTGGATGCCGGTTCCAAAACCCATATGGCCGACAACCTTCCGCTCGATGTCGAAGGTGTCCGGGTTGTTCCAACGACGGGGGTCGCGGTTCGCCGAAGCCATGAAACAGCAAATCTTTTCGTTCGCTCCGATCTGCACGCCGCCGACTTCGACGTCGTCCATCGTCGTGCGAAAGAAACATTGCGCCGGTCCTTCGAAACGCAGACTTTCCTCGAAGGCGTTGCGCGCCAGACCCGGATTCTCCCGCAATTTTCGCCACTGGTCGGGAAAGGTCGCCAGGCACCACAGCATGTTGCCGAACGCATTGACCGTCGTGTCGACGCCCGCCGACAGAAACGATCGCACGAGCATGCCCGCCTCGTCCTCGCTCACCTCGCCAGCGTCAACAGCGGCGTAGATCATCGCGCCGAGGCCGTCCTTGCTCAAGGCGTCACGCGCGCAATTGGCCATGATCCATCCGCGCACCGCATCGGCGTTGGCGAACGCCGCTTCAGTCAGGGCATTGCGCGGACCAAACGAATTGAAGACCATGCTCCCATAGGGCAGCAGATTTTCACGTCCTTTCGCCGGCAGGCCGACCGCATCGGGAAAGACCTTCGTCGGATATATCTCCGCAAAATCCGCGATCCCGTCGAATGCGCCCATGTCGAGCATCCGGTCGATCAATAGCTCGGCCTCGCGCTCGAATGTCTCGCGCAACTGGCGCACGACGCCCGGCGTCATCGTGCGCGCCAGCACCGTGCGCGTGCGCGTGTGCAGCGGCGGATCGGCCTCAAGGACTATGCTCGGCGGACGCCACGGGCGCTCCTTGTTGAAATTTGCAAGACCGACGCCAGCCGCCGAGCTGAACGTCCGCCATTCGCCAAGTACGCGCTGCACATCGTCGTGACGAACGACGAAATAGCAGTCATATCGAGAAGAATAATGCACCGGTCCGGCCTCGCGCATGGCGCGGTAAAGCGGATAGGGATCGCCGAGGGCCGCGATGGAGAACGGGTCGATGTCGAGTTGAACGGGTTTTGAGAGAGCCTTCTCTGTCTGAGTCATCGCGCGTCCCCCTTCTACTTGACGAACGGGCAACCGCCCTCGGCCATCGGCCGGAACGCCTGATCGGCGGGAATGGTGTCGACGAGCTTGTAGTAATCATAGGGCGCCCTGCTCTCCTCGGGCGACTTGACCTCGAACAGATACATGTTGTGCAGCGCGCGCCCGTCCATCCGGATCGACATCGGCCCGAACAGCGGATCGATGAACGGCGCCTTCTTCATCTGCGGCACGACGATGCTGGCGTCGTCGCTGTCGGTCGCCGCCACGGCCTTCAGATAGGCGAGCGTGGCCGAATAGACGCCGGCCTGATTGGCGCTTGGCGCCTTGCCCATGCGGGCGGAAAAGCGCTTCGCAAATGCGCGCGTCTGGTCGTTCATGTCCCAGTAGAAGGCTTCAGTCAGCAGCAGTCCCTGCGCAGCCTTCAGGCCCATGGCGTGCACGTCGTTGACAAACACGAGAAACGCCACGAGTTTCTGGCCGCCCGCGCGCAGGCCGTATTCAGCCGCCTGCTTGACCGCGTTGTTGGCGTCGGCGCCGGCGTTGGCGAAGGCCACGACTTTCGCGCCCGAGCTTTGCGCCTGCAACAGCAGCGAAGAGAAGTCGGCCGTGCCGAGCGGATGCCTGGCGGAGCCGAGCGCCTTGCCGCCCTTGCTTTCGATATAGGCCGTGGCGTCACGCTCGATCGACGTACCCAACGCATAGTTGACCGTGATGAAAAACCAGGTATCGCCGCCGCGTCTGAGCATGGCGCCTGCGGTGGAGTGCGCGATCGACCAGGTATCCGTCACCCATTGCACAAGATTGGGCGAGCATTGCGATCCCGTGAGGTCCGAGGACGCGGTGCTTGAGGCGAGCACGGTCATCTTCGTGCCGCGCGTCAGCGAATTGACGGCGAGACCGACGCTGGAATTGGGCAGATCGACGACCGCATCGACCTTGTCCACATCGAGCCAGCGCCGAACAATCGCCACACCGACGTCCGCCTTGTTCTGGTGGTCGCCGGAGACAATTTCGACCTTGATGTCCTTGCCGCCGCCAGCGAAGTCCTCCGCCGCCATTTTCGCGGCTTCCACCGAGCCCGGCCCATTGGTGTCCTGAAAGATGCCGGACGTGTCGTTGAGAACCCCGACGCGCACGACCCGATCGGAGATTTCAGCGCCCGCCCGCGCCACGCACATAGCCAAAAGGGATGCGGACAGCGCCGCGACTTTGCGAAGCCGGTTCATGTTTCCTCCCATCCGCCCGTTGGGTCGCTGTTCGGGGAAGAACCAGTCCTCTCTCAGCCACCACAGGACTATTCGCACTCTTGTCGGCGCGACCGCGGCAATTGTTGCTTATGCAATAATGTAATGTCAACAATAATCGTCGCCGCCGCGGAACGGGCGCCGGACAGCGGCAGGCGGCACGCGCTGGAGAGGCCAGAAAATTCCGAGCGTCCACGCCTCAGGAGGAGCGATGAGGTTTGCGAAATTCGCCGGCAAGCAACTTCCGTTCAGGAGGCGTTGACGAACGTCTGATAGCTCTGAATTCGTTTTATGTCGGAACGTATTTGCATGGATTGCGGGCTTGAAGGACCATGTGAAATGGTCGCATCGTCAAAAGTGATTTCGACAGCCCGCGTGAATGTATTTTCACCCGGGGCGGCGCTCGACATGACTTTCGACTGTCTCGCGGCCGGCAGGTCGTTCGTGCTGTTTACGCTCAATCTCGACCATATCGCCAAATTGCGGCGGGACGCCGAATTCCGGCGATGTTACGAGACAGCCGACCTCGTGTCGGCGGACGGCTGGCCCGTGGTCTGGCTCTATCGGCGCAATGGCTTCGAGATCGAGCGCACGACCGGCGCGGACATGGTCGCGCCAATGTGCGACAGAGCCGCGGCTGAGGGGCTTGCCGTTTACTTCGTCGGCCCCATGCCCGACGTGCAGGCGAGGGCGCTCGGCGTCCTGATGGGCAGATGTCCGGATCTCCAAATCGCTGGCGCGGAAGCGCCGATCATTTCGTTGCCCGATCACGGGCAGGCCGACGGCGTTGCGGCGCGGATCCGCGAGTCCGGCGCGCGACTGTGTTTCATTGCGCTGGGCGCGCCGAAACAGGAAATCCTCGCCGAGGCGCTGCGCGCGCGATGTCCCGGCGTCGGCTTTGTCTGCGTCGGCGCGGCCCTTGATTTCATAGCGGGCGCGTCGAGACGGGCGCCGCAGTGGATTCAGAAGGCGGGGCTGGAATGGGCTTGGCGGTTGCTGTCGGACCCGCGCAACCTGTTCGCGCGATACGTCGAATGCGCCTATGTGTTTGCGCTGCTGGCGACGCGCCGGCAATATCTCGACGCAGAGCCATCCCGCGGCGCCGGGACGCCACCAGGGCGTCAACCGCGCAGATGAACATGCCGCCGGCCCCGGATCGGCCCGCATCACCTCCTGGACAAGACATAACGTGCTGATCTCCGTCATCATCACCAACTACAATTACGGGCAGTTCCTGGGCGCAGCGATCGATTCGGTCCTTTCCCAGACGCATGGCGACGTCGAGTGCATCGTCGTCGACGACGGCTCCACTGATAATTCGCGCGCCGTGATCGAACAGCGCCCCTCGGCGAAGGCGGTCTTCAAGGCCAATGGCGGGCAGGCCAGCGCGTTCAGGGCCGGAGTCGATCAGGCGCGCGGCCAGGTGATCATCGGTCTCGATTCCGACGACTATCTTTTCAGCCATGCCTGCGCGCGCATCGCCGCCGCATGGTCGCCGGGCCTGTCCTGCCTGAATTACCGACTGCGCGTCACCGGACAATCGTTCGAGAGCTGGCCGGTCGAGGCCTTTCTGGACTCAGGCCATGCAGAATTTTTCGACGCCCATGGCTATTTTCCCTCCGCGCCGATGAGCGGCAACGCATTTGACGCAAATTACGTTCGGACGCTGCTCGCCCGCGCCGAACACCTCGACGGGGATGGGGTGGACGCCTATCTCCTCTATTCCTCCCCGTTCTTCGGCCGCATCGGCCACATCGACGACACGCTTGGATTCTACCGCACGCACGGCGGCAATGTCTCCATGACGTCCGGTCGAAAGACCGTGAAAAATCTGGGCGACCATGCCTATTACCAGTTCTGGGGACAGCAGAATGCGCAGCGGCTGGCCGGAGAGCGTGGATACGCCGTGCGCAGACGCGGTCATCTGGTCGGCGCATACCCCAACCTCTGGCTCCTCGTCGCCAAGGATGGGGGCTACGATCGCAGACGCCTTCCCGACCAGAGCCGTTTGCGCACGACGGCGGCCGCCCTGCGCGCGTTTGCGCGACAGCCCGGGATTTCAGCGCTCAGCCGGCTGAAAAACATCTGTTTGCTGCTCACGCTGTCGGTTCTGCCGCTGCGATTGCGCCAGCGCATCGAAAGCTGGGCGATCCTTTAGGCCCGGCGCCCGCTATCTCCGAATGGCATTGCAGGTCTGTCAGGACCGCCGCAGCCGGTCGCGCGCTATTGCGCGCACTGGAGGAAACAGAAGTCCTACTCCCAGAAAATAGACGCTCGCGCCCAGCAGGATTTCCGCGGCGATCGCGACTGCGTCTTTCGGTGTTGGGCACATTGCGAGCGCAAGCGTCATTGCCGCCGTAGCCAGAGCGATTCTGGCGTAAGAACCGATGTCGACGGGAAGGCGAAGCCACGCAGCGGCATAAATCAGCGCGCCGATTGCGGATATGGCGGCGCCGACGAAACACCCCAGCGCCGCGCCGGGGATGCCGCCCATCAACATGCCGATCGTCGCGCATACGAGAGTCGTCGCGGCGTCGAATGCGTTTGACGCCATCATGGCGCGCGTGCGGTCGAGCAGGAGGCCGCACTGATCGGCCGTATGCGTCTTCAGCGTCCGCAAGGCGCCTGCGGCGACGGAAACAGGCAGCACGATGACCGTGACGGCCCTGTAGTCGGCCGCGATCAGCAGATTGACGATCGGAGCGGACAGCGCCGCCACGCCCGCGGTCGCCGGCGCAAGCAAGGCGAACATGAGCGTGCCGTTCAGCGACACCTGATCGAGCGCGCCGTCCCTGTCGCCGGATTCGATCCGATCGACCGCGATCGGAAACGCAGCGGCCGTGCAGAGCATGGCGACAACATTGGCGATGCGCTGACCGAGACCCCATCCCGCCGACAGCAAGCCGACGCCGACCACGCCTGCGCCGGCCTGCACGAGGATGCGCACGCCGTTGATCGCAGCCCAGGCGAACAGGCCGGAGATGACCAGCGGCAATCCGTAGCGACGGGCATCGCGGAAGATAGAACGATCAAAGACTCCGAAGCGCGGCCGAACGCCAAGCGAGGCCATCAGTCCCACGGCGCCGACCGCCTGGCCGGCGGCCATCGCGGAAAGCGCGACCGCGGGCGAGGGGCCAAGCAGCTGGATCGCGACGATCGAAAGTCCGGATCCAAGGATAGGTCCGGCGAGTTGCGCGATGGAATAGGAGGCGATCCGGTGCTCGGAGCGGGCCCATTCGCTGTAATGGACAAGCGCGAGCCGGGCGACCAGATAACTCGCCGCCGCCAGCACAGTCGGCACGTGCGGATCGACGCCGATCGACAGCAGGCAGAGGGGCGCAAAAATCGCCTGCGCGAGCGCGCCGGAGATCACCATGCGGCTGTCCATGGCCCGAAACCTGTTTGCGTCCGCGCCGAGGAACCGCTGTCGAAACCGCAGGACGTAAAGCGACCACCAGATCAGGCCGATGAGCGCCGTCAGCTCCTGAGCCGCGACGACGAAGGTGACGACGCCGAAAGCGGCCGGATCGAGCAGGTGCGTCCATGTCACCACCACCACGAATTGCACCAAAGGGCCGAGCAATTGCGCGGGCATGTAAAGAAGCGTGCTCTTCAGAAGGCTGCGGGATGTCATGCGCGCCTCGGGATGAAAGCCGGCGCGAGCGGTGGTTGTCGCGCAACAACCTCATCCGCGCGGGCGCGTCCGAAGATGGCGAGCAGCATGATCGCGAATTGATTGAACATGAACGACTTGACGGAAATGCCGGCGGCCGAGCTCACCTGAATCAGCAGGAAGACGATCAGCAGCGTCGCCGACGATCCGGCGCGTCGCCACAGCTCCCAGACGAGCGCCAGAAACCCCGTGATGAAAAATATCGACTCGAGTGCGCCGTATTGAAACAAGAACCCGAGCCAGGAATTCTCGATGCCATACTCGATGCCGAGCGTGTTCTGAATTGTCGTCAGGCGTTCGGGGTCCGGACCCAGCAGGATCTCCTCGATCGAAAAATAATCGAAGAGCTGAAACATCACGACGCGCGCCTCGGTTGACCCCTTGTCGTCGGTGAACCTCTCCATGAAGGAGTCGAGCCGGCCGCTGTCGACCGCCAGAATGATCGCAGCCGCAAGCATCGGCGCCATCAGCGCGAGAAGAACCGCGATTCGTATGTCGTAGCGACGGCCGCCAAGGATTTCCGCAACTGGACGCATCGTCCCGAGCGCCGCAAGAGTCACGCACAGGACGATGGCCGTCCGACCGCCGAAGGTGACGAGCGCGAAGGCCTGCGTCAGGACGAGCGCGATACGCAGCGGCCAGCCGATCGATCGATCGCCGCCAAAGAACAGCATAAGCGCGTAAGCGGCGCTCACAGCGGCATTAATCAGGGGATGGCCGAGGATTGCGGTCGATCTGTAATCGTGCAGGATCGCCTTGCCGCCGGTGACGAAGGGCGTCAAGCGCGAGTGCGTGAGAAATTCGCCGATCCCCACACATGCGTTGACGAACAGCAGGGCGTGGAGAGCGATCCGGATCGTGCGGCGCAGCGGCGGGTCGGCGTCCGTGTAGAGGACGAGAAAGGCGACCGCGCAGAAGAAAGTGTCGATCAGCGGCGTGACCGGCGCATGTTGCACAACCGAGGCGAACAAGACCATCATGGCCCACATCGCAACGAAATAGGCCATTCCGGGGAAGCGGACGGGAATGCCCGCAAGATAGGCGAAGCGGTCCGGTCTCCACAGAAAATTCGTCGCCAGCGCCAGCGCCGCCGTCCAGGTCGCCGGGTGCATCTTCTGCAGGAAACTGCCGCCGGGCTGGTCGTATTTGACGCCGATGGCGGTGAGGGTCATCGCCGACAACCCGAAAGCCATCAGAACCATGAGGAGGGTAAGCGCGCGCGCAAGGCGGCGGAGCATGGGGCGCGACGGCGCAGCGTCGTCGTTCATTGCTCCGCCCGCCCGGAGGATGCGAACTGGACGATCGCCACACAGAGATCGGCGAGGCCCAGGCGGGCTAGCGCGTCGAAGATATCGACGCCTCCCCGCCCGGCGCGGTCGACCGCAATCAGCCCGTCGATTGTCCCGGTGCGCTGGACGAGACGCCGGGCCGCGCGCAAATCGCCGCAATCGACGAGGACGAGATCGAATTCGTCATCGTCCCGCTCCAGCCCTTCGTCGACGTCTTGTGCGCCCTCGACCGGCAGGACCAGAATTTCTCCGCCGCTGGCGCGCGCGGGCCTGATGATGCGGGCGGGCCGCCCGGACCGGGCGAAGATCGCGGATTCAAAATCTCCGGAATAGTCCGTCAGCGCAGGCGAGCGCGTGCAGCGGTCGATCAGCAGAACCCTGTCGCCGCGGTTGCAGGCCTCGTGCGCCAGCGCCAGGGCGAGCGTCGTCGCGCCAGCCCGCGGCGCCGCGCCTGCGACGCCGATGAATGGCGAATGCTCGACGCGGCGAAGGCTGTCGAGCGCATGATCGAGAATTTCTGCGATCGCTTCGGAGTAGGGGGAGCGCGAGCGCATGGCCGCGGCGACGAGCGCGGGGCCGCTTATCTCCCGCGACGGGCCGGTTCGGGCGGACCGCGCGTCAGCGCGCCGCAAATCCGGCGTCTCGAACACCACGGGATTGCTGGATGAACGATGGCTGCGGGCGTTGACCGCGGCGGCGCCGAGCGACGCGGATCGAACGGGAGCGTAGAACCCCTCGCCCGGCCCGGGCTCGTGTCCTCCGCCGCGGGTCTGGCGCTCCCTGTATTCGGCGATCAGCGCCGCGACGATCCACAGATTCAAGCCGGCGCCAATCGCGATGAGGAAGGCCGCCGTCGTTTTGGGGCTCGATGGCGCCGCCGGGGCGACCGGCGGATCGATCAATACGGCGAGCGGCGAGGAAACCGCGGTCCGACGGACGTTCTCCAACGATGCGAGCGCCTTTTCGTAAGTGGCGCGCATGGCCGCCGCGGCATGATCCAGATCATTCAGTTCGACACGTTTGTCGCCGACCCTGTTGGTCGCCCCCTCCAGGCTGGCGACAAGCGCGGCGGCGCTCTGTTCGGTTGCGCGCGCGGCCTTCACGTCGCGTTCGGTCGCAAGCGCAATCCGCTGCTGTTCGGCTCGAATCTGCGCCTTGACGGATTCAAGCTGCGTCCTGATCGTCAGATAGCTCGGGTGGCGGGCGCCCAGCACTGTCTGCGCATAGGCTTCGTCGCGGGCCAATGCCGCATAATCGGACCGCAGCTTCTCGATCACCGGCGAATGCAGATCGCTCTGCGACGCCGCAAGGTCGGCTGAACCGGCCGCTTTGATCTGAGCGTACCGCGCCTCGGCGTCCGCGCGTTTGCCCTGAGCCGCGACCAGAGCGGTGTTTGCGTCCTTGAGACGCTGTTCCGGCGAGGACCGTCCGTCGCTCACGACCAGCGTGTTCTTGTCGCGGTATTCCTGCGCCTGCTGTTCGGCCTGTTCGACGCGCGCGCGAAGTTCCCGCGTCTTGCGTTCGAGCCAGATCCGCTCCTTGTCGACGACATCGTCGCTCAACTGCGTCTGCGCCGCAAAAAAGGCGTCGGCGAGCGCCTGCGCCAGGGCGACCGACTTTTCGCGCGTCGGACCTTTCACGTCGACGTCGACGACATAGCTCTTTTCGCTGCGCTTGACCGCGATCGCTTTCTCCAGGCGGTCGATCGCCGCCTCGCGCCGCGCATCGCGCGCGGCATCGGGCGACGGCCCGCCGAACATGGACTTCAGAGCCACGGCGACCTCGCCGAAAAGCCCCGTTTCCCCCCCGTCGGCGAGGCGTTGGGCGTCCACGACCTTGCCCAGCACCGGGCGGGAGGTGAGAAGCCGCAACTGGCTTTCCACGAGCGCGGGGTCCGGGTTTTGGGGCATCGGCGGCGCATCGACGCCGACCGGCACACGTTCGCGCGGGTCGACGAGGAACGACATGGTCGCCGTATATGTCCGCGGCGTCAGCAGGGAATAAGCGAGCGCGAGCCCCAGCGCCAGCGCCATGCAGGGAAGCAACAGGCGCAGACGGGTCGCAGCGATCCTATAAAAATCGCCGATATCCATCGACGGCGGGGCGCCGCTGACGCTCCCGGCGGCCGATGGCCGCTCGGTCGACCGTTGCGTTTCAGCCCTCGAGGCCATCCGAATGCAATGCTTTCGTTCTTCCCGATCGTCGCCTCAAGCGTTCGATCCGAGTCCCGAAATTGACTGGTTATGGTTACGAATTGATTATCTGCGCGCCCGAACCGCGCAGGGTTCATTCCGGCTTCCGCTGCGGGGCGGGGCCGGCGGCCTTGCGCGCGGCGAAGGCTGCGAGCATCGCGTCGCGCATCGGCTTTGCGGAGAATTCGGCGTCGAAGGGAAGAGGTCGAGGCATGCGTCGCGACGCCGGCCGCTCGCGTCGCCAGACGTCCCGGAGCCACGAATATCGGTCGGACAATTGCCAGTTGACCACCATCTTGACCGCAGACGTCGACAAAGCCGCCGTCAGAAAGGATTGACAGGTCGCCGCGACCGCAGCGTCGCGGGCGCGGACGTCATCCAGGAAACCATCGTCGTTCACGTCGAATTCAGTGAGATAGACCTCAAGACCACGGGCGCCGAACGCCGCCGCATAGGCCGCGAATTCACCGTAATTGGCGGGCCATTGCGGCTGAAGATGCGATTGCAGGCCGATCGCGTCGAGGGGAACGCCGGCGTCGAGAAGGCGGTCGACCAGACCGCGCAGCAGAGGCCGTATCGCGCGGCCCCAATCGCTGTCGTTGTCACATTGCGCCTCGTTCAGCGTCAGCTTCGCCGTCCTGTCGATCGCCGCGACCCGCCGGAAAGCGCGCTCGACGTAAGCCGGCCCCATCGCCGCGAACCAGGGACCGTTGCGCCAGCCTCCCGCGATATGATCCATCGGCCAGAACGGCTCGTTGACGACGTCCCAGGAATGCAGCCGGCCTGCATAGCGTTCCGCGACGGTGTCGATATGCTCGTCGAAAACGCGCTCGACTTCGCGGCCCGAGAGACGCTTCAGCCAGGCCGGCGCATTGTCGTTCCAGATCAGCGTGTGGCCACGCACCAGTTTTCCGTTGGCTTCCGCAGCGCGCAGGATCGCGTCCGCGGGACCGAATTCGTAGCGGTCGGGCGTTGGGCGCAACCAGTCGAATTTCAGCGCCACGTCGGTCGTAACGATCCTCGCTTCACGGCGGTAGAGATCGGCATAGGCCGGATCGTCCAGAGCCTCGCGCCCGATCGAGGCGCCGTACAGAAGGCCTGCGGCGGCGGCCGCATCGGCGAGCGATGGCGCGGGCGCCGCTGATCTGGCAGCGCCAGCGCACCCGGCTGCGACCGCTCCCGCGAGAACCGAACGCCGCGTAATCACGAACCGTCCCCCTGATCCGGCGTTTTCCAACGACCGCGCGGCCCGACCGCGTCGATGGTTTCAAAGCCGGCGCCGGAATTCAGCGTGTGGACGCCCTCGGGCGGCGCGCCCGAGGGCGGCCGGAGACGGGCGGCGACGGTCTGCGAGAAGCCATCCTCGCTGACGCTCTCGATACGGCACAGCGCCAGGCCCGAGCCATAGCCCCGCGTGCAGTCCTGCGCGGGGCGCCACAGGCTGTCGCCGCGCTTTTCGACCCGTCCGGCGGGGCGCGCCGCCGACGCGTCGACAAGCGCCGGGCCATCGCCGCAGCGGGTCCAGGGGCCGAGCGGGCCGGGGCCCGAGAACAGCGACAGGCAGTCCCAGCTTGATCCGCCGTCGTCCGACGTCGCCGCCGTCAGAAAATGACGGCCGCCCGTTTCGAAGGGAGTGGCGTCCGAAATCTCCAGGCCCTCCAGCAGAATGCGGTCGAGCACCCAGCGATCCGGGAACGGATCGGCTCGATAGAGTTCGAGCGTTCGTCGGGTCGAGCTTTCAGGCATCATCCAGATCTGGCCTTCGTGCCGGAATACCAGCGGATAGGACAGATGGTAGGGCCGGTCCAGCACGACCCGCGGCGCAGTGGGCCGGCCCTGCGCGTCCAGAGTAAAGACGGAAATGACCGCCTTCGCCGTGCTGTAGGGGAACTCCTCGCAAAAGACGAAAACCTGCCCGCCGTGCTCGAACAGGAACGGGTCGGCGAAATAGCGCCGCCGGTCGTCGGGAAGCCAGGTCCACGCCGCCCGCGGCCATTCCAGGCGGTCGAGCGCGCCCTCGCCCGCAGCGCATGCCCGCCAGCCCACGCGCCAATGGCCTTCGTGCGCCAGCAGCCGTCCAAGGCGCGCGCGCACGCGGCCGGCAAGGGCGCCCGCAACGAAGAGTTCCGGCAAGCGGCGGCGCGCGGCCGGCGCGACACCAGCCATCGACAGCGGCCGGCCCTTTGTCCGGACGCAGGCGCGCGCCAATGTCGTGAGCCGCGTCGCCACCGCCTCCCTGCCCGCCTGCAGCAGCCAGGGCCGTTCGTTCGCCGGAACGCCTTCGGCGAGAATCGTGAAACCGGCTTCGGTGGCGCGCGCGAGTTGAAGGCGCGGCATCCGCCGATCGAGCAGCGCAGCGTCGCGCGCGTCCTCGCCGGGAGAGCCATCATAGAGCGGAAAGATCGCGCCGGCGGCCGGCGTCGCGGCGCCGGTCAAATCGAATTCCAGATCGGCCTGCGCATCGGAGATCCACGGCTGGAGCCCGACGTCGGTCGCATCGCACGCGCTCGATCCGCCGCGGCCATAGAGCAGACTCTCGATCTGCTCGACAAGCGCGAGCCCGCGCGCCAGCGGCGGTCCAGGGCGCATCGAAATCAGCACCTGGGCTCCGTCGGCGGCGAGGCTTTTCGTGAGACCGGCGTGCCATCGTCTTGGCGCGCCTTGCGGCAGGAGCAGACGGACTGTCGTCATCGGGCGGCCCGTTTCCCAGCGCGCGCCGCATCGCCTACAACGACGCTGATCAATCTACGAGCGCGATTCGTCGCATGACCCAACGCAGGCTGCTGTTCTACACCCACGCGCTGGTCGGCGGCGGCGCCGAGCGGGTTTGGGCGCGCCTTGCCGCAGGTTTCGCGGCGCGCGGCGACGAGGTCGATTTCGTCGTCGATTTCGAGGCGCAGGAAAACCTCGCGGTTCTCGGCGGCGAGGCGCGGCTTTCCGTTCTGCCGAAAGGCCATGCAGCCGCCACGGCCGCGCTCGCGCGCATCCTTCGAGCGAGGCGGCCGGACGCCAGCCTTTCGGCGATCAGCGTATCCAACCTGAAACACGCCGTTGCAGCGACGCTCGCGGGGCGTCGCGATCGCGCAATCATCTCCTATCACGGCTTTTACGAGAGCGAGCCCGAGCGCCTCAGCAATATCGGCTACCGCCTGACGCGTCCGCTGTCGCGCGTCGTTGCGGCGACGGTCGCCGTGTCCGATAGCCTGCGCCGCGATCTTGTCGCGCGTTTTGCAGTCGCTCCGGAGCGGGTGACGACCATCCCGAACCCGGCTGCGCCCGATCCCTTTCCTGCTCCCCTGTCGCCGGCGGCTCTCGCGCTGCGCAAGAAGCTGGTCGTCGCGATAGGCCGCCTCGCGCCCGACAAGAATGTCGGCGTTCTGCTGCAAGCCTTTGCGCGGCTCCGCAACGCCGATGCGCAACTGCTGATCCTCGGCGACGGTCCGGAGCGGGCCTGGCTCGAAGCCAAGGCGCGCGATCTTGGGATCGACGCCCGCGTCGCCATGCCGGGCTTTTCGGCCGATACCGGCGCGGCGCTCGACCGGGCGCGCTGCTTCGCCCTGTCCTCGCGCCGCGAATCCTTCGGACTCGTCTGCGTCGAGGCGCTCGCGCATGGATTGCCCTGCGTGGTCGCCAATTGCGGCGGCCCGGCCGAGATCGTCAATTCGCCGGCCTTCGGCGCCGTCGTTGCGGTCGATGCGGTCGACGAACTGGCGCAGGCGATCGACGTTGCTCTCGACGCGCCGGGAGATCCGGCTGCGCGTCAGGCGCGGGCGCGCGATTTCACGCTCGACGCCGCGCTCGATCGCTACGATCGTTTGATCGAACGGGTCATGACGCATGCGCGCTCGCCGTCGTGAGGCGGGCCGGGTCGTCGGCGCGGGCGAGATGCGCGGCCAGCCGCGCCGCGAACGCCACGATCGACAGCGTCGGATTCGCCTGGCCGGAGGTTGGGAAAACGGCGGAACTCGCGACATAGAGATTCGGCGCGTGAAAACAGCGCAGATCGCGGTCAACCACGCCCTCGGCGGGCGAAGCGCCCATCCGCGCCGTACCGATCTGATGCGTGCCGTGCGACATGCGCCGGGCGATGGCAGCGACCATATCTTCGTCGGCCTGTCGATATTCCACGCGCGCCATTCCGGTTTTGGCGAGCCATCCCGCAAGCAGCCTGTGCGCCCGCGCAACAGCCTCCGCATCCTCGCGACTGAACCGCAGATCTATGCGCAGGCGCGGCGTCCCGAATCGATCCAGACAGTCGGACAGCGTCACGCGACTGTCGGCGCGCGGGCTCTGTTCGCTGTGATACGAGAGACCGTACCGGCGCGCGCGGTTGCGCACGAAATATCCGGGGATGCGTTGCGCCGAAATGTAACGCTCGCGCACGAAGCGCGCGAGGAAGGCGGCTGTGCGCGGCGCATCGGCAATGACGTTGCGCAGGTGGGGCGCAAGATCGATGCGGCCGCCAAGGTGGCGGATGCGGATCGCCTCGGGAATGAGGGCCGGACCGAGAACTGGCGTCGACAGGGCGAGCGCGACGGCTGACAGCGCGCCGCTGCGATGACGCGGATCGGCGATCGGCGGCACGACCGGCCAGAAGCAGATATTCGGCAGAACATGCGCCTCCTGCAGCTCTGCGCTCGGCACGATCCGCCGCCGCACATACGAGCCGGCGCCATCCTTGAGAAAATCGAAGGCGCGGTCGAACCTGTCGTCCGCGAAGACGATGTCGGCGATCTCGCCGATGATGTGCCCCATGTAATATCGGCCGAGCAGGCCGTCCGGGCCGCCGAAGGCCGCGGGCCTCCTGCGCTGGGCGACGAGAAGCAGGCGCGTTGTTTCCAGCCCGCCGGCCGCGATGACGAAACGGTCCGCGGCGACTTTGCGCCTCGACCCGTCCCGCGCGACGACCATCGCGGCGGCGACCCGCCCGTTTTCATCCAGCTCCAGATCGACCACCGTCGCATTCAGCCGGATTTCGACCAGTTGCGACACCGCGAGGGCCGCATCATGGGCCTTTTGGAATTTCGGTTTGTTGCTGGCCCGCTCCACGCTCGTGAAACTGAAGTCGTCGTCCGCGGCGACGATGTCCGGCGTCGGCGCCTCGAACACCGGCGCGCCGCATGTCGTGTAACTGCACGCAGTTTTGTAGAAAGGCGCCAGATCCGAATAGGAGATCGGCCATCGCGCGCCTGCGCAATAGGCGCGCGGGGAGAAATCCACGCGATCGAGCGGCATGCTCCGGCCGCCCCACAAATTGGATGCGCCGCCGAGCCGGCGCGCGACCGCGATGCTCATATCATCATGCGTCGCGGGGTCGACAATCTCGGCGCCGGACAGATCCTGCGCTGGCCCCGCGGCGCGGTCGCCGGATTCCAGCACGAGCGAAGACCGGCCGTGGCGCGCGAGTTCGAGCGCGAGCGTGATGCCGGCGGGCCCGGACCCGATGATGCAGGTCTCACACGAGGAAACTTGAGGCGCGTCGAGGAGGTCGCGGATCATGTCGAAGCCAGTTGCGCTGCGATCGTCGGCGAGATTTCCGCGTAGATCGCGGTCATGTCCCGATAATACCGATCGCGGGTGAACGTCGTCAGCGCGCGCTGTCGCGCGAGCGAACCCATACGCGCTATCGATTCGTCATCGAGCGCCAGCAGGCGGCGCAGGCATTGAGTGAGCGAACCGATGTCGGAAGGGCGCGCCAGAAATCCGGTTGCGCCGTCTTCAACCATTTCTGGCAGGCCGCCGATCGAGGCGGCGATCACGGGTTTGCCGCGCGCCTGCGCTTCGAGAATGCTTTTCGGCGCGATCTCGTACCAGACGGACGGCAGCGCCATGGCCGTCGCCGCCTCCACGTGCGCCCACAGGCGCGCACCCTTGAGGTGGCCGGCGAACAAGACGTCGCCGCCGCGCGCGCGCGCCTGCGCTTCGAGATCAGCGCGCTTGGGACCGTCGCCGACGATCACGAGCGGCGCGCCGGCATCGGCGGCCGCATCGATCAGCAGATCGATCCCCTTCTCCGGCGACAGCCTCCCGAAATAGACGATGTAGCGGCCATGGCGCGCCTTGAGCGCGGCGACCTCGGCCGGATCAGGCGGCGCGTCGTCGGCGCTTTCGAAGAAATTCGGAACGAACCGCAGCCTGGCTTCGTCGAAGCCGTGTTCGGCGAATTTCTCGACGATGAAGCGACAAGGCCCGATGAAGCGCGAAACCGCGTCGCGCACTGTATTGGTGCGCCACTGGATGAATCCATCGACCGCATAGAGCGCATCCATGGCGAGCGACCCGTGGGTGCATCGGTGGACCAGACATTGCCATTGGCGCCCGCCGCGGCATCTTTCGCACACGCCGAGCTTCTCGGTATAGAAGTGATAGGCCGGGCAGATCAGCTTGTAGTCGTGCAGCGTGTAGACGATCGGTATGCCGCGATCGCGCGCCGGCCTCAGGATCGCGTTCGTCAGATGATGATAGATACCGTGCGCATGAATGACGTCGGGGCGGAAATCATCCAGCAGCCGCGCGAAGTTTTCGCGCGCCTCGCCTGAATGAAAGAAGCGAGGTAGCGCGGCGAGGCCGGCCAGCCCGGACGGCGGCTCGAACCGAGCCGGAAAATATGCGCTCCATTCGGACGCCTCGTTTTCGGGATGGTCCATTGCGAATTCGGCGCACTGCCAGCCACGCTCACGAAACAGCGCGAGATGATCGAGATGAACGCCTTCCGCGCCGCCCTTGCGATGATGCAGGCGATGGACGCCGACGAGCTTCATCTTTGACTCAACCTCGCCCTATCATGTCTTCAAGGAGCGCGATCGCCTGCATCGTCGTTGGTCTCGACGCGCGATCCAGATTGACGGCCAGGTGCCGCGCATCGAACATCGAGGCGAGCACGACGCCCTGCGGATTGAGCGCAAAGGCGTAATCGGCCAGCAATTCCGCCGCTGCCCGACCGGGTTCATCGGCATAGCCCGCAGCGACCAGCCGCTGGATGCGCGCGCGGTCCTGCGCCAGCAGCCTCTCGACGCGGCGTTTCAGACCATCGACCCCAAACATCGAATGCAGAACAATCGGTTGCGCCCCGCCGGAAAATTCCGCTCGAGCGGCCGCCATGTCCGCCACGCCCATCTGCAGTACGCCATAGGGCGCGCCGAGCTTCCGGGCAATGCGGCAGGCGTCGGCCGTTCCGGCGATGCCGACCTGACGCGCCTGCCCACGCGCGATCACACGCTCGAGAGCGCGCGCCACATCGTCGCGCCCAACGTCCGCGGGATCGGGATCGTGCAGCGCATAGATATCGACGCGGTCCGTTCCCAACCGGCGCAACGAGGCGCCGATCGACTGTTCGATCAGGTCAGGCGAAAGCGGCGCATGCACGTTTCGGGTCGCCGAAACCTGGCGAAACGCCCGCCGCAACCCGCTGGCGACGCCGATGACCGGCCTGCCCAGCGCAAAGACGAGTTTGATTGCGCCAAGACGCCGCGGCGGCGCGATACCAACCTTGGTCGTGAGCAACAGATGGTCGCGACGCCCCTTGATGAATCGACCCAGCAGCGACTCCGCGTCGCCGGCGCCATAGGCCGGCGCGACATCGAACCAGTTCACACCCTGATCGTAAGCGGCGCCGAGCGCGCGCAATCCGTCGGCTGCGCCGATTCGGGAGCCGAGCGAAGCGCATCCGAATCCCAGTCGTCCCGGCGCCACGTCGAATGCGCCCTGGGGCGCTCGCGGCAGCCGGTCAATTCCAGATCGGCGCATCGCGCACGTTCTCCTGAAATAAGGATTGCGGCGCCGCTCGTCGCTCGAACCGGCGCCGTCCGAAAAGAGCAGACTAAGCCGCCTGTCTGAGGGAATGGTAAATGCGCCGGGCGCGCGAAACCATGAAAAGATGGAGGCGTCCGACGCAGGCCGCCGTGAAAATTCCGAATTTTTAATCGGCAACGGTTTAGTCTGCTGCGGACGGTCAGTGCGTTCCGCGCTCGCTTATCGGCGATTTCCGAGGCCGGCTATGGGAACCGGCATGTCTGGATCCGAGGATGATTCGTCGTCGACGCAGCAGAAGGGCCGCGTGCGGCTATTGCGCGGCGAGGACATTCCACAGGTCGCCGACCTGTTCAGATCGGCGTTCCGGAACCGCAGAGGCGCCTCCTCTGCGTTGCTTGAGAGCCATCTCGTCCGTCTCTTTCTTGAACATCCGCACTACAGCGAGGACACGGCGAGCCTGGTCTACGAAGGCGCGTCCGGCGAGGTCGCCGGGATGCTTGGGGTATTGCCGCTCCGGATGCGGTTCGACGACACCGCGCTCGACGGCTCCATCATCAGCGCATGGATGGTGAAGGATCGGACGCGCGACGCGCACGCTTCGGTCCTGCTTGCGCGATCGCATCTGAAGCGCGGCCACGCTCTGAGCTTGTCCGATACGGCGAGTAGGACATCGGTCGAGTTTCATGCCGCCTTGCGGTTCGATTTCTCGGCGGCGCATTGCATGCAGTGGATGAAACCTTTGAACTTCCTGGCGTGCGGGAGCGATTTGGTCGCCCGCAGCGTCGGGCTGGATCCGCCGGCCATCCGCGCAGCCGCACACACCGTCGAACGCGTGGC
Organism: Pseudomonadota bacterium; assembly: GCA_021781815.1. GTDB lineage: Bacteria > Pseudomonadota > Alphaproteobacteria > Rhizobiales > Beijerinckiaceae > JAJXWB01. Next base: position 72,136 of record JAJXWB010000011.1, on the reverse strand, counting down.
GCGCCATGTCGTGCGGAAGCGCGGAGCGAGGACGCTCGATGGCTGGCGAATGCAGGATGTGCCCCTGGAAGTCTTCGCTCACAGCTACCTGTCGGTCATCCGCCGATACCGGCTGCGGCCCGACTGGTCGATCCCCGACGTCGCATGGATGCTGCGGCTGGCGTCCGAGCGAAAGAGCTGCGGGACCTTGCGCATGTGCGAGGCGCGCGACGGCGCGGGCGAACTCGCCGGCGCCTGCGCGTATTTTGAAATACCGCGAGGCCGCGCCGAAATTCTGCAGGTCCTCGCCCGTCCCCGCGCCGAGGAGGGCGTGCTGCTGGCGCTCATCGAGAAAGTGCGGCGAGAGGGGAGCGCCTACGTATGCGGGCGCGTCGACCCCGCCGTGACGAGAGGTCTGTTCCGAATTCCCGGCGTATTTTACCGACACGGTTCGGGAACCGTGATCAGGGCCCGAACGCCCGATATCTTTCCCGCATTCGTCTCCGGCGAAGGTCTTGTCGGCGGCCTGGTCGGCGACGCATGGTCGCCTTTGGCATCAGAATCCTACGTTTGAGGGACGCCGCAGGACTCTCTACGTCGTGCGTGCGCGTCACAGATAGCTTTCAGTCGCGAGCGGCGTCCAGGAATCTCCTGCGAGGCCGCCCAACAACCCGTCGCCGGCGAGAACGGCCTGCGTCAGGCCAGCGTCGCGCGCCGTCATGACCGCGCCGCAGGTGTGGCGATAGTAAACGCCGGGAATGCGGAAGAATCCCTCCATCAGCCTCGGGTCGGCCGGGCCGCACATCAGCACCGCGCCCTGCGCGGCCGCATCAGCCAACAGCGCGAGCAGGACGTCCTGCTCGTGCGCGGGGCGCGCCAGAATGGACACAGCCAGGCCGCGTCGGTCGGCTCCGATGTGATAGGCGACGCATCCCGCGAGGTCGCCGCTTTGGTCGCATACAAGACGCAAGTGGAGGGGGCCGAGGCTCGGCCGACGATCGGCCTGTTCGAGAATCCAGGTCACGCGGGCGGCCGGCCAGTTCGGCCGCAGGCGCCATGAAGCGGCGAGCGCAAGCCACGCATCGGCAAATTCCTCGCGCGAACACGGTCGGGACGCGCATGTCCCTGCGTCGGCGCCGCGGCGCCCCAGGAGGCGCGCGGCGGCGGCCTCGGCTCGCGCCGCCGCCGATGCGAGGCGACCCGCCCCCGCCAGGCCGAGGCGGTTCATGGCGACGGCTGCGGCATAGCCGGCATAATTCAGAGGCCGGACCCATTGCAAACTCTGGGCGGGCGCAAACCTCATCCCCAATCCCATCTGAAATTCGATCGACAGCCGATTCGCGGTGTCGGCGAGCGTCGCGTCGAGCGGGCGTTTCAGGTGGGCGCGCAGCAGGAGCGCCCCGGCCTCCGGATCGCGCGCGCGATCCTCCACCATCCAGGTGCTGAACGCCGCAGCCTGCACCGGCCTTTGACCGAGCAGCATCGGAAGGGGAATCAGGCCTAAAAATCCGCCAAGATCGCCATCGTCGCGCTCGTAGACCAGAGAAGCCGTATGATCGGTCCGATCGGGATGATCGACCAGCAGACGCCGGATATCATCGGCGAGCGCGGGCGACGCCGGGCCAGCCGAATTGCGGAAGACCTGACCAAACATCCTCGACAGGCGCTCGACGTCCTCCAGCCGGACCGGCCGCACGCGAAACCGCCTTTTCGAGACGCCCGGCGCCGTCGGAGACTCGATTTGCTTCGGCGCCAAATCACAATCCTCTACCTGTCCGCCCGCTCCCGGAGGGGCGGCCTGACCTGCGCCCAGCCAGGCGGCATCATTCCCCGCCAAGCGCCATGTCGTCGCGATGGATCATCGCGGCGCGGCCCGAATAGCCCAGAATCTTCTCTATATCGCGCGACGAGCGGCCCATGATCTGCGCAGCTTCGACAGCGTCATAAGCGATCAGACCGCGCCCGATCTCGCCGCCCGCGGCGTTGCGGATAACGACGCAATCGCCCCTCGAGAAACCGCCCTCGACGCAGGCGACGCCGGCCGGCAGCAGGCTCGCGCCGCCGGCGAGCGCACGCGCCGCGCCCGCATCGATGCGCACGACGCCCTTGGGCTCCAGCGAGCCGGCGATCCATTTCTTGCGCGCCGTCACGGGGTTGGACGGCGTCATGAACCAGGTGCAGGGGGCGCCGCTGGCGACGCGATTCAGTGGATGGTCTACACGGCCGTCAGCGATCACCATATGCACGCCGGCCGTGGTCGCAATCTTGGCCGCCTCGATTTTCGTCCGCATCCCGCCGCGTGAGAATTCCGATGCCGCGCCGCCGGCCATTGCCTCGATTTCGGCAGTTACGCGCGGCACGACAGGCAGCAGTTTCGCGCCGGGGTCGCTGGCGGGCGGGGCGGTGTAGAGCCCGTCGACGTCCGACAGCAGCACCAGACAGTCGGCGCTCGCCATGGCGGCCACGCGCGCGGCGAGGCGATCATTGTCGCCGTAGCGGATTTCCGACGTGGCGACCGTGTCGTTCTCGTTGATGACGGGCGCCGCGCGCATGTCGAGCAGCCGTTCGATCGTGGCGCGCGCATTGAGATAGCGCCGGCGTTCCTCGGTGTCCCAGAGCGTGACAAGGATCTGACCGGCCGTCATGCCGTGGGCGCCGAGAGCTTCCGACCAGGCGCCCGCAAGCGCGATCTGGCCGACTGCAGCGGCGGCTTGCGAATCCTCCAGTTTCAGCGCGCCCGAAGGTAGCCCGAGCACGCTGCGCCCGAGCGCGATCGAGCCGGAGGAAACGACGAGGATGTCAGCGCCGCGCTTGTGATGAACGGCGAGATCGGCGACCAGCGCATCGAGCCAGGCGCGCTTCAACCCTCCGGCGGCGGCGTCCACCAGCAGTGACGAGCCGACCTTCACAACGATGCGGCGAAAGGAGGAGAGTTTTGGCGTATCGGTCACGTCTGGCCTTGCGGAACGGCGGCGGGTATGCCGGTTGCCGCGAAATCGGCGCCCCTGAACAGAAGCGGAGCGTTCGCGAACTTCGCCACGGCATAGGCCATGCAGTCGCCGAAATTCAACTTCGCGAGGTGACGACCCTTTCCGAAGCGCTCGAACGCCTCGAAAACGACGCTGGCTTGCTCGCTGGTGAAATCGACAATTTCGATGTCGGGTTCAAACAAGATTCGTCTCATGATCGTTGGCGCGCGGCCACCGGCCCGCGCCGATGCTGTCGTCGTCTGGCGGTCGTCACGCCGTAATAGGCCGCAAGCCGACACGTCTTGTCGTAGGCCTTGCCGCTGCGAATGTTGAGCCGCCGGGGCATGCCCGCAATTCTCCCGAATTGTCAGCATACGCCCGCCCGGGGCGTCTTCAAGGCCGCCATTCGACGACGGGCTCGGCCGCGGCCTGGGCCTTGGCGCGGGAGGCGACGAGCGCAAGAATCGCCCGCAGCGCCTCTTTCACGCCTGCGCCTGTCGCGGCCGACAGGCGCAGGACCGGCGCGCGCTTCCCGCCCGCCGCCGGTTCCGGCCCGTAGCTCGCGACCGCCCGGCGTAGCCTTTCGAGCTGCCGCTTCAGCGTCTCGTCGTCCACCGCGTCCACCTTCGACAGGGCGACGATTTCCGGCTTTTCGGCAAGGCCCGCGCCATAGGCGTCCAGCTCCTGCCGCACGATCCTGTAAGCGCGGCCGGCATGTTCGCCCGTGGCGTCCACGAGATGCAGCAGCGCGCCGCAGCGCTCGACATGACCGAGAAAGCGGTCGCCGAGGCCGAGCCCCTCGTGCGCGCCCTCGATCAGGCCGGGAATATCGGCGAGCACGAATTCGCGGTCGTCGACTGCGACGACGCCGAGCCCGGGGTGGAGGGTCGTGAAGGGATAGTCCGCGATCTTCGGTCTGGCGGCCGTCACCGTCGCCAGAAACGTCGATTTGCCCGCATTGGGCAGGCCGATCAGGCCCGCGTCGGCGATCAGCTTCAACCGCAGCCAGATCGTCAGCTCCTGCCCTTCCTGCCCCGGATTTGCGCGGCGCGGCGCGCGATTGGTGGAGGATTTATAATAGGCGTTGCCGAACCCGCCGTTGCCGCCCCTGGCGATGACCACGCGCTGGCCGACCTCCGTCAGGTCGGCGATCAGCGTCTCGCCGTCCTCCTCGAAAATCTGGGTGCCCGCCGGCACTTTCAGCACGGCGTCGGCGCCGCGCCCGCCGGCGCGGTTCTTGCCCATGCCGTGCATGCCGGTCTTTGCCTTGAAATGCTGCTGGTAGCGATAGTCGATCAGCGTGTTCAGTCCCTCGACGCATTCGGCCACGACATCGCCGCCGCGCCCGCCGTCACCGCCATCGGGACCGCCGAATTCGATGAATTTCTCGCGGCGAAACGAGACGCAGCCCGCCCCGCCGTCGCCGGAGCGGATTTCGATGCGTGCCTGGTCGAGGAATTTCATGGTCCGTCTCTTACATGGCTGCGCGGCAGGCTGAAAGGGCGCGCGCGCCCTGCGCCGGCGTCGCCCCGAAGCGCGCGCGCGGACGCTGCAGAGCGAAGCGCATCGCCGGCATTGGCGCGCCGCGCGCCGGAGCGCCGGCCAGCGTTTCGCCGAGCGCGACGAACCCGGCCTTTTCGAGCACCCGGCGCGAGCGCGGATTGACCAGCGCGACGTCGGCCTCGATCCGTTCGACGTCGGTCGTCAGCCAGATCATGTCGAGCAGGCCCGACACCGCTTCGGACATGAGGCCCGCGCCCCAGTACCGGGTTCCCAGCCAGTAGCCCAGCGTCGGGCCTTCGCCGCCGCTTTCCAGCGACACCATCCCGATCGCCGCGCCCGGCTTCTGCTTCAGCGCGATCGCCAGATGCAGAGCCTCGCCCGACAGGTTGGCCTGACGCGCGAAAAGAGCGAAGGCCTCCCCGCCGCCGGCCGGGTAGGGATGGGGAATGCGCGCTGTGGGGGCCGCCACGTCGCGCTCGCCGGCAAGGCGTTCGATCGCTGCGCCGTCGGCTGCGGTCGGCCAGCGCAGCCACAACCGCTGCGTCTCCAGCCGGAACACGTCATCGCGGAAAAAATCGGGAAACATAAGCGGGCTCCGATCCGATGGGCCCCGTTGCGGCGGCCCGGAAACGACGAAGGGAAGCGGCGCCGCTTCCCCTTCGCGATCCTTCGGGATCAGTGAGTCCCCGATATGGCGGAGACCGGGCTCCTTCGGGACCTCTCGCCGGGGCTTGGCGCCGGCGGAGGTCTCGAACTGGCCTCCGCCCTTTACTCCGCGGCCTGTTGGGCCGGTACGACCGATACGCTGGATCGGCCTTTCGGATTCATCTTGAACAGCACGACGCCGTCGCAAAGCGCGAACAGTGTATGGTCCGTGCCCATGCCGACATTGCGGCCCGGGTGAACCTTGGTGCCACGCTGGCGAATGATGATATTGCCGCCGACAACCCTCTCGCCGCCGAACTTCTTGACGCCGAGGCGACGCCCGTCGGAGTCGCGACCGTTGCGGGACGAACCGCCTGCTTTCTTGTGGGCCATTGTTCCTGCTCCTCGTCCCTACGCGATCTCGACGATGCGAACGACCGTCAGATCCTGACGGTGACCGCGCTTGCGCTTCGAATTCTGGCGGCGACGCTTCTTGAAAGAAATGACCTTCGGGCCGCGCGCCTGGGCGACGATCTCGCCCGTGACCTTGACCTTTGGCCCGAATTCGGCCGAACCGTCCTTGCCAGCAAAGAGCACGTCCTCGAACGTGATCTTGTCGCCAGGCTCGCCCGCGAGCGACATGACGGTAATCTTATCCTCGGCGGCGACGCGATACTGCTTCCCGCCGGTTCTGATGACTGCGAACATCTTGTTCCCTTGTGTTCGGTTCCGGGCTGGCGGAAACCGCCGACCGGCTTTTTGGCAGTAGGACCGGGCGCTTCACCGGTTTGCGCTCACCCATGCCTGCCCGAAAGGCAGGCTCGCGCGAAATGCAAGCCAAAAAGCGCGGGCTTTCGTCCGCGCTTGCAAAGCGAGGCCTTTCTAACGGATGGACGTGCGGCCTGTCAACGAAATCGGCAAGAAACCGGCGGCGGGGATCACGGGCGAACGCAAAGGGGCTTGGCGCCCCGTCCACCCGGTGTTATCTCGCGCGTCCGACCAGCCTCCGTTCGCGCGGAGACCTCGCGGAGAGGTGGCAGAGTGGTCGATCGCGCCGCACTCGAAATGCGGAGTACCGGCAACGGTACCGGGGGTTCGAATCCCTCCCTCTCCGCCATTTCAGAGAAGCCCTGAATTTTCATCGGGCTTTCCAAAAGCCCGGGATTCGTCCCCGCCTTGATCTCCACCGTCGTCTTTATCCGGTATCGTCCCACCTTGCTGCGCTCGGCCGGGCGCCTTGCGCCGCTTGGGGCGAACCCGCTCACTGTTCTCCGAATCGTTCCAGAAACGCCGTCACACAAACGGCCCCGCGCCGGTGCGTGCCCTCGCCGATCCGGCGAACGCCGTCGTGCGCCTCGACGGCGAACAGCACGCTCTTCGGCCCAACCTCGAGCACCCGCGATGTTGCGACGACCTTGCGCCCGACCGGCGTCGCGGCGAGATGGCGCACGTTGACCTCCATGCCGACGCTGACCCACCCCTCCGGCAGGAGCGACGCAATCGAGGCGCCGGCGGCCACCTCCATGAGCAGGATCATCATCGGCGTGGCGTAGACGAACGGCATGCCCGGCACGAGCCCGCCGACCGTGAGCGCCGGCGTGACGGAGGTTTCGTTGCGCCCCTCGACGCCGGGCCGGACCCTGGCGAGCGGTTCGATCATTGGCGTGGTCCCCTCACCGGCCGCAGCGCAGCGCGACAGGCCTGCGCCGCGGCGGCGCGACTAATGGCCGTCGTCATCATCGGCGACCGCTCCGTCCCGCCAGTCGGCGATCCGCGCGCCGATGGCGGCGGCGAGCCTGCCTTCGACCGATGCGCCGCGTTCGGCAAAGGTCAGATGGGCGATCGCCGCATCCAGCGCCTGTTCGCGCCGGCGGTAATCCTGAAGCTGACCATCGCTCTCGACGACAGGCACAGCCGCATCATCCCACCTGATCGCGTCGAGCCAGATCAGATCGGCCGCGCCGAGGCCAGCGGCGACCACGCGGGCGCGGGTTTCGGCCAGGGTCGGGTCGGGCATGGCAAAACTCCTCGGCTCGGCAAACCGCAGGCGGAACGGCGCGACGCAAGCCTCCGCCGCCGTGCGCGGCAATCAGCGCATACCGGACTTCGGCGGCAGGTTATAGATCGATCCGCCCGCTTTCGAGAGGTTCATGTCCGGCGTCACCCGGCCGCCATCATATTGCGGCGCGACCACGCTGTCGCTGCGCTTCTCGAAACTGACGCCGCAATTCCTGGCGGCGCTCGCCTGCTCGATCGCCGTCATCTCGCCTTTCAGGCGGGCGACCTCCTCGTCGCTCGCGCCGGCGCTGCCGAAGATCAGCGTCCTGGGCGCCCAGGCGACCGCACCCACCGAGGCTTTCGTGTTCTGCTCCTGGAACACCTCGGCGGTACGCCTCGACACCTTGGTCGCCTCGTCGCGCAATTGCGAGCAGAGGTAGGTGTCGTATTTCAGCGGCGACACGTAGGTGGCGCTGATGTCCGTCGTCTTCTTTGCGCAGCCGGCGAGAATGGCCGCGCTCGACAGGAAGGCGATTAGGGCGGGCCGCATCTGTCATCCCCGATTGAGGTTTGCTTAACCATGATCGGCTGGGATGGTTAAAATTCGATTGCGCCACGCGGGCTTAACCGGCGTTGCAGCCTCTTCGCGCTAGCCGCGCCGCATATCTAGCGTCAGCGGAAATTCGCCGGTCGCCTCTGCCGACGGCGGGGGCGACCTGCCGGGACTGTGGCCGAAATCCTGGAACCGGGCGAGGCGGCGCGCCTCGGCCTCATAGGAATTGACCGGGAAGGTTTCGTAATTGCGACCGCCGGGATGAGCGACATGATAGACGCAGCCGCCGAGAGAACGTTCGTTCCAGAGATCGTAGATGTCGAACGTCAGCGGCGGATGCACGGGGATCGTCGGATGCAAGCCTGACGCGGGCCGCCAGGCCTTGAAACGCACGCCTGCAACCGCCTCGCCCGAGACGCCCGCGCCCGCCATCGGCAGGCGCCGGCCGTTGCAGCAGATGATATGGCGTCCGGACACGAACCCCTTTGTCTGCGCCTGAAGGCGCTCTACCGACGAGTCGACGTATCGCACCGCGCCGCCGGCGGCGCCCTCTTCGCCCAGCACATGCCATGGCTCCAGCGCCTGCCGCAGTTCGAGCGTCACGCCGCCGTGCTCGACATGGCCATAGACCGGGAACCGGAATTCGCGTTGCGCCTCGTACCATTTCGACTGGAATTCGTATCCGGCGCGCCGCAGATCGGCCAGGACGGACAGAAAATCCTGCCAGACGAAATGCGGCAACATGAAACGATCGTGGAGCGCAGTCCCCCAACGCACGAAATCGCCCTGCTGCGGCTCGCGCCAGAACATCGCGACAAGCGCGCGGATGAGAAGCTGTTGCGCCAGCGACATGCGCGCGTCCGGCGGCATTTCGAAGGCGCGCAGTTCGATCAGGCCGAGACGGCCGGTCGCAGAATCCGGCGAGTAGAGCTTGTCGATGCAGATTTCGGCGCGGTGCGTATTGCCGGTCACGTCTGTCAGAAGATTGCGATAGAGGCGATCGACGAGCCAGGGCGGAGGCATGGCGCCCTGCCCTGGCGCCGGCGTCTGCGCCAGCGCGATCTCCAGTTCGTAAAGCGCGTCGTGGCGCGCCTCGTCGATGCGCGGCGCCTGGCTCGTCGGGCCAATGAACAGGCCGGAGAACAGATAGGACAGCGAGGGATGGCGCTGCCAGTAGAGGATCAGGCTCTTCAGAAGATCGGGCCGGCGCAGGAAGGGCGAGTCAGCGGGCGTCGCGCCGCCGAGCACGACGTGCGCGCCGCCGCCGGTGCCGGTGTGCCGGCCGTCAATCATGAACTTGTCCGCGCCGAGGCGGCACTGGCGCGCGTCGTCGTAGAGCGTCGTCGTGGTCTGCACCGCTTCGCGCCAGGTAGCGGCGGGGTGAATGTTGACTTCGATGACGCCGGGATCGGGCGTCGCCTTGATAACGCCGATGCGCGGATCGAAGGGCGGCGAATAGCCTTCGATATGAACTTTTACGCGCAGTTCCTCGGCGCAGCGCTCCACCGTCTCGACGAGTTCGAGATAATCCTCGAGTTTCTCGACCGGCGGCATGAACACGCAAAGTGCGCCGTCGCGCGGCTCGATCGACATCGCCGTGCGCACCGCGCCTTCGACCGCAACCTGCTCGATCCGGTCCTGTCGATCGGCGCCTGCGACGACCTCCGCCTCGCGCTGCGTGGCCTGAACCTGCGCCTCCGGCCGCACCGCCTGAAAGGATGCAGGAAGATCGCCGCGCGGCTCCAGCGGATCCTGCGCATGCACGAAGGGATAGGCCGCCGGCGGCGTCCATGGGAGCGACGACAGCGGCAGCCGGAAGCCGACGGGCGAATCGCCGGCGACGAGAAACAGGCCGCCGCGTCGCAGTTTCCATTTCTCGGAGCGCCAGCGCGGATCGCCGGCCTGCGCATTCCACCGCTGAATGGGCAAGACGTAGCCGCTCGGCTGCGCGAGGCCGCGCTCGAACGTCCTGACCATGCGCGCGCGCGCTTCGGCATCGTCGAGTTGCGGATCGCCGGGCTCGGTGTTGAAGGGCAGATCGCCTTCCTTGACCATCCAGTAAGCCGGATCCTCGTACGCCGGCACGACATATTCCGCGCCGACACCGAGCTGGGTCGCGATCGCGCGCGCGACATCGCCGGCAGCTTCGACAGTCGATACGGGCGGATCATCGATCGGCGCGATCAGGTCGGCATTGCGCCAGACGGGCGCGCCATCCTTGCGCCAGTAGAGCGAGAAGGCCCAGCGCGGCAGGCTCTCGCCGGGATACCATTTGCCCTGCCCGTAATGCAGCAGGCCGCCGGGCGCAAATTTTTCACGCATTCTGCGGATGAGCCTGTCGGCGAGCCCGCGCTTGGTGGGGCCGACTGCCGCGGTGTTCCATTCGTCCGCCTGAAAGTCATCGATCGAAACGAAGGTCGGTTCGCCGCCCATTGTCAGACGCACGTCGTTGGCGGCGAGATCGCGGTCGACAGCTTCGCCGAGCGCGTCCAGCTTCACCCAGTCGGAATCGGCGAAGGGCAGCGTAATTCGCGGCGCCTCGTCGAGACGTTCGACATGCATTTCGAAATGGAAAGTCGTCTGCGCAGGATCGACCATGCCCTCGATCGGCGCGGCCGAACGATAATGCGGCGTCGCGGCGAGCGGCAGGTGGCCTTCGGCGCAGAGCAGGCCCGATGTCGCATCGAGGCCGATCCAGCCGGCGCCCGGCACGTAGACCTCGGCCCAGGCGTGCAGGTCGGTGAAATCGTGATCGGCGCCCTGCGGCCCTTCGATCGTCGCGAGGTCGGGCTTCAACTGGATCAGATAACCGGACACGAAGCGCGCGGCGAGGCCGAGCCGGCGCAGGATCTGAACGAGCAGCCAGGCCGAATCCCGGCACGAGCCCGCGGCAAGCGTCAGCGTCTCGTCAGGCGTCTGCACGCCCGGCTCCATGCGAATCACGTACCGAATTTCGCTGTGCAGCCGGAAGTTAAGATCGACCAGGAAATTCGTGAACTGCGTGGGCGTGCGCGACACGCCGGCGACGTAGGCTTCGAGCGCCGCGCCGGCCGGCTCGATTTCGAGATAGGGCGCGAGTTCGGCAGCAAGCTGCGGCTCATACTGGAACGGGAAGCGCTCGGCGTAAGGTTCGATGAAAAAGTCGAACGGATTGAATGTCGCCATTTCAGCGACGAGATCGACCTCGATGCGGAACGCTTCGGCCTTTTCCGGAAAGACACAGCGCGCCTGCCAGTTTCCAAGAGGATCCTGCTGCCAGTTCTCGAAATGGTCTTCCGGCGAGACCTTCAGCGAATAGCTGAGAACCCTGGTGCGGCAATGCGGCGCCGGACGAAGCCTGATGACCTGAGGCCCAAGTCCGACCGGCCGGTCATAGGTGTAGGATGTGAGATGGCGCAGGGCGACTTTGATGGACACGATATTTTCTCGCTCCGATTGCGCGTCAACATGCATCATGCGGCCTGGCTGCGCCACGATTCAGGCGCCCGCATTTTGGACGAGATGTCGCATTTGCAGCCTGTTTCGCCCGTTTGCGCCGAATACTGCGGCGCCGGAACGAAATACACGCCGCGCCGTCAAAGCCCGACGTTTCGCATTTCTGCAACACCGACATGATATCAGCCTGCCTGCGCTCGAATTCGCGCGCGACCCGGAGCGGACCGCTCGCGTTCCGAGAATCAGGAAAAGCGGCGACGCCGTGAAACCGCCGTCGGTGCGAACAGAGCAACCGTAGCCAAGCTGACGTTGCTGCGCTGCATGAAGACTCGTCGCTGAATTTGCGCTTGTATCGCTCAGGGGGAGGAGCCCATGAAGTTTTCGCTTCAAATCGTCAGCCCCGAGAAACTGCCGATCGACGACACCGTGCTGCATGTCGAGTCGGAGCTGGATATCTGGTCCAGCGTCGCAAGCTGGGCGCATCGGCTGAGGCACATGCCGAACGCCCGGATACGCGTTCAGGACTCGAGCGGCGGCATCCTCGTGCAGACCAGCGTGCGGGCGGCGTTGCTGGTTTCCCAGGAACCGGAGCAGCCCGCGGCCTGACCGGCGCTTCTGGACATTCGCGTCCGGTCAGGTTCCAAGTTTCTGGATGCTGTGCGCGCCGGAGGCGAGCGACACCATCTTCGTCTCCATGTAGAAGTCGAAGGAATAGTCGCCGCCGTCGCGCCCGATGCCGGAAGCCTTGATGCCGCCAAAAGGCGTCGGAAGGTGGCGGACGTTCTCCGAATTCACCCAGACCATGCCGGCTTCGAGCGCATCGGCCACGCGCAGGGACCGGCCGATGTCGCGCGACCAGACATAGCCGGCGAGGCCGTAGCGCACGTTGTTGGCGAGCGCGACGGCTTCCGCCTCCGTCTCAAAGGTCAGCGCCGTCAGGAACGGACCGAAAATCTCTTCCTGCGCGAGCCGCGAGTCCGGCTTCGCGCGGACCAGCGTCGGCTGCACGTAATGGCCACCGTCGCTTTCGTGGCGCGCGCCGCCGACCAGAATGTCCGCGCCTTCCTGCTTGGCGATCTCGAAATACGAGCACACCTTCGACAGGTGCCGCTCGTGGATCAATGGGCCGATCTCGGTCGCCGGGTCGAGCGGGTGTCCGACCTTCAGTTTCTTCACGCGCGCGGCGAGCTTGCCGATGAAATCGTCGGCGATGGATTTCTGGATCAGCAGCCGGCTCGACGAGGTGCAGCGTTCGCCGTTGAGCGAATAGATCATGAAGACGACCGCATCGAGCGCGCGGTCGAGATCGGCGTCGTCGAAGACGATGACCGGATTCTTGCCGCCGAGTTCGAAATGCACGCGCTTCAGCGTGGCCGCGCCCTGCGCCATGATCGCGGAGCCGGTGGACGTCTCGCCAACGAATCCGATCGCCTTGATCGCCTCGTGTTCGGTCAGCGCGCGTCCGGCGTCCTCGCCGAAGCCATGTACGGTGTTGAGTACGCCGTCGGGCACGCCGGCTTCCTGCAGAATGCGCGGCAGCAGGTCGGCCGTGACCGGCGACCATTCGGCGGGCTTGTGGACCACGGTGCAGCCGGCCGCCAGCGCCGGGGCGATCTTCCAGGTCGACAGCATGAACGGCGTGTTCCAGGGCGTGATGACGCCAACCGGGCCGATCGGCGTGCGCGTCGAGACGTTCCAATGGTCGGCCGAGGGCATGTTCCGGCCGTCCCGGGCGTGAAGGCAGCGGTCGGCGAAAAAACGGAAATTGTCGGCGGCGCGCACGGCAGCCTTGGACATGAAGCGCCAGGCCTGCCCGGTGTCCCAGCATTCGAGCGTCGCAATCCTGTCGGCGTGCGCCTCGATCCGGTCAGCGACCTTGTGCAGCAGATTTTGTCGCTTTTCGACGCGCATGTCGCGCCAGGCCGGAAATGCGGCTCGGGCGGCGGCGGCGGCGGCGGCGATATCGGCGGCGCCCCCCCGCGCGACATCGGCGATGTGGGAGCCATCGACCGGGGAGCGGGTCTCGAAGGTCGCGCCGGACGCGGATTCAACCCGGCGGCCGGCGATCCAGTGGCCGATCCCCTCCCGCCCGAGTTTGTCGAGCAGAGGTTTAAGCCGCGCCTTGTTTTGGTCGAACATGGGTCTTTCCCGGATCTGCCGGAGCATGGGTTGATTTTTATTTAACACGTTAATTGTTTTGCAGCAAGGCAGCGAGCTTGTCCCGGATCAATGGACTCGCAACCCACACTCATTTAACGTGTGAATGATTTTCGACGACTGGAGGCATGCGTGGGCAAGATCGTTCTGGCCGCCAAGGTGACGCACGTCCCTTCGATCATGATTTCCGAGCGGCCGGGCCCTCTTTTCGGCAAGCGGCAGGGCGCGATCGACTCGCTAAAGGAAATCGGCCGGCGCGCACGCGAGCGCGGCGCCGACACGTTTCTGGTGTTCGACACGCACTGGCTGTCGAACTTCGGCTGCCACATGAACGCCAACGCGCGGCACAAGGGCGTCTACACGAGCCATGAGGCGCCGCACATGATCCAGAATCTCGCATACGATTATCAGGGCAATCCCGCCCTCGCCGACGCTATTTCGGCCGAGGCCGGGAAGGACGGCCTCGACGTGATGGCGCACAAGGTCGAGACGCTGCCGCTGGAATACGGCACGATCGTGCCCATGCACTATATGAACGCCGATGCGAACATGCGCGTGCTCTCGGTCGCGGCGCCGCTGTTCGCCTCGGTCGACGAGAACCGCAAGTTCGGCGCAGCCGTGCGCCGCACGATCGAGGCGTCGCCATTCAACGTCGCGGTGCTGGCCTCGGGCTCTCTGTCGCACAAACTCGTGTCGAACGATCAGGTCGGCGACAACCAGTGGCAGGTCGTCGGCTCGGAATTCAACCGGCAGATGGACCTGCGCGTGCTCGACCTGTGGAAGGAGCGGCGCTACCGCGAATTCTGCGCCATGCTCCCGGACTATTCGACCAAGTGCAACGGCGAGGCGCTGATGGCCGACACGCACATGCTGTTCGGCATGCTCGGCTGGGGCGATTACGCGGGCGAGGCGGAGCAGCTCTGCGCCTATTTCCCGTCGAGCGGAAGCGGCCAGATCAACGTCGAATTCCATCTGTCGAAATAGCAGACGCGCCATGCGATCCGCCGGCTTGCGCGGCGGCCGGACCCGGGCGAGATTGCGGCGCGAGCCTGAAGGCTCGCAGCCCATTCCGCCGCCCCGAGAGACAGCATGATCGAGCGCACGATATTCAACGAAGACAACGCCATGTTCCGCGACATGGTCCGTCGCTTTCTCGACGAGCATGCCAAGCCGCATCATGAAAAATGGGAAGCGCAAGGCTACGTCGATCGCGACGTATGGCTGAAGGCCGGCGAACAGGGGCTGCTGCTGCCGACGATCCCCGCGGAATACGGGGGGGCGGGCTCGGACGAGGCCATGAGCGCCGTGCTGATCGAGGAGGTGGCGCGCGCCAATACCAGCGGCCTCGGTTTCGGCCTGCATAACGACATTGTCGCACCCTACATCAATTCCTATGGCTCCGACGCGCAGAAGAAGAAATATCTGCCGGCGATGGCTCGCGGCGAAAAGATCGGCGCGATCGCCATGACCGAGCCCGGCACGGGGTCGGATCTGCAGGGCGTGCGCACGACGGCGCGGCGCGACGGCGGCCATTACGTCATCAACGGCTCGAAAACCTTCATTACCAACGGCTGGCATGCCGATCTCGTGATCGTGGTCTGCAAGACCGATCCGAGCGCCGGGGCCAAGGGAACGAGCCTGATCATCGTCGAAGAAGGCGCGCCCGGCTTCCGCAAGGGCAAACGCCTGAAGAAAGTCGGGCTGAAGTCGCAGGACACCTCGGAACTGTTCTTCGATGACGTGCGCGTCCCCGCCGAGAACCTGCTCGGCAAGGAAGGCGAAGGCTTCATCTACCTGATGCAGAAACTGCCGTGGGAGCGTCTGCAGATCGCCATCACCGCGCATGCGGCGGCGCAGGCGGCGATCGACCATACGGTGCAGTACGTCACGGACCGCAAGGCCTTCGGTCAGCCGATCGGCGAATTCCAGAATACGCGCTACAAGCTCGCGGAGTGCCAGACCGAAGTTGAGGTCGGCCGCGTATTCGTCGACCGTTGTCTGGAGTTGCAGATCGCCGGCAAGCTCGATTCCGCCACCGCGTCGATGGCCAAACTCTGGCTGTCGGAAATGCAGGGCCGCGTGCTCGACGCATGCGTGCAATTGCATGGCGGCTACGGATTCATGTGGGAATATCCGGTCGCGCAGGCCTATGCGGACGCGCGCGTCCAGCGCATCTACGGCGGCACCAGCGAGATCATGAAAGAGTTGATTTCACGGCAGATGGGCCTCGGCGGGGCGCGGAGGAAGGGGTAACGTCTCCCCCTCCCGCCAGCGGATGGCGGGAGGAAACGAGCGCCGCGATCCAGTGACCACACTCGACGACATCACCCGGTTCCTGCGCGCAGCAGCCGGCGGGCGCGCAGAGGTCATCGAAACGCATATTTCGCGCGTCGTGATCGGACCTGCGCGCGCATGGAAGATCAAGAAGCCCGTCTCGTTCTCCTATCTCGATTTTTCCACGCGCGAAAAACGCGCCGCCGCCGCGCAGACCGAGCTGACGCTCAATCGGCGGACCGCGCCCACCCTTTACATCGGGCTGCGGCGCGTCACACAGGAAAAGGACGGGCGGCTCGAGTTCGACGGCGCTGGCGAAACGATTGAGACCATCGTCGAGATGCGACGTTTCGACCAGGCGGATCTGTTCGACGCCATGGCGCAGCGGGGCGCGCTGACGCCGGCGCTGATGACTCGGCTGACGGAACGTGTGGCCGATTTTCATCGCGCCGCAGCAGCCGATTTCCTGTACGGTGGCGCGGCGGGAATTGAGCGCGTCCTGCAAATCGACGCACCGGCGCTGGCTTCCTCCGGGCTGGCGACGCCGCAGCGCATCGCCGCGCTGGATGCAGCCTTCCGGTCGCGCCTCAAGGCGCTGGCGCCGCTGCTCGACGCGCGCCGCGCCGTCGGCAAGGTCAGGCGCTGCCATGGCGATCTCACCTTGCGCAACATCTGTCTGTTCGAAGGCGAGCCGACGCCGTTCGACTGCATCGAATTCGATGCGGCTCTCGGCACGATCGACGTACTCTACGACCTCGCGTTCCTGCTTATGGACCTCATCCATCGCGGCCTGCGGGATCTCGCCAACCTCGTGTTCAACCGCTATCTCGATGCGGCCGACGAGACCGACGGCCTGCCGGCCCTGCCTTTCTTCATGGCGCTGCGCGCTTCCATCCGCGCGCATGTCGCGGCGACCCAGGCGCGTGGCGCCGACGCCTCCAGCGCCGGGGCGCTCCGCGCGGAAGCGCAGGCCTATTTCGATCTGGCCGAGCGCCTGCTCGATCGGGGCGAGGCGATCCTCGTGGCGGTGGGCGGTTTCTCCGGCTCGGGCAAATCCACCTTCGCCGCGGCGCTTGCGCCGTCGCTTGGCCCGGCGCCCGGCGCCAGAATCCTGTCGAGCGACCGCATCCGCAAGCGGCTGCATGGCGCGGCAGCGACACAAAAGCTTCCGCCGGCGGCCTATGCGCCCGATGTGTCCGAGCGGGTCTACCGGATCATGCGCGAGCAAGCGTCGCGGGTTCTCGACCTCGGGTATGCAGTCGTCGCCGACGCCGTCTTCGATCGGCCGCACCTGGCGGTCGCGGTCGAGCGCTGCGCGCACGACGCGGGCGCGGCCTTCGCCGGCTTCTGGCTGTCCGGCGCACGCGACCGGCTGGCGGCGCGAATTAGTGCCCGCCGCGACGACCCGTCGGATGCGACCGTCGCCGTGCTCGACGCGCAAATGCTAGTCGGGCGTCAGCCGTCAGGCTGGCGTCCGCTCGATGCGTCCATGCCCATCGGCCGGGTTAGCGCGCTGGCGGAAGCAGCCCTGCCGGGACGAAACGTCAGAACTTGAAGCCGGTTCCGATATTGCCGTTCTTGTCGAAACTGAGCGGCGAACCCTGGTCCTGATCGCGGGAGTGCGGCAAGGGCAGACCACCGTCATCGGGGTCGCGCTCGGGCGCCTTGCTCTTTGGCTTGGCCGAAGTTGCGGTCTTTTGCGCCTTCCCGGCGGCGGCCGGCGTCTTGGCGTTCTTGTCGCCGTCCGTCCAGCCTTCGAGTTCGCCGGTGCGACGATCGCTCGGCTTCGGGATAGCCATCCTGTCGTAGCCGCCGGTCTGCTGCGCGACCTGGATGCGCTGGAGCGCTACGTCGCCGGCCGCGCAAGCAGGGGCTCCGAGCCCGGCGGCAAGCCCCGCCGCGGACAGGAACACAACGCCGACAACCGAACGAACGCCCATCGAATTCCCCGTTGCAGACGCCAGGACATTCAACCCTTGGCGCCGGAAACGCAAGACGCCAAACGATTGCGGCAAACCGAAGGCGGCGCCCGGCCTCGCCTGATCGGGGCCGGTCGTCCCGAGCGCCGCGCCATCGTCAGAGGCGGGAGACCTTCGGGCGGGCTGGCGTCTTTTCCGTATTATTTGGCGGCTGCGCAGCCTGCCACCCGCCCGGAGGCGGCGAAACCTCGTTGACGGCCGGATCGATCGCGCGGGGCTGGAAGGCGGCGGCCATCGCCTTGGCGCGGGCCAGCGTCGCCGGGTCAAGGCGCCCGCCGATCTCGTCGCGCTTCTTGCCCGCGTCCTCGTCGCCCTGGGCGGCTGCGGCCGAAAACCACGCATAGGACTGCGCGAGATCCTGCGGTCCGCCCATGCCGCGGGCATAGAGGATCGCCAGATTGTACTGGCTGTCGCGGATGCCGAATTCCGCGGCCTTGCGGAACCATTTGGCGGCGCCGGCGTAGTCCGGCTTGCCGCCGCCGTCCGCGACCAGCACCGCGAGATTGTGCATCGCGCGCACGTTGCCGCGATCGGCGGCGCGCTGATACCAGAGCTTTGCGAGCGCGGTGTCGCGCGGCACGCCAAGGCCGCGTTCATAGAGCACGCCGAGACGATATTGCGATGGCGCGAAGCCTTTCGTCGCGCTTTTTTCAAACCATTGCGCCGCCGATTTCAGATCGCGGGGCGTCTGGTTGCCGTCAGCCTGACGCGAGCCGAGTTCGTATTGCGCGGCAGGATCGCCATGGCCCGACAGGGTCTCAAGCGCCGCGAGCGTCGCCCCGGCGTCGGCTGAACGCTGGATTGCGCCGACAGGCGAGGGATCGACATTGCCCGCGTCCGCGCGCGCTGCGGCTGGCGGCGCGGAAGAGAGGGGTTGTTCGAGCGCCGCGGATGGGCGTTTGGTCTGAAGCGGCTGCGCTGCGGGGCCGGCTGGCGGCTTGGCGGCCGACGCCGCATCCGTCGCCGCGCCGGCCGCGGGCGCCGTATTTGCGGCGTCGGTCGGCTGGGTCTGCGGCCTAGCGGCGTCGGCGGCCGGGGCGACAGGGGGCGCCGGGCGGACGACCGCCGGCAGCTGGATGGCGTCGGAATAGAACCGGGCGATCTGCAATCCGCCGAGCAGGACCACGAGCGCGGCCAGCGACAGCAGGATCGGCTTGCGGCGACGCTCGAACGCCATTTTCGCCTGCGTGAGCGCGCTGCCGCCCTTGGCGTGCAATGTCTCAAGCGGCGCGCCTTCCGCGGAGCCGGCGCTGGCGGCCTGCGCGGCGAGCGCAGCGCGCCGCGCAGCGGCGATGAAGCCCGCCTGAGCGGACTTTTCCGCAAGGTCCGACGCCTGACTCGACTGACGCTGGCTGCGGCCGGCGCCAGGCTCGATCAGAATGTCCGCATCGACGGCGGACGCCGGCGCGGGACGCCCGGCTTTCGTCGGCGGCGGATTGACCGCCGGCGCTTTCGCGCGCGCCAGAGCCGCAGTCGCCGTCATCGAGGCGCCGGCGCCAGCAAGCTGCGCCCCCCTCTCGTCGCGCCCGGATTCGTGAGGCAGCGTCGACGGACGCTCGATGATGTCGTCCTCCAACGAAGTCAGTCGATCAACGACGCGCTCGAGCGTCTCGTGCACAGCCTTCAGCGTTGCGTGCGTCCGCTGGTCGGAAGAATTCTGGACGGAACGCAGGTCCGCAATCTCGCGGCTGAGCTCCTGCTTGTCGCTGGATGAAACATCGGCGAGAGCCTCGCGCACCGCGGCGCGGGCGGCGCCCTCGGCCGCCGCAAAGGCGGCGCCGCGCGTCGATTCAAGCTGGCCGAACAGGTCGGCGATCATGCGCTCAAGCGAGGCGACCGTTTCGTCCTGGCCGTTCGAGCGCTCGATCTTCTGCGATATATTCTCGATCTGGCGCTGCAAGGCGATCAGTTCGTCGGCGCCGGCGCGCGGATCGGCGGCGCGGTCGACTCTGGCGGCGAGGTCGCGCACGAGTTCTTCGAGATGCCCTGTTTCTGCGGCGGGCTGAGGACGCGGCGTGGCGAGCGACTGGGCGACAGCGCGATGCAGCTTGTCGAGACGGTCGCCGAATGCAGCGAACTGCTGGCCGCCGGAGCCAGCAGCGAGCGCGGTGTCGATGCGTTCAGACAGACGTTCGATGCGGCTTTCGAGCGCCCGTATCCCCTCGCCGCCGGCGCCTTCCGCCACGACGGCGCGGATGCCCTCGACGATCCGTGCGACGTCGACCTGCGAGACGCCTGCCTGACTGGCGCCTTCGAGGCGTTGCGCAAGGTCGGCGAGTTCGCGCTGCGCGCGTTCGCCGGGCGCGGATGCGATCGCAGCGCGCGAGAGCAGGTCGCGCACCTCGCGGGTCTGATCGTAGATCGCGCGGATGGTCTGCGGGTCAACGCCGCCGCGCGCCTCGAGGCTCTCGATCTTGGCGGCGATCGCGCGCATGTCGCCTTCAAGCGACTCGATCGCGGGGCGCGGATCGAGTTCGCGCATGCCGGCGCGCAACTCGTCGGCGATCTGCTCGATCGGGGCGAGCGAGGCCTCCCGTCTTCCATCGAGGCGCAACGACTCAAGCCGGTCGCCAAGCTGGCGCACGCCGCTTTCGATCGCAGCGACCGAGGCGCGCGGGGCCAGATCGACAAGGCCGTGCGCTACCGCTGCGATTTCCGTGCGCAACTGGTCGAGTGAGGCGTCGGAGGTTGTCTGTACTGGACGGCTTGCGACGGCCTCGCGCATCTTTTCAAGATGAGCGGACATGCGGGCAATGTCGCCCTGCAGGCCCGACAGCATCATGACCTGCGGCGCGCGCGCGGCCTCGACGTCCGGGATGCGTTTTTCCAACCGCTCGACGATCGCCGTGAGCCGCGTCTCGAGTTCGCCCGGCTCGCGCCTCATGTCGAATGGCGGGCGCGCCTCGCTGCGGCGCGCCGGAAACGGGCCGGCTGCGTCGCTATCAAGTTCGCGCTGACGCTGCGCGATCTGGGCGGCAAGATCGACCAGCGGCCGGCGCATGGATTGCTGGACCGACCGCGCGGGCGCCGCGGTCGAGACAACAGGCGCGGTCGCGACTGGCGCCGCCGTGACGTCCTGCGCCTGCGCGCGCTGAGCTTGCGCCTGCGCGCTTTTTTCCATCTGGACGGCGAGGCTGGCGATCTTCGATTCGATTCGGGCGAGCCGGTCGTCCTCGACGGCGGGAACCCTTTCCGGCGGCTTGCGATCGAGCTGCTCGGCAATTTCCGACAATTTGGCGTCGATGTCGCGCAGGCCGGAGGGATCCGGCGCGGCTTCGGAGCGTTTCGTCAAGGTTTCGAGCCGGTCCTCGAGGCGTGACAGCGCGCCACGGATCGGTCGATAGGCCTGGTCGTCGCCGCCACGCGCCACGCGGTTTTCGATCTCGGCCAGCCGGCGCGAGATCGACTTCAACGTCTGGCCTTCGCGCTCGCTGCGCGAGTTCGAACTCTGGATCAGCTCGGCGACCTCGGCGAGCGCGCGCGCGGTCTTTTCCTGGCTGCGGCTGGCGCGGCTCTCAAAAGCCCTGATCGCGTCTTCAAGCAGCGCATCGGCGGCATCGGATTCGCGCCACGAGACCTCGCGGTCGCGCGCCGGGCGCGACACCGATTTTGCGCGGCGCGGACGCGGGCGCCCGTCGTCTTGGTCCTCGTTCTCGTTCTCGTTCTCGTCGACGTCGTGCGCCGGGCGCCGGTCGCCACGCCGCTTGGCGCGATCGCCGCCGTCGCGCAATCGCGCCAGGCGCGCCGAAACCGCGTTCAATCTGTCATCGTCGTTGAAATCGTCGGTCGATGCGCCGATTTCCGCGGCGCGGTCCGATATGATATCGTTGAGCCATTCGCCGAGGGTCATTCCCTCGCGCTCTGCGGCCTCGCGCGCGGCTTCGCGCGCATCGAAGTCCACACCCTTAATGCTCCACGGCGCCGCCTTATTCATTTCATCATCCGTTGAGATCCGGAATTCCGATCAAGTCGGATCGGAGGATGGGTACGCAACGCGCGAATCAGACAGCGAAAGCAACGTACCGCCCTTGTGGCGGACTTTCGAGCGGGTATGGTAAAGGCCGGGTTAACGACTGGTCCGCAACGGCACACATGCCCGCGTAGGTTGTATTATTTCTTAATGATGCAATCTCTAGTTGCATTTCGACGCGAATCACGTTTCCTTTGGGCTGTCCGGCGGGCAGCGCCGGACCGACGCGCCAGAGGATGTGAGCGGCGATGGAACAAGCACTGACAGACGGTCACAACGTCTCGCGCGAAATGCCCGAACGGCACTTCACGATCGGCGACATGGCGCGCGCCTACAGGGTCACGCCGCGGGCGCTGCGCTTTTACGAGGACCGCGGCCTGATCAGGCCGATCCGGCATGGCGTGTCGCGCTTCTATGACGCGCCCGCCCGCGCGCAGCTCGAAACGATCCTGCGCGGCAAGAAACTCGGCTTCACGCTGACACAGATCTTGACGATGATTTCAAATGACGAGGAAGCGGCGGCAGCGCCGCGCCTCGACCTGAAAGAGACGCAAATTCTCGCGCAAATCACGCAACTCGAGCGCAAACGCGAGGAACTGGATGCGGCGATCGTCGAATTGCGCGACACACACCGCAAGATGACGGGGACGCCGGCTCAGACGGCCAGCGCTGCGTAGCGTCCCCGCGACCTCGGATTGACGTGGACGCAGGCTCGGCCCGCCACGCGACCGCGACGATTTCCAGGGGCCATAGCATGGCGACCCTTTCAACGCGGCATTGAGGCGGCGCGCGGCCGCGCTGACCGGACCTCTTCCCCAGGCGATGCGAACTCGCCTGTTTTCATCCAGTCGAATTCCGGCGGCGCAGACAGCCGGCCTCCGCTTTCGCCGGCCCAGCAGGGCAGGGCCAGAGACTTGCGTCTGGCGAGCAAGGCTCTTGCGGCGCCCAACCGGTCACGCCTCGCCGAACGGCTGTCCGCCGCCGCACGTATTCGCGCCGATGCGTCGACTTACGACCCCTGTGTGTGCGCAGGACGTTCCGGGCAACGGGGGTTTTCGTCACATAGCCTCGTTCCGGGGATTTCATCATCCTGCGCTTGACGCCGGCGCGCATACTGTTTATATGTGAACTATATCGATCGTCCTGCTGCACAGGGCGCAGCGATTTCTTATCAGCCATCCGGAGCGGTCCATGCCGACATACAAGGCCCCCGTTGACGACATGCTGTTTCTGCTCGACGACGTCCTGCATTACGAGCGCTACGACAATCTTCCCGGTTTCGCCGACGCGCCGCGCGACGTGGTGGAGGCAATCCTCAACGAGGCTGCCAAGGTCGCCGAAGAGATCCTGCAACCGATCAACCTTTCGGGCGACCGCGAAGGATGCACCCGCGCTGCGGACGGGACGGTGACGACGCCGAAGGGATTCAAGGAGGCTTACAAGGCCTATTCCGAAGGCGGCTGGATCAGCCTGCCGATGCCCGTGGAATATGGCGGCCAGGGCCTGCCTGCCGTGCTGGCGCATGCCGTCGGCGAATACATGGCCTCCGCCAATCAGGCCTTCACCATGTATCCGGGCCTCACCTCGGGCGCGGTAGCGGCCATTCTGGCGCACGGCTCGGAAGATCAGAAGCAGCTCTACGGCACACGCATGATCGAGGGGCGCTGGACCGGCACCATGAATCTGACCGAGCCGCACTGCGGTACGGACCTCGGGATGCTCAAGACCAAGGCCGTTCCCAACGGGGATGGCTCCTATTCGATCACCGGCCAGAAAATCTTCATCTCGGCCGGCGAACATGACCTGTCCGAGAACATCATCCATCTTGTGCTCGCCCGCATCGAGGGCGCGCCAGCCGGCGTCAAGGGCATTTCGCTGTTCATCGTGCCGAAGTTCGAAGTCTCGACCAAGGGCGCGCTCGGCGCGCGCAATGCGGTTTCGTGCGGCTCTCTCGAACACAAGATGGGCATTCATGGCAACGCCACCTGCGTGATGAACTACGACGGCGCAAAGGGCTGGCTGCTCGGCGAGGCGAACCGAGGCCTCGCCGCCATGTTCACAATGATGAACGAGGCGCGGCTCGGCGTCGCGGCGCAGGGCCTCGCCCAGTCTGAGGTCGCCTACCAGAACGCAGCGGACTACGCCCGCGAGCGCCTGCAGGGCCGCTCGATATCCGGCGTCAAGGACGCCAGCCGGCCGGCCGATCCGATCATCGTGCACCCGGACGTGCGGCGCATGCTGCTGGAGATCAAGGCGTTCAACGAGGGCGCCCGCGCCTTCGCGCTGTGGACCGCGCTTGAGGCCGACATTCTGCATCGCTCGCCGGACGCGGACGCGCGGCAAGCGGCGGAGGACCATCTGGGACTCATGACGCCGGTTCTGAAGGGCGCGCTCACCGACTGGGGATTCGACAATACAGTCAAGGCCCAGCAGATTTTCGGCGGTCACGGTTATGTCGGCGACTACGGCATGGACCAGTTCGTGCGCGACGCCCGCATCGCGATGATCTATGAAGGCGCAAACGGCATCCAGGCGCTCGACCTCGTCGGCCGCAAGCTGCCGAAGGACGGGGGACGCGCGGTCATGGCCTTCTTCACGAAGGTCGGCGACTATGTGAAGGCGAACGAGGGCGACGAGGCGATGAGGCCGTATCTGGCGCCGCTTGGCAAGGCGCTCGCCGACCTGCAGAAGGCCACGATGTGGTTCATGCAGAACGGCATGGCCAAGCCCGACAATGCCGGCGCAGGCTCGACCGACTATCTGCACCTGTTCGGACTGGTCGCGCTCGGCTTCATGTGGGCGCGGATCGCCGAGGGCGCGCTCGCCCGCAAGGCGCGCGATCCGTCGCAGACCGGACGGATGGACGCGAAGCTGACGACCGGAAAGTTCTTCGTCGAGCGGATGCTGCCGGAGACCGGGCTTCGGCTCACCCGCATCATGACCGGCGCCGACACGATGATGTCGCTGCCGGCGGAGATGTTCTGAGCGAACGCACTCATCCGCTCCCCGCCGCCGCAGGGGGAGGGGAGAACCCGCACCGAACTGCCGCTCGTGACATCAACAGCGAGCGCAGCATCAGGGAGTTCAAAATGCCCGAAGCCTACATCTATGACGCCGTTCGCACCCCGCGCGGACGCGGCAAGGACGACGGTTCGCTGCACGAGGTGACCACCCTGCAGCTCGCCGCCGGCGCGCTGCGCGCGATCAAGGACCGCAGCAATCTCGACACGCATCTGATCGACGACGTCATTCTGGGCTGCGTCGATACGGTCGGCGAATCCGGATCCGATATCGCGCGCGCGTCTGCGCTCGCCGCAGGGCTCGGCGAGCATGTGCCGGGCGTGCAGATCAACCGCTTTTGCGCTTCAGGCCTCGACGCCGTGAACTTCGCATCCGCGCAGGTCATGTCCGGCCAGCACGAGATGGCGATCGGCGGCGGCGTGGAAAGCATGAGCCGCGTCGGCATGGGCGCGGAAGGCGGCGCGTGGCCGGTCGATCCATCGATCGCCATATCGGCCTATTTCATGCCGCAGGGCGTGTCGGCCGACCTGATCGCGACCAAGTACGGATTCTCGCGCGACGACGTGGATGCTTACGCTGTGGAATCGCAGAAGCGCGCGGCGGCTTCGTGGCAGGAGGATCGGTTCAGAAAATCAGTCGTTCCCGTGCGCGACATCAACGGCGTGACCATACTCGACCGCGACGAGCACATGCGCCCGTCAGCCGACATGCAGTCGCTCGCAGCCCTCAAGCCCTCCTTCGTCATGATGGGCGAGCAAGGCGGCTTCGACGCCGTGGCGATCCAGCGCTATCCGGAAATCGAGGCGATCAACCACGTCCATCACGCCGGCAATTCGTCGGGCATCGTCGACGGCGCGGCGGCCGTCCTGATCGGCTCGGCCGAGGGCGGCCGGAAGGCCGGCCTCAAGCCGCGTGCGAAAATCCGGGCGTTCTGCAATATTGGTTCGGAGCCGGCGATCATGCTGACCGGGCCGGTCGACGTGACGCGCAAGCTGCTCGCACGCGCTGGAATGTCGATCAGGGATATCGACCTGTTCGAGGTGAACGAGGCCTTTGCTTCGGTCGTCCTGCGCTTCAATCAGGCGTTCGACCTCGATCCGGCCAGGGTCAATCCGTGCGGCGGCGCAATCGCGATGGGCCATCCGCTCGGCGCGACCGGCGCGATGCTGATCTCGACGGCGCTCGACGAACTGGAGCGCACCGGCAAGAGCACGGCGCTGATCACGCTCTGCATCGGCGCCGGCATGGGCACTGCAACGATCATCGAACGGGTCTGACGCGCGTCGCCCGTCCGATAAAAATCATCCCGTCATTGCAAGCGAAGCGAAGCAATCCAGACCCGACGGTCAGCCCCTTCTCTTTCTTGTCGCTTCGTTCCCGGCAATGACGACCACCCATTCAGGGAGGCACACAATGACCCTCGCCAATTTCAAACTCGACACGGACTCCGACGGCATCGTTCTCGTCACCTGGGACATGCCGGGCAAGCCGATGAACGTGCTCGACCAGACGGTCATGGATGAACTCGACGCCATCGTCGATCATGTCGTCGCCGACGCCGCAATCAAGGGCGTCGTGCTGACGTCGGGCAAGGACGCGTTCTGCACCGGCGCCGACCTCACGATGATGCAGTCCGGCGCAAAGCAATTCGCCGACGCCGTCAAGGCGCGCGGCCAGGATGCCGCGATGACCGAATTTGTCGATCAGGCCGGACGCGCGTCGCGGGTCTTTCGCCGCATCGAGACGTCTGGCAAGCCGTGGGCGGCGGCGATCAACGGCGTCGCGCTCGGCGGCGGGTTCGAGATCACGCTGGCCTGCCATTACCGCGTCATCGCCGACAGCCCGAAGGCCTCGGTCGGCTTGCCGGAAGTGAAGGTCGGCCTGTTCCCCGGCGCCGGCGGCACGCAGCGCATTCCCCGCCTGATGGCGACGCCGGATGCGCTACAATTTCTGTTCAAGGGCGAGTCGTTGAAGCCCGCCAGGGCGAAGCAGATGAATCTCGTGCATGACGTGGCGCCGGAAGGCGAACTCGTCGCCAGGGCGAAGGCGTGGATCAAGGGCGGCGGCAAGCCGGTCGCGCCGTGGGACGAGAAGAATTTCAAGATGCCGTCGGGCAAGATCTTCTCGCCTTTCGGCATGATGATCTGGCCGCCCGCCAACGCCCTCTATCGCAAGGAAACCTACGACAATTATCCCGCCGTCAAGGCGATCCTCAAATGCGTCTATGAAGGTCTGCAATTGCCGATCGACCAGGCGCTGAAGGTCGAGAGCCGTTATTTCGCGCAGATCATGCGCTCGAAGGAAGCAGCCGCGATGATCCGCTCGCTGTTCCTGTCGATGGGCGAACTGAACAAGGGCGCGCGCCGCCCGAAATCCGAGCCGAGGACAAATCTCAAGAAAATTGGCGTGATCGGCGCCGGCTTCATGGGCGCAGGCATCGCCTATGTGACGGCGTCGGCCGGCGCGCAAGTGGTGCTGGTCGATCGCGACCAGGCCGCCGCCGACAAGGGCAAGGCGCATTCCGACGCGCTGATCTCTTCGCGCGTCGCAAAGGGACGCGCAACCGAAGCCGACAAGGCCGCCCTGCTCGGCCGCATCAAGGCGTCGGCCGACTACAATGATCTGAAAGGCTGCGATCTCGTGGTCGAGGCTGTGTTCGAGGATCGCGGCGTGAAGGCCGAGACGACGAAGAAGGCTCAGGGCGTCCTCGGGCCAGACGTGGTGTTTGCGTCGAACACCTCGACCCTGCCGATCACCTCGCTGGCGACGGAAGCGCAAAAGCCCGAGAATTTCATCGGCATCCACTTCTTCTCGCCGGTCGACAAGATGATGCTGGTGGAAATCATCATGGGCGAGAAGACCGGCGACAGGGCGCTGGCGACCGCGCTCGACTTCGTCCGCCTGATCAAGAAGACGCCGATCGTCGTCAACGACACGCGTGGCTTCTACGCTAACCGCTGCGTCGGCAATTATATCCGCGAAGGCCATCTGATGCTGATGGAAGGCGTGCCGCCTGCGATGATCGAAAATGTCGCGCGCATGGCCGGCATGCCCGTCGGCCCATTGTCGCTCAACGACGAAGTGGCGATCGATCTTTCGTGGCGCGTCGTGCAGGCGACGAAGAAGGATCTCGGCGAACAGTCTATCGATCCAGCGCAGGAGAAGCTGATCAAGACGCTGGTCGTCGACCTCGAGCGCTTCGGTCGCAAGAACGGCAAGGGCTTTTATGACTATCCGCAGGGCGGAAAGAAGAAGCTGTGGCCGGGGCTGGCCGGTCTCGCAGGCAAGGCGCTCGATCCCGACACGATCGACGTCGAGGAACTGAAGCAGCGATTCCTGGTGGCGCAGGCGGTCGAGGCCGCGCGCACGATGGCGGAAGGAGTCGTCACCGATCCGCGCGAGGCGGATGTCGGATCGATTCTCGGCTTCGGATTTGCGCCGTTCACCGGCGGAACGATCAGCTATATCGACGGATTGGGCGTCGCAAATTTCGTGTCGCTCTGCGACACGCTCGTCGCCAGACACGGCGACCGCTTCTCGCCGCCAGCGCTGCTGCGCGAGATGGCGAAGAGCGGCGAAACTTTCTATGAAAGGTTCGTCGGGGCGAAGGCCGCCTGAAGATCAAGCGGCTGCGCGGGTGGGGTTGAGAGTCTGTTCATGAACCTCTGGCTGCGCCTGTTCGCGCTGATCTTCTCTTTCGCCTTCCGGCCGCGCATCCCGCTGCCGGAAGGCTTTTCGTCCCGCGCCTTTCGCGTGCTGCCGTCCGATATCGACGCCAATCTGCACATGACGAACGGGCGCTATCCCTGCTTCGTCGATCTGACCCGGCTCGATTTCTTCGTGCGGACACGCATGATCCAGACCGCGTTCCAGCGCGACTGGCGGCCGATGATGCTCGCCTCGAAGTTCCGGTTCCGGCGCGAATTGAAGCCGTTCCGCAAATTCCGCGTAGAGACGCGGCTGCGCTGGTGGGACGGAACAAATCTGGTGTTCGAAAGCCGGTTTCTGACGCGGGCGCGGGATCGTTCGGAAATTCTCTCGGCCATATCGCTGGAACGCACCTGCTTCTACGCGCGCAAAGACAAGAGCTTGGTGCCAGTGGAGGATCTGTTCGCCGCGATGGGCCGGTCGGGTCTTGCGCCGCCGCCGGCGAGCGCGGAAATCCTCGCCTTCATGCAGACCGAGGACGAGATACGGCGCGCCAACTAACGTCCGGCGCAGCCCGGTTGACCCACGCCTGGCCGGGGCGAACCTCGCGCGACGGACCGCGCGAGGCGCGCTAGTGTGGCGCCCTGGAGGTTCCATGCCGCGCAGCATCGACTATTATTTCACGCTCGTTTCGCCCTGGGCCTATATCGGCCACGATCTGTTCCTCGCGACTGCGCGCAGGCACGGCGCAGCGATCGTCTACCGGCCCGTCAATCTCGGCGAGGTCTTCCCCAATTCCGGCGGCCTGCCGCTCGCCAGGCGACATCCGCTGCGCCAGCGCTATCGCCTGGTCGAATTGCAGCGCTGGCGTGAAAAGCGCGGACTGGGCTTTGCCCTGAAGCCGAAAGGCTGGCCATTCGATCCAACCCTCGCCGATTGCGTCGCCGTCGCCCTTGTCGCACGTGGCGACGACCCAAAGCCATACCTGTCGGAGGCATTTCGCGCGGCGTTCGAGCAGGAGCTGAGTCTGGGCGACGAGGGCGTCGTCGCGCGCATCCTTCGCGACGTCGGCCATGATGCGGACGTGCTGATCGCCGACGCGCGATCGGCGCCCATCACGGAGGCCTACGCCAACAACAATGCGCGGGCGCTCGCCGCCGGCGTATTCGGTTCGCCCTCCTACGTGCTCGATGGTGAAGTGTTCTGGGGTCAGGACCGGCTCGAACTGCTCGACGACGCGCTGAGGAGCGGGCGGGCGCCATTCGTGGCCGAGTAACTATTCCGCCGCGCTGCGCGTCACGCGCCATTGGGCGAGCAGCGCGCGCAACGCCGCCGGCCGCAGCGGCTTTGCGAGAACGCGCACATCCTGTGCTGCGGCCTGCGCGCGCAGGCCTTCGGTACGGTCAGCGGTCGCGAGAACGGCAGGCAGATCGGCGCGGTAGCGCGCGCGCAAGGCGGCGATGGCGTTCAGACCATCGTCGCCATCCAGATGATAGTCGGCGACGATCGCATCGGGAACAAGGCCGGCGGCATCGAGCGCGGCGATCGCGTCCTCCTTCGATCCCGCCGCGACCACCCGGCAGCCCCAGCCGCCGAGCAATATCTTCATGCCGTCAAGGATGCGCGGCTCGTTGTCGATAGCGCAGACGACGAGGCCTGCGAGCGCAGTCGGCTGAGCCGCCGGCTCGGCGCGCGCCGCTGCTGGTTCGCTCCAGGTGGCGGGCGTCAGCGGGACATCGACGAAGAAGACAGAGCCTGCCCCGACGCGCGAGCGCAGGCCGAGGTCGGCTTCGAGCACGCGGGCGAGCCGCTCGACGATCGAAAGCCCAAGCCCGATGCCCGGCGCGCTGCGCTGCGCAGGTTCGAGACGGGCGAATTCGCGAAAGACGTCCGCGCGGCTCTCCTCGGGAATGCCGAGGCCGGTATCCCAGACTTCGAGCCGCACGCGAGCGCCCACACGGCGCGCGCCGACGAGCACCCGGCCTTTCGGTGTGTATTTGATCGCATTGGACACGAAATTCTGCAGCAGGCGATGCAGCAGGCGGCGGTCGGAGCGCACCGACAGACTCGAGCGCACGAAAGCGAGGTCGAGACCTTTCGTTTTCGCCAAAGGAGCGAACTCGATCTGCAAGCGGGCGAAAATGTCGTCGAGCCGGAGCGCGCCGAGCTCCGCCTTCATCGCGCCGGCGTCGAGGCGCGAGATGTCGAGCAGCGCCGTCAGGATCTCCTCGACTGCTTCAAGCGAGGCGTCGACATTATCGGCGAGCTTGCGCGTTTGCGCCGGATCCTGCGCGACGCGAGTCTGTTCCGACAGGGATGTCGCATAAAGACGGGCCGCGTTGAGGGGCTGGAGAATGTCGTGACTCGCCGCCGCCAGGAATCGCGTCTTCGACAGGTTCGCTTCGTCGGCCTTGGCTTTCGCCGCCGCGAGCTCCTCGTTCAGACGTTCGAGTTCATTGGTGCGGTCGCGCACGCGCTGTTCGAGCGTCTCGTTGGTCGCTTCCAGCGCCTCTTCGGCGTCGACCTGCGCGGTTACGTCCGTATAGGTGGTGACGACGCCGCCGTCCGGCATCGCGGCCGATCGAATTTCGATCACCCGCGTCGAGGGGAAGAGCCGGATTCGCACGGGGCGACGCTCATTCAGCAGCAGATCAACGCGGGTTGCGACGAAACCTTCGCCGACGCCCTCGCCATACAGGCCGCGCTGTGCATTGAAACGAACGATTTCCTGAAGATCGACGCCGACGCGCAGCACGTCGCCCGGCAGATCGAAGAGGTCGCGGAATTCGCGGTTCCAGCAGATGAGCCGACGGTCGCGGTCAAAGACCGTAATACCCTGTCGTGCGAAATCCAAGGCGTATTGCAGCAGATCGCGATTGTACTGGATGGCGGCGGACGCCTCGTCGACGAGGCGCAGCGCGGCCTGATGCGAAACATTTCGCCGGCGCAGCGCCAGAGACAAAACGAGCCGCGAAGAGGCTGCGCCGATGGCCGAGGCGAGCAGCCGCTCGGCGAAGCGCAGCATGTGCACGTCCGCTTCCGCATTGCGTTCGCGCTGCAGGCCCCGGTTTGCCAGAAACGTCTCGAACGAGGCGCGGGCGCGGGCGGCGCCCAGATAGCGCGCGACGGTCGCTTCCAGCTCCCCAGCGGTCACGCTCGCGCGCCACAGACGGAAAGAGCCCGGCGCCGGCAGACTGGATTGCCGCACGAAATCCGCCGCCTGCAACAGTTCGAGGCGGGAGGGACGACGCAGCAGCGAAACGACCATGAACACCAAAACGTTGATGGTGAGCGAGGCGACGGCGCCGTGCACGATCTGCGGCAACTCGACGCCGAACAGAGCGGTCGGGCGCAAAGCCTGCATGCCGAACGCGCCGCCATGAACGAGCGTAGCGAGCGGCGCCCAGGCGTGCTCGATGGAAGGCAGGAACAGGGTGTAGGCCCATACGAGGCCGCCCGCAGCCATGCCGGCGATGGCCCCCGCGGCCGAACCGCCGCGCCAGTAGAGGCCCCCGAAGAAGGACGGCGCGATCTGCGCTATACAAGCGAAGGAGATGAGACCGATCGACACCAGCGCGGCGTCGCTCGATACCTGGAGATAGAAATAGCCGAAGGCGAGAATGAGCAGGATGGCGACCCGCCTCACGATCAGAATTCGTGAACCGATGTCGCCGGGCGTCGATGGCTGGATCGCGCGCCGGCGGCGCAACACCAATGGCAGCACCAGATCGTTCGACACCATGATCGACAGCGCAACGCATTCGACAGTGATCATCGCAGTCGACGCCGAAATTCCGCCGAGCATCGCGAACACCGCGAGCAGATGATCGCCGGCGTGCAACGGCAGGGCGAGCACGGTCGTATCGCGGTCGATTGCGCCATCAGGAAACGTCAGTCGCCCCGCCACCGCAAGTGGTACGACAAACAGATTGATGGCGACGAGATAGAGCGGGAACAGCCAGGATGAAGCGCGCAGGTCGCGCTCGTCGTGATTCTCGACCACGGTGACGTGGAACTGTCGCGGCAGGAGCACGATGGCGATCGCCGAAAGCGCCGTCATAACAAGCATGGTCGGCCAGTCGACCTGCGTGGCGAAGGTCGAGACGATGGCCGGCGTTTCCGCCCCGCGCCGCCAGAGGTCGTCCAGGCCGCCGAATATGCCCCAGGTCACGGTGGCGCCGACCGTGACGAAAGCAAGCAGCTTGACGAGGGATTCCGAGGCGACCGCGAGCATCAGGCCATCCTGATGCTCGGTCGCGTCGACCCGGCGAGTTCCGAAAGCCATGGCGAATCCCGCCAGCACCAATGGCACGAGCAGGTTCGACTGGAGCGAACCTGGATGCGACACGACCTTCTCGGCGTCGATGGAGGCGAGCACCATATCGAGCGAAGCGCCGACCGCCTTCAGTTGCAGGGCGATGTAGGGAACGGCGCCGATCACGCAGAGGATCGTCACGACGATCGCCACGCTTTCGGCCTTGCCATAGCGCGCGGCGACAAAATCGGCGACCGACGTGATGTTCTGGGCCTTGGCGAGGTGAACGATGCGGCCGATGAGGCCTCGACCGAAGCCCAGCACCAACAGCGGGCCGACATAGATCGGCAGAAACTGGAGGCCCGAGACGGAGGCCAGGCCCACCGAACCGAAAAACGTCCAGGACGTGCAATATACAGCCAGACTCAGGGCATAAACCGTCGTCCGCAACGGCCCGCGCACGAATTTGCGGCCCATCGTATCGCCCCAATGGGCCACAGCGAACAGGGCGCAGATGTAGGCGAACGTCGTCAGGACGGCCGCCCAGCCCGCGATCATGTCTCCTCCAGGGCGCGAAAACCAGCTCCGCCGCACGCTAAAGCCTCGGGCCGCGGAATCAAGCTTTGAACAGGCGGATCAACTTGTTATGTTTCCGGCGTCTGCGGCCGGACCTATTTGGGAGAACGCGGGATGCTCGAGGATTTCAAGAATTTCGCGATGAAGGGCAATGTCGTCGATCTCGCGGTCGGCGTGATCATCGGCGCGGCCTTCTCCAAGATCGTAAGCTCCCTGGTCGACGACCTCATCATGCCCATCATCGGCGCGATCACCGGCGGGCTCGACTTCTCAAACTACTTCCTGCGGCTGAGCGCCTCGGTTCCCGCCAATATCCAGTCCTACGCCGACGCCAAGAAAGCCGGCGCCGTGCTGGGCTA
Organism: Pseudomonadota bacterium; assembly: GCA_021781815.1. Classification (GTDB taxonomy): domain Bacteria; phylum Pseudomonadota; class Alphaproteobacteria; order Rhizobiales; family Beijerinckiaceae; genus JAJXWB01. The sequence goes on along the minus strand of JAJXWB010000011.1, from coordinate 38,815 downwards.
CGGCAGCTTCGCGACTGCGGTCATCAACTTCCTGATCGTCGCGTTCGTGCTGTTCCTTGCGATCCAGCAGATCCAGAAGCTGCAGAAGCCTGCGCCCGCCACGGCGCCCACCGCTCCGCCGCCGCCGCGCAGCGAAGTGCTGCTTGAGCAGATCAGGGACGCTCTGGTCAGGAAGTAACACGACGGTTCCCGCAGGCCTTGCCCGCGCCCCGCGCGGTTGGCATGTCAGCGCATATCCTTTATGCGCTGGTGATCCCGACCTTCTGAAAGCGCCGCGCGCATGACACCGCAGTGATCCCCTCGCAGGACCAGACAGCCCCGCATTTTCTCGCGCACGCGCGCCCGGAGGCCGCGGCCGCGCCGGAAAGCGGCATAGTCGAGGTGTTCAACTACGGCCGCGATCGACAAGGTCTGATGCCGCTGTGGGTCGGCGAAGGCGATCTGCCGACCGCCGATTTCATCACGGCCGCGGCGACCAGGTCACTGCAATCGGGCGAGACCTTCTACACGGCTCAGCGCGGGCATCCGGATTTTCGCGCGGCGGCGGCGCGCATGATGACGCGGGTCTACGGTTCGCCGTTCGAGGGCGACGCTGCGCCCTTCGAGCCAGATCGCTTTTTCGCGACGGTCGGCGGAATGCATGCGCTCCAGATCGCAATCCGGATCGTCGCCGGCGCCGGCGACGAGGCGATCGTGCTTTCGCCGGCCTGGCCGAACTTCGCCGGCGCGCTGCAGGCGGCCGGCGCGCGCCCGGTCGATGTTCCGCTCGACTTCCACCACGACGAGGCGGGATTCCGCTGGCGACTGGATTTTGATCGCCTGAAGGGCGCGATCACGCAGGCGACGCGCGCAATCGTCGTCAACACCCCATCGAACCCGACGGGCTGGACGGCGACGCTCGACGAATTGAGGGCGATCCTCGATCTGGCGCGCGATCGCGGGCTATGGATCGTCGCCGATGAAATTTACGGGCGATTTTTCTTCGCCGGCCAACGTGCGCCCTCTTTCCACGACATCATGGCGCCGGGCGATTTGATCCTGTTCGTCAATACTATGTCCAAGAACTGGGCGATGACGGGCTGGCGCGTCGGCTGGCTGGAGGCGCCGGCGGCGCTCGGCCAGCAGATCGAGAATCTGATCCAGTATTCGACGTCCGGCGTGCCACTGTTCTGCCAGCGCGGGGCGACGGCCGCGCTCGACGACGGCGAAGACTTCGTCGCGTTCCAGCGCCAGCGGGCGACCGCCAGCCGCGCGGTCCTGTGCGAGCGGCTCGGCGCTTTCGAGCGTGTCCGCTTCGCGCCGCCTGAAGGCGGCTTCTACCTGTTCCTCGGCGTAGAGGGCGAGACCGATACGCGCAAGCTCGCGTTCCGGCTCGTCGACGAGGCCGGCGTGGGGCTTGCGCCGGGGACGGCGTTCGGGCCGGCCGGCGCGCCGTTCATGCGACTATGTTTCGCGCGCGCTGCGAACGACATGGGCGAGGCGGCGCGCAGACTTGCTGCCTGGTTGTCGAGATGAGCGATCGACCGCGCGCCTCGCGCCTGCGCCTGCCGCCGCTCGCCGGTCAGGCGCTGACGGTCGCCGGCGCCGGCGCCGGCGGCGCGGCTGTCGCTGCGCTGGGCGTGCCGGCGGGCTGGCTGTCGGGCGCGATGTTCGCAACCGCGGTCATGGCGGCGCTGCGCGTCGCTGCGCCGCTGTCGACCCCTCTGCGCTGGCTCGCCATGGTCTTTTCCGGCGTTGCGATCGGCTCGGCGGTCACGCCCGCGATGATAAAATCGGTCGCCGCCTACCCGCTGTCGATCGGGCTGATGTCGCTGTCCGTCGCGGTTTCGACCGGCGTGTGCTCCAGCCTGCTCGCGCGCGTGCGTGGCTGGTCGCGTGCGACCGCCTTCTTTGCGTCCGTGCCCGGCGCGCTGTCTTACGTGTTCTCGGTCGCAGCGACGATGGAGAACGTCGACGTGTCGCGTATCGCCGTCGTGCAGGTGCTGCGCGTGTTCCTGCTCATGGGCTTCGCGCCGCTTCTGGCCACAGAGAGCGGCGTGGCGTCCGCGAACGCCATCACCCCATATTTGAACGACCCGCCGGCGACCCTGCTCGCCCTGCTGGCGCTTGGCGCAGCGACCGGCTTCCTGCTGGAGAGGCTGCGCGTCGCCGGCGGAATGCTGTTTGGCGGGATGCTCGCCTCCGGCGTCGCGCATGCGATGGCCTGGGCGCCGGGGCGACCGCCGCCGTCGATCGCAATGTTTGCGCAAATCCTGATCGGCGCCTGGGTCGGCGCGCGCTTCATCGGGTTCGACTGGGGGCTGTTCGCCCGCTCGACCTTCGCCGCCGTGGGATCGTTCGTCGTTGCGATCGTGATCGCGGCAGGCTTTTCCTATGGCGCAGCGGTGTGGCTGCACGCGCCGTTCGCGCAGACGCTGCTCGCCTTTTCGCCGGGCGGCCTCGAAGCCATGACCCTGCTCGCCTTCGCCATGGGCATCGATCCGTTGTTCGTCGGCGCGCACCACCTTGCGCGGTTCTTCCTGATCAGCGCAACCCTGCCGCTCGCATTGAAGATTTGGATGCGGGCCGGCGCCGAGCGGCCTGCCGTCTCTGCGCGCGCCGACGGCTGACATCGACGCCCGGCTGGCCCGAAGGCGCCGGCGGCCTGCGTCATTGCGACAACGAGTCACAGCACGCTACCCGGCTGGAATTCCTTGGCTTTTGCAGGCTCGCGCCGATCTGTTTGATCTGGTTGTTGACACAGGCCGCATCACAGTCGACTGACGCGCCATGCTGTCAATGGCATCGATCAAAAAGGGAGAGACAAAGAATGGACGCCGCCGGGCAAGTGATCGCGAAAGACACCGTCCGTGAATTTCCGGATACCAGACCCTATTTCGTAGCAGCCGCAGTCGCGCTGTTCTGCGTCGCAATCTATGTCTTCGGATATCCGATGCTGATCGTGAGCGCGCTGGTCGCAACGGGCTCCGCGCTGTTGATGCTCGTCGTCCTGACCGCGCACGACCTTGTTCTGCAACGCAAGACAGGGCCTGCGACCGATCATTCCGCCGGTCACTAAGGTAGTTCGGCCGGGATGGGCGGCTGGCGACGAAGTCTCGCGCAGCCGCTCTCGGGCGCGCTGTCTTCATCGCCTGGCGCGAGCATCGGCGTTGGCCGGGACCAAAACTGAACGGGCGCCGCGATCGTGCAGCAGTGACCAATTCGCCAGAGCGACAGCGCGGTCGAAACCATCAACGACGCCGCCAGCGCCCGCCAGCACGCGCGGGCGCTGGCGGCGATGAGTTCACGGTCCATTGGCGCGCGTAGAGGGATCGTGATCTTTCGCGGTTTGGACGCATTCATGGTTCGCCGTCTTAACCGATCCCGCGCTTCTCAATCGTTTTTCAAAACCATTTCATCAGGTTAACGCGAGGATACTGCGCGGCCCAGCGCGGCGGTCGAATGTCCCGCCCCAAACAAAAAGGCCGGCTCTGCGCCGGCCAGTTTGGTGCAAGGTCTGACGCGCCTTCTATTCGGCCGCCTTGCGGAAGTCCGGATAGGCGCAATGCGCCTCGTCGAACGCGGGCGTCGATTTCGCCTCGACGAAGGGCAGATCAAGCGCCTTCCATACGTCAACCAGCGCATCGACCAGGTCAGCGATCAGCGCATCGGAATGCAGCGGCGTCGGCGTGATGCGCAAGCGCTCCTCGCCGCGCGGCACGGTCGGATAGTTGATTGGCTGGATATAGATATTGTGGCGCTGCATCAGCAGATCGCAGGCGGCCTTCACCTTCACGGCGTCGCGCACCATGACCGGCACGATATGCGACGGATTGTCCAGCACCGGCAGGCCCGCCGCCTCGAGCGCGTGCTTGGTCAGTACGGCCTGGCGCCGGTGTTTTTCGCGCAAGTCGGGACGCGCCTTCAGAACCCGCACAGAGGCGCAGGCCGCGGCCGCAACCGCCGGCGGCAGTGCGGTTGTGAAGATGAAGGAGGGTGCGTAGGAGCGCACGGAATCGATCACCGAAGCGTCCCCCGCGATATAGCCGCCGAGCCCGCCGAACCCCTTGGCAAGGGTGCCCTCGATCACGTCGATACGGCCCATCACGCCCTCGCGCTCGCATATGCCGGCGCCGCGCGGACCGTACATGCCGACGGCATGCACTTCGTCGATGTAGGTCATGGCATTATATTTTTCGGCCAGGTCGGCGATCGCCGCCACCGGCGCGATATCGCCGTCCATCGAGTAGAGGCTCTCGAAGACGACCAGCTTCGGCCGTTCTTTCGGTTCGGCCGCGAGCAACTCCTCAAGATGCGCGAGATCGTTGTGGCGCCATACCTTGCGCTCGGCGCTCGACCGGCGGATGCCCTCAATCATCGAATTGTGGTTGAGCGCATCCGACAGAATGAGGCAGTTCGGCATCAGGTCGGCGATGGTCGAGATCGACGCCAGGTTGGAGATCCAGCCGGACGTGAAAACGAGCGCCGCCTCCTTGCCGTGCAGGTCGGCAAGCTCGGCCTCGAGTTCGACCAGCGGATTGTTGGTGCCGGAGATGTTGCGGGTTCCGCCCGCGCCCACGCCCAGCGTGGCAGCCGTGTCGCACATGGCCTTGATCGTCTCGGGATGACGGCCCATGCCCAAATAGTCGTTCGAGCACCAGATAACGACATCCCGCACCGACCCGTCGTCGCCTCGATGCAGCGCGCGGGGACAATCGCTCGTATCTCGCTCGATATTGGCGAAGACACGATAGCGCCGCTCATTTCTGAGCTGGCCGATCGCCGCGTCGAAGAAACGCCTGTAATGCATTGAGCCGATCCTCTCACGCCCACGCCTTACCCTTGCCCTTCTCGGGCATCGGGAGCATCTGCGCCTGTTTGTTACCTTTCTAATATCCGTTCCGCGCGCCCGAGGCGAGCGATAGATCGCCGCACCCCTTCCATCGCCGAACCGCGCATAGTTTTGCTGGCCGGACAGGCTTTGGCTTTGAGATAGATCAGATCCGCGCCGGAATTGCCGCCGCCTCCCGCCCCCGCCAGGAGGAGAGGGGCGGCCGCAAGAACCGGACGCGCCCGCCGGTCGCCGCGCCTCCGATGGCTCCGGGCGGAAGGCGCAAAGGCCGACGCCAGACCGTCGTATCAGTCCGGGTTCATTTCCGGACTATCGCGCTCCGGTCGGACAGGCGTCCATGAAGCTGGCGCGCAACATTGTAGATGGCGGGCTGCGCCACATAGCCGATGTCGCCCTGCCCGAGCGGCAGGGGCCAGCCGACGACCGGGATCGGCGGGAAGCGCGGTCCGGGCGCGGGCGCCAGAGGCGCCATCCCGGGCTCAGGATAGAAGCCCGGAAACCCCCAGCCCGTTCCAAGCCACGCGGCAGGATAATTGGCGTTGCCCCAGCCGTTTTGTCTGCCAAGGCCGTTTCTGCCGAAGCCATGACGGCCGTGGACGAGCGGCAGGACGGCGGCGGGCGGCCGCAGACCGGGGGCGCCGACGAAAGGACCGGCCGCCAGCCCCGGCGTCGACGCGAGGATCGCCAGACTCGCTCCCAGAGCAATACAAGAAACGGTGCGCATGACGCAGTACTCCTCAACGCGCGAGCCGGCGCAACCGCCGCCCGACCTGAAGCTTTGCTGCGTAACGACGTTCGAAAATCCGCCATTTTTCGGTCGAACGCTACGAACGTGCGCCGGACGGCCTAATTCCAGCGCACAGGGCCACACTAGCATGGCCGCTCGGATTGCGGCCAGCGGTCAAGCGGCTGGGGGCGGGTTCGCATGCAAACATTGCTAACGGCGCTGGTTTCGCAAATCGTCCGACACGGAAATCTCGAATTGGAATTCGCGAATGGCGCGCGACGATCGTTCGGCGATGGGACGGGTCCGATGATTGCCGCGCGCTTCGCCGATGCGCGCGGGCCGTTCGACCTTGTGCGCGATCCGGAGCTCGCGCTCGGCGAGCTGTTCACGGACGGTCGGTTCATCATGGTTCAGGGCTCGATATTCGACCTTCTGTCGCTCGTGCTCTCGAACGCGGTCCGGCGCGAGCCGCCGCTCCTGATCAAGTCGCTGCGCATCGCTCGCGACGCGCTGGCCGCCACTCTCCTGCGCAACGGAAAATCGCGCGCGAAAACGAATGTCGCCCGTCACTACGACCTGGACGGACGCCTCTACGATCTTTTTCTCGATCGCGACCGGCAATATTCCTGCGCTTATTTCGAGCGGCCAGGCATGGACCTCGACGAGGCGCAACTCGCGAAAAAGCGGCACATCGCCGCGAAGCTGCTGGTGGAGCCTGGCCACAGGGCGCTCGACATCGGCAGCGGGTGGGGCGGCATGGCGCTCTATCTTGCACGCTATTGCGGCGCTGACGTTACGGGCGTCACACTGTCCGAGGAGCAGTTCGATTCGGCGACAGGGCGCGCGACCACAGCCGGGCTCGACGGGCGCGTCCGCTTTCGCATCGAGGATTACCGCGACACGCGCGGGGAGTTCGATCGCATCGTCTCCATCGGCATGTTCGAGCACGTCGGCCCGGCGCATTTCGACGCCTATTTCGCAAGAGTCGCCAATCTTTTGACCGGGGACGGCGTCGCATTGATTCACACGATCGGGCGACCAGAGGGACCGGGCGCGACCAATCCGTGGATTTCAAAATACATCTTTCCCGGCGGGTACATTCCGTGCCTGTCGGAGATTGCGGCGGCCGTGGAACGGTCCGGCCTGTTCATCACCGATGTCGAGATCCTGCGCCTCCATTACGCCGAGACGCTGAAGGCGTGGCGCGAGCGCTTTCTGGCGCGGCGAGACGAGGCGCAGGCGCTTTACGATGAACGCTTCTGCCGGATGTGGGAGTTCTATCTGGCGATGTGCGAGCTGACCTTCCGCATCGAGGGCGAATGCGTATTCCAGATCCAGCTTGCGCGGCGCCATGACGTCGTTCCGATTACGCGCGCCTATATAGCGGAGCGCGAGGAACGACTGCGCGCGCGCGAGGCGCATGAACTCGGCGAACAGCAGGCCGCGGCGGCGGGGGAGTGAGAGACGCCGCCGCGGCCTTGCGCCTGACGAGCCGGGCGGCGACTGATCAATCCCCGGACTCTCTTTTGATCGTCCGGGGATGCGATCCTGGTTTCTGCGGAAAGAGGACGATCAGCGCGAGCATCGCGGCCACCAGAACAGCGGACGCATAGTAGCGGCTCAACGCCAGGCCGCCCAGCTCGTGCGGCTTGTCGAGCAGATCGCCGACCGTCGCGCCCAGCGGACGGGTCAGGATGAAGGCCGCCCAGAAGAGCGCGACGCGAGAGACATTCGTGAAGAAATAGAGAGCTGCGACCAGTGCGAGCGCCGCGCCGAAAACGACCGCGCCGCCGCCAAAGCCGAGGCCATTCGTGTCCGCCATCCAATCGCCAAGCGCGGTCCCGAGCGTCTGGGAAAAAAGGATCGTCGCCCAGTAGAACGTCTCGACGCGCCGCGTCGAGACCGTGTCCACGGACACCGAGCCTTCAGACCAGCGCCAGATCGCAAGCGACGCGGCGAGCCCCAGCAGCAGCAGCGCAGAGCCGCCCGCATAGCCGACGCCGAGCGATCGGTCGGCTAAATCGGCCATCGTCGTGCCGACTGTCGTCGTTGCGACGATCGTCAGCCAATAGAGAAAGGGTTCAAATTTCGCCGCGCGGACCTGCGCGATCACGGCCGCCGCGAACAGACCGAAGAAGATGAGCGTCCCGACAGCGTAGCCTAGATCCATCGACATCGTGACCGCGTCGCCGCCGGTTTCGCCCAGCGTCGTCGCCAGTATCTTGACGATCCAGAACCCGAGCGTGACTTCAGGCGCCTTGCTCGGCAAGCGCTTTTGATCGTCGTTCATGGCGTTTCCGTTTCGACCGGCGACATATCCCGCTTCGCGTCATGCGAAGCGGGATAGCTGCAATGACTGGCCTCCGTCAGTCGGGATTTGCGCCTTCGGCCTTGTTTTCGAGAACACGGCCGGTCGCAGCGTCGACCCCGACCTCCTGCGTGACCTTGCCTTGCTTGATATCGAACGAGTAGCGCAAACCGGAGCCGCCGGACTCGCGCTCCAGTTCCTCATCCGTGATCGTCCCCGGATGCGCCTTCAGAGCGATCGCGCGGGCCTGTTCGATGCTGACCTTTGCGCGGCCGGCCAACTTTTCGCCCGTATAGGCGGTCGCCAGTCCCGCGGACGTCAACAGGGTTCCTGCTGCGCCAGCGGCGACGATGAATCGTATGTATGCATTTTTCATTGCGTGCTCCCGTGGCCCCTTCGCCGGTAAAGCGACGCGCCTGCTTTGATATGACGGCGCTGCTTCGCGCATGGTTGTGCGCCGCCAGACTTAGCAGCGAATTAGCCCAGCGGCTTCGATGGCGGGGGAACCGGCATCGAAACGCGCGCAACGACGCCCGACAATCCGTCCGTGCGATTGGCGACCGTCAGACCGAACCCATTGCGCTCGGCGACCCGACGCGCGATCGCCAGCCCGAGTCCTGCGCCTTGCGATCCGGCCGGAGCCGCGCGATAAAATCGGTCGAAAATGCGCGTCTCGACGCCCTTCGGCAGGCCGGGTCCGGTGTCGACGATCTCCGCGACCTCCATGCCATCGCGATGGTACAGGGCGACATCGATCTTGCCGCCCGCAGGCGTGTATCGCACGGCGTTGTCGATCAGGTTTCCGATGAGCGTGCGCACCTCGTCCGCAGCGCCGCGCACCGTTGCAGCGGACGTCAGGTTCACGCCGATGTCGATCCCCGTGGCGTCGGCGAGAGCGACATGATCGCCAACGCATTCCAGAAGAAGCGCGCCAAGCTCGATTTCGTCGTTCAACGGCGGGGCAGGCTCGTCGAGCCGCGCCAGCTTCAGCAATTGATTGACCAGGGCGGTGGCGCGGCGCACCCCGCTCGCAAGCGCGGCGCGACGCGCGTCGAGCGTCGCAGGCGTCGACGACGCGAGCGCATCGACCTGAATCTGCATCGCGGCGAGCGGAGTCCGCAATTCGTGCGCGGCATCCGCCAGAAGCCGCTTCTGCGCCGCCAGAGCGGCATGCAACCGCGCGATGAGTCGATTCATGCTTTCGACAAGCGGCGCAACTTCCGTCGGAATTCCCGCCAGTGGAACGGGTTCCGCAGCCGCCGCGCCCCGCTCCGCCACATCGCGTGCAAGAGCGTCGAGACGCCCGAACATCCGGTTCATCGCCCACCCGACCACCAGCCAGGACAGCGGAATGACGATGATGACAGGCGCCGCCGCGCCCAGCGCCGCGCTGCGCGCGATTTCCTGGCGAACCGCGTCGCGCTGTGCGACCTGCACAGTGTATGCCGGGTCGCCGGTCGTATAGACCCGCCACAAATGGCCGTTCGCCATCACGTCGGCGAAACCCGCGCGACTCTGGCGGGGGATTCGCGCGTCCAACGGCGACTGGCGAAGGACGTGGTTGCCCTCGCCCCAGATCGTGATCACGAACCTGTCCTCGGGATCCTGATCGGCGGCGGCCGGCGCATCGGCCGCTTGCGTTCCCGGCTCGACGTTCAGCGCGATCTGCCGCAACTGCCCATCGAGGAACTCGGCCGATTCATCAAGCGCGAACCAAAACGCGATCATGACCGCGAGAACGCCGACGACGGCCAGCAGGGCGGTGATCCAGAGGAGCGTCGCCTTGCGCAGGGACGTCGTCATCATGATTTCGGCGCCATCCATCCGGCCCCCCTGACATTGAGAATCACGCCCTTGCCGAACTTGCGCCGGATCGAATGTATGAGAACATCGACCGCATTGCTTTCGACCTCCTCGCCCCAGCCGTAGATTCGCTCCTCGATCTGCGCCCGCGACAGGATGCGGCCGGGCCTCTCCATCAGCGCCCGCATCAGCGCGTATTCGCGCGCAGGCAGGATCTGAACGACCTGGTCGCGCGTCAGTTCGTGCGTTTCCGTGTCGAGTTCGCTGCCGCCTGCCGCGACGCGCGCGGACGCGCCGCCCAGCCGCCGACGCGCGAGGGCGCGCATTCGCGCCAGCAGTTCACGCGTTTCAAATGGTTTGACGAGGTAGTCGTCCGCGCCGAGATCGAGACCGGCGACCCGATCGTCCAGCCGGTCGCGCGCCGTGATGACAAGCACCGGCGTCGACACGCCCAACGCCCGCGCGGATTTAAGCAGATCAAGGCCGTCCGCCCCGGGCAGGCCGAGATCAAGAAGGACGATTGCATAGCCGGCGTCGCGGAGCGCAATTTCCGCGTCGGCGCCGGCGCGAACCCAGTCGACGGACATGCCTTCGCCGGCAAGGACCTTCGACAGGCCATCGCCGATCATTGGATCGTCCTCGATCAACAGAACGCGCATTGCGCCGCGCCTCGTCGCCCCGCCCGTCGCCGCGCGTGACAGCGGCGTCCGCGGGAAAGTCCTGAACCATTCGGCGTGAAATTCAAGACATTCCTGCGGCGCCCGCGCGTTTCGCCGCTCGCTCCGCCGTCGTTGTCCACCTGCGCCTGCCCGGCTAATTCACGCCTAAGTCCTGCGGCGCAGGATCGTTGGGCGATGCTGGGGCGCAGCGCGCAGGAGCAGCCTTCAACTGCGGAGCAAACGGCATGGATAAATCGGTTTCCGGCGAACAGAACAAGGCGCCGGCGATTACGCTCGGGTTCTGGATCATCAAGATCCTGGCGACCACACTGGGCGAGGTCGGCGGAAACGCGGTTACGCTGGGCCTGGGGCTCGGTTATCTGGTCGGCACGGCGATTTTTGGCGGCGTTCTGATCGTGGCCGTCGCCGCGCAGATCAGAGCGAAGCGATTTCACCCCTTCCTGTATTGGGCTGCAATCACCGCGACCACGCTTGCAGGAACGACCCTCGCCGACTTTGTCGACCGCTCGCTCGGCGTCGGCTATCTCGGCGGCTCCCTGTTGCTGTTCACGATGGTCATCGCGACGCTCGGACTCTGGCGCCGAACATTCGGCTCTGTCTCGGTCGACACCGTCACGACGCCCGAAGTCGAGGCCTTCTACTGGGCGACCATCATGTTCTCGCAGACGCTCGGCACGGCGCTCGGGGACTGGATGGCGGACGATACCGGGCTTGGCTACAATGGAGGCGCTCTTGTGATCGCAGTCGCGCTCGGCATCGTCGCCGCGCTTTACCTCTTCGCCAAAACATCCCGCACCGCGCTGTTTTGGGCCGCGTTCATCCTGACGCGGCCGCTCGGCGCGACGCTCGCCAATTCGCTCGATAAGCCCGTTGCAAATGGCGGTCTGGCGATCAGCGACTTTTCCATCGCTGCGGCGCTCGCCGTTATCATCGCCATCAGCATCTTCATTATTCCGCAGCGTGCGGGAGAGCGTTCCAGCGCCGGGGCGACGTCGCGCTGAAGGGGCCGCCCGTTTCACGCCAAACCCGACATACCCCGCGAAACGGCGCTCAGTCGGCGGCGCGCAACCACGCGCCGGCGCCCATGCAATCAAACGGACGGCGAAACCGACATGACGGGAATCGCCGCCTGACAGAGGTCAGCGACGATAGCCGCCATATCCGCCGCGCCAGCCGCCGCCATATCCGCCCCAGCCGCGCCCGCCCCATCGCCCGCCATCGTCATCGTCATCGCCATAGCCGTAGCCGCAATCGTTGAAGTAGCATGGATTGCCCAATGCTCCGCCGACGATGCCGCCGATGATCGCGGCGGGACCGCCTCCATCGTCATCGCCGCGGCCATAATATCCGCCGCGATATTGAACCTCCTGTATTTGCGGAGCAGGCGCGGCGAAGCGCGCACCAGAAGGCGGCACGGGACCGGCTGAAACGGTCCCGGCGGCGAAGCAGGTTGCGGCGATAGCCAGAGCAGTCATGCGCATGAAGATCATTTGATCCTCCTCGTGTTCACGTGAAACAGGCGACGGCGCCGCCATCCGCCGAGGGAGCGTGCGGCGGGCGCATCAGCGCCGTTTGCGCATATGCCGGCTTATCCGGTCGAATTTGGCTTTCTGATCCGGGTCGAGACTGTTGTAGAAGGCGATCAGCTTGGGGTTTTCCGCTTTCAGCATCTCCAGGCGGTCCTCAAGGAAAACCTGATGCAGGTTCAGGCGCGCTTCGAAGGTGGACGTGTCCGGCTTCGAGGCGCACAGGCGGGCCTTCACCGTGTCGATGGCCTTGGCGCGCGCATCCTCGAATTCCTTGAACGCCGCCTTTTGCGCGTCGGTCAGATGCAGATGCCCGGCAAGGACCGCGCCCACTTTGCCTTCATGCTCGGCCTTGCCATGTTCCTGCGCGCAAAATCTCTCGATGCGGGATTGGGCGGCGCTCGCTTTGGCTGGCGCCTGCGTTTTCTCCTGCGCCTGCGCGAAACCTGGAGCACAGGCGGCGGCGACGAGCAGCAATGCCATGGCGTTCGATTTGTTCATTCCACTCTCCGGTGAAGCCTTGCGATGGGAAGCAGGATTCTTCAGGCTTTGATTGAAGCGGATAAGCCCTCCCCTGTCGAGCCCCGGGCGCGTTACGGTTTGTTCACTCGCCCGGCAAGCGCATTCAGCGCCCGTTCTGTCCATTGAGCAATGGCGTGATGCGCCGGACGACCACGCGGCGGTTGCGACGCTCGGGACCGCTGGTCTGCACGCGCAGATATTGCGCGCCATAGCCCTGCGTGACGAGATTTTCCGGCGGCACGCCAAAGGCGCGCGTCAGCGTGTCGGCGACGGATTGCGCGCGGCGATCGGAGAGCGACAGATTGTCGACCGGCGATCCCACGGCGTCCGTATAACCCTCGACAAGAAACACCTCGTTGGGGTTGCGGTTGATCGCCTCGTTGAGAGCCCTTGCGAGCGCGTTCAGCTTCGGCGCCTGATCCGGGCCGATCTCCCACGCATTGGTGTCGAAATTGATTGCGTTGAGATCGACAGAGCGCGTGTAGGCGCGCACGTCGGGGCTATAGCGAATCTCGTCGAGCGTGAACCGGCGCGGGATCGGCGCGACAGGCGGGGCCGACAATGTGTCGTAGAGCAGCCTTTCGTCGGCCATGCCGGCGTCGACGACGTAACGCTCCGGCGCGATCTCGTAGGCTGGCGGCGGCAGCGCGACCACATCGTCGAGGAACGAACGCGGCGGACCGGAGAAGCGATTGTCGATGATGATCACTTCGGTGCCGTCCGGCGCGCGCCGATAGCGCCGGATGAGATCGCCATTGAGATCGGTGATGGTGACGATCTCGTCGCCGTCCGGACGACGCCAGATCGTGACAATATCGTCGCCACGCTGTTCCGTCTGCATGGCGGCGCCGAGCATACGGAACCGCTCGTTTTCATCGTGCCGCACGAAGAAGCGGTCGTCGTCCTGCACGATGGTGCGGCCTGGCTCCTGATACACGGCTGCGGCGCCCTGATTGAATTCGCGACGTCGCTCGCGGACTGCGTCGAGCCCGCGCGCCGGCGCCCCGGCGGTCTCGGCCATGAAGCCGCCGACGAGACCGGCCGCCGCGCCCAACGCGGCGGCGCCGGCGGGCGTCAACCCGCGACCGCGCTGGCCCTGCGGCGGCAGCGCGCCGGGCTGTGGCTGGGCGCCGGGCTGGAGCGGCAGCGGACGAACGCCAGGCGCCGGGCCGTCCGGCACGCGCAGCGGCGCGGTCGCCGGCGGAAGGGGCGCGTCGGCTTTTGGCGGTTGCGAAGCCGCAGGCTGCGGTTGGACCGCCGAGGATGGCGAAGCGGGCGCAGTAGGCCGCGCCGCAGGCGCCACGCCCAAAGGTTGCGCGGGACGGCCGGCGGGGCCCGGCGCTGCAGGATGTTGCGGCGCAGGCGGCATGGCGTGAACCGGCGGCTCCGGCGCCGCCGGGCGCGGCACAGGCGCATGAGGTGGAGGAGCGGGCGACGTCGGGTGGACGGTCGGCGCCGGCGCAGCAGGATGTGACGGCGCAGGCGGCATGGCGTGAATCGGCGGCGCGGGATGGGGCGCTGGAGGAGCAGGATGCGGCGCGGGCGCGGGCGGATGCGGCGGCGCGCCAGGATGCGACTTCTCCTCGCCCTGGTCCTGCGCAACCACAATATCCGGCCCGCGCGCCGGCGCGGCGCCGAGAGCGTGAGAGACGGCCAGCGTCGGCGCCATGACGCCGGCGAGCCAAAGGTTTCTGGCTTTTCTCATCGCACTTTCCCAAAGCCGCGCAAAAGACCGCAAGCGCCACGGCAAACGCCTCTTGGCCCAGTACATACGCCCAAGCTTGTCCGGGGAAAGTCGAATTCGCGGCGCGAGCGTGGCGCCTCAGACCTCCCTCAGGATTTTCACCTCCGGGCGACCGGCCATGAACTCGCCCATCTTCTTCCCCAGCTCGCGGAAATGCGGCGTGCCGCGGTGCGCTTCCACTGCCGCCTGATCCACATAGCGTTCGATGAAGACATAGGTGTCGGCATCTTCCGATTTGCAGAGCTGGTAGAGTTTGCAGCCCGGCTCGCCAGCCTGAACTTTCGCCATCAGCTCCAGCGCAACGGCTTCGAACTGCGCGCCCGCGCCGGGCTTTGTCTTTATAGTGGCGACGATTGCGATCATGTCTGCTCCATCGAGTGCTTTTATGAATGTCTCGATGAGCGCGTCATCGAGTGTCCTGCATTGGCCAAACCGGGCCGGCGGTCGCCATCTTCGCGCGTCGGCGCGCCGGCGTCGAGCCGTACGCTCATGACTTTGCGTATTGCGTCCGTAGTTCGCGCTTCAGCAGCTTGCCGGCTGTGTTGCGCGGCAGCGAGGGCGCATAGATCACACGCTTCGGCGCCTTGAACGGCGCAAGCAACTCCCGCGCATGCGCCAGGAGCCCGGCTTCGTCCGGCTCGAAGCCGGGCTTGAGCACGACAATGGCGGTGACGGCCTCGATCCATTTGGGGTCCGGCAGACCGACGACGGCGACTTCCGAGACGGAGGGGTGCCTGAACAAGGCCTCCTCGACCTCGCGGCCGGCGACGACGACGCCGCCCGACTTGATGATGTCCTTCACGCGATCGACGACAAAGAGATAGCCTTCCTCATCGAAATATCCGACATCGCCCGAATGAAACCAGCCGCCGGCGAAGGCTTCCTTCGTCTCGTCCGGCTTGTTCCAGTATTCGTTGAGAAGCTGCGGGGAGCGATGCACGATTTCGCCATGCACGCCAGGCGCGACGTCGCGCATATCCGAATCGACGACGCGCGTTTCGACAGACAGGATCGGACGCCCCGCTGAGGCTGGCCGCGCGTCGTGCTCCTCCGGTTTCAGGAGGGTAGCCAGCGGAGCGATCTCGGTCTGTCCGTAGCAATTGAAAAAGCGCACGCCGGGCAGAGCGGCGCGCAATTCGTGAAGCACCGGCACCGGCATGATGGAGGCGCCGTAATAGATGTTGCGCAGCGTCGTGAGATCGCGCGTCTTGAAATCAGGATGACGCAGGAGGCCGATCCAGACGGTTGGCGGCGCGAAGAACGACGTGATCCCGAGCCGCTCGATCAGTTCGAGAACCACATCGGGCGCCGGCGATTCGATCAGATGCGTGATCGCGCCGACCAACATCTGCGGCATGGTGAAGGCGTGCATCTGCGCGGTGTGATAGAGCGGCAGCGCGGCGAGCGCCACGTCGACGCCCGAGAATTCAAGCTCGATGGCGCAGGCCAGGTATTCAGCCACGTAGGCGCGATGGGTCATGACCGCAGCCTTTGGCGCGGCCGTCGTGCCCGACGTGTAACAGAACTGCGCAGCGTCCTCGTCCGCGCAGAGCGCCTCGTCGATACGCGGCGCATTCCGGTCGAGCGCCGTGGAGAGAATGTCGCCAGCCCCATCGCGCACGAGGCCGTAGTGCTCGACCCCGACATCCTGTCGCGCTGCGTCGACGGTCGCGCGTAGATCGGAATCGTAGAACAGCGCCTTGGCGCCGGACTGATCGAGAATATAGCGCAGCTCGCCCACCGTCAGGGCGTAATTGATCGGAACATGCACCAGGCCGATGCGGACGCAGCCGAGCCAGAGCAGCAGATATGCATCGGAATTACGGGCGTAGACGCCCACGCGGTCGCCCCTGGCGAGACCCAGACCGGCGAGCCTGCACGCGATCCGGCCGGCGGCCTGATCCAGCTCGGCGAACGACCAGACGCGGCCAGCGAAGGTGAGCGCCGGGCGCGCGCGATACTTGGCCGCGGCGCGGCGCACATTGTCGGGAATCGTGTTCCGGTGGAGAATTCGCAGGGCGTCGGCGTCAGACATTTCCATTCCCATATTCTTGCCTGTCATTGTCGATAGTCTAGACCGAAGTCGGCGCGCGCCAGAAGAGGGCGCCGCGCGCCTGTCGTCAACGCGCCAGCAGCGCACGCAGGCGCACTGGCTGCACCGGCTTGCGCAGAATGACTATCCCTCGCGCGCCAGCCTCTGATTCGAGGTTCTCGTCAGCCTCGCCGGTGATGATCGCCGGCATCGCTCGGTCCCCATAGAGCCGCACGGCCTCCTGCGCCAGCACGAGGCCGTTCGTCTCGCCTGCGAGCCGATAATCGGCCAGCAGATGCCAATTTGTCGACGGATCGCTGGCGGAGAGAATGGCGAGGGCCTCGTCGGCCGTCTTGCAGAATTCCGTCCGCACGCCCCAGCGCGCGAGCATGCGGCCCATCGCATCGCGCACATGCTCGTCGTCATCGACGACGAGCGCCGTTCGCCGTTGCAGCAACGGCGGCGGTTTGGACGCGACGACCGCCGGCCGCATGCTGACGATAGCAGCCGGCGCGGAGGGGACAGAGATGACGAAATTCGTGCCGCGCCCGAGCTGCGACTTCATCTCGATCCGCCACCCCATGCCCTCGCAGAGGCGTCGCACAATGCCGAGCCCCAGCCCGAATCCGTGCTCCCGATTGCGTTCGGGATTGCCTACCTGGAAGAAATCGTTGAACACGTCCTTCTGATGATCCGGCGCAATGCCGATTCCGGTGTCGACAACGTGGATCGAAAGCTGGTCGCCCCTGCGACGCACGCCAACCAGAACGCCGCCGGCATGAGTATAGCGCAGCGCGTTCGAGACGAGATTGCCGAGAACGCGCTCAAGCACGTCCGGCGCGACCATCGCCCATTCCCGCGTCTTCCTGACACGCAGTTCGAGCCCGGCGGCGATGGCCTTCGGCCGCGCCTGCACGGCGACATGATCGAACACGTCCTGCATGGGCGTGGCGACCGGCCGCGCCTGTTCCAACAACTCCTCCATCTCGTTGACGCCGAGAATTGCGTTGAATTGCGTGTCGAGGCTGAAGGCGCATTGCGAGAGATTTTCGATCAGTTCGTCGCGATCCGCCCCGCGGGGGTTGTCACGTAGCAGCGAGAGATAGAGCCCCATGGCGTGCAGCGGCTGCCGCAGGTCGTGGCTGGCGGCGCTGAAAAAGCGCGTCCGCTCCGCGCTCAATTGCTCGATGTGCCGGGTGTAGGCGTTCTGTCGCTCAAGAAGCTGCTCGATCTCGAGCTTGTCATTGACCGCCGCGCGATAGCGCAACGCGGCCTGCTGGCCGATGGCCATAAAGAACGGAATTGCGAACAGGAGACAGAAGCCGCTGGCTTCCTCGATGCCCTTGAGCGGGAGCAGCCAAAGCGCCGCCGGCAAGGTCGCCGTCACGATCATCGTGTAGAGCGCAGGCGCATAGAATGCCCCAGCCCATACCGCGCCGCAACAATACATCAGGATGGTCCAAACGGGGACCATGGTTGTCAGCGGTTGCCCGCTGACGTGCAACAGAGCCGGACCAAGGCTCCAGGCAAGTCCGCCAACCCCGGCAAGCGCCATTTTCGCGATGGCCCACGTCTGCAACTCGTCGTCGGAAGGCTGCCGCCTCATGAAGAGCCGGTTGACGACGGCTATCCCGGACTCGGCGGCCGCGATGACGACGCACCATGCTGCGATGCGCCAGACCGGGGTTCCGCTGAGGATGCGCAAGATGACGCCGACGACGATCGCGCCCCCGACCGAAAGGATCTGGAGTGGGCGCGCGCCGAATGTCGCCGCAGCAGCGAATTCCGTGAAATAGAGGCGCATGCGCGCGGTCGCGATCGCGCGTTCGCGCTCCGCAGCGGCGGAAGCGTCTAGATGAGGTTGCGGCGCAGCGCCTGCGTGACCGCCTCGGTCCGGTTGGTCTCGCCGAGCTGGCGAAAGATGTGGTGCCAATGATTCCTCACCGTGCTTTCGCTGATGCCGAGCCTGTCGCTGATCTGCTTGTCGGGCAATCCCTTGCTCGCATAGATCAGGATGCGGCGGCGGCGATCCGACAGCGGCTTCGCGCCCGCCGCTTGCGCGCCGATGGCGAAGACATCGTCGCCCTCGAAGATCGCGGCGACAGCCGCAACCAGGCCCTCGGTCTCCATTTCCTTGGACAGGCAGGCGACGCCGCCGATGCTGCGGACGTCCTCCGCCAGCGTGAAGTTCGGCTCGCCGCACAGAACCCCGACGGCGACCGTCGGATGGGCCGTCCGGATCTGAGAAATCAGGGTCAGGCCGTCGCCGTCGGGGAGAAGATAGTCGGCAAGGCACAGATCGATCCTGGCGTCGGCGCGCAGCAGGCCGAGCGCCTCCTCGACATTGCTCGCGACCAGAACGGAAAGCCCGTCGATCCCCGTTTCCAGCGCGCGGCGGACGCCATCGCGATAAATTGGATGGTCATCGACGAACAGCATGAATTTCATATGGCCGCCCCCGTCGCGGATTATCCCACGACTGGCATTTGCCGCAACCTGTCTGTCGAAAATGACGGATAGCCTGCAGCTGGCCGGGAGCCACATATTGTCGCCAATGCGTCGAGCGCCGGATTTCTGCAGGTGGGGGCCTTGAGAAACCGTTGAATCGTCTAAGCGCATCCTGACGTTGCTCGACGCAGGATTTCCCTTCCCAGGGGGGCCGCTGTCGCCCGTTGCTGTCTTTTGCCGCCGTTTTCCGGCCGCTGGGAGAGATGGCGCGTCCGGAAATCAGCGCGAGGCGGAACGAATTTCGGTCTGCCCGCTCGAAAAGAAATCGCCGTTGAAATCCTCGGACGAGGACAAGGACAGAATTTCCATCAGCTTTTGCCTGGCCCGATTGACGCGGCTCTTGATTGTTCCCACCGCGCAGCCGCAGATCTCGGCCGCTTCCTCATAGGAGAAGCCGGACGCGCCCACCAGGATCAGCGCCTCGCGCTGGTCGTCCGGAACCGAGGCAAGCGCGGTGCGGAAATCCACGAGATCGAGATGACCGATCTGAGCCGGATTCGAGACGAGCCGCGCCGCGGCCACGCCGTCGACGTCCTGCACCTCGCGACGGCTTTTACGATGGTTCGAATAAAATGTGTTGCGGGCGATGGTGAACAACCAGGCCCGCAGCGACGTACCGTCCGTAAACGTGGCCGAAGCGCCCCACGCCTTCACGAGCGTATCCTGCACAAGGTCGTCGGCCCGGTCGACCGACCCGGTCAAAGACAGAGCGAACGCCCGCACGGTCGGAATTTCCGCCAGCAGCGCCGCCTTGAATTTCTGCGATGGCAGCTCGCTCATGCCTGCGATTGCACGCTCACTTGGACATGCCGGCCTGCGAGGCCGGCTCGTAGCCCTCCGACGCGCGGGCGCGCCCGTTGCCCGGCGCGGGCGGGTTTATCACACTCGCCTGTTCGAGCTGGTCCAGCAAATCCAGAAATCTTTCCGGAACCGGCTCCTGCGCCACGGCGTCGAACAGACTGCGCAGACGACGGCCAATGTGAGATTGAATATTTTCGTCCAGGGCCGGCGTCGATGTAATCTTTGAATTATCTCGCATCAGGCATCTTCTCGTCAAATCCCGCCCCGATCGAGGCCCTTGCGCTCGTTCCGCTACCGAAACCGCGCCACAGCGAATTGGTTCCGCCCGCCGGAAATATTTCGCCCTGGTCTGGAACTGGACGATTGCGCGGGCGTTTTGAATGGTAATCTGTTTTTGTGTCTTCCTTTCCGACCCGGCGAGGCTGCATGTCGCTTTCCGCACTTATCGCACCACGCCTTCCCCTTCTACGGCGGTACGCCCGCGCGCTTTCCGGCAGCCAGGCGAGCGGCGACGCCTATGTCATGGCGATGCTCGAAACTCTGGTCGCCGATCCCCACCTTTTCGACAGATCGCGCGACGCGCGCATTGAAGCCTACAGGATATTTTCCGGCATCTGGAATGCAATGCCGCTCAACGGTGTCCCGGAAACAACCGGCGCCACGCTCGCGGAGCGGCGACTCGATGCGATCACGCCCCTGCCAAGGCAGGCCTTTCTACTGACCGCGGTCGAGGGCTTCGATCCAGATCAAGCTGCTGAAATACTTGACGTTTCTCACGTAGAACTGTCTCGCCTGATCACTGAAGCCGGCCGGGAAGTGGCTGCGCAAGTGTCCTCGACAGCGCTCGTGATCGAGGATGAGCCTATCATTGCGATGGACCTGGAAGCGCTGGTCGAGGGGCTCGGACACAAGTGCGTGGGCAATGCGCGCACCCGCGACGAGGCGGTGCAGATGGCCACGACGATGCGGCCAGGCCTTATACTCGCGGATATCAGGCTCGCGGACGGCAGTTCGGGCCTCGACGCGGTGAACGACATCCTCAGCAATTTCGAGGCGCCTGTCATTTTCATCACGGCTTATCCCGAATCGCTGCTGACCGGGCAGCGCCCGGAGCCGACTTTCCTGATTTCCAAACCATTCCGCGAAGACACGGTTCGCGCTGTCATCAGCCAGGCCCTGTTCTTCGGGGCGAAGGACGCGCGGGCGGATCACGCCGCCGCATAGGGGAGCGACATCGGATTTCCTTTGCCGGGAGAGCGACCTGCGGGAGACCCCTGTGACGCCGAAACCGAGCCCCTCGCCAGCCGCCCGATGGATCGGCGCGCCAACGCCGCTGACGCACGCGAGCCGCGTCGTCTTTCCAGCCGACGGCCTGACGAAGGGGGATGTCGCCGCCTATTACGACCGCGTGGCCGATCGCATGACGCCCTATCTCGAACACCGCCTCGTCAGCATCGTGCGCGCGCCCGAAGGCATCGGGAGGGACGCTTTCTTCCAGCGCCGCCCGATGAAGGGCATGGCGGACGGCCTGGTCGCCATCGGCGAAGCCGACGACGCCTATATCGCCGTCGAAGGCCGGCAGGGCTTGCGCGCCGCTGCGCAATTCGGCGCGATCGAGTTCCACGGCTGGATGGAGCGGTTCGACAAGCCCGACCATCCCGACAGGCTGGTGATCGATCTCGATCCGGCGCCTGGCCTGGCGTTTCGCGAGGTCAGGGCGGCCGCGCGCGACATCCGGGACCGTTTGCGAGCGGTCGGGCTCGAAAGCTGGCCGCTGATTACAGGCGGCAGGGGCGTCCACGTCGTCGCGCCGCTGGACCGCACAGCGACGACAGCCGAGGTCGAGGCCTTTGCGCGGGCCTTCGCGCAAGGGCTGTCCGAGCGCGAACCGGGCCGTTTCATCGCAAACATGAGCAAGGCGCAGCGGGCCGGCCGCATCTTCGTCGACTGGATGCGCAACAGCCATCGCGCCACCAGCATCCTGCCCTGGTCGCTGCGCGCGCGGCCGGGCGCGCCGGTCGCGGTCCCGCTGAGCTGGCCGGAGCTTGCGCGCATCAGATCCAGCGCGGCCTGCGACATCCACACTGCGCCGCGCCGGAGCGACCCCTGGACCAACGCCCTCGCCACGCGGCAGACTATCCCCGCCGGGGCGCCCGCTTGACGAAAGGATGGGCGCCGACCTCAATAACTCCGGGGAAGATCAAGCACTTTCTCCGCCACGAAGCAGAGAATGAGCTGCTCTGTGATCGGCGCGAGCCGCGTCAGCGACACCTCGCGAAACAGCCGCTCGACGTGATACTCCCTGGCATAGCCGAAACCGCCGAGCGTCATGATCGCCTGCCAAGCCGCATCATGTCCTGCGCGCGCGCCCAGGAATTTCGCCGAATTGGCTTCCGCGCCGCAGGGCTGGCCGGTGTCGTAGAGTTCGGCCGCCTTCATCGCCATCAGCCACGCCGCCTCGAGATACATCCATTTTTCGGCGAGCGGATGCTGGATGCCCTGATTCTGGCCGATCGGCCGGTCGAAGACGATGCGTTCCCGCGCATAGCGTGTCGCGCGACGCAGGGCGTCCTGGCCTATGCCGATCGCTTCAACCGCCAGCAGCACGCGCTCCGGGTTCAGGCTGTGCAGGATATAGCTGAAGCCCTTGCCTTCCTCGCCGATGCGGTCCTCCTCGGGAATGAACAGCCCGTCGATGAAGATTGAATTTGAATCGACGGCCTTGCGGCCCATCTTCGGAATGAGATGGACATCGATCTTTGCGCGATCCAGGTCGGTGTAGAAGATGGTGATGCCGTCGGTCGGCTTGCGGCAATCCTCGTAGCGCGTGGTGCGCGTCAGCAGCATGATCTTGTTGGCGACCTGCGCGGTGGAGGTCCAGACCTTCTGCCCGCGCACGAGATAGCCGCCAGGAACCTTTTCAGCGAACGTCTTGATGCGCGTCGTGTTCAGACCCGCATCCGGTTCGGTGAAGCCGAAGGCGCACTGGTCGTCGCCCGACACGAGACGCGGCACCCAGCGGCGCTTCTGGTCGTCCGTGCCCTTGACGACGATCGGATGCGGGCCGAACAGATTTATATGCACGGCCGAGGCGGCGGCCATGCCGCCGCCATGGCTCGCCACCTCGTGCATCATGATCGCGGCTTCGGTGACGCCGAGGCCCGAGCCGCCATATTCCTCCGGCATGGTGAGGCCAAGCCAGCCGCCGGACGCCATGGCGCGGTGGAACTCGAACGGAAACCGACCTTCGTCGTCGCGCGCAAGCCAATACTCATCCCCGAATTTCGTGACGACGGCGCGCACACCGTCGCGGATCGCCTGACGTTCCTCGTCGCTCGGGAGAGGCGCTGGTCCGGGCATCGGGTTTCCTCCTTGCGTTCGCGCGCCGTCCATCGCGCGCCTGCGGAATCGCCGACAATCTTACCGTCGCCGTTCGCCGCCCGCGACTGATTTCGCATGTCGGGCGCCCGATTTCGCAATGTGAGACAAGATGCGTGCGGTTCGGAACGATCACTCGTCCGGCCGGAACGAGTCGACGACGTACATGCCGCCGTCGCCGCGCTTCAGCGTGAAGCTGATTTTCTCCCCGGGCTTCAGCGCCCCGATGTCCACACCAGGCGCGACATCGAAATTCATGGTCATCCCGTCCCATTTGAGCGCGGCGATCGGTCCATGCGTCATGTTGATCCTGCGGGCGGTTGCGTCGACGGCGTTGACGGTTCCCTTGCCCGAGGGCTTTTCGGCCTGCGCCACAACCGACGGCGCCTCAAGGCCCGATCCAGCGCCCGCCGCCTGCACCCGCCCCGTCGCAACGCTTGCAGCGAGGGCCGCGACCAGCGCCAGCGCGCCAGCGCGCTCGATGGAATTCAGCATGAGTCTTTCTCCTTTCGACGCCTATTCGGCGGTGACGGCTGGGGGTGGTTCGACGCGGGCGGATTCAGCACGCGATGTCCACTGCGCCGCGCCATCGGCGGGCAGCGAAAATCCTTTGATAAGCGCGTAGATCGCGGGGATCACGATCAGCGTCAGCAATGTTGACGACACCATGCCGCCGATCATGGGCACGGCGATCCGCTGCATGACTTCCGAGCCGGCGCCGACGCTCCAGAGAATCGGCACGAGGCCGGCCATGATGGCGGCGACCGTCATCATCTTGGGCCGGACCCGCTCGACCGCGCCGAGCATGATCGCATGGCGCAGGTCGGCGCGCGTGAGCGGCTGGCCGACCGCGGCGCGCTCGCCCGCCACTTCTTTCAGCGCGTGGTCGAGATAGATCAGCATGACGACGCCGGTCTCGGCGGCGACGCCGGCGAGCGCGATGAATCCGACAGCGACAGCGACCGACATGTTGAAGCCAAGCCACCACATCAGCCACACGCCGCCGACAAGCGCAAACGGCAGCGACGCCATGACAATCAGCGTCTCGGTGAGGCGCCGGAAATTGAGATACAGCAGCAGAAAGATGATGAGCAGCGTCACCGGCACGACGACGCGCATCCGCGCCGCCGCGCGCTCCATATATTCAAACTGGCCGCTCCATGCGACGTAGGCGCCCGGTGGGAACCTGATCTCGTCAGCCACGGCCTTGCGCGCGTCCTCGACATAGCCGCCGATGTCGCGGTCGCGGATATCGACGAAAACATAGACGGCAAGCTGGCCATTTTCAGTGCGAATCGACGACGGACCACGGACGAGCGCGACCTTCGCCACCTCGCCAAGCGGCACGGCGCCTCCGCCGGCGGGCAGCGAAACCAGAACGTCATTGGCGATCGACGCCGGATCCGAGCGGAGGTCGCGGGGATAGCGGACATTGACGCCATAGCGTTCTCGGCCCTCGACCGTCGTCGTGACGGTCTCGCCGCCGAGCGCCGCGGAGATCACGTCCTGCAGGTCGCCAACCATCAGGCCGTAGCGCGCCAGCGCCGCGCGGTCGGGAACGATGTCCAGGTAATAGCCCCCCATGACACGCTCGGCATAGGCGCTCGAGGTTCCCGGCACGTGTTTCAGAACACTCTCGACCTGACGCGCAAGTCCGTCGATCTCGACAAGATCACGGCCAAAAATCTTGACGCCGACCGGCGTGCGTATGCCGGTCGCGAGCATGTCGAGGCGCGCCTTGATCGGCATGGTCCAGGCGTTCGAGACGCCGGGGAATTGCAAGGCCCGATCCAACTGCGCGACGAGCGAATCGACGGAGACTCCCGGCCGCCATTCCGATTGCGGCTTGAGCGCAATCACCGTCTCGAACATTTCGGTCGGCGCCGGGTCCGTCGCGGTCGAGGCCCGACCGGCCTTGCCGTAGACCGATTGCACTTCGGGGAAGGACTTGATGATCCTGTCCTGCGTCTGCAGAAGCTCCGTCGCCGCGGTGATCGAGATGCCCGGCAGAGTTGTTGGCATATAGAGCAACGCGCCCTCGTTCAGAGTCGGCATGAACTCGCCGCCAATCTGACGGGCGGGAACAACCGTGACCGCAAGCGCGGCGATCGCGAGCAGAATCGTCAACGTTTTCGCGCGCAGGACGAGGCGGATCGCCGGGCGATATATCCAGATCAGGAATCTGTTGATCGGATTGCGCCGCTCCGGAACGATCCTGCCGCGCACGAAGAGAACCATGAGCGCCGGAACGAGCGTCACGGAGAGAAGCGCCGCCGCAGCCATCGAAAACGTCTTGGTGTAGGCGAGCGGCGAAAACATGCGACCCTCCTGCGCCTCAAGTGTGAAGATCGGCAGGAAGGACACGGTGATCACGAGCAGACTGAAGAACAATGCAGGTCCGACCTCGGTCGCCGCATCGATCAGAATGTCGATCCGCGGCTTGTCGGGCCTGGCGTGCTCGAGATGCTTGTGTGCGTTCTCGATCATGACGATTGCAGCGTCGACCATGGCGCCAATGGCGATCGCGATGCCGCCCAGGCTCATGATGTTGGAGCCGAGCCCCAGCGCCTTCATGGCCGAGAACGCCATCAACACGCCGACCGGCAGCATCACGATCGCAACGAGCGCGCTGCGGACGTGCAGCAGAAAGACAATGCAGACGAGCGCGACGATCACGCTCTCCTCGAACAATGTGCTCTTCAGCGTCTCGATCGCCGCGTGAATCAGTTGTGAGCGGTCGTAGACCGGCACGATGTCGACGCCCTTCGGCAGACTCGACGCCATCTGCGCCAGCGTCGCCTTGACATTGTCGATGACGGTCAGCGCATTCGCGCCATACCGCTGAAGCGCAATGCCGCTTGCGACCTCGCCCTCGCCATTGAGTTCGGTCACGCCGCGCCGCTCGTCCGGTCCGATCTCGACGCGCGCCACATCCCTGACGAGCAGCGGCGTGCCGTTGTCGGCCCGCAGGGCGATGTTCTCGATGTCGGATAGTCCACGCAGATAGCCGCGACCCCGCACCACGTATTCGAACTCAGAGAGTTCGACCGTTCGTCCGCCGACGTCCGAGTTGCTCGACCGAATGGCGCCGCGCACCGTCGCCAGCGAAACCCCGAGCGCACGCAGCCGGTTCGGATCGACCACCACATTGTACTGCTTGACGAAGCCGCCGACGCTCGCGACTTCCGACACGCCCCCGGCCTTGGCGAGACCATAGCGAATCGTCCAGTCCTGAACCGAGCGCAGTTCGGCCAGCGTCATTTCCTTCGCGACGAGCGCGTATTGATAGACCCAGCCGACGCCGGTCGCGTCGGGGCCCAGCGTCGGCGTCACGCCCTGCGGCAGCTTCGATCCGGCGGCGCTCAGATATTCGAGGACGCGCGAGCGCGCCCAGTAGATGTCCACGTCATCCTCGAAGATGACGTAGATGAACGATACGCCGAACATGGAGAACCCGCGCACGACTTTCGTTTTCGGCACGGTCAGCATGGCGCTGCTCAACGGATAGGTGACTTGGTCTTCGACGACCTGGGGCGCCTGTCCCGGATATTCCGTGTAAACGATCGCCTGCACGTCGGAGAGGTCGGGGAGGGCGTCGAGCGGCAGCGTGCGCAGCGCATAGACGCCGCCAGCGACAACGAAGGCCGTCCCGATGACGATCAGCACGAGATTGCGCGCCGACCAGGCGATCAGGCGGCCGATCATCTGCCCGCCTCCATCTGGAAGTCCTTGAGCGCCGCTTTCAGATTGCTTTCGGAATCGATCAGGAAGTTCGCCGAGGTCACGACGCGGTCGCCCTCCGCGAGCCCCTCGCGGATTTCTACGCGGCCCTCGCCGTGTCCGCCGGTCTTGACGTCGCGCGGCTCGAACCGCCCGTCGCCCTTGTCGAGGATGACCAGTTGGCGCTTGCCTGAATTCAGGACCGCACTGTCGGAGACCGTCGCGACCTTCGCGCCGTCGCCGACCGAAATCTCGGAATCGACATACATATCCGGCCGCAAAACGAAATCGGGATTGGCCAGTTCCACACGCACGCGGACCGTCCGCGTGTCGCGGTTGACCTGCGGGTAGATCTGACTGACGCGGCCCGCGAAGGGCTTGCCCCGAAGCGCGCGCGCGCGCGCGACGACCGGCTGGCCGACGCGCAGCCGTCCGTAATCGCGCTCGGACACATCGACCAGCGCCCAGACGACGGACAGGTCGGCGAGCCTGAACAGCGACTGGCCTGGATCGGCCTTCATCCCGTCGGTGACCGAGCGCTCCAGCACGAGGCCGTCGCGCGGCGCCTGCCAGACGATGGTCAGCGGCGGCTTGTGCGTGCGGTCGATCTCCGCGAACAGCGTGGCGGGAACGCCGAGATTGGCGAGCCGCGTGCGGGCGCCGTCAAGACCGGGATTTGCGGCGTACTGGGCGGCGGCCGACGCTATGTCCGGTGAATAGAGGCGCATCAGGGGCTGGCCCGCCTTCACCAGATCGCCCGTCGTGACGTCCGCGACCTTATCGATGAAAGCGGTGGAGCGCGTCGCGACGACCGTCACCCGCCGCTCGTCGAGCTGGATGGACCCGGGCGCCTCGACCCTCGAGACGATCGCCTGCGTCTGCACAGGTTCGGTGCGTACGCCCGTGCGCTGGATCCTGCCGGGGCCGATCCTGACGACGGCGGGCTCCTCCTCGCTCCCTTCGTAGACAGGCACATAGTCCATGCCCATCGAATCCTTCTTCGGGACCGGCGAGGTGTCGGCAAGGCCCATGGGGTTGCGGTAATAGAGAACGCGCGCCTTGGCCGGACCCGCGGCCGGTTCGACCGTCGCGGGCGCGGCGGACTGCGCGCCGAGCGGCGGCAGCATCCGGCCGATGTCGGCGGCGCGAACCGGCAGGAAGTCCATGCCCATGCTGTCTTTCTTCGGGGTCAGCGAGATGTCCGGCCCGCCCATCGGATCGCGATAGAACACGATCGTATCCGGCGGAAGATCAGGCGCCTGGATGGGCGCCGATTGCGCGGGGATGATCGCCTGGCCGGCGAATGGCATGGCGAGCACGGTCGCTACGGCGAGCGCCGCCGCGCCGCGCAGGTGTGAAAACGAGGTCATGGAATCGATCTCCAGCCGGCAAGCCGGCGTTCGCTTGACGCTGCGGGAAACCGATCGGCCCGCAAGGCGACGGGCGGATCGGATGCTCACAAAGTCAGGCGATGGGAGGTCGCAGATCAGGGGCAGGGCGGACGCTGGCGATCTGGCCGGCGTCACACAATGGCAGTTCCAGATGCACGAAGTCCGTCGGGATCGCGACCGGGGCCTGCGGCGCATATAGCGGCTGGACCACCGCGCAGACACAGGCCGCGCAGCAGGCCGGAAGCCCGCGGCGCGTGTCGTGGGATCCGTCGTGCGATCCATCGCCCGACATCATGCCCAAGCAGTGATGGTGAGAGCTGGCCTTCGCCAGACATGCGCCGCCCGGCGTCGCAGTCAGGAGACCTGCGATCGCCAAAACGGACAGGGCCAGTCTGAGCCAGCGCGTCATTCTGGGAATTCCGCTCACCATATCGCAATCTAACGCGTCTTTTCCCGCGCGCCTTGCGCGAAGTCAACCACGGCGGCGCGATGCGCAATGAGCCGAACCACATTCGCCGCCGCCCCTGCGAGTCTCGTCCGCCCGGTCCGGGATCTGACCGCCGCGTCAGTGGATGGCCGCATACATGATCTTTTCTTCCGTCGCCTCGCGCGCGGAAAATTCCTCGACGACCTTGCCCTGACGGCTGACGAGAATGCGGTCGGACAAGGCCATGATCTCCGGCAGGTAGGACGAGATGACGACAACCGCCTTGCCCTCATCAGCGAGCTGATTGATCAGTTCGTGGATTTCCACGATCGCGCCGACGTCTACGCCGCGCGTCGGCTCGTCGAAAATTATGAGGCTCGGATCCTGCACGAGCGACTTGGCGATCACCACCTTCTGCTGGTTGCCGCCAGACAGCTCCACGACTTTCGCCTTGCCGCCGATCGACCGCACATTGAGCTTGCGCACCCAGTCCACGCCGGTGCTGTCGGCCTCGGCGCGCGACAGGAAGAAGCGTCCGCGCGGAAACTTGGCGAGCAATCCGAGGTATATGTTGCGCGCGATCGACATCGTTTCAAAAAAGCCCTCGACCTTGCGATCCTCGGTGACATAGGCGACGCCGTCGTGCACGCCAGGCGCGGGCACGCGGTAGCGCACCGGACGGCCGCGCAGCAGAATTTCGCCGCCATGGAAGAAGTCGCGCTTCAGCACGCCGGACACGATCTTGAAGGTTTCCGTGCGCCCTGCGCCAACGAGCCCGAACACGCCGGTCACCTGCCCGGCGAAAACCGACAGGGAATTGTTCTTCACCATCGGCGCCATTTTCAGGTTCTGCACGGTCAGCACCCGTTCGCCCGCCGGACGCACGAGCGTTTTGCGCTTGCCGTAGAGCGTGTTCGACAGGTCGCGTCCGACCATCGCCTGGACGATTCGCGCGCGGTCGAAATTCCGGGCGTCGTCCGTCACAACGTGCTTGCCGTCGCGCAGAACGGTGATGCGATCGGCCAGCAGCAGCGCCTCCTCAAGCGCGTGCGATATGAACACGATCGACACGCCGCGCATCTTCAGATCGCGTACAAGGTCAAAGAAATACTTCTTTTCTTCCGGCGTCAGCGATGCGGTCGGTTCGTCGAAGATGATGACCTTGGCCTGATGCAGCACGGCTCGCGCGATTTCGACCATCTGCTTCTTGGCGGCGCCGAGCAGGCCGACCGTCGCCGTCGGCGTGACGTCAAAATTCAGCGATTGAAGGAATTGCTGGGCGGCGATGTAGATGCCGCGCAGACGGTTGTAATAGGCCTCCTGCCCCAGAAACAAGTTCTGCGCCACCGTCATGGTTGGCACCAGACTGTTTTCCTGAAACACCATGGCTATGCCGAGATGGCGCGCTTCCAGCGGCGTCTTTGGCTCGACCTCCCTGCCATCGACGAACATCTCGCCCGAGGTGAGCTCGACGACGCCCGCCATCACTTTGGTCAAAGTCGATTTCCCGGCGCCGTTCTCGCCGACCAGCGCGTGGATTTCACCGCGCCGCAATTCGAAATCGACGTCCTCGATCGCCGGCGCGCCCCCGTAGAGCTTCGTCGCCTTGCGCAATTCAAGGATATTGTCGCTCATGCGCCGAGCTCCTGTCTGATCCTGTCGAGCGGCAGGCGGAGCAGCCGGCCGGGCCCCTTGGCGAGCACATAGAGACTGTCGCCGGCTTCGACCGCCGCGACGACGCCATGGTTCTCGCCATCGACGCGGCTGTGCAGCGAATAGAGCGGCGCGCCGGATGCGCTCATGCGGATGACGAGGCCGTAGGATCGCGGCGGCGCCCACGGCTTGATCACGCCCATCGTCTTGAGATGCGCGCCCTGCATCGGCTCCCGGAAGGAATCGCCCGAGCGTAGTCTCGGCACGATCCAGAATCTCGGATCGATCTCGGCCATCATGCGGCGTCGGAACGCGGGTTCGCGCAACACGAATTCGACGAGCTGGGTGCGCGCGACGAAGGCGGTGAGCCACCAGCCGCTGTCCGGCGCGGGAGACAGACGCGAGGGATAGGCGGGGAGATTGTCGAGCACGGGCCGGACGAACCCGTTGCGGGACACGGCCACGACTCGATGGCGCCAGCTCTCGCTCACAAAGGCCTCGTCGCCCGCAGCGCCCGCGCCAAACGCATAGCAAAGTCCGCTGGCGAGAACCCTGACGCTCCGGTTCGCCGGATCGATCGCCAGCAGACGCCCTGAACCGTTGCGCTCCATCAGGTCGAAGGCCCACCGAGAATAAGGCTGGTCGCTCGAACCGTCGGCCACGAGAATCGTTCCGTCCGGAGCCGCAGACAAAGCATTGACGGCGTTAAGGCTCGGCCCGGTGAACGCCAGACCCGCATCGTCGCCCGCGGCCGTCGCGAACACGCGCACCTCGCGGCCGTCGAGCGCGACCGCAAGGCCGCCGCCCGCGGTGACGCACAGCGCCGTGACCGGCCTGTCAAAACGGCGCACGTCAAGCAATGCGCCGCCGTCGAGGCGCTTCACGACAGGCCCGTCGGCGACATAGAGGCAACGTCCGTCCGTCGCCAGATCCTCGCCCGCGCCAAGATTGGCCACGATGTCCGCGCCTTCAAGGATCTGGTTCGGTTTCAGCGCGCCGTCAAAGGACGGCACCGTGATCGCCGCATCGCCGCGCCCGAGGACGCGGTCGGCGAAAGTCTTCAACGCCGCGATCACGCGCGCCCCCAGCGTTTGTCGTACTGGACGAAATTCGGATCGGCGTTCTCGAGCTTATAGCGGCCGATGCGGTTGTTGGAGATGCCGCCGAGATAAAGATAGCCGCGATGCTCGCGCATCGACGTGATCATCGGGTGATTGGCGCCGGCGAGATCCCAGAAGGATTCGAGCACCTCGCCCTTTTCGTTGAATTTCACGACACAGCCCGTGTTGATGTTCGGAAACAGCCATTCGTCGAGAGGCAGCCGCTTGGCCATGCGGCGACGGAACCCCGCCATGCGCCAGGCCAGATCGATCACCGGGCTGCGCATGCCGACCAGCGCCAGCCAGTAATTGCCGTCCGAAGCGAGATTGATGTTGTCGGGATAGCCCGGCAGGTTGTCGATCACCACCTCGACCTCGCCGGTCCTTGGTCCGTCGAACCAATAGCGATTGATCGAGGCGCCGAATGTTTCGGCGAACAGGATCGACTGGCCATCCGAGGCGACGCAGACGCCATTCGGAAACTTGAGGCCGCGCAGCACGGTGCGCGTCGTGTTGCGGTTGGGGTCGTAGCAGACGATGCGGCCGTTGCCGCGCGCCTCAAGGCCATCGACCGGCCATTCGTGCATCTCGTAGCGCACGGTCGCTTCGGAGAAGAAAATGCGGCCGTCGGGCGCAATGTCGAGATCGTCCGCAAGCCTCAGACGACTATCGTCGTTGACCGAATAGATCGAGCGGTTGGTTTCGTCCGTTGCTTTCTCGACCTTGCGGTCCGGTGTGATCCGGTAAAGGCCCATGCCGCCTATGCAGCAATAGAGATTGTCCTGACGGTCGAACGCCATGCCGAGCGGCTGGCCGCCGATATGCGCGTAGACTTCCATCTTCTCGTAGTCGGGCGCCAGAAAGCGCATGATGTCGCCGTGCCGCGAGCCGGCATAGAGATTGTCGTGGCGATCGAGAATCACATCTTCCGGCGCCTCGATCCGGCCAAGGCCGATCAGGGTCACGTCGCGCAGCTTGTCGTTCTGCTCGAACGGGCCTCCGCCGCCGATTTCGGTCGAAGGCGGCGGCGGCAGATAATGATAGGTCGGCGAAACGTAAACCTTGCTGATGATGCGGGTGCGGTTCTTCAGCCAGCGGATGTCGATGATCGCCGCGACGAGCAGAATCGACGCAAGCGCCATGCGGTTGAACCCTCCGCGCACCGACAGGGTCGTGAGACCGTTGGTGACGAGCAGCACGATCAGCGTGCCTGCGAGCGCCTTGGCGACGGAGCCCTTGCCGCCCCCGAGAGAAATGCCGCCGAGCACTGTCGCTGTCAGCACGGTGACCTCGAGGCCGACCCCGACATCGCCGCCGACCGTGCCGAGGCGCGCCGCGAAGAACACCGCGCCGAGCGCCGTCAGCGCGCCGCTCGCAACGTAGCAGAGGGCGATCGTCCGGCGCACCGCAATGCCGGAATTATAGGCCGAACGACGCGAGCCGCCGATGGCGGTGATGTGCCAGCCCGGCCGCAGGCGCGTGAGGAACACGTGGCCGAACACCGCAATCACGATATAGACGAGCGCGACGCTCGGCACACCGAAGAGCTCGCCGCCGCCAACAAAATTCCAGGACGGGAAATCGGGGAAGGACGCCGCAATCCGATTGGAATAGTCCTGGATCAGCAGATCGTATGCCGAACGGTAGATGATCAGCGTGATCAGCGTGGTGATGAACGCGCGCAGGCGCAGGTAGCCGATCAGAAATCCGTTGATCGCTCCAAGCGTCGCGCCAAACAGGAGCGTGATGACGAAGACCGCCGCAACCGGCAGGTTCAGGATGTCGAGGCAGAACAACGCGCAAAAATCGCACAGCGCAAACATCGAACCGACCGAAAGGTCGATGCCGCCGACGATGACCACGAGCGCCATTCCGAGCACGACAAAGCCGATTTCGCCGGCCTGGCGCGCCTGATCCGCCAACGACACAATCGAGAAGAAGCCGTCGATCGCACGGCCGAGCGCGATGGCGACAGCAATGAGGACGATCACCGGAATGGCGGTCTCGGTCCATCGCTTCGAAAGGATTTCGCCGAGCAGATGATCCGGCCAAAGGCGATATCGAAGTCGTGCAAGCGCTTCCATCTGCGACCTGGTTCAAGACGTGACAAACAGTCCGGCGCCTGCGGATGCAGGCGCCGGCGCACGGGAAAGCGTCAGTTCTTCTTCAGTTCGCCGAGATTCCAGCAGGTCATTTCGGCCGAGGCGTTCTCTTTCGTGATCGGAACAAGCGTCGTATAAACCGAGCCCTTCACCGAGCCTGCCTTTGCGCCCGACGAGACCAGCCACTTGATGAGCGCCGCCATGTCCGCCGCCTGCGTCGGCACGTCGTAGCTGAGATCGAGATCGAACGCGCCGGACTTGACGAGTTCGCACGCGCCCTTGCGCTCGCCGCCGCCCGAGGTCGCGACGAAGACCTTTCCGGTCAGCCCGGCCTCCTTCACCGCGGCCGCGGTGCCGATGTCCATGCCGTCCCAGAAGCCGACAATGCCGCACAGATCGGGATTCTGCTTGAGAACCGTCTGCGTCACCGCCTTCGCCTTCGCCGCGTCCCAGTCGGCCGCCTGACTGGAGACCACCTTGATTTCCGGGTGCTTGGCCAGAACGTTCTCGACGCCTTTCAACGTATAGGCGGACGCCGCCGCCGACAGCGCACCCTGCACGATCGCGATCTTGTTCGACTTGCCCGCGCACGCCTTCACCACCGCATCGGCGTCGCGCTCGCCGATCTCAATCCAGTTGGCGCCGACAAATCCGGACGAACGATAGACCGAGCCCATGTTGATCTGGATGACGTAGATGCCTTCATTCTCGGCGCGCTGCAGCAGCTTGGCATAGGTCTGCACGTCGGGATTGTGGATAACCATCGCGACCGGCTTTTCCGAAAGCAGGGTCGTCACCGCCTGCGCGCCGGCGCTGGTGCTCCAGTTGGGGTCGCGCACGATCACTTTCATGCCGTAAGGCTCGAGTTCCTTCTTCAGGCCGGCGAACCAGCCCTCGGTCAGGTCGAAATTCATCGAGACCGGCACGTAGGCGACCGTCTTGCCGGCCAGCGCCTCCTTGAACTGCGCCTGGAAGGGTTCGTCCAGACCCTTCTGCGCGAGCGCCGGCGCGGCGACGAAAGCGAGCAAGCCCGCGCCGACCAGCGGCGCGGCGATACGCATGACAAATCCAGAACTCATGATGTCCTCCCTTGATTGAAGCCCTATGCCAACGCGATTTCAGATATCGCCCTGTTGCGCCGTTTCTTCGTTGCGCGGATTCAGAAACGAATCCGCGATCACCGCCGCCAGGAGCACCACGCCCTTGACGAGATTCTGAGCCGAATAGGACATGTCCATGATCGTCATGCCGTTGAGCATGGTCCCGATCAGAAGCGTGCCGATGACGACATTGACGACGCCGCCGCGCCCACCCGACAGTCCGATGCCGCCGAGCACGACGACAAGGATCACGTCGTAAATCCATGTCGAGTTGAAGATGCGGGTCGGCATGCTGTTGACGGACGAGGCCATCACGAGGCCGGCAAGGCAGCCGATCAGGGCGGCCAGCACATATTGCAGGACGACGATCGGCCGCGTGGGCACGCCGGTCGCGCGCGCGCCGTAGGGATTGTCGCCGATTGCGTAAATATAGGCGCCGATGCGCGTCTGCCGCAGCAGAATGGCGACGCCGACGCAGGCGAGAGCGAACACGATGATCGGCATCGGGACGCCAAACGCCGTTCCCTGGCCAAGGCGCTCGAAGCCGGCCATGCCGTCGCTCCACTGCACGACATCGAGATTGAACAGAAGCGCCTGTCCGACCCCCGCCAGGAACAGACCGGTCGCCAGCGTCGTGAACAGCGCCGGCACTTCGGCATAAGCGATCAGCCAGCCGTTGATCAGCCCGAACGCCACAGTCAGCAGCAACGCGGCGGCCAGCGAGCCCGAGAACGAATGCCCGTCCTGCACCATCTGCAACACCAGCCCCGGCGGCACGGCAAGCGTGG
Organism: Pseudomonadota bacterium; assembly: GCA_021781815.1. Classification (GTDB taxonomy): domain Bacteria; phylum Pseudomonadota; class Alphaproteobacteria; order Rhizobiales; family Beijerinckiaceae; genus JAJXWB01. The sequence goes on along the minus strand of JAJXWB010000011.1, from coordinate 3,674 downwards.
CGATCAGCGAGAGGTCGACGCCGCGGCCTATGACCACGATGGCCATGCCAAGGCCGAGAATGCCGAGAACCGCCACGTTCTGCAGCAGAGTCAGCATGTTCTGCGTGCTTGCAAAACCCGGCAGGAGGAAAGCGAAGGCGGCGAACAGCGCCGCAAATATCACGAAAACAATGCCCTGCTGGCTGATTCGCCCCCGTTTCATCCCAGCCTCATTTTTTCGTAGGACAATATCCTTCGACAGTTCCGAGACTATTGCAATAGCCGGCGTCAAATGATTTTTGCGTCCTCCGTCGAAGCGACGCGGGACGACCGTCATCGCGCGGGCTGAAGCGGGGTCCAGCGACCAGGCGTCGAAATCGAGAATCGCCGCGCCGATTGAAGCGCGCGGCGGTCGCTCACAAGATCTTCTGCATCAGCAGCAGATCGCGCCATGCGCCGAATTTCCAGCCCACCTCCGGCATGCGGCCGACATCGACGAATCCGAGTTGGCGGTGCAGCGCGACGGATGGATCGTTCGGCAGGCCAATCGCGCCGACCATGACATGATCGCCGCGCGCGCGCGCAAGGCCGATCAGCGGATCCATCAGCATGCGGCCAATTCCCCGCCGACGAAAATCCTTGTGAATGTAGACGGAATGCTCGACGGTTCGCGCATAGCCGTCATAGGCGCGAAACGGGCCGAAGCTTGCGTAGCCCGCGACGACGGCGTCGATCTCGGCGACGAGAATCGGAAAGCCCTGGCCCCGTCGCGCGCGAAACCATTCGTAGCGATTTTCGAGATCGAACGGGCCATTCATCCATATGGCGAGCGTGGTCGCGATCGCTTCGTTGAGAATTTCGAGGATGGCGGGAACGTCGCGTTCTTCCGCGGGACGAATCAGCAGGAGCGATTGAGCTGGAGACATCGAACCTCCGGATCGCAGGCCCTCGCCCGCCAATTGCGGCGCAGATCATGCGAGGCGAAGGCCGCGCAGTCCAGTTTAACCGCGCGCTTTTTCCACGATCGCGAGCGCCGCGCCGAATGCGGCCTCGATGTCGAGGTCCGTCGTATCGAGAATATGGGCGTCGGGGGCCGCGCGCAGCGGCGCGGCCGACCGATGCGAATCGCGCTCATCGCGTTTGCGGATGTCGGCCAGGATTTCGGCGTAGTCGACATGCTCACCCCGGCCGCGCAGCTCCAGCGCGCGGCGCTGCGCGCGGGTCTCGGGACTTGCGGTCACGAAAATCTTGATCCGCGCATCCGGCGCGATCACGGTGCCGATGTCGCGTCCATCTAGCACCGCGCCGCCTGGATGGTCCGCAAAGCGACGCTGCATCTCCGCCAGCGCGGCGCGCACTTCCGGGATGGCGGCGACGACCGAGGCCGCCTCCCCCATTTCGCGGCCGCGCAGGCGCGCCTCGTCGAAATCCGTCAGCGCCAGCCCGCGCGCTGCAGCGACGGCGCGCCCCGCGTCATCGAGCGCACCGCCCTCGTCCACCAACGAGCGCGCCGTCGCGCGATAAAGCAGGCCGGTGTCGAGATGCGGCAATCCGTAATGGGCGGCCAGCCGTCGAGCGATCGTGCCTTTCCCGGATGCGGCTGGGCCGTCGATGGCGACAATCATGAAAACTGCGCCCCGAGCGCGGTCATAAGTCCGCGAAAGGTCGGGAAGCTCGTTGCGATCATCGCCTCGTCGTCGATGGCGACCTGCCTTTGCGATGCAAGCCCCATGACGAGAAAGCTCATGGCGATACGGTGATCGAGATGCGTCGCCACCAGACCGCCGCCCTGCGCTGCGCCTGCCGCGCCGCGCACGATCAGATCGTCGCCATCGACCGCACAGTCGACGCCATTGGCCAGGAGGCCGTCGGCGACGGCGGCGAGGCGGTCGGATTCCTTCACACGCAGCTCGTGCAAGCCGCGCATCCGCGTCTCGCCTTCCGCAAAGGCCGCGGCCACAGCGAGGATCGGATATTCGTCGATCATCGCCGGCGCGCGCGCGGCGGGCGTGTCGACGCCCTTCAGCGCGCTGGCGCGCACCCGCAGGTCAGCAACCTCCTCGCCGCCCTCGACGCGCCGGTCGAGTTCGACGATGTCGGCGCCCATGGCGAGCAGCGTCGTCAGCAGACCGGTGCGCAGCGGGTTCATCATCATGCCCTCGACAACAATGTCCGACCCCGGCGTGATCAGCGCCGCGACGATCGGAAACGCCGCCGATGACGGATCGGCCGGCACGACGACAGGGCGAGGCGCGAGGCGAGGCCGCCCTTCAAGCGCAATGCGCCGGCCGGTCTCGCCGAACGGTTCGCTCGTCACCTTCGCTCCGAAATGCGCGAGCATTTTTTCGGTATGGTCGCGACTCGCCTCCTGCTCGATCACGACCGTGCGGCCGGGCGAATTGAGGCCTGCCAGCAGCACGGCCGACTTGATCTGCGCCGAGGCGACGGGCGTGCGATATTCGATCGGCGCGGGCTCGGCCGTTCCCTGAAGCAGGATCGGGCATCGGCCGCCCTCGGCCTGGTGCAGCACGCGCGCGCCCATCAGCGCGAGCGGATCAAGAATCCGGCGCATCGGCCGCTTGCGCAGCGAGGCGTCTCCATCAAACCGCGCCGTGACGGCATGGCCGCCGACAACCCCCATCATCAGGCGCGAGCCGGTGCCGGCATTGCCGAAATCGAGCGTGTCCCGCGGCGCCAGCAGGGAACCCAGCCCTGCGCCGCGCACGCGCCACCGACCTTCGCCCGTGCGTTCCATCCATGCGCCGAGCATCCGGCAGGCCGCCCCCGTGCGCAGCACGTCGTCGCCTTCAAGCAGGCCCTCGATCTGTGTCTCGCCAACCGTCAGCAAGCCCAGAATGAAGGCGCGATGCGAGATAGACTTGTCGCCAGGAACGCGGATCCTGCCCCTGAGCGGCCCGGACGTGCGGGCGGCGAGGCGCTGCGGCGCGGCTGCGGCGTGAGACGACAATTCTGCGATCCCCTGCGGATTGTTGCGCCGGCGCCATAGCATGTCGCGTCCGGGCCTGTCATTACATGAGGAAAGGGTCAGGAAAACCGGATCGCGCGGCCGCCATGCAATTTCCCATTTGACAGGCGCTGCGCGCCCTTTTAACCGGAGCGCCGCAGACAGCGGGCGGGCGCCGCGCTGATCGGAGGGGACGAGAAACGTGGTGAAACCGGAACTCGGCAGCAAGAGACAGTGCCTCAGTTGCGGCACGAAATTCTTCGACTTGAACAAGACTCCGATCCTCTGTCCGAAGTGCGGCGCCGTGTTTCAGGCGACGCAGCCCTCGCGCGCCGCCCAGCGCGCCGCGGCGGCCGAAGACGAGGACAGCGTCGAACCGGAGGCTGGCGCCGAAGTCGTGTCGCTGGAGGACGCCGACGCAGATGCCGCGCCCGAGAAGGTCGACACAGCCGACGACATCGAGATCGAGGACGACGAACCCGCCGACGATACCTTCCTCGAGGAGGAAGAAGAGGACGACGACGATGTGTCGGACCTCATCGACGGCGACATCGAGGACGACGAGGAAGGCTGAGATTGAGGGTTGTGAAGGCGGAGGCTTTCCACTATACAGCGACCCGCCGCCAGCCCCCAAGCTCGCGCGCCGAAATGATGGGGCCATAGCTCAGTTGGGAGAGCGCTTCAATGGCATTGAAGAGGTCGTCGGTTCGATTCCGTCTGGCTCCACCAA
>JAJXWB010000029.1 GCA_021781815.1 Pseudomonadota bacterium | reverse complement strand
TCGATCACACGCGGCTGCAGCCTGTCCTGCGCATAGGCGCGCGCCGTCTCGCCGATCATCCGCTCGTCCTCGCTCAACTGATCGTGCAGCAGAAACGGGTCGTCCCACTGGAAGCCGGATTTCGTGGAATGGCTCTTTGCGTCCTGCTTGACGGCCCCGGTCATGACGATAGCGCTCCTTGATCTGACTTCCTTGCTTATAGGGGCGCATCTAGGGCGCGCGCTTGAGTATGGTCAAGGCGCGCCTATCCTTGCGGCGGTCGCCAATTTATGGTGCCTTGTTCGCTTAAAGCCATTCAGTCTCCGGTTGATGATCAATATTTTCCAACGCACCCATTCGCGCCGCGTCCTGGTTATGGCGGCGGCATTGGCCTTGATGGCCGGTGTCCGGTCCGCTGCGGCGCAGATGCAATTGCCCGGCGCTTTCACGCCATCGCCCGCCGGCGCGGCCGGCCAGCCGGCCAGCGATGGCGGCCTTCGTCCAAAGCCGCGCAAGGTCGTTGCCGCAGCGCCCAAAGTTCCGTCCGACGACGGTGTGATCGGACGGACGCTGATGCTCAACGGCCGCTCGGGCGTCATGGAGTTCAGGCGCGAGGGCAGGGTTCTGCAGATATTGCGGCTGAAGCTGGCAGGCGACCAGATCTCCCGCTCGGGCGAGGCCTGCGAGGTCGACCTCGGCGCTGAGCCGATCCCGCTCAAGGCCGCCGGCGCGCCTGTCGGCGTGACCCGTTATCTGCTCGACCTGCCGGCTTGTCCGTTCTCGATCGACATTCTGCAAGGCGCCGTGCTGGCCACGGGCGCAGGCGCCTGCGAATTCAGCGCCGCGGACTGCCGGGTGGACCCGACGGGTCTCTGGGGTCAGCCCGCCAACGAGATCGGCCCGCAGCGCACGAAGGACATCGAGCAGGACCGCCATCGCGCCGAACAGGCGATGCGGGCGAATTTCAAGGCGTGGTTGGCCTCCGCCGGCAAGGATCACGTGCTTGTCAGCCGGATCGCCCGCGAGCAGGCCGGCTTTTCCTCCAAGCGCGAGGAATTGTGCCGAAGCTACGCGCGCGAAGGGCAGCACGGCTATTGCGGCCTTGTCGCCACGCAGGCGCGTTCCTCGGCGATCGCTGCGCATGTTCTGCCGCCGGAGGATCAGGACGAAACCGCCGCGCCGTCGCCTAAGAAAAAGCCCCGCGGACGCTGAACGCGCATCAGTCCCCGGGCGGGATGTCCACGACCGCCGGCCGGCGCTGTCGCGACTGCCCGTGCCGCAACAAGGCATAGGCGAAGCCGTCGAGCGCGAGCAGCGTCACCCACCAAACCGGGGCGATCCCGAGGCCGAACGCGCACATGACCATCGCCGCGATCAATCCGGCCAGCAGGAACGGCGCAAGCAGGGGCGAGGCCCGGCCGGCGCGTCGGGCCGCCTGCGCCCAGATCAGGGCCGCCGCCGCGACGCCGACGATCCCGAATTCGAACCAGAATTCGAAAAGGATGGAGCGCGGCGTGCTCGGGTGCAGGTAGCCGGCCGCGATCCCGAGGCGGGCCGAGTCGAATCCGTGGCCGAGCAAGGCATGCAACCCGTCCTTTGACAGGATGTCACCCCAGGAGATCGCCGGAACCAGAACCGCAGGCATCGAAGCGGGCGGAATAGCCGCGTAAAGGAGCAGCGCGACCAGCGGCGATAGCAAGAAGAGCGCCGCTCCGCCGGTTGCAATCGCGCGTCCGGTTGCGTCCGCATTGGCCAAAGCGGCGGCGAAGGCGAGCGCGCCGAGCGCCGTCGCCGTCAACGCCAGCGGCACACCTGCGGCCAGTTCCGCGAGTACGGCGAGGATCGCGAGCCCGATCGCAACGCCCGTCTTTTCGCGGATGGCGAGCGCGCCGAGCGCTGGCCAAACCAGCAGCGCAATGCCGAATGCCGCGCGCGAGGCCACCGAAACATGCGGATCGGCGCGCACGCCGGCCAGCAGCGGATCGAACAGGGCGATGGCGATCAGCGCAATCGCTCCGGCCGCGACGCCAATGGGCAAAAGGTAGAGGTTGGACGTCCGGGTGCGTTCCGGCAGGAGCGCCGCCGCCGTCGCCGCCAGGACGAACGTGCTGAGCGACTTGACGAAACGCTCCGATGGCCCGGTTCCGAACGGCGTCCAGATCAGCGACAGCGCCGCCCACCCGACAAGGCCGATCAACAGCAGGCCGAGGGTCGAAAACAGGGCGGCGCGCAGCTGGCGCGATCCGCGGCTGCCCGGCTCCAGCAACCAGGCGACCAGGGTCAGCGCCACGCCAACCGGCACCAGCACATAGATCGCCCGGCGCGTGCCGACCGAGGCGATGGGCGCGACGATCAGCAGGAGGCCGATCGCCAGCCGCGTGATGACGTGCGCGGCCTCGGATGCGGGATCCTCATGCTGGCGTTCTGGTCTGGTGTTCATGTCGTTCATCCGGGGTCGGTCGCGGCCGACAGGATCCACGCTACATGGCCGATGGTCGAGCGCCTGTAGACGTTGGGACACACCTCGCCGGGAATTTCCTCTATGGATAACGTCATTCCTCGCCGCCGGGCGTCCGCCGCAGCGACTTTCGGCTCGCCGTCGCCTTTTTGGCGTCGAGCCGCGCTCGGGTCGCCGAACGAGGAACCCGCGTTTTTCTGCGGGGCGGCGACGGCGGCTGCGCCGCTTCGCGGACCATGGCGGCGAGACGCTCGAGCGCATCGCGGCGGTTCATGTCCTGCGTGCGATGGCGCTGCGCCTGAATGACGATGATTCCGTCCTTGTTGAGCCGGCGGCCGGCGATCGACGCCAGCCGGTCTCGGACATGATCAGGCAGGCTCGTGCAGTTCTGCAGGTCGAACCGGAGCTCGACGGCGCTCGAGAGCTTGTTGACGTTCTGGCCGCCGGGCCCGGAAGCGCGGACGAAACGTTCCTCGACATCGGCCTCGTCCAGCGTCAGACCGCCGCCCAATTCGATCATTTGCCCGCCTCCAACGCGCGTTGCCTAGAAAATAAGCTGAAACGCGCGCTGTGATTATTAAACAGGCTGCAGCGGGCGCGCGCGCCATGGATTTGGCGGCGCTGGCGCGGCGTCTGGCCCGCTTTCTTGGCGAACAGTGCCGAAAAAGGCCGCCGCTGCCGCGGATTCTCCTGCGCGTTCAACGTGATCTTCCCGGTGGCATGGCCGTTGCAACCGCCTTGGCCGTCCCGATGGACAATTCCGGACCGGGCGAACGGTCCTAACAGAACGATGGGGAACGCGTATGTCATTTACCCGGCGAAACATGTTGCACGCCGCAGGCATGGCCGTTGGCGGGGCGCTCGCTCTGTCCGCGTTCGGCGCCAGCGCCGCTGAAGATACGATCAAGGTGGGAATTCTGCATTCGTTGTCCGGAACGATGGCGATCAGCGAGACGACCCTCAAGGACGTCATGCTTATGTTGATTGACGAGCAGAACAAGAAGGGTGGCCTGCTCGGTAAGAAGCTCGAAGCCGTGGTCGTCGATCCCGCCTCGAACTGGCCGCTGTTCGCCGAAAAGGCGCGCGAGCTGATCGCCAAGGACAAGGTCGCCGCCGTGTTCGGTTGCTGGACCTCCGTGTCGCGCAAATCCGTTTTGCCCGTGTTCAAGGAACTGAACAACATCCTGTTCTATCCGGTCCAGTACGAAGGCGAGGAAAGTGAGCGCAACGTCTTCTACACTGGCGCGGCCCCGAACCAGCAAGCCATCCCGGCGGTCGATTATCTCGCCAAGGAAGAAAAGGTGCAGCGTTGGGTGCTGGCGGGCACCGACTACGTCTATCCGCGCACGACCAACAAGATCCTCGAGGCCTATCTGAAAGCCAAAGGCGTGAAGTCCGAGGACATCATGATCAATTACACGCCGTTCGGCCATTCGGACTGGCAGACGATCGTCGCCGATATCAAGAAATTCGGCTCCGCCGGCAAGAAGACGGCGGTGGTCTCGACCATCAACGGCGACGCCAACGTGCCCTTCTACAAGGAGCTGGGCAACCAGGGCATCAAGGCGACCGATATTCCCGTCGTCGCCTTTTCGGTCGGCGAGGAGGAACTGGCGGGCATCGACACCAGGCCGCTCGTTGGCCATCTCGCCGCGTGGAATTATTTCATGTCGATCGACACGCCCGAGAACAAGGAGTTCATCCAGAAGTGGCAGGCCTTCACCAAGAATCCGAAGCGCGTGACAAATGACCCGATGGAGGCGCATTACATCGGCTTCAACATGTGGGTGAAGGCGGTTCAAAAGGCCGGAACGATCGATCAGGACAAGGTGATCGACGCCATCGTGGGCGTCAAGCAAGCGAACCTGACAGGCGGCGTCGCCGAAATGCTGCCGAACCACCACATCACCAAGCCGGTCTTCATCGGCGAGATCAGGGCGGACGGCCAGTTCGACGTGGTGTGGAAGACCGACGGTCTCGTCCCCGGCGACGCCTGGTCCAAGTATCTCGAAGGGTCGAAAGACCTGATCGGGGACTGGAAGGACAGGAAGTGCGGCAACTGGAACGTCAAGACCGGCAAGTGCGGCGGCGCGTGATCCGCTGACGGCCACGAACGGGACGGCGCCTCGACGTCGTCCCGTGCTCCAAAATCAGAACAACAAGTTCCCGGACGCAGGAAGGCGCGCCATGCGCATCGTATTCAGTCGTGTGTGCCTTTGCCTCGCGCTTCTGTTCGCACTCACGCCGGCGCTCGCCGCCGACATCGATTTGAAGCCGGCGCTGTCCGGGTTCTTGTCCGCCAGTTTCTCCTCGACCGAAAAATCGATCGAGGCCCTGGCCCGGAGCGGCGCCGCGCAGGCGCCGGCCATCATCGAGGCGTTGCAGGACGAGCGGCTATATTATTCGGGCGCGTCCGGGACGGTGATCGTCAAGGCCAGATCAGGCGCGCTCCGCGACGCTGCGACCGACGCGCCGGTCGCGCAGGCGCCGGCGGACATGAAGCCCGTTCGGCTCAACAACAGACTGCGCCGCGCGGTCGACGCCGCCGTTGGCGCGTTGACGCTGATGTCGTCCAATCCCGCGCGCCGCCGCGAGGCGGCCGACGCGGTATTCAAATCGCGCGACTCCGCGACCCTGCCGACGCTTGATGCGGCGATTGGCAAGGAGACCGACGCCGCGGTCCTGACCGTGCTGGAGCAGGCGCGCGCTTCGATCTATCTGGCGAAGTCGGACGCGACCGACGCGCAAAAGATCGAGGCGATCGGCGTCCTTCGGGCGCGCGGCGATCAGGACTCGCTTGCTCTGCTGTCGGCGGCCGCTTCCGGACCCGATGGCATCGTGAGAACCGCCGCGCAGAGCGCAGCGTCGTCGATCGAAACACGACTGGCGCTGTGGAACAACGTGCAGAACGTCTGGTATGGCCTTTCACTCGGATCGGTGCTGCTGCTCGCCGCGATCGGCCTGGCCATCACCTTCGGCGTCATGGGCGTCATCAACATGGCGCATGGCGAGATGGTCATGCTCGGCGCGTACACGACATTTGTCGTGCAGGAATACGCCCGGACGAAATGGCCCGAGATGTTCGACTATTCGTTGTTCATAGCCATCCCGCTCGCTTTCCTTTTCACGGGGCTTGTCGGCGTGGCGATCGAACGGTCGATCATCCGCTTCCTGTATGGCCGGCCGCTGGAAACGCTGCTCGCCACCTTCGGCCTGTCGCTGGTCCTGCAGCAGGCGGTGCGCACGGTCTTCGGCGCCAATAACCGCGAGGTCGGCGCGCCCGGGTTCATGTCCGGCTCATTCCATCTCGCCGGTCTCGAAATCACGTCCGGGCGCATGTGGATCATCGCCTTTGCGCTTTCTGTCTTTGCGGCGCTGCAATTGCTGTTGCGGTTCACTTCGTTCGGACTGCGGATGCGGGCGGTGACGCAGAACCGTCGCATGGCCGCCTCCATGGGCATCGACACCAACCGCATCGATGCGCTCGCATTCGGCCTCGGCTCCGGCATCGCCGGCATGGCGGGCGTCGCGCTGTCGCAGATCGACAACGTCTCGCCCAATCTTGGGCAGAGTTACATCATCGATTCCTTCATGGTCGTGGTGTTCGGGGGCGTCGGCAATCTCTGGGGAACGCTGCTCGGCGCGGCCACGCTCGGCGTCGCTAACAAGTTCCTTGAACCGTTCGCCGGCGCGGTGCTCGGCAAGATAGTGCTGCTCGTGTTCATCATCCTGTTCATCCAGAAACGTCCACGCGGCCTGTTTGCGCTCAAGGGCCGTGCGGTGGAGGCCTGAAATGCAGCTCCGTCGTTTCGCCTCCATCATGGACGCCCGCTCGCTGATCGCGGTGGCCCTGACCGCCGCCGTCGCGATCATCGTCCCGATCCTTCTCTTGTCGACGCCGGAAAGCTTTCCGCTCCACGCGCCGCCCTATGTCGTTGCGCTGCTCGGCAAGTATCTGTGCTTTGCTATCCTGGCCGTCGCGCTCGATCTCGTCTGGGGATATTGCGGCATTCTTTCGCTCGGCCACGGCGCGTTCTTCGCGCTGGGCGGCTACGCGATGGGAATGTACCTCATGCGCCAGATAGGAACGCGCGGCGTCTATGCCGACCCTGTTCTCCCGGACTTCATGGTCTTTCTGAACTGGAAGACGCTGCCCGTGACATGGTGGGGGTTCGATTTCTTTCCCTACGCCATGCTGATGGTGCTTCTGATCCCCGGCGTCCTCGCCTTCGGCTTCGGCTGGCTCGCCTTCCGCTCGCGCGTCACCGGCGTCTATCTGTCGATCATCACGCAGGCCATGACCTATGCCCTGCTGCTCGCCTTCTTCCGCAACGACATGGGATTTGGCGGCAACAACGGCCTTACGGATTTCAAGGACATTCTCGGATTCAACGTGCAATCGGATGCGACGCGCGCCGCCCTGTTTTCGACCTCTGCGGTCGCGCTGATCGCTTCGATCGTCGTCGGCCGCTATCTCGTCTCCTCGAAATTCGGCAAGGTGCTGATTGCGATCCGCGACGCGGAATCTCGCGCGCGCTTCCTGGGTTATCGCGTCGAGAACTACAAGCTGGCGGTATTCACGCTGTCGGCGATGATGGCGGGCGTCGCAGGCGCGCTCTATGTGCCGCAGGTCGGCATCATCAACCCGAGCGAATTCTCTCCGGCCAATTCAATCGAGGCCGTGATCTGGGTCGCAGTCGGCGGGCGCGGCACGCTTGTCGGCGCCGCGCTCGGCGCGCTGCTCGTCAATTTCGCCAAGACCTGGTTTACCGGCGCGCTGCCGGAATACTGGCTGTTCGCGCTGGGGTCGCTGTTCGTTCTCGTCACGCTGTTCCTGCCGAAAGGGATCTTTGGCCTGATCGACCATCTGCGCCGCAACCGGACCGAAACGCCAGGCCGTGGCGATGTCGCCGAGGCCGGCGGCGCAAAGACTGCAGCGAGTTGATGGTCATGGATGAAGCTGTGCTCACGAGTTCTCTGCTCTACCTCGATGGCGTCGCTGTCTCGTTCGACGGCTACAAGGCGCTGCGCGGGCTGTCGCTGACGCTGGCGCCGGGCGAAATGCGCGCGATCATCGGGCCGAACGGCGCCGGCAAGACGACGATGATGGACGTCATCACGGGCAAGACCCGGCCGGACGAGGGCGTCGTCTACTTCGGCGGCGCCCGGGATCTCACGCTGCTGGACGAGGCCTCGATCGCCAATCTCGGAATCGGGCGCAAGTTCCAGAAGCCGACGGTTTTCGAAAGCCATACCGTCGAGGACAACATCCTGCTTGCACTGAAAGCGCCGCGCACGGCGCGCGCCACCCTGTTCGGGCGCCCCGCGGCGGACGTCGCGCCGCGCATCGACCGCATTCTCGAAACGACCAGGCTGGCCGATCATCGCGCGCGCATGGCCGCCGACCTGTCGCACGGCCAGAAGCAATGGCTGGAAATCGGCATGCTGCTGGCGCAGGATCCCAAGCTTCTGCTCGTCGACGAGCCCGTCGCTGGCATGACTGACGCGGAGACCATGCAGACGGCGGCGTTGCTGCGTGAGATCGCGAAGGACCATTCCGTCGTCGTCGTCGAGCACGACATGGATTTCGTGCGCGAGCTCGGCGTCAAGGTGACGGTTCTGCACGAGGGCGCGGTGCTCGCCGAAGGACCGATCGATGTGGTCAGCGCCGACCCGCAGGTCGTCGAAGTCTATCTGGGGCGCTGACATGCTGAACGTCGAAGCCATCGACCTTTTTTACGGCGCTGCGCAGGCCTTGCGCGGTGTCTCTGTCACGGCGGCCGCTGGCCGCGTCACCTGCGTGCTCGGCCGCAACGGCGTCGGAAAATCGTCGCTGCTGCGCGCCGTCGTCGGCCATCAATCGATCCGCGCCGGCAAAATCCAGTGGGGCGGCGAGGACATCTCGCGACTTGCGCCGCACCTGCGCGCGCGCAAGGGGATCGCCTATGTGCCGCAAGGCCGCGAAATCTTTCCGCTGCTGACCGTGAGGGAAAATCTCCAGACCGGCTTTGCGGCCGCGCCTTCGGGCGAACGCTATACGCCCGATGAGGTTTTCGATCTCTTTCCGGTGCTCGCCTCGATGATGGGCAGGCGCGGCGGCGACCTCTCCGGCGGCCAGCAGCAGCAGCTCGCGATCGGCCGCGCGCTGGTGGCGCGCCCGAAGCTGCTCGTTCTCGACGAACCGACCGAAGGCATCCAGCCCTCGATCATCAAGGACATCGGCCGAGCGATCCAGTATCTCCGCAACAAGGGTGGAATGGCGATCCTGCTGGTCGAGCAATATTTCGACTTCGCCCGTGAGCTGGCCGACGATTTCATCGTCCTGGAGCGAGGGCAGGTCGTCATGTCCGGCGACAGGGCCTCAATGGTGGAAAAGGACGTGCGGCAGCGCATTTCGGTGTAGTCTCCAATCCGTCATTGCGAGGAGCGGAGCACGAAGCAATCCAGCGGCCGGGTTGCGGCTCTGGATCGCTTCGCTCGCGATGATGGAGCAACTGTCTCGGGAAACGCATGAACGCGCTCGCCAAGGCGCCTGAAGGCCATCCAGCCGCCCCGGAGCGCGCATCGGGTGAAATCCGTGCGACCTTCGCGGCGCACGGGTCGCGCACGCGCGTCGCCAGACTTTACGAGACCGGCGGCTTGCGCCTGCGTTTTCCGAAATCCGCGGACACGTGCGAGGCGGTGATCGTCAACACGTCAGGCGGCGTCGTCGGCGGCGACAGTGCTCGTCTCGCGTTCGAGGCGGGCGAGGGCGCGCAAGTCCTGCTCACCACGCAATCGGCCGAAAAAATCTACCGCAGCGACGGCGCGCGGGCGCGGATCGACGTATCCCTGACTTTGCACGAAAACGCGACGCTCGACTGGCTGCCGCAAGAGACGATCCTTTTCGATCAGGCGATTTTCGCGCGCGCTCTCCATGTCGACATGGCGGCGCGCGCGCGGCTCATGCTTTGCGAAAGCACGGTGCTCGGCCGTCTCGCCATGGGCGAGCAATGCTGTCATGGCAGCTTCCGTGACCGCTGGCGCATCAATCGCAGCGGCAGGCTGATTTTCGCCGACGACGTTCGCCTTGACAACGCGCCGGCCGCGTTGCTCGATCGCCCGGCGATCGGCGGCGGCGCGCGCGCGCTGGCGACGCTATTGTACGTGGCGCCCGACGCCGAAAGCCGGCTCGACGAATGTCGCGCGGCGTTGGAGGGGACCGAATGCGACGTCGGCGCCAGCGCCATGAACGGATTCCTGGTCGCTCGCATGGCTTCGCCCTCGCCAGTGATTTTGCGCGGCGCTATCGTGTCGCTGTTTTCCCGTCTGCTCGGCCGCGCTGTTCCGCGTGTCTGGCGCTGAGACGTTACCGGAGCGTTTGCGATGAACCTCACGCCACGAGAAAAGGACAAGCTGCTGATCGCCATGGCGGCGATTGTCGCGCGAAAGCGGCTCGAACGCGGCGTGAAACTGAATTATCCGGAAGCTATCGCGCTCATCACCGATTTCGTCGTGGAAGGCGCGCGCGACGGCCGTACCGTCGCTGAACTGATGGAAGCCGGCGCGCATGTGATCACGACCGCTCAGGTCATGGACGGCATCGCCGAGATGATCCACGACGTGCAGGTGGAAGCGACCTTTCCCGACGGCACGAAGCTTGTGACCGTGCATCATCCCGTCCGGGGCCCCGCCTCGCAACTGACCCCCGGGGAATTTGTCACGCCCGAGGGCGACATCCTCATGAACGAGGGCCGGGAGACGCTGACGCTGACCGTAGCGAATTCCGGCGATCGGCCGATTCAGGTCGGCTCGCACTATCATTTCTACGAGACGAATCCCGCGCTGAAATTCGAACGCGAGCGCACGAAAGGCATGCGGCTCGACATTCCCGCCGGCACGGCCGTGCGTTTCGAGCCCGGGCAATCGCGCGAGGTTCGTCTCGTGACGATTTCCGGCAAGCGCGAGATCTACGGCTTTCGGCAGGATGTGATGGGCAGGGTGTGAGACGCACATGAGCAACGCCACGAAAACCTCACTCACTCGCGCCGCCTACGCCGACATGTTCGGCCCGACGACGGGCGACAGGATCCGCCTCGCCGACACCGAACTCTTCATCGAGGTCGAGCGCGACTTCACCACTTATGGTGAAGAGGTGAAATTCGGCGGCGGCAAGGTGATCCGCGACGGTATGGGGCAATCGCAGGTCTCGCACGCCAACGGCGCAGCCGATACGGTCATCACCAATGCCGTCATCCTCGACCATTGGGGAATCGTGAAGGCCGACGTCGCCATCCGCGACGGCAGGATTCATGCGATCGGCAAGGCCGGCAATCCCGACATCCAGCCGGGCGTGACCATCATCATCGGGCCGGGCACCGAGATCATCGCCGGCGAAGGCAAGATTCTGACCGCTGGCGGCTTCGACACGCATATCCATTTCATCTGCCCGCAGCAGATCGACGAAGCGCTGATGAGCGGCGTCACGTCGATGCTCGGCGGCGGCACGGGGCCGGCGACCGGCACCTTCGCCACGACCTGCACGCCCGGCCCCTGGCACATCGCGCGCATGATCGAGGCGGCCGACGCCTTTCCGATGAATCTCGGCTTCGCCGGCAAGGCCAACGCCGCTTTGCCCGCGGGCCTCGTCGAGCAGGTCGAAGGCGGCGCCTGCGCGCTGAAACTGCACGAGGACTGGGGCACGACGCCGGCCGCGATCGATTGCGCGCTGTCGGTCGCCGACGATCACGATATCCAGGTCATGATCCACACGGACACGCTCAACGAATCCGGCTTCGTCGAGGACACGATCAAGGCGTTCAAGGGCCGCACCATCCATGCCTTTCATACCGAAGGCGCCGGCGGGGGACACGCGCCAGACATCATTTCGGTGGCGGGCCTGCCCAACGTGCTGCCGTCCTCGACCAATCCGACGCGGCCCTTCACGAAGAACACGCTCGACGAGCATCTGGACATGCTGATGGTCTGCCATCATCTGGATTCGTCGATTCCGGAAGATCTCGCCTTCGCCGAAAGCCGCATCCGCAAGGAGACGATCGCTGCCGAAGACATCCTGCACGATCTCGGCGCGCTCTCGATGATGTCGTCGGATTCGCAGGCCATGGGCCGCGTCGGCGAAGTCATCATCCGCACGTGGCAGACGGCCGACAAGATGAAAAAACAGCGCGGCCCGCTGCCCGGCGAAACAGGCAACGACAATTTCCGCGCCAAACGCTATGTCGCCAAATACACGATCAATCCGGCGATCGCCCATGGCGTGTCGCACGTCATCGGCTCGGTGGAATCCGGCAAGCTCGCCGATCTCGTACTCTGGTCGCCGGCCTTTTTTGGGGTCAAGCCGGATCTCATCATCAAGGGCGGCATGATTGCCGCCGCGCTGATGGGCGACCCCAACGCCTCGATCCCGACGCCGCAGCCCGTGCATTATCGCCCGATGTTCGGCGCCTATGCCGGCGCGCAGAAGGCGACCTCGGTGACCTTCGTGTCGCAGACCTCGCTCGACAAGGGCCTGCAGAGCAAGTTGGCGATCTCGCGGCCTCTCGTGGCGGTAAAAAATACGCGCTCCGGCATTACCAAGAAGAGTCTGATCCACAACGACGCTACGCCGAAGATCCACGTCGATCCGGAAACCTATCGCGTGACGGCGGACGGCGACCTGCTGACCTGCGAGCCCGCGGAAAGTCTACCGATGGCGCAGCGGTATTTCCTGTTCTAGGTTGCCCGAATCCGCGCCGCCTATGCAAGCCCGACGGAGATCCCCTCCGGCGATATCGCCGGAGCGAAAGGAAGAAAACGCATGATCCACGTCATCGCCACGATTACGATAAGGCCGGAGAAGCGCGAACAGACGCTTGCCGCCGCGCGCGTCGCCATAGCCGCGACGCGGCAGGAGAATGGTTGCATCAGCTACGATCTTCACGAAAGCCTGACGACGCCGGGAACCTATGTCTTCGTCGAACGCTGGGAGAACCGTGACTGCTTGACGGCTCATATGAACGCCGAGCATTTCAAGGTCTGGCGCAAGGCCGGCGCTGACGGCGTCGCATCGCGCAAGATCGAAATAATTACCGACGGCAAGGTCGAGGCAATCTGATGACGACAGCGCGCGCGACATCGGTCAAGACCGCTGGCTCCTGGACGGGCGATCCGGTCGACACCGTCGTTCTGGATTATGACGACCGGCATCGCCGGCGCACCGCCATGAAGGGCGTGCGCGGGTTCGAATTCCTGCTCGACCTGCCCGAGGCGATCATGCTGCGCTCCGGCGATGCGCTGGCGCTCGAGGACGGGCGGCTGGTCGAGGTGCTTTCCGCGCCCGAACGGTTGGCGGAGATAAAGGTCGCAGACCTCAAGCAGCTCGCGCGCGTCGCATGGCATCTCGGCAACAGGCATCTGCCGACGCAGATTCTCGGCGCGAAGCTGCGCATCCGCCGTGACCATGTCATAGAGGACATGGCCCGCGGGCTCGGCGCGGACGTGACGGGGATCGAGGCGCCGTTCGATCCGGAGGGCGGGGCCTATGCGCAGCCCGTTCCGACGCACGGACATGATCATCACGAGCATGGGCATGACCACGGAGATCATGGACATGGTCATCACGACCATACGCATGGTGACGCCTGCGGATGCGGCAATGACCATGAGCGCGACCACAAGCATGATCACGGCCATCATCACGGCCATGGCCACAAGCACAAGCATGATTAATCGGGGCTGGCGTCACCGCAGCGCCTCTGAATTTCCGAATACGCTGTGCGTGTCGGGAATGATACTTCGGGCGCTTGTCACATTTGCGATTGTCATCCCCGCGAAAGCGGGGTTCCAGCGGGCCCCGTGCGTATGACGACGCAAGCCTTGCTCTCCCCCGACATTCTCCTGGCCGTCTGGCTGTCGCCGTCCTTTCCGGTCGGCGCCTTCGCCTACAGCCACGGACTCGAATGGGCGGTTGAGGCAGGAGACGTCGGCGACGAGGCGACGCTTGTCGCCTGGCTCGCCGATCTCGTCGAACACGGCGGCGCGCGCGCCGATGCTATTCTGCTCGCCGCATGTTGGCGGGCCATGCGCGCAAGGGACTTCGTGGCGCTGGCGGCGGCCAACGAACTCGCGCTGGCGCTGGCGCCGTCCGCCGAACGCAAGCTCGAAACGTCGCAGCAGGGCCGTTCCTTCCTGAGCGCGATCGAGGCTGCATGGAACGCGCCGGCAATCGAGGCAGCGAGCGCGTATCTGGCGGACGAAATCGCCTACCCCGTCGCCATCGCCATCGCCTGCGCCGCACATGACGTTCCGTTGGCGCATGCCTGCCGATCTTTCGCGCTCGCCTTTGTCGCCAATCTTGTGTCCGCCGGCGTGCGCCTCAGCGTGATCGGCCAGACGCAAGGACAGCTCGCGTTGGCCAGGCTCGCGCCGTCGCTCGCCGAACTCGGCGCGTTCGCGGCGCAGTCGACGATCGACGATCTTGGTTCGGCCTCGTTCCGCTCCGATATCGCGTCCATGCGCCACGAAACACAATATTCACGCATCTTCAGGAGTTGAACATGGCTTCGGCAAACGGCCCTTTGCGCGTGGGCATCGGCGGCCCGGTAGGCTCCGGCAAGACCGCGCTGATGGAAGCCCTCTGCAAGAGCTTGCGCGAGCGGTTCGAGATCGCCGCTATCACCAACGACATTTATACAAAGGAAGACGCGCGCATCCTCACCGAGGCAGGCGCGCTCGACGCCGCGCGCATCATGGGCGTAGAGACCGGAGGATGCCCGCATACGGCGATCCGCGAGGACGCCTCGATCAATCTCGCAGCCATCGCCGATATGAGAAAGAAATTTCCCGACCTCGACATGATCCTGGTCGAGAGCGGCGGCGACAATCTCGCGGCGACGTTCTCGCCGGAACTTGCCGATCTCACGATCTACGTGATCGACGTCTCCGGCGGCGAGAAAATTCCGCGAAAAGGCGGACCTGGTGTGACGCGCTCCGACCTGCTCGTCATCAACAAGATTGATCTTGCGCCGCATGTCGGCGCCTCGCTCGATGTGATGGCGCGTGACGCGGGCATTCAGCGCAAGGATCGTCCGTTCGTGATGGCGAACATGAAGACGGGCGAGGGGGCGGAGGAGATCGAGAGGTTCATTCTGGAGCGGGGGGGATTGGCGTAGGCGTGGCTCCGGGGTTTGCGGCCGTCATTGCGAGGAGCGAAGCGACGAAGCAATCCAGAGCCAGGACGCGACTCTGGATTGCTTCGCTTCGCTCGCAATGACGATAAATGACACTCGTGACATGATCACCGTCCCACCAGTCCTCTTGCCACGATCATCCGCATGATCTCGTTCGTGCCTTCCAGAATCTGATGCACGCGCAGATCGCGCACGATCTTCTCGATCCCGTAGTCGGCGAGATAGCCGTAGCCGCCGTGCAGTTGCAGTGCGGCGTTGGCGACCGCGAAGCCCGTGTCGGTCGTGAATTTCTTGGCCATCGCGCAGAGCCGCGTCGCGTCCGGCGATTTTGCGTCGAGCGCGGCGGCCGCGCGCCACAGAAACGTACGGGCGGCCTCCAGTTCGATCGCCATGTCCGCCAGCTTGAACTGCAGCGCCTGGAATTCGTCGAGCCTTTTGCCGAACGCCTTGCGCTCGCCCATATAGGCGATCGTCTTGTCGAGCGCCGCCTGCGCCCCGCCGAGCGAGCAAGCCGCGATATTGAGGCGGCCGCCGTCGAGGCCGGCCATCGCGATCTTGAAGCCTATGCCCTCCGGCCCGATGCGGTTGGCGACCGGCACGCGGCACTTGTCGAACATCACGGCGCGCGTTGGCTGCGCGTTCCAGCCCATCTTCTTTTCGTTGGCGCCGAAAGACAGGCCTTCCGTCCCGCCGGGCACGACGATGGTCGAGACGCCCTTGGCGCCGTCGTCGCTCGTGCGCGCCATCACGACATAGAAATCGTGCGGGTTGCCGGCGCCGGAAATGAACTGCTTCTGGCCGGTCAGCACGTAATCATCGCCGTCACGCTCCGCGCGCGTGCGCAAGGCGGCGGCGTCCGAGCCTGCGCCGGGCTCGGTCAGGCAATAGGACGCAAGCGTCTCCATCGAGCAGAGCGCCGGCAGCCATTTGCGCCGCTGCTCGTCCGAGCCGTAGGCGTCGATCATCCATGCGCACATGTTGTGGATCGAGATATAGGCTGCGATGGTCGGGCAGCCCGTCGCCAAAGCTTCAAAAATCAGCGTCGCGTCGAGACGGCCGAGCCCTGAGCCGCCGACATCGTCCCTGATGTAGACGCCGCCCATGCCGAGCGCGGCGGCCTCGCGCAGGGTAGGGATTGGAAAACGCTTTGTCTCGTCCCATTCGAGCGCGTGCGGCGCCAGCTTCTCGGCGGCGAAGTCGCGCGCCATGTCGCGAATGGCGGCCTGATCCTCGGAAAGATCGAAATTCACCTGAATCCTCCGGTCCGTTTTCAGTTCCGTAGCAGAAAATCGTCCGGAGAGAACGCCAATTGGCGAGTAGCGGGAGTGCAGCTATTCGGCTGCGGCGCGGGACGTCCCGCCGAGCAGGTCGCGCGGCGCCGGGAGCGTGGCTGCGGGATCGCTGAAATCAAGCTGGTCGATCCTGTCGCTGCGCTTGCCGATCTTGTCGGCGGACGTTGTTATCGCCGTCACGTCCTCCTGCGCCTGCCTGAAATGCGTGTCGAGCTTGCCGACGCGGTCGCGCAGGCGGCGCACGTCGTCGACGAGCTTGCGCACCTCGTCCTGGATGATGTGGGCCTGCTCCCGCACGCGCGCGTCGCGCACGATCGCTTGCATCACCTGGATCGCCATCATCAGGAGCGAGGGTGAGACGATGAGGACGCGCGCGCGATGCGCCTTCTGTACGACCTCGTCGAAATGCTCGGAGAGGTCGGCATAGACGGCTTCGGATGGCACGAACAGGATGGCCAGATCCTGCGTCTCGCCAGGGATCAAATATTTGTCGGCAATGTCCTTCACGTGCTTGAGGATGTCGGTCTTCACTCTCTGCGACGCGCGCGCGCGGTCCTCGTCCGATTGCGCCTCGCGAAAGGCGGTGAAGCCCTCGAGCGGAAATTTTGCGTCGATGGCGAGCAGGCGTTCGTCGCCGGGCAGACGAACGACGCAATCCGGTCGCACCCGTGACGAGAGCGTCGCCTGGAAATCGTAAGCCGAGGGCGGCAGGCCGTCGCGCACGATCGCCTCCATGCGCCCTTGTCCATAGGCGCCGCGCGCCTGCTTGTTGGACAGGATGTCCTTGAGGCCGACGACCTCCTGGGCGAGGCCGGTCAGGCGCGTCTGCGCGGCGTCGATCACTGCGAGCCGCTCGTTGAGCTTGCCGAGATTCTCGCCCTGGTTGCGCGCCGCCTGTTCGATGCCCTGGCCGACGCGATGGCCGACCGCATCGAGTCGTTCGGAAACGAGACGCGCGAGATCGGACTGGCGCGAACCCAGAACCTCGGCGACCGTCTGCATGCGGCCGGCGAGTTCGGCGCTGGCGCGGTTGAGTTCGGCCATCTTGTCGTCGATTTCGCGCTGGCGGTCTGCGGCGGTGGCTGTGACCGCGGCATGTGCGCGCGACGCCCGGATCAGCGCGACTGCGACGGTGGCGAGCAGCACGAGACCGGCGCCCGCCACGACGAGCAGCGCGTCGAGCAGGCGAACGGGCGCCCCGGAAACAAGAAAGAGAATCCGATCCATCAAATGAGTCTAGCACGATTCGCACGTGCGTGAACATAACAGGAACGATGACGGCGCAAAAATGGGGACGCGTCGCCGCGCCCCCGCTGCAGGCGGATCAGTTCGCCTTGAAGGTGTCGGTCATGATATCGCCGAACAGCTCCCAGCGCTCGCCGTTGAACTTCATCAGCTTGAACTGCTTGTTGACGCGATAGTCGTCCGGGCTGGTCGAGACCGACATCCCCGGCAGCGCCAGATCGCCGACGATGTTCTTGATGTTCGTCGCCTGCTTCATCACGTTCTCGCGGGTGAGATCGTCGCCGCACATTTCGAGCACGATGGCCATGAGCTGGGCGGTCGAATAGCCGTAGGACGAGAGGCTGTTGTTGGGGTCCATGTCGGCCGCATATTTGGCCATGAAAGCCTTGTATTTCTTCATGCCCGCATCGGCGGCCCATTGCGGATCGAGCGGATCCTTGCCGTAGTTCACCGAGATGATGCCCTTCGAATTCTCGGGTCCGGCGGGAATCATGACCGATCCGACCGGCGTCGCGTTGATGTTGAGGAGGTGGACCGGCTTCCAGCCAAGTTCGGCCGCCTTCTTGATCGACTGCGCCGCGAATTTAGGCGTCGAGACATTGAAGAACAGGTCGGCGCCGGACGCCTTCAGCTTCACCATTTGGGAGTCGACGGTCGGATCGCTGACCTCGTAGGTCGCTTCCGACACGATCATGGTTGCGGCCTTCGCGCCGAGCGCGTCCTTGAATCCTTTGACGTAATCCTTGCCGAAATCGTCGTTCTGCATGAGAATCGCGATCTTGGCGTTCGGATAGCTCTTCAGCACGAGCTGGGCGTAGATGTGACCTTCCGACTGGTAGTTCGGATTGAACGCCATGGTCCATGGAAAATTCTTCGGATCAGTGAAGCGCGTCGCGCCGGACGAAACGAAGAGCTGCGGGATCTTTCTGTCGTTCAGGTACTTCTGGACGGAGGCCTGCGGCGCAGTGCCGAGGCTCTGAAAGGTGAACAGAACCTCGTCGCCCTCGATCAGCTTGCGAGTCTGTTCGACGGTCTTGGGCGGATTGTAGGCGTCATCGTATGATATGAAGTTGATCTTGCGTCCCTTGATTCCCCCGGATTCGTTGATCATCCGGAAATAGGCGGCCTGCGTCTTGCCGACGAGCCCGTAAGCCGACGCCGGTCCGCTGTAAGGAGTGGTCTGGCCGATCTTGATCTCCGTGTCGCTCGCGCCCGCGTCGTATTTCTTCTGCGCCAGCGCAGGCGTCGCAAGCAGCGCGCTGAACGCCAGCGCCGCCGCCCATTTCATTCCGTTCATTCCCTGGCTCCCTGTCTATCATGTCCGTGCGCGCTCGGCGCTGCACGCCTGCCCGTCGTCGTGGAAATCAAAGTCCCTTGAAATCGTCCGTCTGGATCGGTCCGAACAGAACCCAGCGCGTCCCATCGAACTTCATCATCTGGAACTGCTTGTTGATGCGGTAGTCGTTGGGGCCGGTGGAGACCGACATGCCCGGCAACGCGAGGTCGCCGACCACGTTCTTGAGGCTCGTCGCCTGCTTCATGATGTTGGCCCGCGTCAGGTCGTCGCCGCAGTTCTGCAGGATTTGGACAAGCAGCGCGGCGGTCGAATAGCCGTAGGTCGCAATGCCGCTGTTCGCGTCCTGGTCCGGCGCGTATTTGGCCATGAACGCCTTGTACCGCTTCATGCCGTCATCGTTGGCCCATTGCGGATCGAGCGGGTCCTTGCCGTAGTTGACGGAGATGATGCCCTTGGCGTTCTCGAGCCCCGCTGGGACCAGCGTCTGGCTGACGGGCGTGGCGTTGATGTCGAGAATATGCACGGGCTTCCAGCCGAGTTCCGCGGCTTTCTTGATCGCCTGCGCGCCGAATTTCGGCGTCGTGATGTCGTAGAACAGATCCGCGCCGGACGATTTCAGTTTCACCATCTGCGCGTCGACCGTCGGGTCCGACAATTCGTAAGGCGCCTCGGCGACGATCATCGAGGCCTTGGCGCCGAGCGCGTCCTTCAGCCCCTTCACGTAGTCCTTCCCGAGATCGTCGTTCTGATAGAGGATGGCGATCTTGGCGCCTGGATAGTTCGCCAGAATGTATTTGGCGTAGATGTGCGCTTCCGACTGGTAATTCGGGTTGAACGCGATCGTCCAGGGAAAATTCTTGGGGTCGGTGAACCGCGTCGCGCCGGTCGAGGCGAGAAGTTGCGGGATTTTTTTGTCGTTGAGATACTTCTGGACCGCTGCATTCGGCGGCGTGCCAATGATCTGGAACGTGGTGAGGATCTCGTCGTCCTCGACCAGCTTGCGCACCTGTTCGACCGTCTTGGGCGGGTTGTAGGCGTCGTCGTACTGAATGAGATTGACCTTGCGGCCGTTGATCCCGCCGCGTTCGTTGATCATGCGGATATAGGCGGCCTGCACCTTGCCGATCCCGCCATAGGCCGATGCAGGTCCGCTCAGCGGGATGGTCTGCCCGATCTTGATCTCCGTGTCGGTCGCTCCGGTGTCGTATTTCTTCTGAGCGAAAGCAGGGCAAGACAGCAATGCGCCGAGCGTGAACGCGACAATGGCCGACGATCCAACATAATTCATGCAGCTTCCTCCCGGTTGGGGCGCAGTGCGTCGCCGCGACCTCTCGTTGGAGCCTATGCACAAATTCGCCAAACGGGAATGCCCCGGAAAAACATTTCGACAAGCGGAATTGGACAACGCCGCGAACTTCGTCGTTGTTCGCCGCATGTCGAGCCTCGTATCCAGCCGGACATCGGCCGCCTCGGACGCGCTCGCGGGCGTCGGGGCCTGCAGGCCACGCGCAGCGAAACGGGCTCCTGCCGCGTCAGGCGGACCTGCGCCCTTTGGCCTGGACTTTCTATTCCGCCAGTGTCAACAGCCGGTCGATGTCGACATGCTCCGCCAGATGCGCGGCGAGCATGTCGAGAATGGCGTCGATTTCGCGGTCGTAGGATCGTTCTCCCGGCGCTCCGCCGAGCGCGCGCACGTGCCCTGCGCGTTGCCTGTCGTCAGCGAACACGCCATGCACATAGATTCCAGCGACCCTGCCGTCGGCCGAACGCGCGCCGTCGAGGCGCCCATCGGCAAATCGCAGCACGGGGCGTGCGCAATCCGCCCCTCTCGTTTCGCCGACGTGCATTTCGTATCCGGCGAAGGGCGCGCCGTCGTCGATCGAGACACCGGATACGGCGACGAGCGACTTGTCCGCGGTCATCGTCGTCGCGACGTCGAGAAGATGGAGCCCGGCGACCTCCGACGCCGGCCCCTCGATCCCCAGCGGGTCGGAGATCGTCCGGCCGAGCATCTGGTAGCCGCCGCAGATGCCGAGCACGCGCCCGCCGCGCCGCACATGTGCGGCGAGATCCACATCCCAGCCCTCTGAGCGGAATGCGGCGAGGTCGGCGATCGTCGCCTTCGAACCGGGCAGGATGACGAGATCGCAGACTGGCAGCGGCGCTCCCCTGCGCACACGGATCACGTCGAGATCGTCCTCGCCGTCGAGCGGATCGAGGTCGTCGAAATTCGCGATGTGCGGCAGCAGAGGGACGGCGATCTTGATCCGGCCGCCGCCGCTGGCGCGTCGATGCGAGAGCGCAACTGAGTCTTCCGCCGGGAGCCGCGCCGCCTCAGCGAAATGCGGCACGAGGCCGAGCGCCGGCCAGCCGCTCTTCTCTTCGATCAACTGCATGCCGCTGGCGAACAGCGCAGGATCGCCGCGAAAGCGGTTGACGATGAACCCGCGCACAAGGGCTGCGTCAGCCGGGTCGAGAACCGCCTTCGCGCCGACGATCTGCGCGATCACGCCGCCGCGATCTATATCGCCGACCAGCACGACCGGAACGTCGCATGCCCGCGCGAAACCCATGTTTGCGATGTCGTTGGCGCGCAGGTTGATCTCCGACGCCGATCCGGCGCCCTCGACCAGCACGAGATCTGCGCTCGCTTTCATCCGCGCAAAGCTGTCCTGCACCGACGCCATCAGCTTCGGCTTCAACGCCTGATATGCCGACGCGCGGAAATTGCCGTACACGCGGCCCTGCACGATCACTTGCGCGCCGACCTCGCTTTGCGGCTTCAGCAGCACGGGATTCATGTGCACACTGGTCGGAATGCGGGCGGCGCGCGCCTGAAGAGCCTGCGCGCGGCCGATCTCGCCGCCATCCGCCGTGACAGCGGCATTGTTCGACATGTTCTGCGGCTTGAACGGCGCGACGTTCATCCTGCGATTGACGAAGGCGCGCGCGAGCCCCGCGACGATCAGCGACTTGCCGACGTCGGATCCGGTCCCCTGGATCATCAATGCGCGCGACATCAGAACTCGATGCCTTCTTGCGCCTTCACTCCGGCAGCAAAATGATGCTTCACCAGCGTCATCTCCGTGACGAGATCGGCCGCCTCGATCAGTTCAGGCTTGGCGTTGCGGCCGGTGACGACGATGTGCAGGTCAGCGCGCCGCGCCTTCAGCGCCGCGATCACATCGCCGAGCGGCAGATAATCGTAGCGCAGCGCGATGTTCAGTTCGTCGAGCACGATCAGGCGGATCCCCGGATCGGCCATCATCTTCAGCGCCTCGCCCCATGCGCGCTCGGCCGCCGCCACGTCGCGCGCGCGGTCCTGCGTCTCCCAGGTGAAGCCTTCGCCCATGGTGCGCCAGACGACCTGCTCGCCAAATTTTTCCAGCACATTGCGCTCGCCGGTTCCCCATGCGCCCTTGATGAACTGAACGATCCCGACTTTCCAGCCGTGGCCGAGCGCCCGCAGCGCCAGCCCGAAGGCGGCCGTCGACTTGCCCTTGCCGGCGCCGGTGTGGACGATCAGCAGACCCTTGCTCGTCACCGTCTTGGACGCGACCTCGGCATCCTGCACGGCCTTGCGCTTGGCCATCTTCTCACGGTGGCGGATTTTGTCGGCCTCGGATTGTGTCATGACCAGCCTTTCGGGCGCGGCGCTGATTTGACGGCGCCAAGCCCCCCGCTTATGACTGGCGGGGACGGTCCTCTGCAAGGAGGCCAAGAGGGAATGCGGTGAGGGGCCAGAACCCCGATTCCGCGGCTGCCCCCGCAACTGTAACCGGCGAGCCCCGCCACACGCCACTGGACGATCCGGGAAGGCGGCGACGGGCGATGAACCGGGAGCCAGGAGACCTGCCGTCGGTGTGACTGTTTTCGAAGCGCCGGGCGGGGTGTCCCGGGGCTTGCGGACCGGCCCTGTCGGGCCTCTCCATCGGAAACAGGGTTCAAACCGCCTGGCGCGGCGCGACGAGGCCCTGATGAGCAGCTTCTCCCGCATTCCCGTCACCATCGTCACCGGCTTCCTCGGCGCCGGCAAGACGACGCTGATCCGCCACGTGCTGATGCACGAGGAGGGGCGCCGGCTCGCGCTGATCGTCAACGAATTCGGCGATGTCGGCGTTGACGGGGAAATCCTGCGCTCCTGCGGCGTCGACTCCTGCCCGGAGGAAAACATCGTCGAACTGGCCAACGGCTGCCTGTGCTGCACCGTCGCGGACGACTTCCTGCCGACCATCGAGGCGCTGCTGGCGCACGACAAGCGGCCGGACCACATCATCGTCGAAACCTCCGGCCTCGCGCTGCCGAAGCCGCTGGTGAAGGCCTTCGACTGGCCGCATATCCGCGCGAAATTGACGGTCGACGGCGTCGTCGCCGTGGTCGACGGACCCGCTGTGGCGGAAGGCCGTTTCGCCGACGATCCGGACGCGGTGGCGATGCAGCGCGCCGAGGACGCTTCGGTCGAGCACGACAATCCGCTGGAGGAGGTCTACGAGGACCAGCTATTGTGCGCCGATCTCGTGGTCCTCAACAAGGCGGATCTCCTGGGCGACGAAGGCTCCGCCGAAGTCGTCGCCGAAATCGCCCGGATCGCGCCGCGCGCGAAAACCATCGTGACGCGCGAGGGCCGGATCGAGCCGGCCATTCTGCTCGGCCTTCACGCGGCGGCCGAGGACGATCTGGCGGCGCGCCCTTCGCATCACGATGCGGAAGAGGGGCACGACCACGACGATTTCGACACGTTCGCGCTCGACCTCGGCGAGATCGCCGACGCCCCCGCATTCGCCCGCCGCCTCGCCGCGACGGCCGCTGCGCATGACGTGTTGCGCGCGAAAGGCTACATAGCCGTCGCCGGCAAGCCGATGCGCCTGCTGGTGCAGGGCGTCGGGCAGCGGGTCCGCCATGAATTCGACCGTGCATGGCGGCCTGGCGAAACGCGCGCCTCGCGACTGGTGGTCATTGGCGAAAAGGGAATCGATCGCGCAGCGGTCGAAGCGGCGCTGCGAGCCTGACATGCACCTTGTCGCCCGCGACGCCGCGACCATCGACGAGCAGGACGCCGCCGTCGACCTCGCGCAATCGCCAGGCGAGATGGTCTACCTGTCCTTCTCCGATTCCGATCTCGGGGCCGCGGCCAGCGTGCACGCCGCGTCCGGCGACAACTGGCCGAGCCTGCGGCTTGCCTCGCTCGCGCGCCTGAAACATCCCTATTCCGTCGATCTCTATCTCGAAAAGACGGCGGCCCATGCCAAATTCGTGCTGATCCGGTGTCTGGGCGGCGCCGACTACTGGCGCTACGGAATCGACGAGGTCGCCGCGCTCTGCCGCGCAAGAAACAGCGCGCTCGCCATTGTCCCCGGCGATCATCGCGAGGATGCGCGGCTCGATCGCGCGTCGACGCTGCCCATCGAGGATCTGCGTCGGATCCATGCGTTCGTGCAGGAGGGCGGCCCGGACAATCTGTCGTCGCTGTTTGGCTTCATGTCGACACGCATGGGACGGCCGCGTCCCTGGCGTGAACCGAGTCGGACGCCCGCCGCGGGCCTTGTCGCCAGCCTCCGCCGCGCGGCTGGAGCGGGCGCCGCGCGCGCGCTGATCATCTTCTACCGTTCGCACTGGCTCGCCGGCGACATCGCCCCGCTCGCGGCGCTCGCCGATGCTCTGGCGGCGCGGGGTCTCGCTGTCGACGCCGTGTTCGTGTCCAGTCTCAAGGATCCGGACGCAATGCGCATCGTCGCAGAAGCGATCGACAGGGGGAAGCCGGATGTCATCCTCAATGCGACGGCCTTTTCTGCGCGGGACCAGGGCGTCAGCGTGCTCGACCGCGCCGATGCGCCGGTTGTGCAGGCGTCGTTCGCGCTGTCGTCGCACGAGGCATGGCTCGCCTCGCCGCGGGGACCCGGCGCGGCCGATCTCGCAATGAACGTCGTATTGCCGGAAATTGACGGACGCATTCCCGGTCCGTTCATTTCGTTCAAGGCCGAGGCGCAGCCCGACGCCGCGCTCGAATACGCCCGCATGGTCCATCGTCCGGACGACGGGCGCGTCGCCGCCGCCGCCGACCTTGCGGCGAACTGGGCGCGCCTGCGCCGCACGCCGCGCGACCAGAGACGCATTGCGATGGTCCTGTCGGATTATCCCGCCCGCGCCGGCTCGCAAGGTTATGCTGTCGGCCTCGATACGCCTGCGAGCGTCCTGGCCATCGCCGCCCGCCTGCGCGCGGAGGGATACGCGATCGGCGATATGCCGGAATCCGGCGCGCTGATGGCCGGTCTGGTCGGCGCGCGCGCCGCCGCCAAGCAGGCCGGGGACTTGCGCGGCGCGACCCTCTCTCTTGCGATGGATGAATATCTGTCGCTTTTCTCCGCGCTCCCGGACGCCTTCCGTCAGGCGGTCGCGCAGGCGTGGGGCGCGCCGCAGGATGATCCGCTCTCACAGGACGGCGCCTTCCGCTTCGCTGCGATTCAGTCTGGCAATCTGACGCTGGCGATCCAGCCGGATCGCGGACGCCGCGAACGCCGCCGCGACGACTATCACGATGCCGCCTTGCCGCCGCGCCATTCTTACGTCGCCTTCTATCTTCTATTGCGCGAAAGACTGCGCATAGACGCAATGGCGCACCTTGGCACGCACGGCTCGCTCGAATGGCTGCCGGGCAAGGCGGCCGCGCTCTCGTCGGATTGCGCGCCGGCGGCGCTGACGGGCGCCATGCCGGTCATTTATCCGTTCATCGTCAACGATCCCGGGGAGGCCGCGCAGGCGCGCCGCCGCATCGGGGCTGTCACGATCGGCCACATGACGCCGCCGTTGATCGAGACAGAACTCGCCGGCGCCGCACAAGAAATTGAAAGCCTGCTCGATGAATACGCGGCCGCAGTCGGCCTCGATCCACGCCGCGCGCAGCTTGTCGCCGACGCGATTGTTGACCGCGCGGTCGCCTCGGGCCTGGCGCGCGAATGCGGCGTCAGGCCGGAGATGCAGCGCGCTGATGTTCTCCTCAGGCTGGACGCCTGGCTTTGCGACATCAAGGAACTGCGCGTCGGCGACGGCTTGCATGTCTATGGGGCGGCTGGCCGCGAATGGGAGGGGCTCCTCGCAGCGCTCGACGGACGCTTCGTCGAACCGGGGCCCGCCGGGGCGCCGTCGCGCATGCGCGAGGACGTGCTGCCGACCGGACGCAATCTCTACAGCGTCGATCCGCGCGCCGTTCCGACCCGCACCGCATGGGAAATTGGCAGACGCGCCGCGCGGGAGGTGCTCGCGCGCCATGCGCAGGATCATGGCGATTGGCCGCGCGCGCTCATGATCGATCTCTGGGGCTCCGGGACCATGCGCACCGGCGGAGAGGACTTTGCCCAGGCGCTGGATCTGATGGGCGTTCGTCCGGTCTGGGACGACGCGTCGGCGCGCGTATCCGGGTTCGAGGTGGTGACGTCGGCTGAACTCGGCCGCCCGCGCGTCGATGTGACCTTGCGAATCTCCGGCCTCTTCCGCGATGTTTTTCCTTCGCAGATCGCGCTGTTCGACCAGGCGACGCGCGCCGTCGCCGCGCGCGAGGAAGACGACGAAACCAATCCCCTGGCCGCGCGCGCGCGCGCTGGCGAAGCTGTCGCGCGCGTGTTCGGCGCCGCGCCGCAGACCTTTGGCATCGGCGTCGCTGCCGCCGTCGCATCGGACGAATGGTCCACGCGCGACGACCTCGGCCAGACCTATCTCGACGCCGGCGCCTACGCCTATTCAGGGACTTCGATTGATTTCGCCCGAGAACAATTCGAGGAGCGCGTGCGCGCAGTCGATGCGCTCGTGCATTGCCAGGATATGGCCGAAACCGATGTCCTCGCCGGCCCCGCGTTCGCCGAACACGAAGGCGGCTTTCTGGCTGCTGCGGCCGCGCTCGGCGGCAAGGCCGACGTCTATCACGTCGATGCGACGCGCGCGGATCGCACGCGCGTGCGGGCGCTGACCGAAGAGATCGCCCGCATCGTGCGCGGGCGCCTCGCTTCGCCACGCTGGATCGAAGGCCAGATGCGTCACGGTTTCCGCGGCGCATCGGAAATCGCGGACGGAGTGAGCAATTTGCTGGCGTTCGCGGCGACGGCGCCAGTCGTGGACGATCGCCTGTTCGACCTCGCCTACGATGCGACGCTCGGCGACGAGCGTGTGCGCGAATTTCTTGACGGAAGCAATCCGGACGCCGCCGCGCGCATGCGCAACGACTTCGCGATCGCGCTCAGGCGCGGCCTTTGGCGCAGCAGACGCAACTCGTTAGCGTTGCATTTCGGCGAGGCGGGATCGTGACTGTGATCGACGCGACGCCGCCGAGCGTGAAGGGCTGGTGTCCCGGCGCGCTGCGCCCGATGCCGAGCGGCGATGGCCTGATCGTGCGCATCAGGATTTCCGGCGGGCGCCTCGCCCTGGACGACCTGCGGGCGATCGCCGCGCTGGGCCGCCGTTGCGGTAGTGGCGCATTCGACCTGTCGCAGCGCGCCAACCTGCAGATGCGCGGCATAAGCGACGCGATGCTGCCGGAGGTTCACGACGAGCTTCGCAAGCTCGGCCTCCTTCCGGCCGACGTCGGCATCGAGCAGATCCTGAACATCGTCGCGCCGCCGCTCGCCGGCGTCGATCCAGATGCGCTGATCGATGTGTGCGCCCTCGTCGCGCAAATCGAGGAGATGTTGCGCGCGGACCAGCGACTGCGCCTGCTGCCGGGCAAGTTTGGCTTTGTCGTCGACGACGGCGGCGCACTTTCCACGACGGGCGTTGATGCGGACATTGCGCTGGAGGCGATGCGTTCGCACGGCAAGGTCGAGATCGCCCTGCGGTTGGCTGGCGATTCCGGGCAGGCCGCGCGCGTCCCGCCCGAGCGCGCCGTAGCGGCCGCAGGGGCGCTCGCCCGCGCCTTCCTGACGCTGCGCGATGAATGTGAAGCGGGGCGGATGCGCGCGGCGGTCGCAGCTCTGGGCGCCGACGCGGTGTTCGCCCGCGCGGGGCTGTCGAATGCGCCGCTCGCGCGTCGCGCGCCTGTCGCGATGAGGAACGTGTTCGGCGCACATCCGCTCGGCGAAGCGGCTTTTGTCGGATGTGGCGCGCCATACGGCCGCTGGCGGGCCGACGACCTTGAGCGCCTGGCTGATCGCGTCGACTCGGCCGGCGGTCGCACATTGAGGCTCACGCCCTGGCGCGCGATTCTCGCTCCTGGACTTGACGCCGGACGCGCCGCCAGCCTTGCCGCGAAGCTCGGACGCGACGGCCTGATCGTGGACGGCGCTGATCTGCGGCTTGCAATCGCCGCTTGCCCCGGCGCGCCGGACTGTCCTTCGGCCTCCGTGCGCACGCATGAGGCGGCGGATTCATTTGTTCATCTGTTCGCCGGCGCGGCGCCCGGCCTGCGCCTCCACGTCGCCGGCTGCGAAAAAGGCTGCGCTCATCCTCGTCCGGCGCCGCTCACGCTGGTCGGTCGCGGAGGGCGTTTCGACCTCGTGCTCAATGGCGCGCCGGGCGGTGTGCCCGCCGCGACCGGATTAGACCTCGCCGGCGCGCATTGCGCGCTCGCGCAGCGCATGCGACACGTCCCGCCGTCATGACACATCAACGCGACTACATCCGCGACGGCGCCGAAATCTACCGTCGCTCCTTCGCCATCATCCGCGCGGAAACCGATCTGTCGCGGTTTTCGCCCGAAGAAGAGCGGGTCGCCGTGCGCATCATCCACGCCTGCGGCATGGTGGAGGCCGCGTCCGACATTGCTTTCGCGCCAGGCGCGGTGAACGCGGGCCGCGCCGCGCTCGCCGCCGGCGCGCCTGTTCTCTGCGATTCGAAGATGGTGGCCAATGGCGTCACGCGCGCGCGGCTGCCGGCGGACAACGAGGTGATCTGCACCCTCGACGATCCGAGCACGCCCGCGCTCGCGCGCCAGATCGGCAATACGCGCAGCGCGGCGGCGATGGAATTGTGGCGCGAGCGGCTCGGCGGCGCCATCGTTGCGATTGGCAATGCGCCGACCGCGCTGTTTCGCCTGCTCGACATGATCGACGCGGGCGCTCCGAAGCCGGCTGTCGTTATCGGAATGCCCGTCGGCTTCGTCGGCGCGGCGGAATCGAAGGAGGCTCTGATCGCGGATGGCGGCCTTCGGTGGCTCGTCGTACGCGGACGCAAGGGCGGCAGCGCCATGACGGCGGCTGCGATCAACGCGCTCGCGAGCGATGCGGAATGAGCGGCGTCCTCTATGGCGTCGGCCTCGGGCCCGGCGACCCGGAACTCGTCACGATCAAAGCCGCGCGCCTCGTGCGTGAGGCGCCTGTCGTCGCCTGGTTCGCCAAGAAGGGCAGGCGCGGCCATGCGCGCGCCATCGCCGACGGCTTCATCGCGTTCGCCGCCGAGCAGGTGCCATTGTATTATCCGGTGACGACCGAGATCCCTTTCGCGGACGCCGCCTATGAGCAGGCGCTCGCGCGCTTCTATGAGGAGAGCGCCGACGCGCTGGCGAAACGCCTCGATGGCGGCGCCGATGTTGCGCTGCTGTGCGAGGGCGATCCGATGTTCTACGGCTCGTTCATGCATCTCTACGAGCGTCTGCGACCGCGATACCGCGTCGAGGTGTGTGCGGGCGTGTCGGGCATGTCCGGCTGTTTTGCGGCATCCGGACAGACCATGACCTGGGGCGATGACGTTCTGACCGTGTTGCCAGGCACGCTGTCCGAACAGGATCTCGCAACGCGGCTGGCGACCACCGACGCCGCGGTTGTCATGAAACTCGGCGCCAATTTGCCAAAGGTGGAGCGCGCCCTTCGCACGGCCGGACTGTTCGAGCGCGCCGTCTATATCGAGCGAGGAACGATGCCGGGAGAACGTATCCTGCCGCTCGCACGACTGGCCGGCGCGTCTGCGCCATATTTCTCGATGATCCTCGTGCCGGGGAACGGGAGGCGCCCGTGAGCGGCTCGCTCGCCATCGTCGGCATTGGCCCGGGCGCCGACGAATGGGTGACGCCCGAGGCGCGCGCGCTGATCGAGGCGGCGACGGATGTCGTTGGCTACAAACCCTATCTCGATCGACTGCCTTTGCGCACGGCGCAGCGCCGCCACGCCAGCGACAATCGCGTCGAGCTGGATCGCGCGCGTCACGCCATCGCGCTCGCGCGCGCGGGCAATTGTGTCGCTGTCGTTTCAGGCGGCGATCCCGGCGTCTTCGCCATGGCGGCGGCGGTGTTCGAGGCGCTGGATCAGGATGGCGCGGGCGATCTCGACGTGCGCGTCGCGCCGGGCGTCAGCGCCATGCAGGCCGCCGCCGCCCGCCTCGGCGCGCCGCTCGGCCACGACTTCTGCGTGATATCGCTGTCTGACAACCTCAAGCCCTGGGATCTCGTGGCGCGCCGTCTTGCTGCGGCGTCCGAGGCCGATTTCGTCATCGCGCTGTACAATCCTGCATCGAAGGCGCGGCCGAGACGGATCTTCGACGCCTTTGCGCTGTTGCGCGCGAAAAAGGACGGCGCGACGGCGGTGGCTTTCGCGCGCGCCGTCGGCCGCAGCGACGAGTCGCTGGTTCTGACGACGCTCGCCGATGCCGATCCGTCGATCGTCGACATGGCGACCCTGGTTCTGATCGGATCGAGCGCGACGCGCTTCGTCGCCCGCGGCGGCGCGGCGCGACCCTGGCTCTATACGCCGCGCAGCGCCGGGGGACGCGCATGACCTGCGGCGAACGCCAGCGTCTCCTCTATGTCGTGCGTGACAGCGGCGTCGCCCGGAGCGGGCCGCGCGACAAGGAGGACGGGCAGGCGCAGCGCGCGCGCGGCGTCGAGCTTCGCCTCGGTCGCGTCGCCGCCGCTGTTCTTGGTGATGAGCGTGTCGATTTGCTTTGTGCGCATCAGCGCAATTTCGTCCTCGACCGAAAATGGACCGCGCGCGAAAACGATTTCATGATGTGGCAGGAACGAAAGATCCTCCGGCGGATCGATCGTGCGGATCAGATAGAAATGCTGCGGCGCGATCGCGAAGTCGGCCAGACCAAGCCGTCCGATCGTCAGGAAGACGCGGCGCGGCTTGGCGCCGAGCGCCCGCGCGGCGGCCGCGTTGTCCGAGGCCTCGGTCCAGTCGTCACCGATTCCCGCGCGCCACGGCGCTCGCGAAAACGCGAGCAGTGGAATTTTTGTGCGGGCGCAGGCTTCGGCGGCGTGACGCGACATTTGCGCAGCGAAGGGGTGTGTGGCGTCGATGACGCGCTCGATCGCATTGTCGAGCAAATAGGCGGTCAGACCGTCAACTCCGCCAAAACCGCCGATGCGGGTGGCGACGGCCTGCGGCGCAGGCCGCTCCGTGCGGCCCGCCAGCGACAGGATCGCATCGACATCGCCTCGTTCCGCGAGACGCTCGGCCAAGCGGCGCGCTTCGCTCGTTCCGCCGAGGATGAGAAGGCGCATGTCTTCCTTTCGAGAGGCGCGTCGTGAGCGGTGCGCGCCAGCGATGGTTGTCGCTCGTCGGCATCGGCGACGATGGGCTCGACGGTCTTTCTCCTGCCGCACGCCGGCTGCTCGCGCAAGCGGAACTGGTCGTGGGCGGCGCGAGACATCTGGCGCTGGCGGCGCCGCTCGGCTGCGAGACGTTGAAATGGCCGTCGCCAATGAGTGACGCGCTTCCGACGATTCTCGCGTGGCGCGGACGGCCGGTGGTTGTCCTGGCGAGCGGCGATCCCTTCTTCTATGGCGTCGGAACGCTCATCGCGCGCCATGTCGCGCCGGATGAGATCCGCTGTGCGCCGCAGCCGTCGTCCTTTTCGCTCGCCGCCGCCAGGCTCGGCTGGAGTCTACAGGATTGCGCGCTCGTCTCCGTGCACGGCCGCGCGCTTGAACGCCTCATCCCGCACCTGCGGCCCCGCGCCAGAATCCTCGCCTTGTCATGGGATGGCGAGACGCCGCGCAGGGCGGCCGAACTTTTGACCGCCCGCGGCATGGGCGCATCGCGGCTGGTGGCGCTCGGATCGCTCGGCGGTCCGCGCGAGAATTTGCGCGAGGCGCGAGCCTGCGACTGGGCCGATACGATGGTCGATCCGCTCAACGTGATGGCGATCGAGCCCGTCATGGACGGGCGCTCGAAAATCGTTCCGCGTGCGCCCGGACTGCCGGATGACCTGTTCGAACACGACGGCCAGATCACCAAGCGCGACGTGCGGGCGATTACATTGTCGGCCCTCGCGCCGGAAGGCGGCGAGACGCTGTGGGACATCGGCGCCGGCTCCGGCTCGGTCGCGATCGAATGGATGCTCGCCGATCCGCACAACAGCTCCATCGCGATCGAGCCCAATCCGGTTCGCGCCGCGCGCATAGCGCGCAACGCGCGCGAATTGGGAACGCCGGACCTGCAGGTTGTCGCCGGCCATGCGCCGGAGGCGCTCGCCGGGCTGCCGCAGCCCGATTCAATCTTCATTGGCGGCGGCGCGACGGCGCCCGGCGCGATGGCCGCCGCGATGGCCGCGCTGAGGCCGGGCGGCCGGCTGGTCGTCAATGCGGTGACGATCGAGACGCAGGCGCTGCTCGCGCAATTGCACGTCGCGCACGGCGGTGCGCTCGTGTCGATCCAGATCGCGTTGGCCGAACCGATAGGCCGCTATTCCGGGTTCCGGCCGGCCATGCCGGTCGTGCAATGGCGCTGGAGGAAGCCGTGAGCGCGCTCGCGATTGGACTGGGCTGCCGGCGCGGCGCGAGCGCCGAGGCCATCGTCGATCTCGTGCGCCGCGCGCTGCGTCAGGCCGACGCCGCGGCGGATGGCGCCACATTGTTCACGCTCGCCGGCAAGGAGACGGAGGCGGCGCTTTACCAGGCGGCGGCGGCGCTTGGCCTGCCGCTCGCCTTCCTGCCTCGCGCCGATCTCGAAGCGCGCAGCGCCGACGCCGTGACGCGGTCGCAGCGCGTCGTCGCCCTGTTTGGCGTGCCGTCCGTCGCCGAGACCGCCGCGCTCGCCGGCGCCGGCGCCGGCGCCCGTCTCGTCGTCGCGCGGCTGGCCTCCTCGGGCGTCACCTGCGCCATCGCGCGCACCGCAACGGAGGTCAGGCGATGAAAGTTCATTTCGTCGGCGCCGGGCCTGGCGCTCCTGATCTTCTGACCCTGCGCGGACGCGACATCATCGCGCGCTGTCACGTGTGTCTCTATGCCGGCTCACTCGTGCCGCACGAAATCCTGAACTATTGCCCGGACGATGCGCGCATCGTCGATACCGCTCCCCTGTCGCTCGATCAGATCATGGCGGAGATCGTGGCGGCGCGCGCCGCCGGGCTCGATGTCGTGCGCCTGCATTCGGGCGATCTGTCCGTGTGGAGCGCGATGGGCGAGCAATTACGCCGTCTCGATCAGCTCGGCATCGACTATACGGTGACGCCGGGCGTGCCCTCGTTCGCCGCGGCGGCGGCCGCGCTGCGCCGTGAACTCACATTGCCCGAGGTCGCCCAATCGCTTGTCCTGACGCGCACTTCCGGGCGGGCGTCGGCCATGCCGGAAGCCGAAACTCTCTCGGCCTTCGCCGCGACGCGCACGACGCTCGCGATTCATCTTTCGATTCATGTTCTGGAGCAGATCGTCGCGGAGCTGACGCCGCATTATGGCGAGGATTGCCCTGTGGCTGTCGTGTTCCGCGCGAGCTGGCCCGACGAGAAGATCGTCGAGAGTACGCTTGGCGAGATTGCCGCGCGCATGTCCGGCGAAAAAATTGAACGCACGGCGTTGATCCTCGTCGGCCGCGCGCTCGCCGCGCGCGACTTCCGCGACAGCGCGCTCTATGATGTCGACTATCAGCGCCGGTTCCGGCCGCAGCGGGGCGGCGCGTGAGCGCGCCGGGGTTTGTCGTCGGCGCGCCGCGATCGGGCGGCGGCAAGACGACGATCGCGCTCGGTCTGATGCGCGCCTTTGCGCGGCGGGGCATGCAGGTCGCCGGCGCCAAATGCGGGCCGGATTATATTGATCCGGCCTTCCATCGCGTCGCAACCGGCCGCGACAGCGTCAATCTGGATTCGTGGACGATGCCGCCGGCGCTTCTGGCGGCGCTGGCGGCCCGCAATGCGCGAGGCGCCGATCTCGTCATCGCCGAAGGCTTGATGGGCTTTTTCGACGGCGTGCCGGCGCCGCCCGGACGCAGCGGCTCCTCCGCCGACGTTGCTGCGGCCTGCGGTCTGCCGCTGCTGCTCGTCCTCGACGTTGCGGGACAGGCGCAGACTGCGGCCGCGCTGGCCAAAGGGATGGCGACTTTCGATCCGCGCATTTCGTTCGCCGGAGCGATTCTCAATTCCGTCGGCTCCGAGCGACACCGGCGTCTGTGCGGCGATGCGATCGAATCGCTTGGCATTCCGGTGCTCGGCGCCATGGCGCGCGTGACCGATCTCGTTCTGCCTGAGCGTCACCTCGGACTCGTGCAGGCGGAAGAAACGCCGGCGCTCGATACGCTGCTCGACGCCATCGCCGATCGCGTGGAAGCGAGCTGCGATCTGGAGCGGATCGCGGCTTGCGCGCGGCCGATGACGTTGAACGACGGCAATGGCGCGCCGCCAATCCCCCTGCGCCCGCCGGGCCAGCGCGTCGCCATTGCGCGAGACGCTGCATTCTCATTTCTATATCCGCACCTTGCGCAGGGCTGGCGCGCGGCCGGCGCGGAATTGAAATGGTTCTCGCCGCTCGCCGACGAAGCGCCGCCCGCCGATTGCGACTGCTGCTGGCTGCCCGGCGGCTATCCGGAATTGCATGCGGGCAGGCTTTCCGCAGCGCGGCGCTTTCTCGACGGCCTGCGCGGCTTCGCGCAGGACAGGCCGGTTCATGGCGAGTGCGGCGGCTACATGGTTATGGGTGCGGGCATCGTCGACGCCGCAGGCGCCCGCCATGCCATGGCGGGCCTGCTCGATGTCGAGACGAGTTTCGCCAAACGTAAGCTTCACCTTGGTTATCGCGAGGCGAGGCTTCTCGCCGATCATCCTCTCGGCCCCGCTGGAACAGTCTTGCGCGGGCATGAATTCCATTACGCGACGATCGTGCGAGAAGGCGAGGGACGCCCATTTGCCGATGTCGGCGACGCGTATGGCGGCGCGCCGACGCCTGCCGGCCGCCGCAACGGCTTTGTCAGCGGCTCGTTCTTCCATGTCCTTGCGCCGGCCTGACGGCCGGGCTCATGGTCATGAAATCGCGAACGCGTGGCGCAGGGATGCCGCCGCCATCTCCAGAGCGGCGTCCGCAGCTCGCACGACCTTGCCCCAGGTCAGAAATCCGTGGAGTTGGTCGTTCATGTCGAGATGCCAGACGCGCACGCCGTCCTGTTCGAGTTTGAGCGCATAGGCGCGGCCCTCGTCGCACAGCGGATCATGGCGCGCCGTCAGCACGAAGGCGGAGGCCGCGCCGACGTGTGAGGCTGCGCGCAGGGGCGAGGCCCGCCAGTCCAGCCGGTCCTGTTCGCTGTCGAGATAATGGTCGCGGAACCAGCGTGTCACGCTGGGGGAAAGCGGATAGTCCTCGGGGATGCGCGCATAGGACGGCGTATCCATCTCCATGTCGACGGCCGGATAGAGCAACAACTGATGGACAAAGGCCGGCGCCGCGCCGTCGCGCGCCATCAGCGCCAGCACTGCGGCAATATTGCCCCCGGCGCTGTCGCCGCCGATCGCCAGCCGGCGCGCGTCGACGCCGAGCGCGTCGGCTTCCGTCGCGATCCAGCGCGCCGCCGCGAGGCAGTCGTCGATCGCCGCCGGGAACTTGTGTTCGGGGCCGAGCCGGTAGTCGATGGACGCAACCGCGCAGCCAGCCTCGTTGGCGAGTTTGCGGCAGACATAATCATGCGTGTCGACATCGCCGATCACCCAGCCGCCGCCATGCGCGAAAATCAAAGCAGGCAATGGACCCTCAGGCGCGTTCAGTCCGCGATAGAGGCGAAGGGGCGTCTGGCCGTGCGGACCTGGGGCCGCGACATCGCGAACGCTGGCCACTTCAGGCAGCGCAGGTTGCAGCAGCGCACGGGAGGCGAGATATGTGGCGCGGGCTTCCGCGGGGCTCATACCGGTCATCGGCGGCCGTCCCGCGGCTTTGATCATCGCCAGAAGGTTCTGGGCGTCTGGATCGATCGGCATTCGTCAGCTCTCCCTGCGTTTCCTCAGGGATCGCTTAAACGCAGAAAAAAGGGCCACCGGCAAGCCGGCGGCCCAAGTCTAGGGAGGAAACGCCCAAGGAGGGCTATGCAACGAGGGAGGCTCGTTGCATGGATCATGTATATGGTGCGTCGCACAAAATGTCAAGCGGTTCGCAACTGAACCGTTTCCGCTTGTTTTCCGGACCAATGAATCGCCAAGGTCCGCGGCTGGTGCGAATCCCTTATTATCCATTGGTCGAATGTCGGCGCGGATAATGAAGCGCGCCGTGTAGCCCCCAGCCAGAATTTTGTTATACTCGATAACAAAACAGCGCTTCGCCAGCACGAGGCCGATGGGAGGACGGATGCCGACAGGATCAAGAGCGGTCGAGCTCGGACCACAGGATGTTGAGATCGAAAGGCTGAAGAACGGCCTGATCTACGCGCGTTCGCCGCATGCGCTTGGCGCGCTGCCGGCGACGATCACCTCGCTCGTGCAACACTGGGCGAAAGAGCGCCCCGACGGCGTCTTCCTCGCGCGCCGCGGGCCGGATGGCGGCTGGCGCGCCCTGACCTATGCGCAGGCTCTGGCGCGGATCGAGCGGATCGCCGCCGCCCTGCTGGAGCGCGACCTGTCGCCGGCGCGGCCTGCCGCGATCCTTTCGGGAAATTCGATCGAGCATTTGCTGCTGGCGTTCGCCTGTATGCACATCGGCGTCCCCGTTGCGCCGATTTCGACCGCCTATTCGCTGATTTCCAGCGATTTCGGCAAACTGCGCTCCATCCTCGACCTGCTGACGCCCGGCCTGATCTTCGCGGACGACGGCGCGGCCTACGGCAGGGCGATCCGGACCGTTGCGCCGGACGGCGCGGAAATCGTGACGCTGGCCGGCGGCGGCGAGCTGGGCGCGACGGCCTTCGCGGCTCTGGCCGCCGATGCGCCGGAGGCGGTGGCGGCCGCGCACGCCAAGGTCGATCATGAGACGATCGCCAAGCTGCTGTTCACCTCCGGATCGACCGGCATGCCCAAGGGCGTGATCAACACGCAGCGCATGCTCTGCGCCAATATCGTGCAGATCGCCGCGGCCATGCCGACGCTGCGCGAGCCGCAGACCCTGGTCGACTGGCTGCCCTGGAACCACACGTTCGGCGGCAATCACAACGTCCATATCGCGCTCTATGGCGGCGGCTCGCTCTATATCGACGACGGCAGGCCCGTGCCCGGCGCATTCGACCAGACCGTGCGCAATCTCCGGGAGATCGCGCCGACGGTCTATTTCAACGTGCCCAAGGGGTTCGAGCTGCTGGCGCATCGGCTCGAACAGGACGCGCAGTTGCGCGCAACCTTCTTCAGCCGGGTGCGGTTCATGATGTACGCGGGCGCCAGCCTGCCGCAGCACGTATGGGACGCGCTCGAACGGCTGGCGATCGAAACCGTCGGCGAAAAAATCCGCATCGTCACCGGCCTCGGCGCGACCGAGACGGCGCCGAGCGCCATGTTCGTGACGCGCGGCGAGGTGCGCGCCGGCATGATCGGCA
Source organism: Pseudomonadota bacterium (assembly GCA_021781815.1). Taxonomy (GTDB): domain Bacteria; phylum Pseudomonadota; class Alphaproteobacteria; order Rhizobiales; family Beijerinckiaceae; genus JAJXWB01. The sequence goes on along the minus strand of JAJXWB010000029.1, from coordinate 6,039 downwards.
ATCCCGTGCCCGGCTGCGAGCTGAAGCTCGTGCCCAATGTCGGCAAGCTGGAAATGCGCGTGCGCGGCCCCAACGTCACGCCGGGCTACTGGCGCCAGCCCGAGGCCACCGTCGCCGCCTTCGACGAGGAGGGCTATTACCGCATCGGCGACGCCATTCGCTTTGTCGATCCCGACGATCCGCAGCGCGGCTTCATGTTCGACGGCCGCGTCAGCGAGGACTTCAAGCTGGCGACCGGCACCTGGGTCGGCGTCGGCAATCTGCGCGGCGCGCTGATAGCGGCCTTCGCGCCGCTGGTCCGCGACGCCGTGATCGCCGGCCACGACCGCGACGACATCGCCGCCATCCTGCTGCTCGATCCTGACGGCTGCCGCGCCAAATTTCCGGATGTGGCCGACGGCGCCCCCGCGACGCTCGCCGCTCATCCGGGCCTGCGCGCCGCGCTGGCGGAGCGTCTCGCAGCCTTCGCCGCCGCCTCCACCGGCTCCTCCACCCGCGTCGCGCGCGCGGTCGTGCTGGACGAGGCCCCCTCGATCGACCACGGCGAAGTGACCGACAAGGGCTCGATCAACCAGCGCGCCACTCTCGCCCATAGGGCGCATCTGGTGGCGGAACTGTATGGGGAGCGGCCTTCGGACCGGGTGATCGGGATAAAGTGACGGCTGCGGCTGAGAATTGAGGGCGCGGTCGGTTCCGAAAGGAGGGTGTCCCGCATTCGGCGGAGATTGTAAGAGAACGATCCTGAACGATGCAGGTCCAAATCGATGTCGCAGATGAATGAGGCCTATGTTCGCTATCAGGTCAGGATTCTTCAGGACGAAATCCAGTTTCAGAAGCGCCGGCTTGCGGAAATCCCTCGCTGGAGCGTCGCGCTCGGCATGCAGGCGCAACGATTTTACTGGACCGTGACCCGCCTGCTCGGACTGGGATATCTGCATGACGGCAGCCGCAAAGCGCTGCCCGCCGCGCCGCTTCCGATGCCTGCTCCGGAGACTGCGCCGCCGCCGGGGCGGCGAATCTATCTCGACGTCACCTCCACCGCCGCGTCCCCGCTTCAGTCCGGCATCCAGCGGGTCGTGCGGCGGCTGAGCGCGGAGGGCGCAGAGCTGTTCGGCGCGATCCCCGTGATCGCGCGGGACGGACGCTACGTCGCCACCGCCGGAGCCCCGGCGATCTTTGCGCCCGGCGACCGGCTGCTGATGATCGATTCCACCTGGGCGGAATTGCAGGACGTGGCGCCGGCGATGGCGGCGGCGAAGCAGGGCGGCGCGCACGTCGCCTTTCTGATCTACGATCTGATTCCGCTCCTGTATCCGGGCTTTTCCGCGACCGGTCTGGCCGGACTGTTCGCGCCATGGCTCACGGCCATGACGTCGTTTTGCGACAGCGCCATCGCCATTTCGCGCGACACGGCGGTGCAATACCGCGACTGGGCGCGGGAGAACGTCCCGTCCGCCGCGGAGCGGTTGCAGATCGGCTGGTTCCACCTGGGCGCCGATTTCGTCGGCGCGCGCGCGGACGAATCGCCGCCCGGCGCCCGCAGCCATCCATCGCGGGATGTCGCAGCGTTTCTGCGCGACGACCGCCTCTATTTCCTTGCGGTCGGCACGGTCGAGCCGCGCAAGGGCCACGCGACCGTGCTGGATGCGTTCGAGCGCCGCTGGAGCGCCGGCGACACGAGCGCCTGTGTCATAGCGGGCCGCAAGGGCTGGAACGTGGAGGCGCTGCAGGCGCGCATCGTCTCGCATCCGGAATTCGGCAAGCGACTGTTCTGGTTCGATGACGCCAGCGACGCCGACATCGCCGCCCTCTATGCGAAAACGAGAGCCCTGATCATGGCCTCGCTGGCCGAGGGGTTCGGACTGCCGCTGGTCGAGGCGGCGCAGTTTCACGCGCCGGTCATCGCGACCGACCTTCCGGTCTTCCGGGAAATCGCCGGCGACCAGATCGACTATTTTCCGGCGCTCGATTCCGCCGCCCTCGCCGACTGCATCGCGCGCGCAACACAGTTCAAGGCGAATGCGGAGCATTCGTCCACCGCGCCGGCTGCGCCGGTCATTCCCGACCTCTCATGGGCTGAGGCCGCCACGAATCTGTTCCGCCTGCAAGGCGACCGGGAGTTCCGGTCGGATCATGCGGGCTGGCTCGATGAGTGGCGCGCGGCGCCTGTTCCGGCCCGGTAATGAAGCCATTTGAGCAGCAACTTCCGCCTGTGAAGCGCGATCTTTCTGGCTAACGCGCCGGCAGGTTCGCTGGATATCGTCATGTCGCCGCGATAGCCGAGCAATCTGGCCGCAAGCCTCGTTGCGCCTTCCACGTCGCTCACGCCATAGCGTGACGGAAAAAGATGCATCGAGTCCTCATAAACCGCTTCGAACGGCGTTTTGAAATCCTTGCGCATCTGCGCGACCGGCGCGACTTCGCGCACCTGCTCCTCGAACCAGCGCAGCAATTCCGGATCGTCCGAGACGGAGCGCCGCAACTCGGCGACGACCGGCGGCCAATCGTCGAGCGTGTCGATGGGCGGCGCCGCAAGAAACCGCGAGATCATCGCGCGGCGATCGAGCGCGAGATCGTCGTCGTCGGGAAACAGCGCGTCTTTGGCTGTGAGGAAGGAATCGGCGATGGGCACGAAGTCGGTGTGGATGTCCGGGACGATGGGGTGAAGCCGCAGGCCGCTTCGGGCGTTCTCGTTCTTATAGACTTTGGCTTTTTCGTTCTTTCCGCGCATGAAATTGAAGGCGATGTTGTTGCTGCTCGCCGAAAACCCGGAGATCGACAGCGGCGCGTCGAACGAAACATATTCTCCTGCGGAATGAGCGATGGCGAAGCTGGAAAAAGTGTCGCAATAAAAACTGGCGAATACATGCCCGCAGCGCGTGCGTATATCCTCCAGCACGTCGCGGGAGGCGCAGCCGTGATAGACATTCGGCAGGATCGTCGCGGAGTCCCGTCCAGCCAGCACATCCTTGATCGCCTGCCGCCCGTCGATGCGGCGATGGCCTCGCTGAAGCGACAGGCCCAGATAATCCGCGAAGTCGGCGCGCGCATTGTTCGGCCACGAATAGACGGCGCAGTTCCAGCGCATGGCGCGCGCCGGCTCGCGCTTCAGAAACGAATCCAGCGCTGAAAACGCAAATGGCATCAGCGCATCGTCGTCGCCGATATAGGTCACGTATTGTCCGCTGCTCTTGCTGTAGGCGAGATTCCAGTTCTCGCCCATGCTCAGGGGCGTCGGCGAACGATGATAGACGATGCGCGGAGAAGCGAAGGAATCGACGACGGCCTTTGTTTCCGGCGAACTGCAATTGTCGCAGATGACGATTTCGAAATCCCGATAATCCTGCGTCAGGCAGGCGGCTATTGTGTACTTGAGCGTCGAGGCGCGCTCGCGCGTCGGGATGATGAGGCTGAACCTGGGACCGTCCACGTCTCTTGCTCCTTGCCCGTGGGCGCCTCATCATTTCAGTGCGTCGCAGCAGTGAGCGCCCTTAGCTACGCAGTCCGCTTCAACCAGGCGCTTGGCCAATGCGTTATGTTGCCCGAAAGCGTCGACTCGTTGAATTTCCACGCGGGCTCTTCGATGATGAAAGCTGGATTTTTTCGGGCGAAATCCTCAGCCGCATTGGCGGGATTGTCTTTGGCCCAGCCGGTTTGGCCACGCGGAACGTCCGTCAGATCGCGCATCAATCCATCCGTCGATACAATGTAAGATCCGGGCGTTACAAGCGGCGCATAGGCGTCGAGTTCAGCTGCAACATGCGCATAGGTGTGATTTGAGTCGAGCACGACGAGGACTTTCTCGCCATTCTTGATGAAGCCGCGCACCTTTTCGACCACATCAGGGGCCGTCGACGATCCTTCGATCAACGTAATCATCGAGGCTAATGGGTGGCTTTCGATGCGTGTCCGATTGTGCGGACGTATCTCGATGTCTACGCCGATAACGCGGCCCTTGCCGATCAGCTTGCAAAGGGATGCGGAGAGGACGAGCGAGCCGCCGTGGGCGACGCCCGTCTCGACGATCACGTCCGGCTGGAGCGCAAACACTGCTTCCTGAAACCGCAGGACATCGTCAGGAAGCTGGATGATAGGGACGCCGAACCATGTGAAGGAATAATTGTATTTTTGATTCCAACCGACCTTCAACCATAAGGCGGCGACAGCTTTGAAGCCCTCATCCGAATAAAGCGGCGTGATCTGGCCATTCTCGAACTTGATTTCACCTCGTTCGGTGTCGATCTCAAATTTCATGTTCAGGCCGCTCCTGTTCGGTCATATGTCCGTGAGATTCAAGATCGTTACGTTAGTTCCGATCTCAGCAACGATCTCGACGATTTCGGCGTGATAATTGGGGTTCATCACGATCACGGTTGCGCCATCCAGCAGTTCGCTCGGCGCGGATATCGGAAGGGTGGAAATCGGCATGAAGCGGCCGACCTTGTTCGGATTGATATCAATGGCGCCCTTCAGTCGAGCGCCCGCAGGATCCACCAGGAGGGCGAACGTAACGCCTTTCGACGATGCCCCCCAGACCCAGACGCCGGAACCCTGAGCGACGATATCGATCTGGTCTCCCCATTTTTCGACGAATTCTGCGCGCCGCTCGACGAAACGGTTCGCGTCCGCAAGCAATTCGGACGCGGCTGTCATCGGTGGATGCGAAATATCGCCGGGGCGTGCTTCCACCCACAAATATTGGCCGCCGAACACATGTTCGAGCTGCAAGAGTTCGAACCCGGTCGATGCTAGGGCGAATTCGAACGCGCGCGGAGAAAATAATGAACAATGTTCATAGAAAAGATCTTGCGGCTGAAAATTACGGAAAATCCAGCCGATATCTGGCGTTTCCAGAAATAGCCGGGCGTCCGGGGAATTCAGCATCGCCGTTCTAATTGATCGAAGAAATTCAATCGGGTCCGGAACGTGTTCGATCGTGTGCCGAGAAACCACGATCTGCGCAGGCTCTTCCATCAGATACGCGGTTTCCTGCCCGAAATAGCGTTGAAGAATTCGGATATTTGGAGCTTCTGACGGTAATTGGCCGCGCCACGCCGGATCGAACCCCGTCAGCGACGCGAATCGCTTGCCACCGACCTCTGCAAGTTCCGCGAGGAAGGCGCCTTGTCCGCAGCCAACTTCGGCGACATGAAGGCATCCCGCTTTGGGCGCAGCGTCGACGATCCGACGCGCCATCGCGGCAACGTGCTTCCGAAAATAGTCGGACTGCATCTGATCATTGTCGTAAGCAGGATCATAAAGAACCTTCGATCGGTCGAAAGCGCCGTTCCACGCGAACTCGCATGTCCGGCAAAACATCATGCTCAAGGCGCCCGCCGGAGCGACGCGCGCACCGGCGCGATCCTCCCAGACCCGGTTCTGCAGAAGTGGAACGCGAGCCCGGCGATCCACCTCGATGAATGAGCTGCCTTTGCAGATCGGACAAATCGTCATGTCGCGCTCTGTAGCCGAGATCGCCAGAAATCGTAAGTGTCCCGGAGACCGTGATCGAGATCGCGGGCGGGGGAAAAGCCGATGTCCGCGCGCAAGCGTCCGGTTGCGCCAACAATTCTCGGTGGGTCGCCCGGCCTGTCCGGCAAACGGCCGACCTGAATCAGGTCCGGACGGCCAGCGAGGCGTCCGAGAGTCTCTGCAATTTCGCGGATCGTTGCGCCATAGCCGCTCGCGACATTCACCGGCCCAACGGCGTCCGAGAGGGCGATCGCGGCAAGAGCTGCGCCCACGTCGCGCACATCCATGAAATCGCGCACGGCCGTCCCGCTCGACAGGGGCGCCGGTTGGCCCAGCGCAAGGCGGCTGGCGATCGAGGCGACGAGCCGGTTTTCGTGTTCCGCAGGACCGAAAAGATAAAACAGCCGCGCCCAGGCGAACTCGAGCGCGCCCCATTCCGCGCCGACCCGCCGCACGGCGTCCTTGGCTGCCGCATAGAGCGTCGTCGGCGCGATGGGCGTTGTCCGCTCGTCGCAATCGCCCGCCCGCGGCCAGTCATATTCGAAACAGGTTCCGACGCCGACGAAT
>JAJXWB010000028.1 GCA_021781815.1 Pseudomonadota bacterium | reverse complement strand
CTCGCCGCGCACGCGAAACCCGATGGTTTCCGCCGCTCGCGTGATCAGCAACTCGCCGCGCTGCATCGAGCCGGGCGCGAGCGCACGTGCGGAATGGTTGACGGCCCGTTTCGACCGCTCCTGACCCGTCTCAGCCCCTCGGAGTGTCCGCTTCCGGGCGAGGAGGCCTGATTAGAATGTGCCAGGATAGGCGCCGCCATCGATCAGGAAGTTCTGGCCGGTGATGTAGCCGGCCTTGTCGCTGCACAGGAACGCGCAGGCGGCGCCGAATTCGTCAGTCGTGCCGAAGCGCTTCGCCGGATTGGAATTGCGGATGGCGTCGCTCGTTTCGTCCGCACTCTTGCCGGAGCGCTGCGCCAGCGCCGAAAGGTTGGATTTCAGCCGGTCGGTATCGAAGGTGCCCGGCAGCAGGTTGTTGATCGTCACGTTATGCTGCACCGTCGCGCGCGACAGGCCGGCGACGAAGCCGGTGAGGCCGGTGCGCGCGCCGTTTGACAGGCCGAGCATGTCGATCGGCTGCTTGACCGCATGCGAGGTGATGTTGACGATGCGGCCGAACTTTCGCGCGATCATGTGATCGACGGTGGCCTTCATCAGTTCGATCGGCGCGAGCATGTTGGCGTCGAGTGCCTTGATCCAATCCTCGCGCGTCCAGTTACGGAAGTCGCCGGGCGGCGGGCCGCCGGCATTGTTGATGAGAATGTCGGGATCGGGACAGGCGGCCAGCACGGCCGCACGACCTTCGGCGGTCGTCACGTCGCCGACGACGATCTCGGGCCGGTTGCCGGTCAGCTTCTCGATCTCGGCTGCAGCGACCTCCAGTTGCGGCTTCTGCCGCGCAACGATGAAGACCTTCACGCCTTCGCCGGCGAGCGCGAGCGCGCAGCCCTTGCCGAGCCCCTTGCTCGCGCCGCAGACGATGGCCTTGCGGCCGCGAATTCCGAAATCCATGAGCGCCCCTCTTCCCTGTCAGCCGATCCGGCACACGCCCGCCGCAGACGGCAGTCGTACCCGGTCAATCCGCGCATAATCCGCGTCGTTCATTGTCAGCGTGGCCGCGAACGTTACGGGGTCGCAGCGGCCCGAACTCACCTCGCAAAAGACCCAGGCGGCGCCGGCGACCACGGCCTCTGCGGCCAACAGTTCGATGGGCAAGCCCTCGCCATTCGGCAGGCCCGCGCCGCTCTGGTGGCCGTCGCCAACGCAATAGAGATCGAGCCGATACTGACCTTCGCCGCGACGTTGCACGGAGATCTCGATCTCGATGAAACCGAACGCCGGATCATCAGGCCGATTGCCGTCGTAGAAGTAGACATGCGGCAGCTTCGCGTAGATGGCAGGGCCAGCGCCGAGATCTTCCGGAACCTGCGGGTCTGGCCTGCCCGGCGTGCGCGGCGGCGGCGGCCCGAAAGAGGCGAATTGCTCGACCGAGTGGCATCGCGAGAGAACGGGCGCGCTCTTCATTCAACCCTCGCGGCAACCGGTCCGAATTTGACGCCGAGCAGGGTTTCGGCGTTGGCCTGCAGGCAGGCGGAATCCGCGCCGAGCGCCTTCGCAGCGAGCGCGCCCGGCCGGTCCTGCTTGATCGTGAACGGGTAATCGGAGCCGACGACGATGTGATCCTCGCCGACTTCCTGCGCCATGTAACGTAGCGCGTTCGGCGAATAGACGATCGTGTCGTACCAGAATTTTCGCGCGATCGCGGAGGGCGCCTCGCGCATCGCCTGCCGCATTGCGGCGCTGATGCCATAGCCCTGATCGAGGCGCGGCAGGATCCAAGGCAAGGCGCCGCCGCCGTGGCTGAGCAGCACGCGCAAACGCGGGAACCGTTCCATCACGCCGTGCGCGAGCAAGGAGACAGCGGCAAGAGCCGTCTCGAGCGGGAAGGCTGCGACCGCGCCATATTCGCCGGCGGCCCCGATGCGCTCGACCCCGGCGGGATGCAGCGGATGCACGAACACGGTTAAATCGAGCGCCTCGGCCGCCTCGTAGATCGGCCACAACGCCTCCGCGCCAAGTGGAACGCCGGCGATGTGCGTGCCGATCTCGAAGCCGTGAAAGCCGCGCGCTTTGAGCCGCTCCATCTGCTTCACGGCGCGCGGAACATCCTGCATGCAGATCATGCCGATGCCGGAAAAGCGCTGGGGTGCCTCGGCGATCATGCGCGCAATGTCCTCATTGATGATTTCGGCGAGCGCCTCGCCCGCATCCGACTCGAACCAGTGCGAGAGGAGCTCTGGCATGGGCGACAGCACCTGCACGTCCACGCCGTCCTCGGCCATGTCGCCGATGCGGCGCGCGACGTCCCAGCACCGGGAATCGATCTTGCGGAACACACGGCCGTCGATCATCACGTTCGCGTCGTCGCCTTGGCGCGCGATGCTCGGCCAGAGCTTCGCGCCGCTCGGGCCGGCCGGTATGTGAGCTGGCACCGCATGTGTGTGAACGTCGACGACGAGTGACATCTGCGCCCGCCTCACATCGGCACGAAATTGCTTTTCGAGCCCCACATGCACAGGCTCATCGGCTCGAACCCGAACTGGCGAGGGCGGTAGTTCGCTTCGTCCGCGATCTCGTCCACGCCAACCGAATATTCGAACACCATGCCGTTCGGGCCCTGAAAGTACAGGAAGCGCGCGCCAGAGCTCGGGTGGCGGCCGGGGCCGAACACAATTGGCACCTGCTGCTCCATCAGGTGATAATAGGAGCGCATGACGTCGTCGTTCGTCTCCACCTGATGATTGACGTGCTGGATACCCGGTCCCTTCGCGGGCGCCAGCGCCAGCGTGTGGTGGATGGCGTTGACGCGCATCAGCGCGATATCGCCGATGCGATCGCTGACGCGCGCGTTGCAGACCGTGGTCCAGAACTTCTCGTCGCGCACGGGATCGGTCGAGTTGAGGCCGACGTGATTGAAGCCGGTGATCCCGGCGTCGCGCGCGCCATAATAGCGCTTGCCGCTGCGCTCCGGGCGCACGACCAGTTCGATGCTGTTGCCGGTCGGATCCTTGAAGCCGATGAAGCCATGCACCTTGCGCGCCGCGCATTCTGCCGCCGCGCCGCGATGCACGGCGTGGCCGATCGATTCCAGCGCGCCGCCGGCGGCGTCGAGCGCGGTGGCGTCCGCAACCTCGAAGGCGACCGTCTGCTCGCGCGGATCGCCCTCGTAATAGCAGAGCGTGTGGGCGCGATCGTCCGAGCGCAGGTAGAGCGACTTGCCGCCGCGGTCGCCGATCTGCAGGCCGAGCACACGCGTGGCGAAATCCTCCGCGACGCTCATGTCCGGCGCGCCGAGGCGGACGTAGGAGATATCGATCAGTTCGATCATGTGTGGCCTCCTGATCTGTTCATGCGCTCATGCCGCGGCAAGTTCGGGCAGGTCGGCGCAACGACTGCCCCAGGCGCACAAGGCGTATCGATCCAGTGCGAACTGGCGCGGCCGACGGCCCGGAACATCGTCGGCCTCGCTGAAATCGAGCGCGAACACCTGTCCGTCCGGCGCCAGAAAGCGCACGAACATGCGGCCCGAAGCGGCCTCGCAGCCCGGCCCGTGCACGATGCGAACCTGTTGCTCCTGCAAGAAATAAGCATTGCGCATCAGATCGTCATGCGTGCGCACCGCGAAGCCGACATAGAGCAAGCCATCGCCCTCGGAAGGATAGAGCGCGATGCGGTGATGCGCGCGGTCGAGCCGCAGATAGACGATATCGCCGACGCGGTCGCTGATCTCGGCGCCGACCAGGTCCGTCCAGAAAGCAAGATCGCGGGCGACGTCTCTGCTGCGCAAGCCGACGGCCGACAGGCCGCAGACGCCAGAATCGCGGCCCGGATAAAATCGGCGCGCGGAGATTTCGACACGTACGACGAGTTCGATCACGCCGCCGGACGGCGCGCGCGTGACAAGACCCTGTCGAATGCGGCGCGACGCGCAGGCCTGCGCGTCGAGCGCTTCGCAGGCGTTGCCGGCGGCGCGCAGCCGCTCGACGACGCCGGCGAGCGCGGCTTCGTCAGCGAATTCGACGCCGACGGCCGGGGCCATGTCCTGGCCGCAGAACACGAGGGATTGCCGACGCTCGTCGGCGCGCAGGGCGAAGTCCGCGCCCTCGACGCGCTCCAGCCCGAACATCTCCTCTGCAAAGCGGACGGCCGCCTCCGGCGCGCGCGCGGGAAGGCGCACGTAGGCGAGCGGCCGATCCGAGAAGCCGTTCATCGCTCAGATCTCGACATGGACGACTCCGTTGTCCACCTGCACGCGATAGATCTTCAGCGCCACCTCGCACGGCATGGCGACAGGTTCGCCGGTCGTTACATTGAACGAGCCGAAGTGAAAGCTGCATTCGACGATACAACCGTCGAGCGTACCTTCCTCGGTCAAAGACACTTCGCCATGCGTGCAGCGGTCGTCGGTGGCGTAGTACTGATCGCCGACGCGATAGACGGCGAGCGCATGACCGTCCGGCAGATGTGCCTGGCGCATGTGGCCTTCTTCGAGTTCGGCGGCGGGAAACAGGGGTACCAGTTTGCTCATCGTATCTTGCATGTCCCGCATCAAAGCATCGTGCTGCCGCCGTTGACGCTGATCACCTGGCCGGTGACGAACGAGGCCTCGCTGCCCGAGAGATAGCTCACCATCGACGCGACTTCCGCCATTTCGGCGGGCCGGCCCATCGGAATGACGCTGATGAACTTGGCGGCAAGCGCCGGTGCGGATTTCGTGATCGCCTCCATCTGCGGCGTATTGACCGCGCAGGGTGCGACCGTGTTGATCGTGATCCCGTCGAGCGCGTATTCGCGCGCGAGCCCGGTGGTGAGGCCGTGCATGCCGCCCTTGGCCGCGTTGTAGGCGGCATGGTCCCACAGGCCGTTGCGCACGGAATCTGCCCCCAGATTGACGATGCGGCCGTATTTCTGGGCGCGCATCAGGGGCAGCACATGCCAGCACGCCCAGATGGCTGTCCACAGATTGCGGTCGATGGTCGCCTTCAGCGTTTCCGGCGTGTGCTCGGCGAACGCCTTGATGATGCCGCCGCCGGCGTTGTTGACCAGCACATGCACCGCGCCGAAGGCGGCGACCGTGTCGTCCACCAGCTTCTTCGACACATGCTGGTCGGCGAGATCGCCTGTCACGAGCACCGGCTTCTTGCCGGTCAGCTTCGCGACCTTCACGCCGGCCTGCGCCAGCGCTTCGCCATCGAGATCCGACAGCGCGAGAAGCGCGCCGTCGGTCGCCAGCCTTTCGGCGATCGCCAGGCCGATGCCGCGTGCGGCGCCGGTGACGATCGCGACCTTTCCCGTCAGATGACCTGTCATTGCGTAACCGTCACAGGATGAAGCTGACGCGGCCCTGCTGCCGCAGGCCATCGGACGCGAGGATGGACCGCTTTTCGCGGATCGCCATCTTTCCGTCGCGCACCACCAGCCGGTAGATGCCCGTGCCGAAATAGACGTCGGTCACCGCATTCTTGGTGCGATGCGCGATGAAAGCAGTGCTGATCTTCAGCTCGTCGCCGTTCCGCTCGAGGATGCGTACGTTGCCGACGATGTGGCGCACCTTCGAATGCGGAAATTCCACATGCGCAGTCCGCTTCATCAGCCGCTTCACGCGCTCGCCGAGACGGAAACGGTCGTCGGCGATGTAGAACAGGTTGTTGTCGGGCGCAGCCTCCGGATCGACGTCCGTGGACGGCACGTAATAATGCGCGTCGTCCGTGAACAGCTCCAGCCATTCCGGCAGCTTCCAATTGTCTATGAGGTCGGCTTCGGCGAAGAGGAAGTCCTCGACGTCGGCGCGGGTGACATTCTGCAAAGTCGCTGTCGCTGTCATGATCAGGCCCCGTACATCCGGCGGTTCCACTCGGTCCAATAGCCGCGCATCTGCGCTTCATCGTCGAAGGACGGCGTTTCCTTGGCGAGCCCCTTGGAAATGTCGTTCCACGGGACTTCCGCCATGTTCTTGAAGCCATCCTGGCACTGTTCGAGCGCCTCGATGTCGTCGGGCGTAGCGAAACCACCGGGGCCGAGGAACTCGAGGAAGTTGAACAGGCGCGAGCTGCGGTCCTTCGGATCCTCATCCTTCGGCGCCAGCGCCCAAGCGTTGACGGACATGAAGTCGGGCTCGCTCGGATGGAAGGTGCGGATCGTCAGCGCCATGATGTCGTTGATAACCAGGTTCGGGAAGATGTGCAGGTTACGGTTGTAGTGTGCGATGCGCTCGGCGCGCTCCGTGCCGTGCTTGGCGACCAGCTTGTCGAAGATCGCGTCGATGCGCTTCTTGCCGTCATCGCCCCAGGCCGGAATCCATTGCGCGACGGGACGTCCCCACGGCGCCTTGTATTCGACGACGCCGTGACCGTTGCCGAGATCGCGCGCATGGCCGACGAGCTGGATCGGCACCAGACCGCCGGTCGTGCTCTTCAGATATTCGAGATAGGTCGCGTGATTGACCGCCGCGTGATAGCCGTCGAAGCTGTTCTCGGCGAGCAGCTTCCAGTTGGCGCGGATCGAATATTCTTGCGTGCCGCCGACGACGGTCAGGCCGGCTTCGGCGTGGTCGGCGACCACTTCGAGATATTCCTTGGCGTTACCGAGGTAATCCGACAGCGATTCCACGTTCGGATTGAACGACACGAAGCAGAAGCCGCGGAGCGAATCAAACTTCGGCACAGGCTGCAGGCTCGACGTCGGCCGCTCGGCGAAGCCCTCCGGATAGGACTCCTTGCCCGGCATGTCGCGCAGCGATCCGTCGAGGCCGAACACCCAGCCATGATAGAAGCACTGGAACGACTTGGCGTTGCCGGAGCGCTCACGGCAGACGCGGGCGCCGCGGTGTGGGCAGGTGTTCAGCAGCGCATGGAACCGGTTCTTGGCGTCGCGCGTGAACAGCAGCGTGCGGCCGCCGACGGAGCGCGTGAGGAAGTCGCCGGGCTTGTTCAGTTCGCTCTCGTGGCCGAGGAACAGCCACACCTTGTCGAAGATGTTGGCGCGCTCGCGCTCGAGAATCTCCTTCGATACGAAGGCTTTTCTGGCGACGCGAAAGCGCTGTCCTTCGCGGTCGTTGTCGACCATCCGCTCGTTGTCGACGACCTTTTTCAAGACTGCCGTCATGGACCCCTCCCTAGAGCCTTCAGACTAGTGCCTTGCGCAGATCGAACGAGGGATTCTCGAGATCCGCGCGATTGACGCGCCGTGTCGCGAGCTTGCGCAATACGGCCATGTCCTTTCGATTGTTGACGGTTACGGCGCCGCTCAGGACGCCGTCCTGCACGCCCAGAACGGCGAAGCGGCCGGACGCGATGTCGCCGCGCAGGACGAGATCGGCTCCGGCGAGATCGCCGGCCACCTGCACGTTGACGTCGTACTGGTCCGTCCAGAACCACGGCGCGTCGCGATAGGGCGCGTCCTGCCCGGCCATGCAGCGCGCGACCGCGATGGCCTGATTCTGCGCGTTGGCCCAGGTCTCGACGCGGCCCCAGCGGCCACGCTGCTCGCTCCATTGAGCGGCGACGTCGCCGATGGCGAAAACGCCGGGCGCATCCGTGCGGCCATAAGCGTCGACGCGGAAGCCTTCCGCGCAATCGAGGCCGATCTGCGCACCGAGCGCGACGCGCGGTTCGCTGCCGACGCCGACGACGATGCAATCGGCCGGCAGGCGCGATCCATCCGACAGGACGAGCGCGCCGTCCTCGACGCGTTCGCCGACGACGCCGAAGCGGAAAGCGACGCCCTCGGCTTCGTGCTGGCGTTGCAGGAACGCGGCGACCTCCGCAGGCAGAGCGCGCGACAGCAGCGTGGCGGCCGCCTCGACGACGGTGGCGGAACAGCCGGACTTGACCGCAGCAGCAGCCGTTTCGAGCCCGATCACGCCTCCGCCGATCAGCACGATGCGCGCGCCGGGCGTGAACGCCTCGCGCAGGAACAGCGCATCCTCGATGGTGCGCAGCGTGCGCACCGGGATTGCAGAATTTTCAAGCGCGGGCGCGCTGCGGGCCACGACGCCTGTCGCGATCACGAGCCGGTCGAAAGCGACGCTCGCGCCATTCGCGAGCAGCAGCCTCCTGTTCGCGAACTCGCATTCGGCCACTGACGCGCCGGTGTGCAGCGAAACGCCGAGCCCGCTCCAGCCTTCGCGATCCTTGATCGACGCGAGCGCGGCCGAGCGGTCGAGCAAGATTTCCTTGGAGAGTTGCGGCCGCTCGTATGGCGGATGCGGCTCTTCGCCGATGAGGTTGATTTCACCGATATGTCCGGCCGAGCGCAAGGCTTCGGCAGCACGCGCGCCGGCTTGCCCGGCGCCGACGATCGCGATCCGGTCATCCAGCCTGACGTCGGACGCGGACACGCTCATGCCGAGCGCGCCGGACGCGGCAGGGGACGAAAGCCAGATTTCGGATGAGGCGAAAGCCGCACCATGCGCTCCAGGACGTTTCCAACAGTGCGATCTTGTCGTCGCTACGGCTGCAACTTTCCGGACAGACGTCCGGTTTGTCAAGGTAAGGACAGCGACTTTCGATGCTGCGCCGCACGATTTACAAGCAATCCATCCTGTTTCTATCCTGGCGGCGGCAGACAGGGAGGCCGTGATGGGCGAGGTTCTGGCGCTGGGCGTGACGCACTATCCTCCGTTGTGCGGAACCGACGAGAACATGGCGTGGATTTTGAAGAAGATGCTGCAGAATCCGCGTTTGCCCGAGCAGTACCGGACGCCGGCCGGCTGGCCGGCCGACATGCGCGCGGAATGGGGCGACGACGAAGGCAAAGCCTCGGCCGAGCGCCACCGCGCCGAGATGGTCGACTGGCTGCGCCGGATCCGCGCCGAACTGGACGCATTCAAACCCGATTTCGTGCTGATGTGGGGCGACGACCAGTACGAGAATTTCCACGAGGATCTGATCCCCGCCTATTCCATCAGCGCGCATGCGGACTTCGCGTTCGCGCCGCCGCCGAACAACGTCTGGGGCGAGCCGCAGGATAAGAATTTCAAAATCGCCGGCACGCCGAAGGCCGCCAAGCAACTCGCCTCCGCGCTGATCCGCAGCGGCTTCGAGACCGCCTATTCTTACAAGCCGCTGCATCACCCGATGGGCCACGCCTTCTCCAACGGGCTGATGTTCCTAGACTACGACCGGCGCGGCTTCCCCTATCCGTTCGTGCCGTTCGCCATCAACTGCTACGGACGCCACGTCATCGCGCAGCGCGGCGGCCTGCCGGACTTCAACAAGGTCCTGACCGAGGATGAGCTAGATCCGCCGGGGCCGACGCCGCAGCGTCTGTTCGACATGGGCGCCGCGACCGCCCGCTTCATCAAGGACTCGCCCTATCGCGTGGCGATCATCGCCTCGTCCGGCTGGTCGCACGCCTTCCTGATGGCGAAGACGCATGGCCTGTGGCCGGATCGGGAGGCCGACCGGCAGTGCTTCGAATGGCTGCGCGATGGCGACTACAGGAAGCTCGCGACCTATCCGACCGCGCAGATGGAGGAGAGCGGGCAGCAGGAAATCCTGAACTGGGTATGCCTGGCCGGCGCTCTGAACGAACTCGGCCGCAAGCCGCGCGAGATCGGGCTCGTCGACACCTGGATATTCAACTCGTCCAAGTGCTTCCTGATCGCCTGAACGAAGCGCCACGGCCGGCGTTGCGGCCGGCCGGCGCGCCGCTATGCTTGGCGGCGATGAATCTCCGGGTGAGGCATGGCTGACGAACGGACGAAAACGAGAACGGCCTCCGTCGCGAGGGCGCGGGGCCCCGTGGCGACATCGAGCGCCCGCGCGCCGGTCAGGCCGCCGCGGCGCACGCAGGCCGAGCGGAGCGAATCCACACGCAAGAAGCTGATCGAAGCCGCGCTGGTCCTCCTGCGCGAGCGCGGCTACGGCGGTCTGCGCACCAACGAGGTATCCGAACGGGCCGGCGTGTCGCGCGGCGCGCAATTGCATCACTTCCCCACGAAGTACGAACTGATCCTGGCGACGCTCGGCTATCTGAACGATAAGATGCTGGCGGAAAGTCAGCGTCGGGCTGCCGAGGCGCAGAAATCCGCCGATCCGATCGCCGACGCCATCGCCGACGCCAAGGATTTCTTCTTCAGCGACTATTTCTTCGTATCGCTGGCCATCACCATGGGCGACGCTCGCGACGAAGACCTGATGCGCAACACCGTACCCATGTCGCGCGACGCGCGTTTCGCCGTCGAAAAGATGTGGATCGAAGCGCTCGCGGCGCGGGGCGTTCCACGCAAGCACGCCGCCGACGTCATCGCGCTCACGCTCAGCATTGTGCGCGGTCTCGCCGTCCGCACCATCATCGACGACGACCGCAAGAAATTCGACGAACTCCTGCGGCGCTGGCGCGGCATGGCCGCCTTGTTTCTCGAGCACGAGCTGCGGCAAGCGGCGACGAAGTCTGGCAAGAGCAGATAGACGGCTCAGCCGCTCGCCTGCCCCGTCGCCATCGCCACAAGCCGCGCGGCAGAGCCAGACAACGCCGCGCCGCGCCAGACGACGTGCAGGTCCGGGCGCAGCAGCAGCAGCGACGCCCCATAAACCTGGCGCAGCCGCGGCTCGTTCAGCCTGATCGTCTCGAACGGCGCGCCAAGCGCCGCGAAGGCTTCGGCGACCGGCGCGGCGTCGGCCTCCGCGGCCAAATCGAGCAGCGTGTAGCCGTCGCCGAGCAAATCCTGGATCGCGCGCCCGCCTGACAGCCACATGTGCGGCAGCCTTACGCCCGGCCGAGCGCTCGGTTCGTAGACGCACGTATCCCAGGCGTGCGGATCGCCCGGTTCCGTGTCGATCAGCGGCGACCCGGCGTAGGAATAACCGAATTCCACGCCGCGCATTTCGTGCATGCGCCGCTGGTTGATCGCGGCGGAGTCCGCGATTGCCTTGCGCAAAGCCTCGCCTTCGGGCGTGGCGTCGCGCACGTGCGGAGTCACCAGCGCGCGCCAGACCGGCACGGCGGAGGCCGCCCAACCGGCCGCCTCGACGTTGCGCGCACCGATCGCGCGGCGTTCGATCTCGTAGGAGTCGAGCAGGCCAGGCCCGCCCCAGCCCTGCAGCGTGGCCGCGAGCTTCCACGACAGGTCGATGGCGTCTCCGACGCCGGTATTCATGCCGAGCCCGCCGGTCGGAATCACGAGATGCGCGGAATCGCCCGCCAGGAAAACGCGACCCTGGCGATAGCGGTCGGCGAGCAGAAGGTGGAACTTCCAGGTCCGCGCTTCCAGGATTTTCAGGTCGACGTCGAAACCGATCAGGCCGCGCAATTCGGTCTCGAAATCGGCGTCCTCCGGCAGGTTCGTGTGCAGAGTGAATTCCTTGCGGTCGCCCTGTACGACGATCACGCTCTCGTTCATGTCTGCAAAATTATAGTGCCGCCCCTTGCCGATCGGGATCTTTTCGTAGAGCTGCTCCGACCAGAAGGCGACCTGTCGTAGCGTCTTCAGACTGCCCTGTCCGGACAGCGGAATGCCTAGGGTCTTGCGCACGAGGCTGACGCCGCCGTCGCAGCCGGCGAGATAGGCGCAGCGAACCTCGCCCTCGGCGCCATCCAGCGTCCGTGTCCGAACGGTGACGCCATCGGCGTCCTGATCGAATCCCGTGACCTCGCATCCATAGCGCGCCGTCACGTTGGGCGCCCGTTCCGCCACGCGTTTCAGAACTGGCTCCAACGCGTTCTGCGACACCAGCTGGTAAGCCTCGACCGGCTGCGAGCCGTCCATGCAGGCGACGATCTCGGCGCGCCGCTCGGCGACGGAGGGGTAATGCAGGCGCACCAACGGCGGATCGCACAGGCGCGTGACGACGAAGACGTCCATCGACGCCTCGGGCGGATAGCCGACGGCGCGCACCTCGTCCGCGCAACCGAGGCGACGGAAGATTTCCATCGTTCGCGCGTTGGATCGGTCCATCTTCGGATAGGGCGCCGTGGTTGCGTTGCGCTCCAGCAGCAGGCAGCGCAAGCCGCGCCGCCCCAGATCGATCGCAAGCGTAAGGCCGACGGGACCCGCGCCGACGATGACGACCTGCGTCTCCTCCATCATGCCGCCTCCCGCACTTTTTTTGTTTTCGATATTTACAAGCAGCCCATCCTGTTTCCTAATGTTGCCACAGTCAACGGATGCATCAAAGCAATCGCGGACGAGAAGCGTCGCACAGGCGCCGTATATGGGAGGACGACATGACTGACGGGATCACCCGGCGGCGCACGCTGGCGCTCGCGGGGTCGGCGCTGGCGGCGCCTTTCCTCAACACCGGCCTAGCGCGCGCAGCTTACGACGTGGGCGTCACCGACAAGGAGATCAAGCTCGGCACGACCGCGACCTACAGCGGCCCTGTGTCGGCCATCGCCACCTACGGCGAGGCGCAGGTCGCCTATTTCAAGATGATCAACGACAAGGGCGGCATCAATGGGCGCATGATCAACCTGATCTCGCTTGACAACGCCTTCTCGCCGCCGAAGACCGTCGAGCAGACCCGCAAGCTGGTGGAGGACGACAATGTCTTCGCCATCGTCGGCGCCCTCGGCACGCCGACCAACGCCGCCGTTCAGAAATATCTGAACGACAAGAAGGCGCCGAACCTGTTCTTCACCTCGGGTTCGGAGCGGTTCAACGACCCCAAGACGTTCCCGTGGATCGTGCCGCTCTATCCCTCCTACGTGGCGCAGGGCATGGTCTATGGCCGCTACCTGCTGAAGATGAAACCGAGCGCCAAGATCGGCGTGCTCTACGAGAACGATGATCTCGGACGCGATTATCTGCGGGGTCTGAAGCAGGGGCTCGGCGACAAGGCGGCGACGATGATCGTCGCGGAAAAGCCGCACGAAATCACCGATCCGACGATCGACAATGTCGTGATCGCGATCCAGGCGGCAGGCGCCGACACGTTCGTCCAGTTCACCAACCAGCGCTACGCCGCACAGGGCATCCGCAAGGCGGCGTCTATGAACTGGAAGCCGATGCAGATCGTCTGCAGCAATGCCGCGAGCATTGCGACGACCTTCGTGCCGGCGGGTCTCGAGAACTGCAAGGGCGTCCTTTCGGCGCGGTGGGAAAAGGCGCCGAACGATCCGACCTTCGCCAACGATCCGGGCGTGCAGGACTTCCGCAAGTTCGCGGCGCAATACATGCCGCGTTACAACCTCGACGATCTCAACGCCATCCCCGGCTACAACAGCGCCTGCGCCACCGCCGAGGTCCTCAAGCGTTGCGGAAACGAGCTGACGCGCGAGAACCTGCTGAAGCAGGCGACGTCGCTGAAGGATCTGGCGCTGCCGATGCTGCTCAACGGCGTCACCCTGTCGAACTCCTCGAGCGACTACGCCGCCTTCCACGGCATGGAGTTGATCCAGTTCGACGGCGAGAAGTTCGTCGGCCAGGGAGAGATCATCAAGATCTGACGCGACGCGAAAATGGCCGGGCGCTCTTCCGAGACGCCCGGCCAGTCGAGGGAGAACACGGCCCTTTCCCGGCCGTCTATTTGGCGTATTGCACCGCGGCCCGCCCGACGCGCTCGCGCGCGACGATCAGCTTCATGATGCCCGCCGTGCCGTCGCCGATCTCCAGCCCCATCACGTCGCGCATGCGCTGCTGATGCGGCAGATCCTTCGACCAGCCGTAATGGCCGAAGGTCAACAGGCACTGGTGGATCGTGTCGAAGGCGGTCTTGGGGCCTAGCCACTTCACCATGGCGGCTTCCGCCGTATGCGGCAGACCGGCGTCACGCAGCGCCAGCGCGTTGTAGCTGAGCTCACGCACGGCGGCGATCAGGCTCTCCTGTTCGACCAGCGGGAAAGTGACGCCCTGGAATTTCGCGATCGGGCCGCCGAAGGCTTCGCGTTCCTTCACATAGGCCCAGGCCTCGTCCAGAGACGCCTGCGCGCAACCGATGCATTCGAGCGCGATCAGCGCGCGGCTGTAGTCGAAGCCGCGCATGACATGACTGAAGCCCTGCCCCTCCTCGCCGAGACGGTTTGTAAGAGGGACGCGCACATCCTCAAAGAACACCGAGCCGCGACCGACGATGGCGCTGCCGACATCGTCGAACTTCGTACGCGCGATGCCGGGGGTGTCGGCGTCGACCATCATGGCGGTGACCCCGGCGGCGCCCTGTTCGGGCGTACCGGTGCGGGCGAAGACGATGAAGGCGTCGGCGCGATCGGCGAAGCTGATGGAGGTCTTCTCCCCCTTCAGAACGTAGTGGTCGCCGTCCCGGCGCGCCCGCAGCTTCATGGCGGCGGCATCCGATCCGCCCGAAGGCTCGGTCACGCAGATGCCGAGCAGCTTTTCGCCAGCGATCATGGCGGGCACGTACTTTGCCACCAGCTCCGGTCGCGCGCTCGCCATGATGATGGCGCCGAGCAGCGACACGCCGACTTGCACTGCGCTGATGTTGAAGTCGCCGTAGGCGAGTTCTTCCGCGATCACGCCGATGGTCGTGCCCGCCAGCCCGAGGCCGCCGTATGTCTCCGGCAGGTCGGCGCCGAGCAGGCCGAGCTCGCCCATTTCCCGCAGAAGCCTGCGGTCGAGCACGCCCGACTTTTCGCGCGCCTGATAGTGCGGCAGCAGTTTCTCGCGGGCGAAGCGCCGCGCAATGTCGCGGATGGCGCGCTGGTCGTCATTCAATATCATGGATTTCAGTCTCGTAGTCGGGTTTGGCGCGCGTCAGCGGCCCTCGAACGTGGGCTTGCGCTTTTCCACCAGCGCGCGCATCGCGTTCCAGGCGTCGTCGGTGCGCGCTGCGCGACCCATGGCGCGCGCTTCGTTCTCGAGCTGGGTTTCCAGACTGTCTACGGAGCTGGAGATCAGGAGGTTCTTGATCTCGCCGAATGCCAGCGTCGGTCCCTGCGCCAAGCGCTTCGCGAGCGCCCAGGCCTCCGTATTGAGCGCATCCGCCTCGACGACGCGATTGATGAGACCGGTCGCGACCGCCTCCTCAGCGGACAGCGTCTCGTTCATCATCAGGAATTGCGTCGCGCGCCGCAGACCCATGCGCCGCGGCAGGAAATAGGAGCCGCCGGTGTCGCACACGATTCCGATGCCGGCGAAGGCAGCGTAGAATTTGGCGGCCGGCGAGGCCAGCACGAAATCGGCGCCGGCGAGCAGCGCGACGGTGCCGCCCGCTGCCAGCGCGTGAACCGCCGCTACGACTGGAGCGTTCATGCGCGCGAAACGCGCGATCGCCATATGCAGGTCGGCCGTCGCTTCGGGAACGAAGCGCGCGAGCCCGTCGCGGCTGGCGGCCAGCGAGTTCAGATCGCCGCCGACGCTGAAGAAGCGCCCGTTGGCGTCGAGCAACACCGCCCGCACGGTGGGATTGACCGTGCATTCCGTCGCAATCACATTCAATTCACGCGCGAAGACCCGGTCGATCGGGTTGCCCCGTTCGGGCTGATTCATGGTGACGTGCGCGACGCCGTCCTTGATCTCGAAAGTGAAGGCTGTGAGTTCCATGTGCGGTTCCTTCAGAAGACGAGATCAGGCGACAGAGCGCTGCTGGTTCTTCCAGTAGGGGTCGCGCAGCGACTTCTTGGAAATCTTGCCCGTTCCGGTAAGCGGCATGGCCTCGACAAAATCGATGGATTTCGGGACCTTGTAGCCGGCAAGCCGCGTGCGGCAGTGTGCGAGGATGGCTTCCGCGTCGGGCGCCTGGCCTTCCCGCAGAACGACGATCGCCTTAATCGCCTCGCCCCAGCGCGCGTCGGGCACGCCGATCACCGCCACTGCGGCGACCGCCGGATGCAGCGAAAGCGCGCTCTCGACCTCGGTAGAGTAAACATTCTCGCCGCCGGTGATGATCTTGTCGTCGGCGCGATCGTAAATGTAGTAGAGGCCCTCGGCGTCTCGATAGGCGACGTCGGCGGTGCGATACCAGCCGTTCTGGAACCGCGCTTCCGTGAGGTCGCCCTGCCGCCAGTAGCCGGCGGTCGAGGCCGGCGCGCTCACCAGCAGTTCGCCCGGCTCGCCGTCCGGCACATCGTTCCCGTGCGCGTCGACGATGCGCAGATTGATCAGCGGCAGCGGCCGGCCGCAGGATTTCAGCTTCTGCTCGTCGGCGAGGTTGTGCTCGTCGGGACGTAGCAGCGAGACCGGGCCGCTCGTCTCGGTCTGCCCGTAGAATTGCATGAACTTGCCCGGCATCATCGACATCGCGCGCTTGATCAGACCGAGCGAGATCGGCGAACCCGCATACATGGTGAGGCGCACGGAGGAAAAATCGGTCTTGGGAGCGTTCTGGCTGTCCAGCATCATCTGGATCATGGTCGGCGTCAGCACGAGCAACGACGGCCGCTGCGCCTCGATACCCGCCAGCAGCGCGGCCGGATCGAACATGCGCTGGATGGACACCGCCACGCCGTTGTAGAGGCACTGCAGCGACAGCGCGATATGCAGTAGGTGAAAGTTCGGCAGCGGGTTGAGGAAGAGATCGCCGTCTTTCCAGTCGTAGACCTTCTCGAAATGCTCCGACAGACGCGAGTGGTTGAAGCTCGCGTGCGTGTGGATGACGCCCTTCGGGATTCCCGTCGTGCCGGAGGTGTAAAGCAGCAGAACAGGATCGTCTTCGCGGATATGGATCTTCAGCGGCTCGCCGGGTTCGTGTGCGCTCCACTTGGACAGCGTGTTCTCGGGGTCGATGAAGATGGCTTCCGGAGTGACGCCGGCGTCGGCGCAGATCTGCCGCCACATGTCCTCGCTCTCGCGCTCGACGATTGCGAGACGGCAATCGGCGTTCAGGATGACAGCCGCCAGCTCGACCGGCGCGAGACGCCAGTTGAGCGGCACGAAGCACGCGCCGGCCTTGGCGGTTCCGTACATGGCGAGGAAATAGTCGAACGAATTCTTGCCCAGGAACAGGATGCGATCGTCGGTCTGGGCGCCGGCTGCGCGCAGGGCCCGCGCGTAACGGTTGGTCGCCGCATCCAGCTCACCGTAGCTAGTCCGCTTGCCGTCATGCACGAGCGCGAGTTTCTCGGGCGTGCGGCGGCCGTGATAGGCCAGTGTGTCGCCGATCAGACGGATTTCGGGATAGGCCCACATTCGTTTCGCTCCCTCAGGCGCCGCCGGTTTTCCCGGCCTGTGCTTTGCACCATGCGCGGTGTCTTCGGCCGCTGCGGCGCGCAGCATATCGTCAACCTGCGCACGATGTCTAGATACACGCTTACGATTTCTGAACCGCCGCCAGAAATCACGATTAACCCACGTTTTTACGGCCTTTTCACAAGATTCCGAGGGATTTGAAACGATAGCGCGCCGCCGCCCCTCTTCCATATTTGGTGAGCTAGTGTATTATTTTCGGTATGCGTCGTCGGCGCCCCGGCTGTCGCAGTTCGACCGGGGAGGATAGACTGGCGCAAAAACGGGAGGAGCGGTCGTGAACGACGTCGACGCCTTGCGCGAAAGGCTGGCGAATTATCTGTCCGCGCGCTCCGGGCGCCCCGTCGTCGTACGCGAACTCGTCAAATTTCCGGTCGGCTTCTCCTGGATCACCTATGGCGTGCGGCTGCAAGAGAACGGCGCGGAACACGACCTGATCCTGCGCCTCGGCCCGCCCTACGGGCTGTTCGCGCCCTACAGCGCGCTTCCGGAATACGAGACGCTGAAGGCGCTGGAGGGCTCCGGCGCCTGCGCGCCGCGCGCCTACGACGCGAGCGACGATCCGTCGATCCTCGGCGCGCCTTTCTTCATGTGCGAGAGGGTCGAAGGCTCCGCTCCGGTGCCGTGGAGCGGGCGCGACAGCCGCGCCATGGACGATGCGCGCCGCACCGATCTCGCCAATGACTTCATCGACGCGCTGGCCTCGCTGCATACGTTCGACTGGCGCCGCTCCGGCCTCGCGCCCTGGGGCGCGTGCGTCACGCCGGAGAACGCCGCCGCACGGCAGATCGCCTTCTGGCGTGAGAAGCACGAGCGCTGGGCTCTGCGCCCGCATCCCATGGCGCACCGCGCCTTCGCCTGGCTCGAAGACAACCAGCCGGTCGCGCCACGAGTCGCGATCGTCCACGGTGACTACCGGCTCGGTAACTTCCTCGAACAGAACGGACGCATCACCGCCATCCTCGATTGGGAGCTCGTCCATCTCGCTGATCCCGTCGAGGATCTCGGCTGGGCCTTCCTGCCGCAGTACCGCGGTGGCACGGGCCTCGTCTGCGGCCTGGCGAAGGAAGAGGAGTTTCTCGCCCGCTATGAGGCGGGAGCAGGCTTCACGGTCGACCGCAAGGCGCTGCGCTTCTACCTCGTCTTCTCACTCCTGAAGCTAGCGCTGACGCACATGGCGGCTGCCCGCTGCTTCGAGGACGGACGCTTCAACGACATGCGCATGCCGGCGATGGCGACGCAGATCGCGCCAGTGCTGCGACAGATCGAAAAGACGCTGGGAGCGGCCGCATGAACACGTCGCTGCCCCGCCTGATCGACGGCATGATCGCCACGCTGCGCCAAGAAGTGATCCCGAACCTTCAAGGCGATTTCGCGCGCGGTCAGGCGTACGGCCTGATCTACATGCTGAACTCGATCCGCCTGCGCGCCTCCTGGTCGAACGAATTTCTCGGCGAGCAGTTGCGCGCGCTGGACGAGGCCGCCCAGGCGCTGTCCGCGCTTGCGCCGCAGCTGCCCGGCGCGCCGCCGCCGCCTGCCATCGTCGCGCGGCCCTTGCCGAGCGCGGCCGAACTGGAAGCGCAGCGCGACGCGGGCGACAAGGCGATCTGTGATCTCATCGACTGGCTCGGCGCGCATCGCGCTTCGGCGCCGGCCGCTGTGGTCGCTGAAGCAGACGCCGCCATCGCGCGCTACATCCAGCGCCAGCTCAAATGGGAGCTGACGACCAGCGCCAAGCCGATGTTCGAGGAAATGTCGCGCGGGTCCGACTGATTCACAGGGAGTTCGGCACATGCTGTCGCCACAGGACGATTTCATCGGCCATCAGTTGCCGACCACCTTCGATCACGTCGGGAACAGCGACCCCGCATGGATGGAACGGCTCTGGTACACCGGCCATCCCTGCCCGGGCGGCGATTTCATCTTCGATATCGGGCTAGGCTATCACCCCAACCGCAACGTGATGGACGGCTTCGCCGGCGTCATGTTCGACGGCAAGCAGTATAATTTCCGCGCCTCGCGCCGGCTGCGGCCCAACCCGCTGGAAACGAAGATTGGCCCGTTGTCGATTAACGTGCTCGAAGGCCTGAAGCGGCATCGCCTGCTGCTGGAGCCGAACGAGTCAGGCCTGTCCTTCGACATGGAATTCATCGGCACGATGAACCCGCACGAGGAAGAAGCGCACTTCCGCCGCCGCAATGGCCGCGTCACCGAGAACATGGCGCGCGGCCAGCAGCTCGGCGCCTATCGCGGCTGGATTGAGGTCGCCGGCCAGCGGCGCACGATCGAGCCGGACAGCTGGCTCGGCCAGCGCGATCATTCCTGGGGCATTCGCGGCGAGATGCGGACGGACGAAACGCATCCGCCCGTCACCTTCTATCCGCCGTTCTTCTACGCCTGGACCACGGTGCAGTTCAAGAACCGCGGCCTCACCGTCTTCTTCAAGGAGCGGGCGCCCGGCGACAAGATTTACATCACCGGCGAAGAGGTGCTGCCGCTCGGAACGCGTTCCAAGAACATCCTGCTCGACGACGTCGCGCACCAAATCGTCTGGGCGAAGGACCCGCACGGTCAGCGCGTGGAGAGCGCGTTGTTCGACGCGCGCATGTCGGACGGCACCACGCGCCGGCTCGAAATCCGCGCCCTGCCGGCGCGCTATTATCTCAAAGGCGGGCTCTACGGCGGCCTCAACAGCTGGTTCCACGGCGACGACAAGGGCAAGCTCTACACCGAGCACGAGGTGTGGGACCTGAACGACGCCGCCGCGCGCGGCATCGCGCGCACGCTCTGCGACCACGTGATCGAGGTGCGCGAGGGCAGCGAGGTCGGCTTCGGCATCATGGAATACGGCGTCGGCAAGGGTTATTCGAAATACCAGGAAGTGCAGGACTTCCCGCCGATCTGAGAGGACGCATGGCGAGCAACGGAACCATTCAGGTCGAAAGCCGCGGCGCAATCGACATCGTCACGCTCGACCGCGCCGAGGCGCTCAATGCGGTCACTCCCGCGATGATCGACGCGCTGTCGGCCTACTTCGAAGGCCTGCAGTCGAATTTCACGACCCGCGTCGTGATCCTGCGCGGCGATGGCCGCGCGTTCTGCGCCGGCGCCGATCTCGGCTCGGACGCGTTCGCGCCGCCGGGCGCCGGGCGGCCGCAGCGCCAGATGCTCGAGCAGAAGCGCTATTCCGGCCTCATCCGCCTGATGCGCGCGGCGCCGCAGCCGATCCTCGGCCTGATCCAGGGCGCGGCCTGCGGCGCCGGATTCTCGATCGCTCTCGCCTGCGACGTGCGCTACGCCGCGCCCGATGCGCGCATGAACGCCGCCTATCTGCGCGTCGGTCTCGGCGGTTGCGACATGGGCTCGGGCTATCTGTTGCCGCGCCTCGTCGGCGTGTCCGTCGCGTCGGAATTCCTGATGAGCGGCCGCTTCATCGAGGCCGAGCGCGCGAAGGCGATAGGCCTCGTCAGCGAGATCGTGCCGCAAGACAAGCTTCTCGACACCGGTCTTTCGCTCGCTGCCGACATGATGCGCGCCTCGCCGATGGGCCTGCGCATGACCAAGGAAACGCTCAACGCCGAAATCGACGCGCAGAGCCTCGACGCTGCCCTGACGCTGGAAGATCGCCAACAGGTGATGCTGCTGGAGACGTCGGACTTCCACGAAGCCGTCGCCGCCTTCCGCGAGAAGCGCGCGCCGTCCTATCAGGACCGATAGCGCGTGCCGAACAGAAACGGGCCGCCGAGATAGCCGGGGTAGCCCGCTTCCTGAATGACGACGAAATCCGCGAGGCGGCGGTCGTCCGACGACAGCTTTTCCCGCCAAGGTGCGATGGCGCTCTCGATCATTTCGAGCGTCGCGCGGATCGCTGCCGCGCCTGCGTCCTCATCGAGCCAGTAGCCGGCGGCGGCGCGATCGCGCACCGGCGCCTGCTTCGCGGCGCCCTCCACCTTGAAGCCGGCGCGCGCGAGATCGTCGTACGAGGCCGGCGCCGCTTCCAGCGCGGCGCGCACGGCGGCGACGATCTCGACCACGAAAGCCGGCGGGCCGCCGGCCTTGCGCGCGCGGTCGAAATCCGTGCGACCGAGGAACAGGCCCTGGATCATGTTGCGCGGCTCCTCGCGCTGGATCAGGTGCGAGAAGATCGACATTTCCGTGCGGATCGCGCCGTCGAAACATTGCGGCAGCCCGAACTCCACGCAATCGAGGATGGCGAGCGGCGCCGGATAATGCCCGAGCGTCTGCGCGAGCACGCGCATGCGTTCGGTCGCGATGCGGGCGCCGACCTCGACTGAAGACGTCGGCGTCCACGACGGCACATCCCACGGCTGCTGTGCGTTCGGATTGGCGAGCAGCCATTTCTCGGCCGCGGCGATTTCTTCGCCCGGCGCGACGATCTCGTGCACGAGACCAGCGGCGCGCGCGGCCTCGCCGGCCAGGCGTTTGCCTTCCAGCAGCAGCGGCAGCGCGGCGCCGATGCCGACGAGGCGCGGCAAACGCTGCGTTCCGCCGGCGCCCGGCAGCAGGCCGACGAGCGATTCCGGAACGCCGAGCGCGGCGCCCGGATGATCGGTCAGCACGCGGTAATGCGCGCCGAGCGCGAGTTCACAGCCGCCGCCGAGCGCAATGCCCGATATAGCCGCCGCGACAGGCTTGCCGGCCGTCTCCATCGCGCGAATGGCGGCGCTGAGCGGGAAGAAGTGATCGAACGCGAGATTGAAGCGACGCATCGGCGGCGCAGCGACGATCATGTCGTAGGCGACGCCGAGTTCCGCCAGGTCGGCTCCGGCGCAGAAGCCCGACGTCTTGCCCGAGCGGATGACGGCGCCGCGCACGTCGGCTTCGGCGAGCCATTTCGCAAAGGCGGAAAGTTCGTGAATCGCAGCGTTGGAGAAGACGTTCATCGACCGGCCCGGCGCATCGAACACGAGATGCGCGAGACCGTTGTCCTTCAGTTCCAGACGAAAATGTTCGAGGCGCGGCAGTTCGACCAAGGTTCAGGCTCCAGGATTCAGGAAGGGACGTGCGCGGCCTTGCGCACCTTGCCGGCGTCGTCGCGCACCGGCTTGTCGCTGACGACGATTGAACGGGGATGCTTGCTGACGGCCAACACGTCCGACAGGAAGGCGCGCAGCGCCGTCAGGTCGAGCGATGGATCGTCTGTCTCGATCACCGCATGCACGCGCTGGCCGAGATCGTCGTCGGGCGCGCCGAGCACGGCGCACGAATGAATGCGGGGATGCGCGAGAATCGCCGCCTCCACTTCCGCCGGCCAGATGTTGACGCCGCCGGAAATTATGAGATCGGTGCGACGGTCGGCGAGGAAGAGATAGCCGTCGGAGTCGACATGGCCGATATCGCCGACCGATTCCCAGCCATCCGCCGTCGCACGACGCTCGGCGCCGATGTAGCGATACGAAGAGCCGGGGCCGCCCGGCGGCATGGCGTAGACCTCGCCTTGTTCGCCGGGCGCGCATTCGGTCCCGTCGGGGCGCAGAATCTTCAGGCGTGCGCCGCCCGCCGGCAGGCCCGCTGAGCCCGGGCGCTGCAGCCAGTCCCACCCGCCGATCCAGCAACGCACGAGACCTTCGGTCGCGCCATAGACTTCCCAGATATGATCTGGCCCGAGCCAGTCGATCCACGCATGTTTCAGCCACTGCGCGATCGGCGCCGCCGTATGCACGACCATCTTCCACGACGACAGATCGAATTTCTGGCGCACGTCAGGCGCGAGGCGAAAGATGCGATGCATCATGGTCGGCACCATCATCGCCCATTGGACTCGATGCTTCTCGATCAGCGCCAGCGCGCGCTCGGGATCGAACCGCTCCATCGTGACGACGCAGTCGCCCTTCCACAGCGCGAACACCGAGGCCGAGAACGGCGCGTTGTGATAGAGAGGGCCGGGCGCGAGCACGACATCGTCGGCCGGTATGCCGATGAAATCCATCTTCTCGTCGAACGCGGCGGGCCGGCCGTCGACGATCACCTTCGGACGCCCCGTGCTGCCGCCCGAGGTACACGCCTTCCACGAGCGCGCGACGTGAACAGGGCCGGACCCGGGCGCGAGAGTCTCGCTGGCCGCGGCATCCGCCGGCGTCACGAAGATCGCGGGCTGCATCACCTCGACGATTTCCGCACGCTCACGCTCGGGCAGCTTGTGCGAGATCGGCGCAGGCGTCGCGCCCACGCAGTAAATGCCGAAGGTCAGCGCGAAGAATTCCGGGCCGTTCGGGAAAGCAAAGGCGACGAGATCGTCGGGCTTCACGCCCCGCGCAGTCAACCATGCGCTCCACTGTCGTGCGCGAAAAGCGAGTTGGCCGAAAGTCCAGACCAGCTCGCCCTGCGCCTCGCTGTGGATCAGCGCAACGCGCTCCGGCGTGCGACGGCCCGGCGCTTCGGCCAGCGACAGGGCCGCCATCAGAACCCGACCTTGTCGCCGCCCTTGAGCGACAGGATCTCGCGCGCCTCATCGGGCGTCGCGATCTCGAGCCCCAGGCCTTCGATGATCTGGCGCGCCTGCCGCACCTGCGCGGCATTGCTCTCGGCGAGCTTGCCGCGGCCGAGCCACAGCGAATCCTCGAGGCCGACGCGCACGTGACCGCCCATGGACGCGGCCATCGCCGCGACCGGCATCTGGTTGCGCCCGGCCGCCAGCACCGACCAGCGATAATTGCCGCCGAACAGGCGATCGGCCGTTCGCTTCATGTGCATGACATCGTCGGGGTGTGCGCCAATGCCGCCGAGCAGGCCAAAGCAGGTCTGGATGAACAGCGGCGCCTTCACCAGCCCCTCGGTCCAGAAGTAGTGCAGGTTGTAGAGATGGCTCGTGTCGTAGCACTCGAACTCGTAGCGCGCGCCGGTCGCGTTGAGCGTATCGAGCGCGTAGCGAATGTCCTTGAACGAGTTGCGGAACACGAGATCGTGCGAGCCTTCCAGCATCTGCGGCTCCCATTCGTGCTTCCAATCCTTGTAGCGCTTGAGCATCGGGAACAGGCCGAAGTTCATCGAGCCCATGTTGAGCGAGGCGACCTCCGGCTTCCACTGCGCCGCCGGCCGCACGCGCTCCTCGACCGTCATGTATGGCGAGCCGCCGGTCGTCAGATTCACAACGACGTTGCACGCCTGCTTAATCACTTTCAGGAAGGGCTCGAACGCTTCCGGCGACTGATCCGGACGGCCGTCCTGCGGATTGCGCGCGTGCAGATGCACGATGGCCGCGCCTGCTTCCGCCGCCCCGAGCGCGGAGTCCGCGATTTCGGCCGCCGTGACCGGCAAGTGCGGTGACATGCTCGGCGTATGGATCGAGCCGGTGACGGCGCAGCTGATGATGACCTTGCTGGAAGCCATGCGTTCCTCCCCTTTATCTAGAATTTACGTGCGAATGCGCGCCATGCCGCGCGCAAGGTTTCTCGGTGAACGGGCGCAGCGACCGCAATCAGCGCCTCGGCGCGTTCGTCGTAGTCGCGCCCGCGCAGATCGGCGGCGCCATGTTCAGTCACGACGATGTCGAAATCCATTCGCCCGAGCGATACGGGTCCGGCGCCCTGCAACGGCGCGATGATGCGCGAGATCTTGCCCCGTCCCGCGCTCGCCGGCAGCGCGAGAATGCGCACGCCGTCCGCGATCTTCACCGCGCGGGCGTAGTCCGAGGCGCCGCCCGGGCCTGACATCAGGCCGCCGGGGCCGAGTTCGGAATAGGCCTGCCCGAGCAGGTCCGCCTCGAGCGTCGAATTGATAGAGACGAAATTTTCGATGTCCGCGATCGTGCGCCCGTCATGCGTCACGGACGCCGGCCGGAACTGGTAAGACGCGCCACCGACGGAGTCGTAGAGACCTCGCGAACCGATGGCGACGCCCGCGAGAATGGCGTCTTCGCCGTCGAAGGCGCCGGCGAGCTCGAGATCCGCGACCGCATCGCCGATCAAGCCGGAATGCATGCGCAGCCGCCGCCTGTCTTTCAGCGCGCGCAACGCGGCGCCGGGGATTTTGCCGAGGCCCGTCTGCAAGGTCGCGCCATCCGGCACGAACGGCAGGACATGCTGCGCGATGGCGTCGGCGACCGGATCGTCGCCGGCGTCTTCCATGCCGAGTAGCGGCTGCTCGGCCTCGTACACGGCCGTCAATTCGGAGAAGGGGATGCCGGGCTGCCCGCGCGTGCGAGGCATAGTCGGGTTGACATGCGCGATGCGCACCGGAATCTTGGGCCAGAGTTCCGCCAGGAAGTCGACGACCGGGCCGAAGCTGCACATACCGTCAGCGTCCGGCGACGAGACCATGAACAGCGCGGCGTCGATCTGCGCCGTGCGCAGCCGCTTCAGAATGTCGGCGTAGCAGAGCGGCAGGAAGCGCACAGGCTCGCCCGCAGCCTTCAGCTCCGGCGTGACGAAGAAGGTCTCGACCCGGCACGCGGGACTGGCGAGGTACGTGTTCCTGTTCAGGCCAGGCACGAAAATGCCGGTGAACGTCATGGCGCCGAGCTTTTCGCCCGCCGCCATCACGCCTTTTGCCAGCGCCAGTGATTCACCAGAACACAATTGTACCAGCGTCCGCCCACCAGGCGGCAGGACGAGTGCCAGTTCGTCGGGCTCAAATCGCCGCGGCGTCATCTGAGGTCAGATGAACTTGCGGAAGTCCGGCGCGCGCTTCTCGTTGAAGGCGTTGACGCCTTCCTTCGATTCCGCGGTGTCGTAGAACAGCTTCACGGCGTGCAGCGCCATGTTGCTGATGCCGCGGATCGAGTCGGAATCGGCGTTGAACGAGCGCTTGAGGAAAGCGATCGCCGTCGGCGAGCGCAGCGCCAATTTGTCGGTCCAGTCCTTGACCGCCGCATCGAGCTCGGCCGCCGGCACCACCTTGTTGCAGAGCCCCATCTCGTAGGCCTGCTGCGCGGTATAGGTGTCGTTGATGAACCACATCTCGCGGGCGCGCTTGTCGCCGATGCTGCGCGCGAGCAGCGCCGTGCCCCAGCCCGCATCGAACGAGCCGACCTTCGGGCCGACTTGGCCGAACTTCGCCGTATCGGCCGCGATGGTGAGGTCGCACAGCGTCGCGAACACATGCCCGCCGCCGATGGCGAAACCATTCACGCGCGCGACTACGACTTTCGGCGTGTCGCGGATGATGCCCTGTAGCTCGTCGATCGGCAGGCCGACGACGCCGCGGCCGTCGTACTGGCCCTCGTGCGCGCTCTGGTCGCCGCCGGTGCAGAAGGCCTTTTCGCCCGCGCCCGTCAGCACGATGCTGGCGACATTCTTGTCGTTGGCCGCGATCTGGAAGGCCTGGATCAGCTCCTCGAGTGTCTGGCCCCGGAACGCATTATAGACCTTGGGGCGATTGATGATGATCCACGCGGCGGTGTCGCGCACCTCGTAGATCACGTCCTGGAATTTGCTCGCGTCGAACATCGGCGTCTCCTGTTTGAATGGCCTGCCTGCGCAAGCGTCGGGTCGCGTCTGCGCAGGTCGTCGCTTCGTCGTCCGGTTTCGATCAGACCATGTTCATGCCGCCGGAGACCGAGATGGCCTGGCCGGTGATATAGCTGCCGTCGTCAGAAAGAAGCAGCGCCACGATGCCTGCATAATCTTCTGGCTCGCCCATGCGCTTCAGCGGAATACCGCGCAGCATGGCGTCTTTCCACTTCACGGCCTGCTCGCCTTCACCAAGAACGGAAGCCATCATCGGCGTATTGGTCGGGCCGGGGCAGACAGCGTTGATCAGCACGCCCTTGCTCGCGAGCTCGCGCGCCACCGATTTGGAGAAGCTGATGAGGCCGCCCTTGCACGCGGAATAGACCGCTTCGTTGCTTGTGCCGACGCGGGCTGCGTCCGACGCGATGTTGACGATGCGGCCGCCCCCGCGCTTGGCCAACAACGGCGCAACCACGTGATGCGTGTTCAGCGGACCGTACATGTTGATGCGGATGATCTTGTCCCAAAGTGCGCGGTCGGTCAGCAGAAACGGCTTTGGCAGATCCCAGCCGGCATTGTTGACGAGGCCCCAGATCGGGCCAACCTCAGCCTCTATCTTGTCGATGGCGGCCTTCACGGCGTCGTAGTCGCCGACATCGACGCCATAGACGGAGATCGAACCCGCCGGCGCCATCTTCACCGTCTCTTCGGCGGCCGCGGGATTGAGGTCGAGAATGGCGACCTTGCAGCCCTCTTCGGCCAGCCGCAGGCTCAGGCTCCGTCCGATGCCCTGTCCGCCGCCGGTGACAACGACGACTTTGTCCTTCAATCCCCGCATTTTCCTCTCCGTGAATCCTATTCGAGCGGTGGAATGTCCACGCCCGCTTCGCTGTCTTCTTCGCCGCCAGCCATGGCGAGCAGAGCCTTCTTGAGCTTGGCGAGCGTCGTCGCCGCCTGGCCCATTTCCGCATCCGTCAGGCCGCCGACGATTTCGAGCTCGACCTGCTGGACGCTGTCGCGGATCACCGACACCATCTTGGCGCCGGATTTCGTGAGATAGACGCGGCGCGCGCGTCCGTCGCTCTTGTCTGCGCGACGCTCGACGAACCCGAGCGCCTCGACGCGGTCTACGAGACCGCCGATCGCGACTTTCGATAGGTCGAGGTCGGCCGCCAGCGCCGTCTGGGTCATGCCGTCGCGGCGCGACAGGAAGGCGAGCAGCCACCATTGCGAACGTGTGACGCCGAGCGGTTTCAGCGCGCGGTCGACCACGACGCGTCGTAGCCGCGACACGTCGTGAATGAGAAAGCCGAAGCGAAGGCTCGCATTGAGATCGCGCGGCGGGGTGACGACCGCCGCAAGTTTCGCGCCCGCGCGCGCCTTGGCCGCGCCGGCCTGCGCCTTCTGAGAGGAACGAATCTGTTTCTTCGCCTGCTCCACGACTGGTCCTATTTCTTCGGCTTCAGCCGAGTCTTGAACATGTCGCGCGCGATGATCGTTTTCATGACTTCTATGGAGCCGCCTGCGATCTTCACGATACGGGCGTCCGCATAGGCGCGCGCGATCGGATATTCCCACATATAGCCCCAGCCGCCGAACAATTGGAGACACTTGTCGACGGCCTCGCAGTGCAGCTCCGAGGTGGTCATTTTTGCCATGGCTGCGTCGACCGAGTCGAGCTGGCCCGCCATGAACAGCTCGATGCACTTGTCGGTGAACACGCGCGCCATCGTCGCCCGCGCCTTCAGGTCCGCCAGTACGAACTGCGTGTTCTGGAAATCAGCGATCGACTGACCGAAGGCCTTGCGATCGGCGGTGTAATCGGCCGTCCACTCGATCACCGTCTCGGTCACCGTCGCGGACCGGATCGCCTGCGCGAGTCGCTCCTGAGACAGCTTGGTCATCATCAGCGCGAAGCCCTGACCCTCGGCGCCCAGCATGTCCTTGGCGGACACGCGCAGATTGTCGAAGAACAGCTCGGACGTGTCCTGCGCCTTCATGCCCAGCTTGTCGAGATTCTTGCCGCGCTTGAACCCCTCGCGCGAGGTGTCGACCAGGAACAGCGTCACGCCCTTGGCGCCGGCGGCGCTGTCGGTCTTTGTCGCCAGCACCAGGATGTCGCACATCTGGCCGTTCGAGATGAACACCTTCTGGCCGTTGATGACGAAATCGTCGCCGTCTCGCATCGCTTGTGTGCGAATAGCCTTGAGGTCGGAGCCGGCATGCGGTTCGGTCATGCCGAGCGAGCCGATCGCTTCGCCACGCACCATCTTCGGCAGCCAAAGACGCTTCTGCTCGTCGGTGCCGAAGGCGAGAATGTAGCTGGCGACAAGATCGGTATGGATCAGGAAGCCCGGCCCGCTCGCGCCGACGCGCCACAATTCCTCGAACACGATCACGTCGAACAGATAGTCGAGGCCGGGGCCACCATATTCCTCCGGCACCGTGCAGCAGAGCAGGCCTTGCTCGCCCGCCTTCAGCCACAGTTCGCGTGGGACGATGCCGTCCTTCTCCCATTGCGCATGAAACGGAACGATCTCGCGCTCCACGAAGCGGCGCACTGTTTCACGCCAGATCGCATGCTCCTCGCCGAATAGCGAACGTTCGATCACTTGAGCACCCTCGACTGTTCGCGCTTCAGGAGCGGCTGGATTTTTCTTTGGCGACGGAGGCGCGAATGGCCTCGCGCGCCGCGCGCCACTGCTCGTCCGTCAGAGCCGTCAGGTCGGCGAACGTGCCGGGACCAGCCAGATGCTGGCCGCCGTCGATCGCAATCGTCTGGCCGTTGATGTACTCGCAGGCGTCCGACATCAGGAACACGATCAGGTTCTGCAGTTCCGCCATATTGCCGTAGCGGCGTAACGGCACCGTCTCGGGGCTGGTGGCGCTGGAGCGCGTATCGGGAATCGGATTGAGCTTTTCCCAGGCGCCTTCGGTCGGAAACGGACCGGGCGCCGTGGCGTTGAGACGGATTCCGTAAGGGCCCCACTCGACGGCAAGCGACATGGTCATCGCGTGCAGCGCGGTCTTGGCCATTGCAGAAGGCAGCACGAAGGCCGATCCGGTCCAAACCCAGGTGACGAGATTGCTGACGACCGAGCCCTTGAGCCCCTCGGCGATCCAGCGCTTGCCGACCGAAAGCGTCGCATGGAACGAGCCGTCCATCACCGTGGATGTGACGGCGCGGAACCCGCGAGCGGAAAGGTCTTTCGTCGGCGAGATGAAATTGGCTGCGGCATTGTTGAGGAGGCCAGTCAGCGGTCCGTGCTGCCAGATCGCGTCGATCATGGCGTCGACCGCGTCGGCGTCACGGATATCGCATACATGCGTCGCCACGCGACCGCTGCCGGCGGCGGCGATCTCGGCGGCCGATTCCTCCAGCATCGCCGGCCTGCGGCCGCAGATGTGAATGGTCGCGCCCTTGGCGGCCAGCGCTTTCGAGATCTCGCGACCCAGACCGCTGCCGCCGCCCGTCACGAGGATCGACTTGCCGGCGAGCGCGTCGGACTTGAAGACATCCATGCTCATCGAACCTGTTTCCTCCAACCCGCTTCTTGGTCATCGAGCGGCGATATAGTAAGCATCTTTACAAACGTCGAATGCGCTGTCAACAATGCGTGCAGCGTCGGGAACAGACGCACAGGGAGAACGTCCGTTGAGTGATCGATTTCTGGCAGGCGTCAGCGGTTATCTGCCCCTTCTGCGCATGGACAGGGCCGCAGCGGCGCGTGCGCTGAAATTCTCGAATCTCGGCGGCCGCGGCGCGGGTTTTCGCGCGGTCGGCGGCTGGGATGAAGACCCGGTGACGCTGGCGGTCGAGGCCGCCCGACCTCTGGCGACCCGCGATATTAGTAAGCTTGTTTTCGCCTCGACCTCGGCCCCGTTCTTCGAGCGCGCGCACGCGCCGCTGCTGGTCGACGCGCTGGCGCTCGACCGTTCCGTGCGCAGCTTCGACGTGTCCGGATCGCGGCGCTGCGTCGTCTCGGCCTTGCTCGATGCGCTGCTCGGATCGGGCGACGCGCTCGTCGTCGCAGGAGAGAAGCGCCCGGCGCAGGCAGGCAATCCACTGCACCTGGCGTTTGGCGACGGTGGCGCGGCCACGCACGTTTCGGACAAGGGCGGCGCGCGCCTCCTCGGCCACGCGAGCCACACCGCGGACTTCGTCGACCTCTACGCCTCGCGCGAACACCCGCACGCCTATGCCTACGAGGAACGCTTCGTGCGCGAGGCTTCGGTCGCGCACATCGTCGCCCCGACCATCAAGGCCGCACTGGGGAACGCGGGCGTCCCCGCAGACAAGATCGTCTTTGCGGCCGTGCACGAACCGGTGGCGGGCGCCTGGCGCGACATCGGCAAGAAAACGGGCATCGGCGCGCCGAACCTCGCCAGCGATCTCGCGGCGAGCGCGGGCGATCTCGGGGCCGCGCATGTCCTCTACGCTGCAGCGCTCGCCTTCGACCGCGCCGCGGTCGGCGATCTGGTGCTCGTCGCCGGGTTCGGCGGCGGCTGCGACGCGCTGGTGTTCGAGAAGACCGGCGCGATCGCCGGAACCGACGTCGCCGCCGCGCATCTTTCGAGCGGCCTCGCCTCCACCGACTACCTTCGTTTCCTCAGCCTCACCGAGGCGCTCGACCTCGACTGGGGCGTGCGCGCGGAATTCGAGCAGAAAGCGCAGGCGACCGCGCTGGAGCGCTACGGCCGCGACATGATGGGCTTCATCGGCGGGCGCGACTCGGCCGGCAACGTGCAATTCCCGAAGAGCAACATTCCCGTGCGGCCCGATGCGGCCGGCCCGGAGAAGCTCGAGGACGTGCGCCTCGCCGACGAGAGCGCGCGCATCGTCTCCGCCACGGCCGACCGTCTCAACTACACGCCCGATCCGCCATTCTGGTTCGGCCTCGTGCAGTTCGACAATGGCGCGCGCGTGATGATGGAGTTTACGGACGACAGCAGCGGCGGATTCGCGGTCGGCGCGCCCGTTCGCATGCGGTTCCGCATCAAGTCGCGCAACAAGCGGCTCGGGTTCCGCACCTATTTCTGGAAAGCGGCGCCGCTCGAGCGGCCGGCGATGGGAGCCTGATCATGGCCACCGGAATCAAGGATCGCGTCGCCATCGTCGGCATGGGTTGCACGGCGTTCGGCGAACATTGGGACAAGGGCGCGGACGACCTTATGGTCGGGGCCTTCGAGGAAGCGCTGGTCGACGCCGGCATCGACCGCAACCAGATCGGCGCGGCCTGGATGGGCAATGCGCTCGACGACATCAACGTCGGCAATTCTGCGCTGCCGCTGGCCCATGCGCTGCGCCTGAAGTCGATCCCCGTCTCGCGTGTGGAGAACATGTGCGCAACCGGCACGGAGGCGCTGCGCGCCGCCGTCTACGCGGTGGCCGCGGGCGCCGTCGATTTCGCGCTGGCGCTCGGCGTCGAGAAGCTCAAGGATACGGGTTACGGCGGCCTGCCGCTGCGCACCAAGGGCGTCGC
Organism: Pseudomonadota bacterium; assembly: GCA_021781815.1. Lineage (GTDB taxonomy): Bacteria > Pseudomonadota > Alphaproteobacteria > Rhizobiales > Beijerinckiaceae > JAJXWB01. The sequence continues at coordinate 11,430 of JAJXWB010000028.1, read as the reverse complement.
CAACGACCTGTGGATGCCCTATGGCTCCGCGCCGGGCGGCTTCGCGCAGCTCGCCGGCGCCTATGCCGCGCGCCACGGAATCGACGCGCAGGATCTCAAGCGCTCGATGGCGCATGTCAGCTGGAAGAGCCACCAGAACGCGGCGCTCAATCCGCGCGCGCATCTGCGCGGCAAGGTGACGATGGAGACGATCCTCGGCGCGCCGATGATCGCCGATCCGCTCGGGCTGTTCGACTGCTGCGGCGTGTCGGACGGCGCGGCCTGCGCCATCGTGACGACGCCCGAAATCGCACAGGCGCTCGGCAAGAGCAATCCGGTCACGGTGAAGGCGATCCAGCTCTCTGCCAGCCACGGCTGGGAGATGCAGTATGGCGCATGGGACGGGTCCTATGTCGCCAACACGCGCGAGGCCTCGCGCCGCGCCTATGCCGAGGCGGGCCTGTCCAATCCGCGCGCCGACCTCAGCCTCACAGAAGTCCACGATTGTTTCTCGATCACCGAACTGGTGACGATGGAAGATCTCGGCCTTTCGGACGAGGGCCGCGCGCCGTTCGAGATTCTCGACGGCCGCTACGACAGCGACGGCGCCCTGCCATGCCAGATCGACGGCGGCCTCAAATGCTTCGGCCATCCGGTCGGCGCGTCCGGTCTCCGCATGGCCTACGAAATCTACAGCCAACTGCTCGGACGCGCGGGCGAGCGCCAGCGGGGCACTGTGAACTACGGGCTGACCCACAATCTCGGCGGCGCGCCGTTCAATTCGGTAGCGGCCGTCTCTGTGTTCGGTCTGCTGACATAAGCGGGAGAGAAAGATGGCAGGGCTTTATTTCGACCAGTTCGGGGTCGGGCAGACCTTCAAGCACGAGATCCGTCGCACCGTGACGGAAATGGATAACATGATGTTCTGCTCGCTGACCTACAATCCGGCGGCGATCCACATCGACCACGAATATGCGAAGGGCACGGAGTTCGGAAAGCCGCTGATCAATTCCGTGTTCACGCTCGGTCTGATGGTCGGCCTGACGATCCAGGACACGACGCTCGGCACCACCGTCGGCAATCTCGGCTGGGAGGCCGTGTCCTTCCCGAGGCCCGTGTTCGCCGGCGACACGATCCGCGCCGAAACCAAGATCCTCGAATTACGCGCCAGCAAGTCGCGCCCGGGCCAGGGGATCGTCACCTTCGAGCACCGCGCCTTCAATCAGCGCGACGAGGAAGTCGCCTATTGCCGCCGTCTCGGCCTCATGCTCGGAAGCCCCAAGAAATGAAGCTGCACTCGCTTCTGTTCGTCCCCGGCGACAGCGACAAGAAATTCGCGAAAGCGAGAACTTGCGGCGCCGATGTGCTGATCCTCGATCTCGAGGACTCTGTGGCGCCGCCAAAGAAGGCAGAAGCGCGCGCCGCCGTCGCGCGGCTGCTCGACGACCGCAGCCCGCGCGACTGGGCCTTCTTCGTGCGCGTCAATCCGTTCGACACGGGGCTGGCACTCGACGACATGGCGGCCGTGGTGAAGCCCGGGCTCGATGGCCTGCTGATCCCCAAGGCCAATGGCGCGCACGACATCGCCCGCATCGCCCATTACCTCGACGCCTTCGAGACGAAGGCCGGCATGGCGGTCGGAACGGTCAAGATCCTGGTGGTCGCGACGGAAACGCCCGTCGCCATGTTCAATCTCGGGACTTATACGCCCGCGCATCCGCGCCTCGTCGGACTGACGTGGGGCGCAGAAGATCTGAGCGCCGCCATAGGCGCGACTGGCCCGCGCGAAACGGACGGCTCCTGGACAGAGCCCTATCGTTACGTGCGCACGCAATGCCTGTTTGCAGCCGCCGCCGCCGAAATCGCGCCGATCGACACGCTATTTGCGGATTTCCGCGACGCGGCTGGCCTCGAACGCTCATGCCGACTCGCGCGCCGCGACGGCTTCACCGGCCGCATCGCGATCCATCCCGATCAGGTCGCGACCATCAACGCCTGCTTCACGCCATCGGACGCAGAGATCGCCGAGGCGCGCACGATCGTCGAGGCCTTCGAAGCCAACCCCGGCGCCGGCACGCTCGGCATCGGCGGCAAGATGTACGACATCCCGCACCTCAAGGCGGCCCGCAAAACGCTGGCTGCAGCCGGTCAATAGAATGAGGAACGCCCGTTCATGAGTGGTTCGAAACCCCTGCCGACAGCCGAAGAACGTCAGGCTATCCGCGACGGCGTGCGCGCGGTCGTGACGAAATTCGACGACGAATACTGGCTGGCGCGCGACGACGACGGCAAGTTCCCGTTCGAGTTTCACAAGGCCATGGCGGATGGCGGCTGGCTCGGCATCACCATGCCCGAGGAATACGGCGGCGCCGGCCTCGGTGTGACCGAAGCCGCGATCATGATGCACGAGGTGGCGAGCCACGGCGGCGGAATGGCTGCCGCCTCCTCCGTCCACATCAACCTGTTCGGCCCGCATCCGATCGTCATCAAGGGCAGCGACGAGCAGAAGCGCCGCTGGGTGCCGCGCCTCTGCGAAGGCAAGGACCAGGTCGCCTTCGGCTTCACCGAGCCGGATGCCGGTCTCAACACCACGCGCATCAAGACGTTCGCGGAGAAGATCCCCGGCGGCTACAAGGTGCGCGGGCAGAAGGTCTGGACGTCGACCGCGCAGGTCGCCAACAAGATCATGCTGCTGACGCGCACCACGCGTTACGAGGACTGCCGCAAGCCGACCGACGGCATCACGATCTTCTACACCGATCTCGACCGCTCGAAGATCGACGTGCACCTGATCCCCAAGATGGGCCGCAAGGCTGTCGATTCCAATGCCATCTTCATCGACGACCTGTTCATTCCGGATGAAGACCGCATCGGCGAGGAAGGCAAGGGTTTCGGCTACATCCTGCACTCCCTCAACCCCGAGCGCGTGCTGCTCGGCGCCGAAGCGATCGGCATCGGGCAGGATGCGCTGCGCCGCGCGGTGAAATACGCGCAGGAGCGGGTCGTGTTCGATCGGCAGATCGGCATGAACCAAGGCATCCAGCATCCGCTTGCCGAAAAGTGGATGTATCTGGAAGCCGCGTGGCTGATGACCATGAAAGCCGCCGAGCTCTACGACACCGGCCAGCCCTGCGGCGCCGAGGCCAACAGCGCCAAATTTCTCGGCGCCCGCGCCGGCCACGACGCGGCGTGGCAGGCCGTCATGACGCATGGCGGTTTCGGTTACGCCAAGGAATATCACGTCGAGCGGCTCTATCGCGAAGCGGCGCTGCCGCGCCTCGCGCCGATCACCGAGCAGCTGATCCTCTCCTTCATCGCCGAGAAGGTTCTCGACCTTCCGAAGAGCTACTGAGGTCCGAAATGGGTTCCATGGATGGAAAAGTCGTTCTCGTCACCGGCGCCGGGCGTGGCGTGGGGCGAGGCATCGCGCTCGAAATGGCAAAGGCCGGCGCCGCCGTCGTCGTCAACGATCTCGGCGTCTCGCTCTCGGGCGACGGACAGGACGCCTCGCCGGCCGAGGAGGTCGTCGCCGAGATCGAGAAGGCCGGCGGCCGCGCCATCGCCAATGCCGACAGCGTTTCGAACTGGGATGGCGCGCAGGCGATGGTGGAAGCCGCCGTCAAGACGTTCGGCCGTATCGATGCAGTGGTGAACAATGCCGGCAACCTGCGCGACGTTCTCTTCCACAAGATGACGGAAGAGGAATTCGACGCCGTTATCGCCGTGCACCTCAAGGGCACGTTCAACGTATCGCGCGCCGCGGCGCAGCATTTCAAGCAGCAGGCCTCCGGCGCCTATGTGCACATGACTTCCACCTCCGGTCTCGTCGGCAATTTCGGTCAGGCGAACTACGCCGCCGCCAAGCTCGGCATCGCCGCGTTGTCAAAGTCGATCGCGCTGGACATGCAGCGGTTCAACGTGCGCTCCAACGCCGTCGCCCCCTTCGCCTGGACGCGCATGGTCGGTTCCATTCCGGCCAATACGCCGGAACAGGCCAAGCGGGTGGAGGGTCTGAAGCGGCTGGTGCCCGAGAAGATCGCGCCCTTCGTCGTCGCGCTGACGAGCGACGCCGGCGCCGACGTCACCGGCCAGATTTTCGGCGTGCGGAACAACGAGATCTACCTGTTCTCGCAGCCGCGCCCGATCCGCACCGCGCATACGTCCGACGGCTGGACGCCCGAAACGGTCGCGGAACGCGTGTTCCCGATGTTCCGCAACGATTTTTATCCGCTGCATCGCTCCGGCGACGTCTTCACCTGGGATCCTGTGTAAATGGCGATCGACACCGCCCGCCTCGCCGCGCATGTGCTTCCCGAAATCGCGCATTCCTATGTCGAGCGCGACGCGATCCTCTATGCGCTCGGCGTCGGGCTCGGCGCTGATCCCATCGACAAGGATGATCTCGCGTTTCTCTACGAGGCCGGCCTTTCCGTGCTGCCGACCTTCGCGGTCACGCTCGCATCACCCGGAATGTGGATCAAGGATCCGGCCTTCGACGTTGATTTCGCCAGGCTCGTTCACAGCGAGCAGGCGGCGATCTTCCATCGGCCGCTGCCGCCGTGCGCCGATGTCATCGGCAGCGCGCGAGTCCTGTCGCTGACCGACCGCGGCGAAGTCAAGGGCGCGGTGCTGACGCTCGAACGCACGATCCGCGACGCGAGCGGCGGCGACGCCTATTGCACGTTGCAGCAGACGCTGCTTCTGCGCGGTGACGGCGGCTTCGGCGGCCCTGCGCCAGCCAAAGCCGCCGACGTCATTCCCGAGCGCGCGCCGGATGTGGAAGCGTCCTTCGCCATCTCGCCGCGCGCCGCGCTGATCTATCGACTGAGCGGCGACTGGAACCCGCTGCACATCGCGCCGGAGGCCGCCGCAAAGGCGGGCTTCGCCAGGCCGATCCTGCACGGGCTGGCGAGCTACGCCGTTGCTGGCGTCGCGGTCGCGCGCGCGCTCGGGCGTTCGCCGGGCGACGTCGCGCGCCTCGCCTGCCGTTTTTCGGGCGTAGTCTATCCAGGCGACACAATCGACTTCCGCATCTGGCGGGACGTCGATCGGGCCGTGTTTGCGGGCTTCGTCGGCGACCGCAAAGTGCTGGATCAGGGACAGATCGCTTTCGGGGGCGCAGCATGACCGGCGACCCCGCACTCGCGAAGAAGCTGAAGACTAACCTGCGCCTGCCCGTCATGGCTGCGCCGATGTATATTTCCTCGACGCCGGCGCTGGTGATCGCGCAATGCAAGGCGGGGATCATCGGCGCGATCCCGGCGCTCAACGCGCGCACGCCCGAACAGCTCGAGGAATTCCTCACCGAGATCGAGACCGGGCTTGCCGGAAGCCCGGTTCCCTACGCCGTCAACATCGTCGCGCATCGCACCAACGAGCGTCTCGAAAGCGACCTCGCCATCGTGCTGCGCCATCGCGTGCCGATCGTCGTGCTGGCGCTGGCCGCGCGCGCCGACATCATCGAGGCCGTGCACGCCTATGGCGGTCTCGTCTTCAACGATGTCGTCAACAACAGGCAGGCGCGCAAATGCGCGGAGCTCGGCGTTGACGGCATCGTCGCGGTCGCCGCCGGCGCTGGCGGGCATACGGGCTCGGTCTCCCCCTTCGCGCTCGTTGCGGAAATCCGCGAATGGTGGCGGGGGCCGCTGGCTCTGGGCGGCAGCATCGCCAACGGCCGTGCTGTTCTAGCCGCCGAAACGCTCGGCGCGGACTTTGCCTATATCGGCTCGCCCTTCCTCGCGACGGCCGAGGCCAACACGCAGGATGCGTTCAAGCAGATGATCGTGGACGGCGATTCCAGCGACATCGTGCTCACCAATTGCTTCACCGGAGCTACGGCCGCCTTCCTGCGGCCCTCGCTCGTCGCCAATGGCCTCGATCCCGCCAATCTCGTGCGGCCGGAGGGCGCAGGCGTGAACATTTCTGGCGGCGGTGCCAATCCGAAGACATGGCGTGACATCTGGAGCGCGGGCCAGGGCATCGGCGCGGTCAAGCAAGTCGCGCGCGCAGGAGATTACATTGCGCATCTCGCCGACGACTACGCGCAGGCGTGCGCTGCGATGCGCGCGCGCACCTAGCGCAATCAATCCCGGATATCCGGACGGTTTTCGTTGCCAAGGCCGCTCGAAATGTATTAAACTGGTGTACTATCTGGTTCCTGACAACGCGTCCGGCTCGCGAAGCCACACAGAAGACGCGCATGAATGGGAGGACCGATGATCTCTTTCGCTCCAACCGAGGAGCAGAGGCTCGTCTGCGACATCGCCGCGGAGTTCGCGACGAAGACGCTCGCGCCCGCCGCGCGTGCAGCCGACGAAAGCCGACGCTTTCCCGAAGACTTGCTCGATAGCGTCTGGCGGTTTGGGCTAGTCGCCAATCTCGCTGACGATCCCGCCGCGCTGTCGCAGCAGCCGACCTTGACGAACGTTCAGGCGCTGGAGCGGCTGGCCGAAGGCGACGCGGCGGCGGCGACGGCGATCGCAGGCCCGCTCGGCTTCGTGAAGGCGCTCGCGGAGCAGGGTTCGCAGCGGCAGAAGGAAAAATGGCTGTCGTCGTTCGCGGGTGATGCATTCCGCGCCGCCACCGTCGCGCATTGCGACGCCCGCGACGCAGCGCCGGCTTCGGCGCGCCTCACCGCATCCGGCTACGAAATCTCGGCCAGGAAGGCGCTCGTCCCCTTTGCGGCGCGCTGCGACGTGTTCCTCGTCACGGCGCAATGCGAAGGGCGTACCGAGGCCTACATCATTCCGCGCGATACGCCCGGCGTCGCCGTCGCACCCGCGATCCCGACGCTCGGATTGCGCGCACTGGAAATGGCGGAGGTGAGCTTCGGCAATGTCGTCCTGCCGCACAACGCGCGGCTCGGCGAAGAGCGCGGCTGCGACGTCGCGCGCATTCTGGACTCGGCCCGCGCCGCGCTCGGCGCGATCATGACCGGTCTCGCAAGCTCCGTGTTCAAGTACACGCTGCCCTATACACAGGAGCGCGTCGTTCACGGCGAGCCGATCGCGCGCAAGCAGTCCGTCGCGTTCAAGCTGTCGGATATGCACATCGAGATCGACGCGATGCGCTGGATGACCTGGAAGGCCGCGGACGAGATCGACAAGGGGTGCAGCGCCCGGCGTTCGGCCGCGCTCGCGCGCCGCTATTGCGCGAGCCGCGTGATGACTATCGCCGACGAAGGCGTGCAAATGTTCGGCGGCCACGGCTTCGTTCGCGACATGCCGCTGGAAATGTGGCTGCGCAACGCGCGCGCCTTGTCCGTACTCGATGGGATGGTGGGCGCATGATCGACCTCGACCTCACCGCAAGAGACAAGGAACTGATCGCGGAAGCACGCGCCCAGGCGCTGCTCGCCCGAGCGCATGCGCGCGACTTCGAATATGCGGAAGACAAGTTCCTGCCGCACGAATATCCGGAGGCCGTAGGCCGCCCCGACGTGCGCGAACTCGCCCGCCGGCATGTCGACGAGACCAGCGGCTTCAAGATCATCAACGCGCTGCTCTATCTCGAGGACTGGTACGGCGGCGTGCCCCTCCGCGAATACCCGTATTCCCTCGGCAATACCGTGTTGCGCATCGCCGGAACGCCTGAGCAGGAAGCGCGCTGGAAGGACCAGATCATCGCCATCGCCATGACGGAGCCGGGCGGCGGATCCGACCCCGCGTCCACGCGCACGACCGCGACGTGGGATGCCGCCGCGGGCGAATGGGTGCTGAACGGCGACAAGATCTTCATCACCTACGCCGGCACCTGCGATGCCGCGATCGTTCTCGCCCACGCCGTGCATCAGGACCGCAAGCCGGGTCTCTCGACCTTTCTGGTCGAGCGCGGCACGCCGGGCTTCTCGATTTCGCCGCAGTTCCGCAAGATGGGCATCAGACACGAGGATACAGCCGCCCTGTCCTTCGTCGACTGCCGCCTGTCCGAATTCCATCACATCGCCGGCGATCTCAAGAAGACGCTGCAATCCTTCAGCAAGTCCCGCCCGGTCGTCGCCTGCTACGCGCTCGGCGTCTCGCGCGCCGCGCTCGATCTCGCGTGGGAGACGCTCGCGCCGCACGGAATCCTTCCCGAATACGACGGCGATCCGCTGCGCCAGCCGGCCGCCACCGCTCGGCTGATGGACCTCGAGGCCGATTGGGAAGCGACCTACATGAGCGTGCTGCGCGCCAAATGGGTCGAGCAGAACGAAGGCCCGGGCAAGATCGAATCTTCAATGGCCAAGGCGCTGGGCGGCAGGCTCGCGCGCCGCGTCACGCAGACCGTTGTCGAACTGATCGGCCCCGCCGCCTTGTCCGAGGACATTCTGGCGGAGAAGTGGTTCCGCGACGGCCGCATCTTCGACATCTACGAGGGCACTGGAGAAATCCAGCGGCTTCTGATCGCGCGTCACATCCTCGGCTATTCGCCGCGGGATCTGAATTGAGCCGCAGGAGCGGCTCAAGGAAAAACCTCCGTCGGCAAAAGGCGGGGGCAAAGGAGGAAACGCAATGCGCATCTTCACACTGCAAGCGGTTTCGGTTGCCGCTCTACTCGCGTTCAGCGCTCCGGCGCTCGCGCAAAAGAAATACGACACAGGCGCGAGCGACACCGAGATCAAGCTCGGCCAGACCGTGCCGCTCAGCGGACCGGCCTCGGCGTTCGGCGCATTCGGGCGCGCCTACCAAGGGTATTTCCAGATGCTCAATGACCAGGGCGGCATCAACAAGCGCAAGGTCAATTTCCTGCTGGTCGACAACGCCTACAGCCCGCCCAAGGCTGTCGAGCAGATCCGGAAGCTGGTGGAAGACGACGGCATCTTCGCCGAAGTCGGCACCGTCGGCACCGTGCCAAACGTCGCGACCCAGAAGTATATGAACGACAAGAAGGTGCCGCAGCTCTTCATCTCGGCCGGCGGCAAGCGCTTCAACGATCCGAAGACGTTTCCCTGGACTATCCCCTTCTATCCGAACTTCGAGATGGAAGGCGCGGTCGCAGCGAAATATGTGCTCAAGACCAACCCGAACGCCAAGATCGGCGTGCTCTACCAGAACGACGATTTCGGCAAGGACTACGTGCGCGGCTTCAAGGCTGCTCTGGGCGCCAAGGCTTCGATGATCGTCGCGGAAACTCCTTATGAACTCGCCGATCCCACCGTGGACTCGCAGATCCTGAAGCTGAAGGCCTCCGGCGCCGACACGCTGGTCGAGCAGTCGACGCCGAAGTTCGCGGCCCAATCGATCCGCAAGGTCGCGGAAATCGGCTGGGCGCCGCTCCACATCGTCGGAAGTTCGGCGAGTTCGATCGACGGCGTGCTGAAGCCTGCGGGCTTCGAGGCGTCAAAGGGCGTCGTGACGACGGCCTTCCTGAAGCAGCCGACGGATCCGGCATGGGCGAACGATCCGGAAGTCGCCGCCTTCAAGGAGTTCATGAAGAAGTACACGAGCGACGCCGAGACGAACTACTTCTCGCTGTCGGGCTATGTGAACGTCGAAGCGGTGGCGCTGGTGCTCAAGAACTGCGGCGACGATCTGACGCGCGAGAACGTGATCAAGCAGGCGACGTCGCTGAAGGGCGCGCGCGTGCCGATGCTGCTGCCGGGCATCACGCTCAACACGTCCGCGAACGACTACAACGCCTTCAAGTCCCTGCGCATCCAGAAATTCGACGGGACGAACTGGACGCTCGTCGGCGACGCGATTTCGGCCGACTGACGCTTGCGCGGGCGGCGATCATTCCGCCGCCCGCCGCACGATCCAACTGACGAAGACCGCTGGGGAGGGTCGTCTCATGTCCGGCACATCGTTTTCGCCCATCGCGCACGCGACAGCGATGCGGAATGGAGGCTTCTGGAAAGACCATCAATTCGATGAATTCCTGACTGCCACGACGGTGGCGACGCCGGACAAGCCGGCGATCGTCGCCGACAGCGGCGGCGCGCAGAAGCGTATATCCTGGCGCGAACTCGAGAACATGACCGCCCGCGCGGCAGCGTCCCTACGGCGGCTCGGCCTGCGTCGTGGCGACATCGTCGCCATGCAAAGCCCGACATGGTGGGAAGCCGCGTGCTCACGCTCGCCTGCCTGCGTACGGGCGTCGTCATCAACCCGCTCATGCCGATCTTCCGCGAGCACGAACTGACCTTCATGCTGGGCTTCGCCGAAGCCAAGGCCTTCGTCGTGCCGAAGAGCTACGCCGGCTTCGATTTCGAAGCAATGGCCAACGAGCTCAAAGCGAAGCTGCCAGCGCTGCAACACGTGATCGTCACGCGCGGCGACGGCGCCAATTCGTTCGACGCGCTGCTGCTCGGCGGCGACGAAAGGCTCACGGCCAGCAGCCTGCCCGCCACTGAGGCCCCGCGTACCGACGAAATGTCTGTTCTCATGTACACGTCCGGCACGACCGGCTCCCCAAAAGGCGTGATGCACACGGTCAACACGCTCATGTGCTGCGTCGATAACATCGCCAGCCGCGGCAAGCTGGCCGAGACGGACGTCATCCTGATCGCGGCCCCGATCGGGCACATGATCGGCTTCGCCGCGGGTCTCCTGTTGTCCGTGCGCCGTGGCGCGACGATGGTTCTGCAGGAAGCCTGGAACGGCAAGCGCGGCGTCGAACTAATCGTGCAGGAGGGAGTCAGCTATTCGGCCGGCGCGACGCCCTACCTCTCCGACATCTGCGAAGTCTCTGCGACCGCGCCACAGAAGCCGTCGGGATTGCGCCTGTTCCTGTGCGCGGGCGCGCCCATACCGCCGGCGCTGATCGAACGCGCCGGCCGCGAACTCGACCTGCGCGTCACCTCCGTCTGGGGCATGACCGAGACGCTCGCCAACACGATGACCGAGCCGGAACTGGCCTTCGAGAAATCCGCGAAGACCGACGGCCGCCCGCTCGACGGCAGCGAGGTCAAAGTCGTCGATCCTGACGGCAAGCGGCTGCCGAACGGGACGATCGGCAAGCTGATGGTGCGGGGCGCGCAGATGCTGATCGGTTATTACAAGCGGCCCGATATCGAGTTGTTCGACGCCGAAGGCTGGATGGACACCGGCGACCTCGCCTACATGGACGACGAGGGCTACATCCGCATCGCCGGCCGCACCAAGGACATCATCATCCGCGGCGGCGAGAACGTGCCGGTCGCCGATATCGAGAACGTGCTGTACGAGCACCCGGCGGTGCTCGCCGTCGCGGTCGTCGGCTAGGTGTCGTTGAATGGCGCGTTCTCCTGCGAGGGCATGATCCGAGGTCGGATATGGGTCTAAACCGGCGCCCGGACCCGACAAGAATACCTCCCAGCGAAACGCCCCTTTAGGTAAGGCATTGTTGTGATCGTCCCGACGCTGAGAGCTGGCTCCGCGTGTTTGGACAGTGCCCCGCGGAAAATAAGTGGATTCCTGCCGGGTTATGCTGAAGGCGGGGCTTTGCGATTTTGCAGCGGCGTCGGGAGGGCCGGACGAATGCTTCGCATTC
>JAJXWB010000052.1 GCA_021781815.1 Pseudomonadota bacterium | reverse complement strand
TTGCGCGAGGTGGCGAACAATCCGAAGCAGAAGCGCAAGTCGTGGTACGTGCGGTTCTTCCAGATTCCCGTCCTGCCGGAATTCCTGCTGTCGCGAAGCGGCGGCTTGGCCGTGGCGAAAATGCTGCACGACACGTGCGCCGACAAAAGCGCATTTCCGCCCGCCGTCCTGTCGATTTACGCCGCCAACGCGGCGCGAAAAGGCGGGATGCGTGCGATGATCAACTGGTATCGAGCAGCCGGGCGCGACCTGTTCGGCGGCGCCGATGGTCTTGAAGCGGTCATCGACGTTCCGACGCTGGTGATCTGGGGCGAGAAGGACGTGGCGCTGGAGGCGTCGTGTCTCGACGGGACGGACGCCTATGTCCGCGACCTCAAGATCGTGCGCCTGCCGAACGCCTCGCACTGGGTGCAGCAGGACGCGCCGGAGGAGGTGGCGGCGGAGGTGCGGGGGTTTTTGGCGCGATGAGGCGTCAGTCGCCGCTTGACGGAGTTCCGCCAAGAGATATCTTGAAGATATCTTTGGGAGAGATCATGTCGCACGCGACAATCGGCAGGTGGGGCAAGAGCCTCGGGGTTCGGCTGCCCGCCGAGGCGGCGCGCGCGCTCGGGCTGGAGGTCGGCAGCGAGGTTGAGATCGTCGCCGGGGATGGCGCGATCACGGTCCGTCCGGTCGAGAAGAAGCTGACGCTGGACGATCTGTTCCGAGGCAAGACCGACGCCGAATGGCGTGACCTCTATCGCGATTCCGAGATCGATTGGGGGCCGGATGTCGGTCGCGAAGTCATCGATGACTGACGAAGCCTATGTCCCCGCGGCGGGCGATCTCGTCTGGACGCATTTCGATCCTTCGCTCGGTCGCGAGCAAAATGGCCGACGACCGGCGCTCGTCCTTTTTCCGCGGGATCTCGCGAGCAAGACTGGCTTCGTGATCGCCGCGCCGATCACGTCGCGCGTGCGGCCGTTTCCGACCAGCGTCGTGCTGCCGCACGATGCGCCGGTTTCGGGCGAAATCCTGCTGCATCAAATTCGGAGTATCGACATTCTCGCGCGTCCGCTGAAATTTGCAGGGCGCGTGAGCGAGGAGGTTGCGCGGGAGGTGCGGGAGAAGATGGGGACGCTGGTGGGGATTTGAGAGGATTGCGACGCTATTCCTCTTCTTCCTCATCATCCGAAACTTCGGCCTCGCCAAGCACTTGAGCGTCTTGGAAATTTTTCAACGACTGCCCGGTACTCGCGAGTTTCCATGTCGCTCGTCCATTGGAGTTTCGATTGAAGATTACTGAGGCCGCGGCGCTCGGACTTGCAAAAGCGACGTCGGATGAAAACGCGAGCAATCGCGGATCGCTGCCCGGCTCCAATTTTCGCTGCTCAATAAGGGATTGCCGCAAGGCACCATAAAGGTTGGTCGTGAACTCGCCTTTGGCGATGGCTGTAGAGCCTTGGAGAACGGTGACCTCGCCATCGACCTCAATCGCGCGCGCACTAATGCCGTGCTTCTTACTCGTCAGAAGTAGTTCGATTCCGGTCGTCAAAGGCTTCGGCAGCTCAACGACGAGTGCCGGCTCGCTCAATTTTGGTTTCGGACGAAGAAAATCGAAACCAACGACAGGGAGGACAACCTGCATCTGCTGTAGAAAGTACTCCATATCCGCTATGTCGCTCTCGGGGAGCATTTTCGGATTTGGGGCATTTCCGTTTGCTAGGCTCGCACGGTCAGCATCCTTGGTGATTTCGACCAGGCGGCTTTCCAAGTAGCGAACGTGCGCTTTCGTGAGATTTTGATCTTTCGAGGTGACGAGGCATGCCTGCGACCAAAAGTCTTTGCTCGAATCCTTGATGTGGTTCTTAATTCGGTCTGCGATGCTATCGCCTTCCCCAATATATACCCGGTTGCGGCTTGGTTGGGCTGGGTCCGCGCCTACAAGGAAGTAGACTCCAGTTCTGCTGGCCTCATCCCGCTTCAGAGCCTCTGCGACACGAGAACGCGGCGCGACCAGGACGTGTCCCGTCCAATTCATGATTTCTGCTGTCGTCAATCCAGTCGGCACGCCATCGACAAGAAACAACCGGACAGTTCTTCCTGTGCTCATCGTCATCTCAGCTACTGCAATGAATTGTAAAAATTCGCGGCGCTTCTACCTCTCCCTTCGGTTCAAAAACGCCAGCCTCTCGAACAGATGCACGTCCTGCTCGTTCTTCAGCAGCGCGCCATGCAGCGGCGGGATGAGTTTCTTCGGGTCGCGTTCGCGCAGCGTTTCCGGGCCGATGTCCTCGTTGAGCAGCAGCTTCAGCCAGTCCAGCAGTTCCGAGGTCGAGGGCTTCTTCTTCAGGCCCGGCACGTCGCGCACCTCGAAGAAGATGCGCAGGGCCTCTTCCACCAGCCGCTTCTTGATGCCGGGGAAATGCACCTCGACGATCTGCTCCATCGTGTCGGCGTCGGGAAATTTTATGTAGTGGAAGAAGCAGCGGCGCAGGAAGGCGTCGGGCAGCTCCTTCTCGTTGTTGGACGTGATCATCACGATCGGGCGCTTGACCGCCTTGATGTTCTCGCCGGTCTCGTAGACGAAGAATTCCATGCGATCGAGCTCGAGCAGCAGATCGTTGGGGAATTCGATGTCGGCCTTGTCGATCTCGTCGATCAGCAGCACCGGGCGGCTCTCCGACGTGAAGGCGTCCCACATCTTGCCGCGCTTGATGTAATTGTGGATGTCGGACACGCGGGGGTCGCCGAGCTGGCTGTCGCGCAGGCGCGAGACGGCGTCGTATTCGTACAGGCCCTGCTGCGCCTTGGTGGTTGATTTGATGTGCCAGGTCAGCAGCGGCGCGCCGAGCGCCTTCGCCACTTCCTCGGCCAGCACGGTCTTGCCGGTGCCCGGCTCGCCTTTCACCAGAAGCGGGCGTTCGAGCACGATCGAGGCGTTGACGGCGACCTTGAGGTCGTCCGTTGCGATATAGTCCTTGGTGCCGGTAAAGCGCATGTCAGTCCCTTGATGTTTAACTGACAGGTTAAACGCCGGAGCGCCGGCGATGCAAGTCGGGCCGGAATTATCGTTCGACAAAGGCCCGGTTGCGCCGTTCGAGCTCCTCGCCGTAACGGCGCAGCGCATGCGCTTCCGACAGGCGGCCGATCACCTTGCGCTCCTTCGGGTCGGAGACGACCGCCACCACGTCGGCCTCGCTCTCGTTGAACAGGTCGAGCGCCTGCCGGATCGACTCGTCGGGCGTCAGGAAGACGTTTTCCAGATGCGCCAGCGTGGACACCGGCCTGGACGGATCTTCGGTCGTCGTGTGCAGGTCGCTGGTGAGCACCGAGCCGCAATAGCGCCCCTGCCGGTCGAGCAGCATCGATTCCTTGGCCGCGCCCATCGGCGTCAGCGCGCGCGCCTCGGCGATGGTGGCGTCGGCGGGCATTGTCCGCGCGTCGCGCCGCATCAGCCGCGCCACGCGCAGGTCGCGTTCCCAGCCGATGTCGTGCGGGCCGCGGATCGTCTCGCCGCGCAGGTGGAAACGCCAGGTGGCGAAGGAATAGCCGAAGGCCTCGCGCACCACGAGCGAGACGATGGCCGAGACGATCAGCGCGCTGAGCGTCACGCCGAAATCTCCGGTCATTTCGAGCGCCAGACAGGTCATGGAGATCGGCGCGCCGACGATGCCGGTCGCCAGGCCCGCCATGCCGACCAGCGCCATGGCGTTCTGGTTGGCGGGGGAGATGAAGGGCAGGAGGGTGGTCGCATCGGCGTAGCAGCGGCCGAGCAATGCGCCGATGAACAGCGAGGCGAAGAACAGGCCGCCGCGGAAACCGGAGCCGAGCGAGATGGCGGCTGCGCCGGACTTGAGGACGGCGATGGCCAGCAGCGCCATGCCCGGCGCGCTGGGCGCGAGCGCGATCGGCAGCGCGCCGTGGCCGGACGACAGCGCCGCCGGCGCGACGATCCCGATGCCGCCGACCATCGCTCCGCCGATCAGGGGCCGCAGCCAGGCCGGCTTGATCGTGCTGTTGAACAGCCGTTCGCTGGTCGCCACGGCGCTCATCAGGACGATGCTCGCTGCCGAGCACAGCAGGGCCACGACGGCGATATGGAGAATTTCGCCGTGGCCGAGAAATTCCGCGCCCGGCGCGCTCGCCAGCAGCCGGTGGTCGACGAACCGGCCGGCGACGATGCTCGCCACCACGGCGCTGCCGACGATCGGCACCAGCGAGACGACGCTGTAGGAGCCGAGCACGACCTCGAAACCGTAGAAGGAGCCGGCCAGCGGCGCGTGGAAGGCCGCCGAAATCGCGCCCGCCGCGCCGCAGGCGACCAGCAGGCGCATGTCGTTGCGGCGCGCGCCGAGCTCGCGCCCCAGGATCGACGCGAAGGCCGCGCAGATCTGCGTATAGGCGGCCTCCAGCCCGACCGATCCGCCGGAGCCGTTGGAAATCATGGTCTGCGCAGTGATGAACAGGCTGCCGCCAAGCGACAGTCGGCCGCCGTGCAGCGCATTGGCTTCGATCGCGTCGGACAGCCGGCCACGGAAGCGCGCGCCGGCCCAGGCCGTCAGCAGCGCCAGCGCCGCGCCGCCGCCGGCCACGGACAGGACGGAGCGCCACGGGACGAGTTCGAGCGCCAGGCTGAGGTGTTCGCCCTTCGGCAGATCGAACAGGATTTCGTGCGAAACTTGCGAAAAAATGCTCATCGCGCTGACGAGCAGGCCGCTGGCCATGCCAACCGACAGTGCGACCAGGATCAGCCCGAACTCGCTGGCCCGCACATAGGCGCGCACGGCCGCAGGGAAAAAGCGGCCGAACGCCTGCGTCGGCGCCGGCTGCCGTTCGGCCGGTGCGGAAACATTGGCGTCGCCGGGATGGGGCGTGTCGGTCATTCCGCTGAAATAGCGTCCAGTTTGCGCTCGCGAAGGGGGGAGCGGACGTTTCTGAATGAACGCCAACTGCGGCGGGGTCAAGCCGCGCGTGCGGCGCAGCGACGGCGCCTGATCCTTCCCCGGCTCTAGGCGGCGGCGTCGGCCGGCCGCTTGACCGGTGCGGCGGCCATGGCCGGCGGATTGGACAGGCGCAGCACGCCGTCCTCGATCGCGCCATACCGCAGCGACAGCAGATCCTTCAGGTAATTCTGATAAAGACGCCACGGCTTGCGGGCGCCCTGCTTCGGCAGCGTGGCGAGGGCGCGCTGGAAATAGCCGGACGAGAAATCGACGAAATTCTCCACCGGCAGGTCCGGGTCGTCATTGTGCGCCACCGCGATGCGTCGGCCTTTCGCATCCATCGCGTTGAGGATGCGGCAGACGTATTGGCCGATCAGATCGGCCTTCAGCGTCCAGGAGGCGTTGGTGTAGCCGAACGTCGCCGCCAGATTGGGCACGTCGGAATACATCATGCCCTTGTAGTTGAGCGTATTGGCGATCTCGACCGGCCTTCCGTCCACCGTCAGCGTCGCGCCGCCGAATTGTTGCAGGACGAGGCCGGTCGCCATCACGACGATGTCGGCCTCGATCTCCTCGCCGCTGGTGAGTTGCACGCCCTTTTCCGTGAATTTCCCGATCGCGCCGGTCGCGACCGACGCGCGGCCCTCGCTGATCGCCTTGAACAGATCGCCGTCGGTGATGAGGCAGAGCCGCTGGTCCCACGGATTGTAGCGCGGCGTGAAGTCCTTCGCGATGTCGTAGCCGGCTGGCAATTGCTGGCGCACGAGGCCGAGCAGATAGGCCTTCACCTTGTCCGGCTGGCGTTTGCAGAGATTAAAGAAATACATGCCGAACAGCACGTTCTTCCAGCGCGCCAGCCAATAGGCCAGTTTCGCCGGCAGTTTCGCGCGCAGCCAATCGGCGGTCGCATCGCTGGACGGCCGCGCCACGACGTAGGTCGGCGACCGCTGCGCCATCGTGACATGCGCGGCCGTCTTCGCCATCTCCGGCACAAGCGTCATCGCCGTCGCGCCGGAGCCGATCACGACCACGCGCTTGCCGCTGTAATCGAGATCGTCCGGCCAGGCCTGCGGATGGACGATTCTGCCGCCGTAATCGCCGATGCCCGCGAACTCCGGCTGATAGCCGCTTTCGTAACGGTAATAGCCCGAGCACATGTAGAGGAAGCCGCAGGTGTAGACGACGTGCGCCTCGCCCGTGTCCACCTCGACGCTCCAGCGCGCGTCCTCGCTCGACCATGACGCGGAAACGACGCGCTGCCGATAGCGGATCTTTTCGTTGATCCCGTATTCGCGCGCGGTCTCCTCAATGTAGCGCAAGATCGACGGACCGTCGGCGATGGCCTTCGGATCGGTCCACGGCCTGAACGAATAGCCGAGCGTGAACATGTCCGAATCCGAGCGGATGCCGGGATAACGGAACAGATCCCACGTCCCGCCTTTTCGTGCGCGGCCTTCGAGGATGGCGTAGGTCTTGTGCGGACAGAGCGTCTGCAGCCAGTAGCCCGCGCCGACGCCGGACAGGCCCGCGCCCACGACCAGCACGTCGAAATGTTCGCTCATGTCGCTCTCCCGCGCGCAGTGTAGCGCGTTCGCCGCTCCTGTCGAAACCGGCGTCGCCGTCCCGGCCGGCGCCGTCACTCCGCCGTCTTCTGCTTCACGCGCTTGCGCGTCTGCGGTTTTTCGCGCGGACCTTCGAGCAGGCGCACGATCATGCCCCACCACGTCCGCACGTCCTGCTGCGTGAGGTTCATGCGGTGGAACATGTTGCGCAGGTTGCGCTGCATCACCGGGCGTTTCGACACCGGGCGAAAGAAGCCGCTCTCCTCCAGATGGCCTTCCAGAAACTCGAAGAACGACAGAACCATCTCGCGCTGCGCCGGCGGCGAGCGTTCGAGCGTGTCGAACGGCGCGATCTGCCCGTGCGCTGCGGAAAAATGCTCGTAGCCGGTCAGCAGCACGGCCTGCGCCAGATTGAGCGAGGCATAGGCGGGATTGACGGGAAAGGTCAGAATGGCGTCGGCAAGCGCCACGTCGTCGTTGTCGAGCCCGGTGCGCTCCGGCCCGAACAGCACGCCGTGCTTTTCGCCGCCCCCGATCCGCGCTGCCGATTCGGCCATCGCGGCGCGGGGCAGAAACACCGGCTTGGCCTGCCCGCGCTCGCGCGCCGTCGCCGCATAGATGAAATTGAGATCGGCCACGGCCGCCTCGACGCTGTCGTAGAGCTTCGCCTTTTCCAACAGGTGTACCGCGCCGGCCGCCGCCGCATAGGCGCCCTTGCGATAGGCGCCCGTCCGCGGCCAGCCCTCGCGCGGGCTGACGAGCCGCAGGTCGTTCAGGCCGAAATTCGCCATCGCGCGCGCGCACATGCCGATGTTCACGGCAAGCTGCGGCCGCACCAGAATGATCGCCGGCCCGCCCTCGCGCGCCGGCCTCGTGGAATCGGTGCCCGCGCCGGTCATTTCGTCCGCCTCATGGCGCGCGCCGGACCGTCCTCGGCCGGCGTCGGGTGGCCGACCAGCCGGCGCAGGTCGATGAAATGCTCCTGCGCCGACGCCCGCTCGGTCAGGGCGTGGTCTTTCCATTTGCGGATGAAATCGCGCGGGGTCATGGGCTTAGTTAGCACGAGTCGCGGCGCTTGGCGTCCGGGCGCGGCGGGAGGGGAGGGAGGGCTGCCTTCCCCGAAAGCCGCACTAGGCCGCGCCGAGCGCCGGTGCTATAGGCCGCGCGAACTCGAAGAAATTCCTCCTCGACATATGCAGATATGAGGTTGCGTCGATGAACAAGATCAAGGTCGCCAATCCGGTCGTCGAAATGGACGGCGACGAGATGACGCGGATCATCTGGAAATATATCAAGGACAAGCTGATCCATCCCCACCTCGATATCGACCTCAAGTATTTCGACCTTTCCGTCGAAAAGCGCGACGAGACCAACGACCAGATCACCATCGACTCGGCCGAGGCGACCAAGAAGTATGGCGTCGCCGTGAAATGCGCGACGATCACGCCGGACGAGGCCCGCGTGAAGGAATTCAACCTGAAGGAAATGTGGAAGTCGCCCAACGGCACAATCCGCAACATTCTGGGCGGCACGATCTTCCGCGAGCCGATCATCTGCAGGAACGTGCCGCGCCTTGTGCCCGGCTGGACGCAGCCGATCGTCGTCGGCCGCCACGCCTACGGCGACCAGTACCGCGCGACCGACTTCCGGGTGCCCGGCAAGGGCCGCCTGACCGTGAAGTTCGAGGGCGCGGACGGCGCCGTCATCGAGAAGGAAGTGTTCCAGTACCCCGGCGCGGGTGTCGCGATGGTCATGTACAACCTCGACGATTCGATCCGCGATTTCGCGCGCGCCTCGTTGAACTATGGTCTGCTGCGCAAATGGCCGGTCTATCTGTCGACCAAGAACACGATCCTCAAGTATTACGACGGACGCTTCAAGGACATCTTCCAGGAAGTGTTCGACGCCGAGTTCGCCACCGCCTTCAAGGCGGCCGGGATCACCTATGAGCATCGCCTGATCGACGACATGGTCGCCGCCTCGTTGAAATGGTCGGGCGGCTACGTGTGGGCGTGCAAGAACTACGACGGCGACGTGCAGTCTGACACGGTGGCGCAGGGCTTCGGCTCGCTCGGCCTGATGACCTCGGTCCTCATGACGCCGGACGGCAAGACGGTGGAAGCCGAGGCCGCCCACGGCACGGTGACGCGCCATTACCGCGAGCACCAGAAGGGCAAGGAGACCTCGACCAATTCGATCGCCTCGATCTTCGCCTGGACGCGCGGTCTCGCCCATCGCGCCAAGCTCGACGGCAACGCCGAATTGGCGCGCTTTTCGACGACGCTCGAAAGGGTTTGCGTGGAAACGGTCGAATCCGGCTTCATGACGAAGGATCTGGCGTTGCTGGTCGGCGCCGACCAGAAATGGCTGTCGACCACGGGTTTCCTCGACAAGATTGACGAGAACCTGCGCAAGGCGATGGCGTAACGAAAATATTTGCGATCTGGCGCGGCCGGGGCGGAACCGCTCCGGCCGCGCTTGCGTTTTACAAAGCGCGGACGGTCCGCGCGTGCGTCCGGCATGGTCATTGTGCGGTCGCATGTCGCTCGCTATAAGCGCGCGACTTTGGTTCAGGTCGCGGGAGCGAGTCGTTTGATGCCTGTTGCAGTCGACGAAACCTACAAACCGTCCGAAGACGAGCCGTTCATGAACGAACGGCAGAAGGAATATTTCCGGCGCAAGCTGCTGGCCTGGAAAGAGGACATCCTTCGCGAGAGCCGGGAAACGCTGGCGGCTCTGCAAAATGAAAATGAAAATCACCCCGACATCGCCGATCGCGCTTCGTCCGAAACCGACCGCGCGATCGAGCTTCGCGCGCGCGACCGCCAGCGCAAGCTGATCGCCAAGATCGAGGCGGCGCTCGATCGGATCGAGGAAGGCTCCTACGGCTATTGCGAGGAGACCGGCGAGCCGATTTCCCTGAAGCGGCTGGACGCGCGGCCGATCGCGACCCTGTCGATCGAGGCGCAGGAGCGGCACGAGCGGCGCGAGCGCGTCTATCGCGACGACTGACGCGGGAAGGCCCGGCATAGCGCAAGCAAAACGAAACGGGGCGGCCTGAAGCCGCCCCGTTCGCCGTTTCGGATGGTCTCAGTGGCCAGGACCGGGCCGGCCGAGCAGTTTCGCCATTTCCTCTTCGAGCGACGCCAGCGGGTCGGGCTCGGGCTCGGGCGCCGGAGTGGGCGCTTCGGCCTGGGGCGGCTGAGGCGGCGGCGGGGCAGGCCGCAACGGCGGCGGAGCAGGCCGCAGCGGCGGCGGGGCGGGCCGCAGCGGCGTGGGGCGCAGCGTCAACGGCGG
>JAJXWB010000010.1 GCA_021781815.1 Pseudomonadota bacterium | reverse complement strand
CGATCACCCGCTCCGCCCCCGCTTCGACCAGCGAGCGAGCGGGATGGTAGCCCCAGGCGACGCCAATCGCGCGCACGCCGGCGGCGCGCGCCATCGCCATGTCGAAGCTCGTGTCGCCGATCATCAGCGCGTCCCGCGGCGAAACGCCGGTCTCGCCCAGTGCGGCGAGGATCATGTCTGGCGCAGGCTTTGAGGGATGATCATCCGCCGTCTGCACTGTCGCGAACAACTTGCCCCACCCCGCTCTTTCGAGCAGATGGTCGACGCCGCGCCGGGACTTTCCGGTGGCGAGACCCAGCGCGACATCATCTCGCGCGCCCAACGCCGCAATCGTCTCCAGCGCTCCGGGAAAGAACGGTTCGGCGCGCGAGGGATCGGCGCGCAGATCGAAAAACTGGCGCTTGTAAGTTTCCGCGAGACTGTCGAGCGGAGCGCCCGGACCGGCGAGAACAGAGAAGGCTTCGCGCAGCGACAGCCCCACCACCGACAGCGCGCGCGCGCGACCGGGAACCGGAAGGCCATGCGCGAGAAAAGTACGGCGCTGAGCCTCGACGATCAGATCCTGGCTGTCGACCAGCGTACCGTCGAGATCGAAGATGAAGAGCAGCATTGCGCTCACTCCTCCGGCGCCTCGACGATCGGGTCGTACTGCTTCGTGTCGAAGCCGAACGTGTCCCATGTCTTCTGCATGTGCGGCGGCAATGGCGCGGTGACGTCGATCGTCCCCCCTGCGGGATGCGGCAGCACGAGCCTGCGCGCCAGCAGATGCAGCTTGCGTTCCAGTCCATCGGGCATCGCGCGCATCGGATCGTGATGGCGCCTGGCCGCGTCCTCGTCGTGTCCGTATTTAGGATCGCCGAAGATCGGATGGCCTATGGCCTCGGCATGCGCGCGCAACTGATGCGTGCGCCCCGTCAGCGGCTTCATCGACAGCCACGCGCATTTCGGCGCGACCTTGTCGATGATCGCATAATAGGTGAGCGAATGCTGCGCATCATCTTCGCCATGCCGGGCGACGCGCATCTTCTCAAGGTCGCGCTTGGCGTCGGGCGGTTGACGCAAGCCGGAGCGAGCCGCCGGGGAGGCGCGCGCGCCGGACGCCCGATCATCCCCCATTCCCGCGCCTTTGGCGAGATAGAGCGAGATGCGGCCCTGCGCCGGCTTCGGCACGCCCTCGACCAGCGCCCAATAGATCTTCTGCGCTTTTCGCGAGCGAAAGATTTCGCCGAGATCGGCGGCCGTCTTGCGGCTCTTGGCAATCAGCAACACGCCGGAGGTATCTCGATCGAGACGATGCACGAGCACAGGGCGATTGCCCTTCTCGTCGGCGAGCGAGGCCAGCATTCCATCGATGTGATGCGTGGTGCCGGACCCGCCCTGTACGGCGAGGCCGAACGGCTTGTTCAGAACCAGCACATGACTGTCCTCGAAAAGAATCATCCGTCGGATCGCTTCGGCGTCCTCCGGGTTCGCGCGCCTCACCGCGGGCGCTGCCGGCGCGTCGACGCTCAGAGGCGGCACGCGCACGCTCTGGCCGTCCTCGAGCCGTGTCGCCGTATCGACGCGCTTGCCGTCGACGCGCACCTCGCCCTTGCGGGCGATCTTGGCCAGATGCGACAGGGCGAGCCCCGGAAATCGCCGCTTGAACCAGCGGTCGAGCCGCATGCCCGCTTCGTCCGGCTCGACCTTCAGGGTCTGCACGCCCGTTCGCTGCAGCGTGCTCGGCGCGGTTTCGTTTGAATGCTTCTGCGCGGCGCGTGTCTTGCGCTTCTGCGATCCGTTCGTCACGACATCATCCGGACGATCGTCAGACCCAGGAACACCGCCGCCAGCGACAGCACGACCGAGGCGAGCACATAGATAATGGCGTAGCTGTGGGCGCCGCGCTCCCATAGGGTCGCAAAATCCAGCGAAAATGCGGAAAAGGTCGTGTACCCGCCGAGTACGCCGGTCGTCAGCAGAATACGCGCGTCTTGCGACCAAACATGTTGGGCGCGAAACGCCAGCCAGCCGGCGATCAGCCCCATGAGCAGGCAGCCCGTGACATTGATTAGGAATATCCCCCAGGGAAATTCCGATCCGAGCGACCGCGTGACCGCGACATTGGCGCCATGGCGCATCATGCCGCCGAAACCGGCGCCGAAAAACACGAGAAGATAGGCTTTCATGCCCGCTTGGTAGCGCAAAGGCGGCCTCGTGTCATCGGCCGCGCCCGAACCGGGAATCTCCTGCTCGCATTGCCGGGGCCGCCGGCCTGCGGGCCGGGATCGGCGCCCGACGCTCGCAGTCCATCAATTCCTCCGCTCCTTGCGAAGCTTCGCCCAATATTCGAGCCTCTTGCCGATTTCGCGTTCAAACCCGCGCTCGACCGGCTCGTACAGTTTCTGACGCCCCAGCTTCTCCGGCCAATAGTCTTGGCCGGAGAAGCCGTCAGGCTCGTCGTGATCGTAGGCGTAGTTTTCGCCGTAGCCTTCCTCGCGCATCAATTTCGTCGGCGCGTTCAGGATGACTTTCGGCGGCATGAGCGAGCCATGTTCTTTCGCAAGGCGTGTTGCGCGCTTGAACGCGATATATCCCGCGTTCGACTTCGGCGCCGTGGCGCAATAGACGACCGCTTGCGCAATCGCCAGCTCGCCCTCTGGGCTTCCAAGAAAATCGTAAGCGTCCTTCGCTGCATTGGCGATGACCAGCGCCTGCGGATCGGCGAGACCGATATCCTCGACCGCCATGCGCACGACGCGCCGCGCGATGAACAATGGATCCTCGCCGCCATCGAACATGCGCGCAAGATAATAGAGTGCGGCGTCCGGATCGGATCCGCGCACCGTTTTGTGCAGCGCGCTGATCAGATTGTAATGGCCTTCCTGCGCCTTGTCGTAGATCGGCGCGCGCCGTTGCACGATGTCGCTCAGGTGCGCGCGGTCGAAAATTTCGTCATCTTTCGCAGCGCGCCAAATCTCTTCCGCCAGCGTAAGCGCCGCACGGCCGTCGCCGTCGGCCATGCCTATCAATGCTGCGCGCGCGTCGACATCAAGCGGCAGCGCCTTCGCTTCGGCAGCCTCGGCGCGCGCTAGCAGCTTCTCGATCGCTGCTTCATCGAGCGCCTTGAACGTCATGACTCTCGCGCGCGAAAGCAGCGCAGCATTGAGTTCGAACGACGGATTTTCCGTCGTTGCCCCGATGAGCGTGACGGTGCCATCCTCCATGACGGGCAGGAACGAATCCTGTTGCGCGCGGTTGAAGCGATGAATCTCGTCGACGAACAAGAGCGTGCCCTGCCCCATGCGGCGGCGCGCGCGCGCTTCCTCGAACGTCTTCTTGAGATCGGCGACGCCGGAGAAAATCGCAGAGATCTGGACGAACGCGAGTTCGGTTTCGTGCGCAAGCAAGCGCGCGACCGTAGTCTTGCCGGTGCCCGGAGGGCCCCAGAAAACAAGGCTCCCCAGCGTTCCTGATCCAATGAGCCTCGTCAGCGCGCCATCGGCGCCGAGCAGATGATCCTGACCCGCGACGTCGCTCAACGATTGCGGACGAAGCCGATCGGCGAGCGGTCGCGGCGCATTCCGATCGAGTCCCGCACGCTCAAACAGATCGTTCATCGCGGCCAACTCCTACATTTCCTTGCGTTGCAACATGAATGCAAAGCGTGATTCTTGTGCCACAGCAAATGCAAAATTTGCGTCCGTCCGGTTCGACAACATTACGAATCAATGAAATTTCGGGCATGTTGGCAATGCGTTGCGTTTCCGATCAATGCCAAGCAGGTCAATCAAGATGCGGACAATCGCCTTCGTTACTCAAAAGGGCGGCTCAGGGAAGAGCACGCTCGCCTCCTGCATAGCCGTCACGGCGCATCAAGCTGGAGAGCGCGTCTTTGTCATCGACATGGACCCGCTCGCCTCTCTCGTTAACTGGTCAAAAGCGCGCGGCGAAAAAGACATCCCCGTCGAATCCGTGCCTGCGGAGAAGCTGCGCGGGGTTCTTGCTGCGCTCGAAAAGAAGGGCGTTACCCTCGTCATCATCGACACGCCCGGCGCCGACGAAGCGACTCTCGCCGTTGCGGCAAAGGTCGCTGATCTTTGCATCGTGCCTGCCCGTCCGAATGCTTTCGACCTCTGGGCGAGCGAGACGACGCGCAAGATGGTGAAGTCGCACGGTCGCGAATACGCCTTCCTGCTCAACCAGTGCCCGCCGGCGCAACAGAGCGCTCGCGTCGAACTTGGCGCCAAGGCGCTGGAAGCAATGGGCGGTCTGCTCACGCCGCTGGTTTCCTCCCGCGTCGATTTCCAGGAAGCCGCGCGCGAAGGTCTGGGCGTCACCGAATTGGCGCCATACGGCGCCGCGGCAGGCGAAATGCGCACGCTCTGGGCGTCGATCAGACGCCGTATGAACAAGTCCGCCGCCGGCAAGACGACTGCTACCTCGGCCAAGACCGCTCAAGCCGCAAAACGCGCTCCGGCCGACGAAAAGGCCGTCAAGGCGGCGCCGGCGGCGAAACCGCGCAAGGCGGCGTAGCCGTGGGATGGCGAGCCTTCAGGCTCGCTGTCGTCGCAAATGGACGCGCGTCTGGGGGCGCGCGATTTGCAGTTCACCCGCCGATTACGGTGGTCATCACCTGGCCTCCACGGCTGAGCATGATTTTCCAATAGTAATGGCGGGCGCCGCTGACCGCCGCTTCCAGTTCGTGACTTGATGCGATTTTTGCATCATTCACCGCGATGATGACGTCGCCGCGCTGGAAATTGACTGCCGCCGCCTGAGAATTCTCCGCCACCTCCGCCACGACGACGCCGTCGTTTGCGTTTTCGATCGAATATTCCTCCGCAACGGCCGGCGACAGGTTGACCACGGTCATTCCTGAAAATGGCGAATTGCCGGAGATCTTCACCGGATCGCGCGCCGGCTTTTCTGGCGCCGGCGCGAGACGGATCGCCAAGTCGATCTTCTTGCCGCCGCGCAGCACGGCGATCGTCGCGTGTCCGCCGATCGGCCGGGTGCCAAGCCGGTAGCCGAGGCCTTCCGGATCATCGACGCTCTGGCCGTCGACCGCCACGATCACATCGCCGCGCGCGATCCCCGCCTGCGCCGCCGGACCGCCGGAAACGACGTCCGCCACGAGCGCGCCCGCGGGCCGATCCAGTCCCATCGAATCTGCGATCTCCTTCGATACGCCCTGAAGCGTCGCGCCGAGCCAGGGCCGGCGCACCTGCTTGCCGCCGCTTTCGGCCGCCGCCACCACGATTTTGACCATGTTGACGGGAATAGCGAATCCGATGCCTACCGAGCCGCCGGACTTGGAGAAGATCGCAGAATTGATGCCGACGAGCCTCGCTTTGGTGTCGACCAGCGCGCCACCCGAATTGCCCGGGTTGATGGCCGCGTCGGTCTGGATGAAGAAACCGTAGTCGCTGATGCCGATCTGCGTGCGCGCCAGCGCCGAAACGATGCCCTGCGTGACGGTCTGCCCGACGCCGAACGGATTGCCGAGCGCCAGAACGATATCGCCGACCTCCAGGCTGTCCGAATCGCCGAGTTCCATCGCCGGCAATGCGCCGGCGCCTTTCAGTTTAAGCACGGCGAGATCCGTGCGCGGGTCGCGCAGAACGATTTCGGCGGCAAACTCGCGTCGATCGCTCAGCGCGACCTTCACGTCCGTCATGCCCTCGATCACGTGGTGATTGGTGACGACGAGGCCGTTCGGATCGACGATCACGCCCGACCCCAGCGATTGCGTCGTGGCGCCGCCAGGCGCGCGGTCGCCGAAGAACTGGCGAAAAACCGGATCGTCGAACAATGGATTGCGCACGACCTTTTCGGTGCGGGAGGCGTAGACGTTGACCACCGACGGCTGCGCCTTTTTGACGATGGGCGAGAACGACAGCAACGCTTCCGCGCGCGTTTGGGGCACGCCGCGCTCCTGCCCGGTCTGCGCCTGCCCGCCGGAGGCGAGCGTGAGGGCGACCATGCCGATGATTGAGGAGGCGAGGCGACGAAACAAGCTCATCGAGAAATCCCTGTCGATTATCGCCATCAGGCAATCGGGCCGGCGGCGAGCATCCATATAATCGCAAATTGCGCACGCGATAGGGTGTGCTGCGCCACAGCTCAGCGCATCAGATAGATCGCGTGCAGCGGCGCGCCGGCGGCGGCGACCGCCGGCGTTTCGACGACCCGCCATGGCCGGCCACTATCCTCCAGCAGACGCTCGAATGGCGCGGATCGATCCGCCGACCAAACCGCCACAACGCCGCCCGGCGCCAGCGCGGTCAATGCGAGCGCCAGGCCCTCCGCACCGTAGAGACGCGCATTACGCGTCAGCATGACCGCCCCCGGCCCATTGTCGGTGTCGAGCAGAACGGCGTCGCAGGCGCCACGCCTCTCGCGCAAGGAGTCGGCGACATCGCCGATCCGGATGGTGACGCGCGGATCGTCCAGCGGGCGCGCTGCCATCGTCCCCAGCGGGCCACGGTTCCAGGCGACGACCTCCGGCAGTAGTTCGACGACGTCGATCTGCGCGCCCGCCGGCGCAGCGTCCAGGGCTGCGCGCAGCGTGAAGCCCATCCCGAGCCCGCCGATCAGAATCCGCGGCGCAGGGCTCGCGGCGACGCTGGCCAGCGCCAGCGACGCCAGCGCCTGCTCGGAGGCATGCGCCCGGTTGGACATCAGGTCCCAGCCGTTGCAGCGGATTTCGTAGACGCCCGCGCGCTCGCGCAGGACGAGCTCATCTCCCGCCGCAGTTCTCGCGCGCCCAATCTCGGCCCAGACGTCCATGCCCCGGTCTCGACGAAAAAGGGCGGACGCCCTGCGCCCGCCCTTCAATTCCAAGCAGCATCCCTTATCCGAAGGCTGCGCCAACGGCGACGTCTCGCAAGAGGTCGCCATCATGCTTCGGCCCGCATTGCTTCGCATTGCGCCGCCGCATGAGGCCGTTACGCCGCTTCTTCTTCCTCGTGCATTTGCACGGGGCCGGAATCCTTGCCCTTGGCGTCGACGTCGCGGTCGACGAATTCGATCACGGCCATCGCCGCATTGTCGCCATAGCGGAAGCCCGCCTTTAGCACACGGGTATAACCGCCGTTGCGCTCCTTGTAGCGCGGCCCCAGCACGTCGAACAGCTTCCTGACGAGAGCCACATCCTTGATCTGCGCGATCGCCTGACGGCGGGCGTGCAGATCGCCGCGCTTGCCGAGCGTGACGAGCTTCTCGACGACCGGACGCAGGTCCTTGGCCTTCGGCAGCGTGGTGACGATCTGCTCGTGCTTGATGAGCGCCTGACACATGTTGGCGAACATCGCCTTGCGATGCTCGGCCGTGCGGTTGAAGCGGCGCTTTGCGCGTCCGTGATACATGGCTTTCTCCTTTTGGGGTCTGCGACCGCCGTGCCACGGTACGGCCGCTCTTTTTCTCGCCCCTCAGGGCGAGCATGCCGCCGCGCGAAGAACGCGGCGTGCAATTCTCAGTAGTGTTCCTCGAAGCGCTTCGCGAGTTCTTCGATGTTCTCCGGCGGCCAGCCCGTGACCTCCATGCCGAGATGGAGACCCATCTGGGCGAGAACTTCCTTGATCTCGTTGAGCGATTTGCGGCCGAAGTTCGGCGTGCGCAACATCTCGGCTTCCGACTTCTGGATGAGGTCGCCGATGTAGACGATGTTGTCGTTCTTGAGACAATTCGCCGAGCGCACGGAGAGTTCCAGCTCGTCGACCTTCTTGAGCAGCGCCGGATTGAACGCGAGTTCGGGAATCGAGGTCGACGCCTCTTCGCGGCGCGGCTCCTCGAAGTTCACGAAGACGTTGAGCTGATCCTGCAGGATGCGCGCCGCATAGGCGACCGAATCCTCAGGGCTGATCGCGCCGTTGGTTTCGACCGTCATGGTCAGCTTGTCATAGTCCAGAACCTGGCCTTCGCGCGTATTCTCGATGCGATAGCTGACCTTCTTGACCGGCGAATAGAGCGAGTCGACGGGGATGAGGCCGATCGGCGCGTCTTCCGCCCGGTTGCGGTCGGCCGGCACATAGCCTTTGCCGGTGGCGACGGTGAATTCCATGCGGATTTCAGCCCCGTCGTCGAGCGTGCAGATCACGAGATTCGGGTTGAGCACCTGAATGTCGCCGGGCGCGGCGATGTCGCCGGCGAGCACAGGACCGGGCCCGCGCTGCTTCAGCGTCATGCGCTTCGGACCCTCGCCCTGCATCTTGATCGCGATGTCCTTGATGTTGAGGACGATGTCGGTCACATCCTCGCGCACGCCGGGAATGGACGAGAACTCATGCAGCACGCCGTCGATATGGACTGACGTGATGGCCGCGCCCTGCAGCGAAGACAGAAGAATGCGACGCAGCGAATTGCCGAGCGTCAGGCCGAAGCCGCGCTCAAGCGGCTCCGCAACAATGGTCGCGATGCGCTTCGGGTCGTCGCCGAGCGAGATTTCGAGCTTGTTCGGCTTGATCAGTTCTTGCCAGTTCTTCTGGATGGTCATTTTTTGCCTTTCGCTGTGATGCGCCGGCATATCGGTCCGTCGACCTTGGCTTGGGCGCTTCAGCTTGTGTTGCGCGCGCGAGGCCCGTCGGCCCCACGCGCGAATTCGGATCGATCAGACGCGACGACGCTTGCGCGGACGGCAACCATTGTGCGGGATCGGAGTCACGTCGCGGATTGAGGTGACAGTGAAGCCTGCCGCCTGCAACGCGCGCAGCGCCGATTCGCGTCCCGAGCCGGGACCGGACACCTCGACCTCAAGCGTCCGCATGCCATGTTCGGTCGCCTTGCGGGCGGCATCTTCGGCGGCCATCTGCGCGGCATAGGGAGTCGACTTGCGCGATCCCTTGAAACCCATCGTGCCAGCCGACGACCAGGAGATCGTGTTGCCCTGCGCGTCGGTGATCGTGATCATCGTGTTGTTGAAGGTCGAATTGACGTGCGCGACGCCCGACGCAATGTTCTTGCGCTCGCGGCGGCGAACGCGGGTAGCTTCTTTTGCCATTTCTAAAGTCCTTCTGGCGCGCCCGTCATGCCAGGCGCTCGGGATGGGAGGTATTCACGACCTGGCCGGGTTAATCCCGGCCAGTCGGTTGATTGCGATCCCCAGGTCGAGCCCGGAGCACAGGCTATTCGCCCGATTACTTCTTCTTGCCGGCGATCGGCTTGGCCTTGCCCTTGCGGGTGCGGGCGTTGGTGTGCGTGCGCTGGCCGCGCGTCGGCAGCTGGCGGCGATGCCGCAGACCGCGGTAACAGCCGAGATCCATCAGACGCTTGATGTTCATCGCGACTTCGCGGCGCAGGTCGCCTTCGACGATATAGTCGCGGTCTATGGCCTCGCGGATCTGCAGGACTTCCGCATCGGTGAGCTGCGACACGCGCCGCTCGGCCGGAATCGAAACTTTTTCGCAGATCTCCTCGGCTTTCTTGGCGCCGATGCCGTGGATGTACTGAAGCGCGATGATGACGCGCTTGTTCGTGGGAATATTGACGCCGGCTATACGAGCCACTGGTGCGCTCCATGTCGGAAAGGCGGCGGCGAACCGGGCCTTTCGGGTTTCAAGACCCCGCGTCCGGTGGAGGCCGGCCCATGCGGGATACAGATGCATCCGCCAAAACGCAAAAACCCGCGCCCTCGCAAACGAGAGCCTCGGGCGGTTCAAAGCGGATGGCGCGTCTTAGTGGGGATCCAGCGCGCCGTCAAGAAGAAAGGGCGGCGAACGCCGGAGACCCGGCTGGCGGCTCGCCGAAATCGCTCGTCGCAAGGTTGGTCCATCCTGTCAGCCGCGATATAGTCCGCCTCTCGCTGCGGCCATTCGACACGCCGGTCGCTGCGACACTGGTGAAGCGCCATGCGGGCGCTATCTTCCGGTTGCTCCATTTGCATCCATTCCGCAGGCTTGGCCGTGAGCAAGATCGCGATTGTTGGTTCCGGTTTCGGCGCGCTGACCACGGTGCGGGAATTGCGCCGCCGCAAGGTCGCGGCCGAAATCACGGTTATCTCGCCGCGCGACGAATTGCATTATCTACCCGGCAGCATCTGGATTCCTGCTGGCCTGCGCACGCCGGGCCAATTGAAGATTCCGCTGGCTAATTTTTTCGCCCGCAGCGGCGTTCAATTCGTGAAGGCGGCGGCGACCGGCCTTGCGGATGGCGGACGCACCGTTCTCAGCGAGGCGGGCAGCCACGCCAATGACCATCTCGTGATCGCAGCCGGCGTCCGGTTCATTCGCAAATTGCCGGGGATCGAGCACGCGCTTGTCCCCTGCGAGGGCATAGTCGTCGCCGAGGAAATTTCCCGCCGTTTGACCGCGCTGGACAGCGGCGTCGTTGCTGTCGGCTTCGCCACGAATCCGAATGAACAGGGCGCCATGCGCGGCGGACCCATGTTCGAGTTCCTGTTCATCATCGACACGCTGTTGCGCAGGCAGGGCCGGCGCGACAAGATCGAACTGGTCTTTTTCAGCCCCGCTCCACGCCCCGGCGCGCGGCTTGGCGATCGCGCCGTGGACGGCCTGCTCGCGGAAATGAAGCGGCGCGGCATCCGCACCCACCTCGGCCAGAAGCTGGTCAGGTTCGACGCCGACAAGGTCGTGACCGAGGCCGGCGAGATCGCCGCCAATCTCATTCTGTTCATGCCGGGAGTGACGGGTCCCGCCTGGCTCGCCGACGCAGGACTGCCGCTTTCGCCCGGTGGCATGATCCGCGCTGATGCGCAATGCCGCGCCGAGGGAATGGCCAATGTGTGGGTGGTCGGCGACATCGGCTCATATCCGGGTCCGGAATGGCTGCCGAAGCAGGCGCATCAGGCTGATCTGCAGGCCAAGGCCGCCGCAGCCAATATCGCGTCCGCGCTCTCTGGCGCGGATGCGCGCGAGAACTTCAAATCCGAGTTGATCTGCATCGTCGATACGCTCGACTCCGGCATGATCGTATACCGGACGCCCGACCGCAATTTCGTCGGTCCGCGCAGCCGCGCATTCCACTGGATGAAGCGCGCGTTCGAGACGCACTATTTGCGGCCTTACCGCTGATTGAACCGCCGGATGCGGGTTCGTTGCAACGCGCGCGCCCACACAAATCCGGCGCGCTCTACCTCGCCAGCGCCCCGTCGATCGCCTTCGTCACCGCATCGATCGCCGCCATGCCATCGACCGTCTTGAGTTCGCCGATCGAGGCATAGAAGGCCGAGACCGGCGCGGTCTGTTCGCGATAGGCGTCGAGCCGGATCTTGAAGCTTTCGGGATTATCGTCGGCGCGCACGCTGCCGCCGGCCGCAACGGTTTCGCGGGCCCGGTTCTCGATGCGGGCGAGCAGCGCCTTCTCATCGACCTTGAGTTCAACCACCGCGTCGAGTTTCATGTTCTCGGCCGCAAGCAACTTCTCGAGCGCCTGCGCCTGGGCGACGGTGCGCGGAAAGCCGTCGAGGATAAAGCCCCTGGAGGCGTCGGGCTCCCTGATCCGGTCCTTGATGATGCCGATCACGATCTCATCCGAGACGAGGCCGCCGGCGTCCATCACCGCCTTGGCCTTGACACCCACAGGGGAACCCGCCTTGACCGCGGCGCGCAGCATGTCGCCTGTCGATAGCTGGGGGATGCCGTATTTCTGGACCAACCGCGCCGCCTGCGTGCCCTTGCCCGCGCCGGGCGGTCCCAGAAGTATCAGCCTCATTTCTTCCTCCCCCGGAGCTTCGCCTTCCGCACAAGCCCCTCGTATTGATGCGCCTGCAGGTGTCCATGAATCTGGGCCACCGTGTCCATTGTCACGCTCACCACGATGAGCAGCGACGTGCCACCGAAATAAAACGGCATGGCGGCGTAGGAAATCAGCATTTCGGGTAAGAGACAGATGATCGCCAGATAGGCTGCGCCGATCACGGTGATTCGCATCAGCACCTGGTCGATATATTGCGCCGTGCGCTCGCCGGGCCTGATTCCGGGAATGAAGCCGCCGTGCTTCTTCAGATTGTCGGCCGTGTCCACGGGGTTGAACACGATCGCCGTATAGAAGAAGGCGAAGAATACGATCAGGCCGACATACATGAGCATGTAGAGCGGACGGCCGTGGCCGAGCAATTGCGCGATCGTGCCGAGGATGCCGCTCGTCCCCGCTTTCTGGGAAAAGTTCGCGATCGTGGTTGGCAGCAGCAGCAGCGAGGAGGCGAAAATCGGCGGAATGACGCCGGACGTATTCAGTTTCAGCGGCAGAAACGAGGTCTGTCCTTCATAGACGCGGTTGCCATGCTGGCGCTTGGGATAGGTGATGAGCAACCGGCGTTGCGCGCGCTCCATGAACACGATGAACGCGACCACGAAGACAGCGACAACGATCACGGTCAGGATCAGGCCCGTCGAAATGGCGCCTTGGCGGCCGAGTTCGAGCGTATTGGCGATCGCCGAGGGAAAGGCCGCGACGATGCCGGCGAAGATGATCAGCGACGAGCCGTTGCCGATGCCGCGGCTGGTGATCTGTTCTCCGAGCCACATCAGGAACATCGTGCCGCCCATCAGGGTCAGCACGGTCGAGATGCGGAAGAACCAACCTGGATCGGTGACCACGCCCGCCTGTCCTTCGAGGCCGACAGCCATGCCATAGGCCTGGAAGGCCGCGAGCGCGACGGTGAGATAGCGCGTA
Source organism: Pseudomonadota bacterium (assembly GCA_021781815.1). Taxonomy (GTDB): domain Bacteria; phylum Pseudomonadota; class Alphaproteobacteria; order Rhizobiales; family Beijerinckiaceae; genus JAJXWB01. The sequence continues at coordinate 124,394 of JAJXWB010000010.1, read as the reverse complement.
TACTGATTGAGTACCTTCTGCCCCTGCTCGCCTTCTTTCTTGATCGCTTCAAGCTGCGGAAAGACCGAGGTCAGGAGCTGGATGATGATCGACGCCGAAATGTACGGCATGATGTTCAGAGCGAAGATCGCCATGCGCTGCACTGCGCCGCCGGCGAACATGTTGAACAGTTCAAGCATGCCCTGGCTCTTGCCAAAGAACGAATTGGCGAAGGCGTCGGGATCAATGCCCGGCAGCGGGATATAGGTGCCGAGACGATAGACGATCAGCGCGCCGAGCGTGAACCAGATGCGTTTCTTGAGCTCTTCAGCCTTGGAGAAGGCCGAGAAGTTGATGTTGGCCGCAAGCTGTTCGGCTGCCGATGCCATGGGGGCGTCCTCAGAAGTCGGTGCGCGCCGCGAGGGAACGCGCGGCTCGAACAAAAACGGAGCGAAGGACTGACGCCCCGCGCTCCGCCGATATAGGTTCCTTCGCGCGCAAATACACGCGCGAAACGCGTCAGGCGGACGGAGCCTCGGCAGCCGCCGCGAGCAACTTGACCGAGCCGCCGGCCTTCTCGATCGCTGCCTGCGCCGACTTGGACGCGGCGGCGACTTCAAAGGCGAGCTTCGCCGTGAGTTCGCCCTGACCGAGGATCTTCACGCCGTCGCGCGGCTTGGACAGCACGCCTGCGGCTACGAGCGCCTCGTTGGTGATCGCCTTGGAGGCGTCGAGTTTGCCCGCATCCACCGCCTGCTGCACGCGGCCAAGGTTGACCTCGTTGTAGTCGGTGGAGAAGGGATTCCAGAAGCCGCGCTTCGGAAGGCGACGATGCAGCGGCATCTGGCCGCCTTCGAAGCCCTTGATGGCGACGCCGGTGCGGGCCTTCTGCCCCTTGACGCCGCGGCCGCCGGTCTTGCCCTTGCCGGATCCGATGCCCCGGCCGACGCGCATGCGGTTCTTGGAGGAACCGGGATTGTCGGAAATGCCGTTGAGTTTCATCGGCGCGTCCTCACTTGCTCTCGACGATGCGCACGAGGTGCGCAACGGAAGCGACCATGCCGCGCACCGAAGAGGTGTCCACGAGCGTGGAGCGGCGGCCGATTTTGTTGAGGCCGAGACCCTTCAGCGTCTGGCGCTGCGAGGCGGGACGACCGATCGGGCTCTTGATCTGCTCAATCGTGAGTTTCGTGTCCGTCATGTCCGCCTCCCTCAGGAATCGGCTGCTTCGGCTTCGGCGCCGGGGCGACGAGCCTGAAGGGTGGAGACCTTGATCGAACGACGGGCGGCGACCTGGCGCGGCGAATCTTCGCGCGCCAGCGCGTCAAATGTCGCGCGGATCATGTTGTAGGGATTGGACGAGCCCTGGCTCTTCGCTACGACATCGTGCATGCCGAGCGTCTCGAAGATGGCGCGCATCGGACCGCCGGCGATGATGCCGGTGCCCGCAGGCGCGGCGCGCAGGATCACGCGGCCGGCGCCGTGGCGGCCATGCACGTCGTGATGCAGCGTGCGGCCTTCGCGCAGCGGCACGCGGATCAGCGCGCGCTTGGCGGCTTCCGTCGCCTTGCGGATGGCTTCCGGCACTTCGCGCGCCTTGCCGTGGCCGTAGCCGACGCGGCCCTTCTGGTCGCCGACGACGACGAGCGCCGCGAAACCGAAGCGCCGGCCGCCCTTCACCACCTTGGCGACGCGGTTGATGTGGACGAGGCGATCCACGAATTCCGAATCGCGCTCTTCTCGGTCGCGCTCGCGACCACGACCGCGACCGCCCTCATGTCTGGGTTCAGCCATTCTCTCTTTCCGTCACTTGCGCGGAACGTGCTCGCCACGCCCGCTCGCTTCGAATCCTGGACCGTGGGCCATCCGGCCCGCTTTGCGCGACCGAAGACGCGCGGTCCTTTTAAAACTCCAGCCCGCCCTCGCGCGCGCCATCGGCCAGCGCCTTGACGCGGCCGTGATACATGTAGCCGCCGCGATCGAACACGACAGCCTTGATGCCCTTGGCGACCGCGCGCTCGGCGAGCAGTTTGCCGATCTCCTTCGCCGCATCGACAGATGCGCCGGTCTTCAGCGCCACCCGCTGGTCTTTCTCGAGCGTCGAGGCGGCGACAAGCGTCGCGCCTTTGTCGTCGTCGATGATCTGCGCATAGATTTGCTTCGACGAGCGGAAGACGGAAAGCCGCGGCTTGCCGTAGGCGCGCGCGCGGATCGCGCGACGAACGCGGGCGACGCGGCGATCCTGTGCCTTGTTGTCCTTGGCCATGGCCGTTCCTTACTTCTTCTTGCCTTCCTTGCGGAAGATGAATTCGTCTGCGTATTTGACGCCCTTGCCCTTGTAGGGTTCGGGGCCGCGATAGGCGCGGATTTCAGCGGCGACCTGGCCGACCTGCCGCTTGTCGATGCCCGTGATCATGATTTCCGTCGGCTTCGGCGTCGCGATCGCGATGCCAGCCGGAATCGGATAGCTCACGTCGTGGCTGTAACCAAGCGACAGTTGCAGGTTCTTGCCGGCGACCGCGGCCTTGTAGCCGACGCCGGTAATTTCAAGCTTCTTCTCGAAGCCCTTGGTCACGCCAACGACCAGATTGTTCACCCGGGCGCGCGAGGTTCCCCAAAGCGCGCGAGCGCGCTTGGTCTCGTGGCGCGGATTGACCGCGATCACGTTGTTTTCGAACTTCACTTCGACGTCGTCCGGGACGACAAAGTTCAGCTCGCCCTTGGCGCCCTTCACCGAAACCGTCTGCCCGTCGACCTTCGCGGTCACGCCGGACGGGATCGCCACCGGCTTCTTGCCGATACGAGACATTTTTTTCTCCTCGTAAATCCGGTCAGAAGACCTTGCAGAGAACTTCGCCGCCGACGTTCGCCTCGCGGGCCGCGTGGTCCGCCATGACTCCCCTCGGGGTAGAAACGATAGTGATGCCGAGGCCGTTCGCCACGCGCGGCATCGCGTCGACCGCCGCATACACGCGGCGGCCGGGCTTCGACACGCGCTCGATCGTCCTGATGACCGGCTGGCCTTCAAAATACTTCAGTTCGATCTCGAACTCCGTGCGGCCGTTGCCGAACTCGGTCGTCGAATAACCGCGGATGAAGCCTTCGTCCTTCAGCACGTCAAGCACGTGACCGCGCAAGCGCGAACCCGGGGTCGACACCTTTGACTTGCGACGCATCTGCGCGTTGCGGATGCGGGTGAGCATATCGCCCAACGGATCAGTAACCGCCATGGTCCTCTCCTCACCAGCTCGACTTGACGAGGCCGGGGACCAAGCCCTTCGACCCGAGCTCGCGCAGTGCGATACGCGACATCTTCAACTTGCGGTAATAAGCGCGCGGACGGCCCGTCACCTCGCATCGATTGCGTATCCGGCCTGGAGCCGAATTGCGCGGAAGCTGCGCGAGCTTCAGGCGCGCCTCGAAACGCTCTTCCATGCTCAATGTCTCGTCGTCGGCAGTCGCCTGCAGCCGCGCGCGGCGGCCCGCGTACTGCTTCACAAGGCGCATCTTACGCTTGTTGTTCTCTACAGCGCTTTTCTTGGCCATATGGTTCGCCTCTGGTTTCCGCGTTTGAGCGTGTCAGCTCACTGCCGGAACGGGAAATTGAACGCACGCAGCAGCGCGCGCGCTTCGTCGTCTGTCTTCGCCGTCGTGCATACGACGATGTCCATGCCGAGAACCGACTCCGCCTTGTCGTAGTCGATTTCCGGGAACACGATGTGTTCCTTGATGCCGATCGCATAATTGCCGCGGCCGTCGAAGCTCTTGGGGTTGAGCCCGCGGAAGTCGCGAACGCGCGGCAGCGCAATCGTGACCAGGCGATCGAGAAACTCGTACATCCGGGTCTTGCGAAGCGTGACCTTGGCGCCGATCGGCATGTTCTCGCGCACCTTGAAGGTCGAGATCGCCTTGCGCGCGCGCGTGACGACCGGCCGCTGTCCGGCGATCAGACCGAGATCGGCGGCAGCCAGCGTCACCTTCTTGGTGTCGTTGACGGCTTCGCCCACGCCCATGTTGAGCACGATCTTCTCGATGCGCGGCACCTCAAGAGCGTTCTTGTAACCGAACTCCTCAACCAGCTTGGCGCGGATCGTCTCGTCGTACATCTTGCGCAGCCGAGGCGTATAGCCGTCAGGCAGCTTGGCCTGGGGCTTGCCCGCGCCTTCGCCCTTCACGACCTTTTCAGCCTTCGGCTTGGCGACCTTGGCGGAATCCTTGGCGCCGGCGTTGGTCGGGCCGGAGCCCTTGGCGTCGCCCTTCGGCGTCTTCGATTTCTTTTCGTCAGCCATCGATCAGATCTCCCGAGCGCTTCGCGAACCGGACCTTGCGGCCGTCATCAAGCGTCTTGAACCCAACGCGCGTTGGCTTGCCGCTCTTGGGGTCGTTCAGCGCGAGATTCGACAAGTGGATGGAGGCTTCCTTCGAGATGATGCCGCCTTCCTGTTGCATGGTCTGGCGCTGGTGGCGCTTGACCATGTTGACGCCGCGCACGATCGCCCGCTCTTCCGAGGGCATCACCTGGACGACCTCGCCGGAACGGCCCTTGTCGCGGCCGGTGATGACGACAACCTTGTCGCCCTTCTTGATCTTGGCGGCCATTACAGCACCTCCGGCGCCAGCGAGATGATTTTCATGTGGTTCTTTGCGCGCAGTTCGCGCGGCACCGGTCCGAAGATGCGGGTGCCGATCGGCTCGGACTGATTGTTGATCAGAACGGCCGCGTTGGTGTCGAAGCGGATCACCGATCCGTCCGCGCGCTTGATGTCCTTGGCGGTGCGAACGACGACCGCCTTCATGACGTCGCCCTTCTTCACGCGACCGCGCGGAATCGCTTCCTTGATCGATACGACGATGATGTCTCCAACGCCGGCGTACTTCCGCTTCGAGCCGCCGAGCACCTTGATGCACATCACGCGGCGCGCACCGGAATTATCGGCGACGTCGAGGTTAGTTTGCATTTGTATCATGGCCTAAAGCCTTTCGGTTCAGATCGGTTTCCGGGACGCGAGCCCCGGACTTCGCCTGAAGGAAGCTTCCGCTTCCTCGTTTTCGGTCGGAGGCCTCAGGCCTTCGGCTGTTCCTCGACGACGATCCAGCGCTTCAGGCGCGAAATCGGCTTCGTTTCCTCGATCGAGACCACGTCGCCGACCTTATGCCCCTTCTCGTCATGGGCATGGTAGTTCTTGGTCCGGCGCACGGTCTTCTTGAGCAGCGGATGGGTGAAGCGGCGCTCCACTTTCACGACCACGGTCTTCTGCTGCTTGTCGCTGACCACGACGCCCTGAAGAATTCTCTTCGGCATTGCTCTACCTTATTTCTTCGCGGCGGCGCGCTTCTGCGCGGCGACGGTCTTGGCCCTTGCGATGTCGCGACGCACGACGCGCACGCGCGACGTGTTCTCAAGCTGCCCCGTCGCCCGCTGGAAGCGCAGATTGAACTGCTCTTTCTTGAGCTTCAGGATCTCATCGTTGAGCTGATCCTCGGTCATGACCTTGAGGTCGGCGAATCTCTGCTTGCTCTTCATCGAGGCCCCCGTCACTCAGCGATGCGCTGGATGAAGCGCGTCTTGATCGGCAGCTTGGCCGCCGCCAGGGTCAGCGCCTCGCGCGCGATATCGACCGGCACGCCGTCGATCTCGAACATGATGCGGCCAGGCGCGACGCGCGCAGCCCAGAACTCGGGCGCGCCCTTGCCCTTGCCCATGCGGACTTCGGTCGGCTTCTTGGATACCGGCACGTCCGGGAACACGCGGATCCAGACACGTCCGGCGCGCTTCATATGGCGCGTCAGAGCGCGGCGGGCAGCCTCGATCTGGCGCGCAGTGATGCGTTCCGGCTCCATGGCCTTGAGGCCGAATTGCCCGAAGTTCAGCTCGAAGCCGCCCTTCGAGGCGCCGCGGATGCGGCCCTTGAAGGCTTTCCTGAATTTCGTTCGTTTTGGTTGCAGCATGATCGAACTCTTTCAGCTCAGGCCGCGGTTTCGCGCGTTTCGCGACGGTCACGACGGTCGCCGCGCTCGCCACGATCTTCACGACGCGGGCGACGATCGCCGCCGCCGTGATCGGCCTCGTTCATTTTCTTGTCCTGCGCCATCGGATCATGTTCCAGGATCTCGCCCTTGAAGATCCAGACCTTGATGCCGCACGTGCCATAGGCAGTATGCGCAGTCGCCACTCCGTAATCGACATCGGCGCGCAGCGTATGCAGCGGCACCCGGCCTTCACGGTACCATTCGAGGCGCGCAATCTCCGCGCCGCCGAGACGGCCGGAACAGTTGATGCGGATGCCTTCGGCGCCGAGACGCATGGCGGACTGCACAGCGCGTTTCATCGCCCGGCGGAACGCCACGCGACGTTCGAGCTGCTGGGCGATCGAATCGGCGACGAGGGTCGCGTCGACTTCAGGCTTGCGCACCTCGACGATGTTGATGACCACTTCCGAGTCGGTGAGCTTAGCGACCGTCTTGCGGATCTTGTCGATGTCGGCGCCCTTCTTGCCGATCACCACGCCCGGACGCGCAGAGTAAATTGTGACGCGGCATTTCTTGTGCGGGCGCTCGATGATGATCTTCGAAACCGCAGCCTGCTTCAGCGTCTTCATGAGAACCTCGCGGATCTCCATGTCTTCGTGCAGCAGCTTGCCGTACTCGCCCGTGTTGGCGAACCAGCGGGAATCCCAGGTCCGGTTGATGCCGAGGCGCAGACCGATCGGATTGACTTTCTGACCCATCGTTCTTCTCCTCAGGCCTTCGCTGCTTCGACTTCGCGCACGACGATCGTCAGATTGGCGAAAGGCTTCTCGACCCTGCCGGCCCTCCCGCGCGCACGGGCGTGAAAGCGCTTCATGACAAGCGCCTTGCCGACATGCGCTTCGGCGACCACCAGGTCGTCGACGTCGAGATCGTGGTTGTTCTCGGCGTTCGCGATGGCGCTTTCCAGCGTCTTCTTCACATCCTGTGCGATGCGCTTGCGCGAGAATTCGAGATCGGCGAGCGCTCGATCCACCTTCTTGCCACGGATGAGCTGGGCCAGAAGATTGAGCTTCTGCGGCGAGACGCGCAGCATGCGCGCGACCGCTTTAGCTTCGGTATCCTTCAGCGCGCGGGGTGTCTTCTGCTTCGACATCTCAGCCCCTCTTCGCCTTCTTGTCCGCGGCATGGCCGTGGAACGTGCGCGTCGGCGCGAACTCGCCGAACTTGTGGCCGATCATGTCTTCGGAGACGGCAACGGGAATGTGCTTGTGGCCGTTGTAGACGCCGAAGGTGAGACCGACGAAATTCGGCAGGATCGTGGAGCGACGGCTCCAGATCTTGATGATGTCGGAGCGGCCGGATCCGCGCGCGACATCGGCCTTCTTGAGAAGGTAACCGTCGACGAACGGGCCTTTCCAGATCGAACGAGCCATGGATCAGCCCTTCTTCTTGGCTTTGTGACGCGAGGTCACGATGAACTTGGTGGTTTGCTTGTTGCTGCGGGTCTTCTTGCCCTTGGTCGGCTTTCCCCAGGGCGTGACCGGATGACGTCCGCCGGATGTGCGGCCTTCGCCGCCGCCGTGCGGATGGTCGATCGGATTCATGACGACGCCGCGGTTGTGAGGACGACGTCCGAGCCAGCGCTGGCGACCGGCCTTGCCGATCGTCGTGTTCATGTGATCCGGATTCGACACAGCGCCGATCGAGGCAAAGCACTGGCCGTGGATCAGGCGTTGTTCACCCGAGTTCAGGCGGACGATGACGTAGCCCTGGTCGCGACCCACGATCTGCGCATAATTGCCAGCGGAGCGGGCGATCGCGCCCCCCTTGCCGATTTTCATCTCGACATTGTGGACGATCGTGCCGACCGGGATGGCCGCCAGAGGCATCGCATTGCCCGGCTTCACGTCGACCTGCGCGCCCGAGATGACCTCGGCGCCGACGCCAAGGCGCTGTGGCGCGAGAATGTAGGAAAGTTCCCCGTCCGCATATTTGATCAGCGCGATGAACGCCGTGCGGTTCGGGTCGTATTCGAGCCGCTCGACCTTGGCGGGCATGTCCACCTTGCGCCGCTTGAAGTCGACAATGCGATAGGACTGCTTGTGGCCGCCGCCACGGAAGCGAACGGTGATGCGGCCGTTGTTGTTGCGACCGCCGGCCGAGGACTTGCCTTCCGTCAGCGTCTTGACCGGCTTGCCCTTGTGGAGCTCGCTGCGGTCGACGATGACGAGCTGGCGAAGGCTCGGCGTGATTGGTTTGAATGTCTTCAGCGCCATTGTTCTGTTCCTCGCCCGCTCACAGACCCGTCGTAACGTCGATTCTGTGGCCCTCGGCCAGCGTCACGACAGCTTTCTTCACGTCGGACTGCGAGCCGCGGACCCCGCGGAATACTTTGGTCTTGCCCTTGCGGACCAGCGTGTTGACGCTCTCGACCTTTACATCGAACAGCCCTTCGACCGCAGCCTTGATCTGCGGCTTGGTGGCGTCCTTGCGAACCTTGAAAACGACCTTGTTCTGCTCGGAAGCGAACGTCGCCTTTTCAGTGATCACCGGCGAGACGATCACGTCGTAGTGGCGCGGATCCTTGCTCATTTGAATCGCGCCTCCAGCGCATCGACGGCCGCGCGCGTCAGCACGAGCTTCTCGCGACGCAGGATGTCGTAGACGTTGATTCCGGCCACCGACAGCACGTCGATCTGCGGAATGTTGCGGGCGGCCAGAGCGAACGACTCCTGCGGCGAGGCGCCATCGATGATCAGCGCGCTTTTCAAGCCGACCTTGGCGAAGGTCGCCTTGAGCGCCTTCGTCTTGCCGTCGGATTCGGCCTTCTCCCACACGATCACGCCGCCGTCCTTCATCTTGGCCGACAGCGCGTGGCGCAGCGCAAGCGCCCGCACCTTCTTCGGCAGATCGTGCGCGTGATCGCGCACGACTGGACCGAAAGCGCGTCCGCCGCCGCGGAACTGCGGCACGCGGGCCGAGCCGTGACGGGCGCCGCCCGTGCCCTTCTGCTTGTACATCTTCTTGCCGGTGCGCCAGATCTCGGCGCGGTTCTTCACCGCGTGAGTCCCGGCGCGGCGCTTGGCGAGCTGCCAGCGCACCATGCGGTGGATGAGATCCATACGCGGCTCAAGGCCGAAAATCTCATCGTTGAGTTCGATCGAACCGGCCGATTGACCGTCGAGCGACAGCACGTCGATCTTCACGGCTCAGCCCTCCTTCTTTTCTTCGGCCGGCGCCGGCGTGGGCGCTTTCTCTTCGGCCTTGGCGGCGGGCGCCCTGAACTTGCCGGGCTTCGGAGCGCCCTCGGGCAGCGTCCGCTTGACCGCGTCGCGGACGAAAATATAGCCGCCCGCATGCCCAGGCACCGAGCCTTCGACCAAGATAAGGCCCCGATCGACGTCGGTCTGCACGACGCGCAGGTTCTGCGTCGTCACGCGTTCGGCGCCCATATGGCCGGCCATTTTCTTGTTCTTGAAGGTCTTGCCGGGATCCTGACGACCGCCGGTCGAACCATGCGAACGGTGCGAGATGGACACGCCGTGCGAAGCGCGCAGGCCGCCGAAGTTCCAGCGCTTCATCGGTCCAGCAAAGCCCTTGCCGATGGTCGTACCCGTGACGTCGACGAATTGACCGACGACGAAATGATCCGCCGTGATCTCGGAGCCGACGGGGATCAGACCTTCGTCAGGCACACGAAACTCCGCGAGTTTCATTTTCGGCTCGACCTGCGCCACGGCGAAGCGCGCACGCTCGGCCTTCGACACATTCTTCACCTTCGCGCGCCCGATGCCGAGCTGCAGCGCGGTGTAGCCGTTCTTGTCCTTCGTGCGGTGGGCGACGACCTGACAGCCGTCGAGCTTGAGCACAGTGACGGGCACGTGCTCCCCGGCATCCGTGAAGATGCGGGTCATTCCCACCTTCTGTGCGATAACGCCTGATCGCATTTGGTTCATTCCTTGAAGGCGCATACTCGGAGCAGAGGCGCCTGGTGAGCGAAAACTTAGAGCTTGATTTCGACGTCCACGCCGGCCGCCAGATCGAGCTTCATGAGCGCGTCGACGGTCTGAGGGGTCGGATCGACAATGTCGAGAACGCGCTTGTGAGTCCGAATTTCAAACTGCTCACGCGACTTCTTGTCGATGTGCGGCGAACGATTGACCGTGAACTTCTCGATCTTGGTCGGCAGCGGAATCGGACCGCGCACCTGCGCTCCCGTCCGCTTCGCCGTCGAGACGATTTCGCGCGTCGACGTGTCGAGGATCCTGTGATCGAAGGCCTTGAGGCGGATCCGGATATTCTGGCCGTTCATGTCTTCTTCCTTTTGGACCGCGGCTTCGAACCGCTCGACCGCGGGCGTCGGGGCCCGCAATCCATGTGTCTGGCGAAGCGAGCCTGAAGGCTCCCGGTCCTGTTCCTTACTCGACGATGCTTGCGACGACGCCCGAGCCCACCGTGCGTCCGCCTTCGCGGATCGCGAAGCGCAGCTTCTCTTCCATCGCGATCGGAACGATCAGCGTGACGTCGATCGACACGTTGTCGCCCGGCATCACCATCTCCACGCCTTCCGGCAACGTCACGATTCCCGTCACGTCCGTCGTGCGGAAGTAAAACTGCGGCCGATAGTTCGTGAAGAACGGCGTGTGGCGGCCACCCTCGTCCTTCGTCAGGATGTAAGCCTCCGCCTTGAACTTCGTGTGCGGCTTGACAGAACCCGGCTTGCACAGAACCTGACCGCGCTCAACGTCCTCGCGCTTCGTGCCGCGCAGAAGGCAGCCGACATTGTCGCCCGCCTGCCCCTGGTCCAGAAGCTTGCGGAACATTTCGACGCCCGTCACAGTCGTCTTCTGCGTCGCCTTCAGGCCGACGATCTCGATTTCCTCGCCGACCTTCACGATCCCGCGCTCGACGCGGCCCGTCACCACCGTGCCGCGTCCCGAAATCGAGAACACGTCTTCCACAGGCATCAGGAACGGCTGGTCGATCGGACGCTCAGGCTGCGGAATGTACTCGTCAACCGTCTGCATCAGCTTCAGGATCGCGTCATGCCCGATCTCCGGCGTAACGCCGTCAAGAGCGGCCTTCGCAGACCCCTTCGTGATCGGAACGTCGTCGCCAGGGAATTCGTACTTCGACAGAAGTTCGCGCACTTCCATCTCGACAAGCTCGATCAGCTCGGGATCGTCGACCAGATCCACCTTGTTCATGAACACCACAAGCGCGGGAACGCCGACCTGACGCGCCAGAAGGATGTGCTCGCGCGTCTGAGGCATCGGGCCGTCCGCAGCCGAAACCACAAGAATCGCCCCGTCCATCTGAGCCGCGCCCGTGATCATGTTCTTCACGTAGTCGGCGTGCCCCGGGCAGTCCACATGCGCGTAGTGACGCTTCGTCGTCTCGTACTCAACATGCGCCGTCGAGATCGTGATGCCGCGCGCCTTCTCTTCCGGAGCCTTGTCGATCTGGTCATACGCCGTAAACGTCGCCCCGCCCGTCTCCGCGAGAACCTTCGTGATCGCCGCTGTCAGCGACGTTTTGCCATGGTCGACGTGACCAATCGTCCCGATGTTGCAATGCGGCTTATTGCGTTCGAACTTTTCCTTGGCCATGGCCAGCTCCTTCCAAACGTCCGTTCAAGTGGTGATGCGGATCAGGCGTATTTCGCCTGGACCTTGGCGGCTTCGGCCGCCGGAACCTGTTCATAGTGATCGAATTGCATGGTGAAGACCGCGCGCCCCTGCGAGAACGAGCGCAACTGGTTCACGTAACCGAACATGTTGGCCAGCGGCACCATCGCGTTCACGACAACCGCATTGCCGCGCATGTCCTGCCCCTGAATCTGCCCGCGGCGGGAATTCAGGTCGCCAATGACCGACCCCGTGTACTCTTCCGGCGTCACGACCTCGACCTTCATGATCGGTTCAAGAAGAACGGAGCCGCCCTTCTGCAAGGCTTCGCGGGTCGCGGCGCGCGAGGCGATTTCGAATGCCAGCACCGAAGAATCGACATCGTGGAACGCGCCGTCGATCAGCGTCGCCTTCATGTCGACCACTGGAAAGCCGGCGAGAATGCCGGAGCCCATGACCGATTTGATGCCCTTGTCGACGCCCGGCACAAATTCCTTCGGCACCGCGCCGCCGATGATCGAACTCTCGAAGACATTGCCCGCGCCGATTTCGTTCGGCTCGAACACGATCTTGACGCGCGCGAACTGGCCGGTGCCGCCCGTCTGCTTCTTGTGCGTGTAGTCGATTTCGGCGCGCCTGGTCAGCTTCTCGCGATAGGCGACTTGCGGAGCGCCGATGTTGGCGTCAACCTTGTAGGTGCGCTTGAGGATGTCGACCTTGATGTCGAGGTGCAACTCGCCCATGCCCTTGAGAATGGTCTGGCCGCTCTCGTGGTCGGTCGACACGCGGAACGAGGGATCTTCCGCCGCCAGCTTGGACAGCGCGACGCCGAGCTTTTCCTGGTCGGCCTTGGACTTCGGCTCGATCGCGATCTCGATGACCGGATCGGGAAATTCCATGCGCTCGAGAATGACCGGCTTCTGCAGGTCGCAGAGCGTATCGCCGGTGCGCGTGTCCTTGAGGCCGGCCAGCGCGACGATGTCGCCGGCGTAGGCTTCCTTCACGTCCTCGCGATTGTTCGCATGCATGAGCAACATGCGGCCGACGCGCTCTTTCTTGTCCTTGGTCGAATTCAGCACGGTCGTGCCGGAATCGACGCTGCCGGAATAGACGCGACAGAAAGTGATGGTGCCGACGAACGGGTCGTCCATGATCTTGAACGCGAGCATCGAGAACGGCTCGGCGTCCGTCGGATTGCGAAGAATCTCCTCGCCTGAATCCATGTCGACGCCCTTGATCGCCTCACGATCGACGGGCGAGGGCAGCAGATCGACGACCGCGTCGAGCAGGGGCTGAACACCCTTGTTCTTGAACGCCGACCCGCAGAACACCGGATGAAACACGATGCCGCGAACCGCCTTGCGAACCAGGCGCTTCAGGGTCTCCTCGTCCGGCTCGTGGCCATCGAGATAGGCGCCCATGGCGGCGTCATCGAGTTCGACGGCCGCCTCGATCATCTTGATGCGGTATTCCTTGGCCTGATCGAGCAATTCGGCCGGGATTTCCTCATCGTGATACTTCGCGCCGAGTCCCTCGTCGTCCCAGATGACCGCTTTCATGCGGACGAGATCGATGACGCCCTTGAAATTGGATTCCGATCCGATCGGCAATTGCATGCAGACAGGCTTGCCGCCGACGCGCGTCACGATGTCGGACACGCAACGGAAGAAATCCGCGCCGATCTTGTCCATCTTGTTGACGAACACAATGCGCGGGACATTGTACTTGTCGGCTTGGCGCCAGACAGTTTCAGTTTGCGGTTCTACGCCCTGGTTGCCGTCAAGAACGCACACGGCGCCGTCGAGCACGCGCAATGAACGCTCGACCTCGATCGTGAAATCGACGTGGCCGGGGGTGTCGATGATATTGAGACGCTTGCCGTTCCAGAAGGTCGTCGTAGCGGCGGACGTGATCGTGATGCCACGCTCCTGCTCCTGCTCCATCCAGTCCATCGTCGCAGCGCCTTCATGCACTTCGCCGATTTTGTGGCTCTTGCCGGAATAATACAGGATGCGTTCCGTCGTCGTCGTCTTGCCGGCGTCGATATGCGCCATGATACCGAAATTCCGGTAGTCTTCGATCGGATGGCTGCGGGGCATCGTAACAGTCCTTGAATGCTTGTCGGCTTACCAGCGGTAATGCGAGAACGCGCGGTTGGCTTCAGCCATGCGGTGCGTGTCCTCACGCTTTTTCACCGCGTTGCCGCGATTGTTGGAAGCGTCGAGCAACTCGGACGACAGGCGCTCCATCATCGTCTTGTCGTTACGCCCGCGCGCGGCCGTGATGATCCAGCGGATCGCCAAAGCCTGGCGGCGATCAGGACGCACCTCGACCGGAACCTGGTAGGTCGCGCCACCAACGCGACGCGAGCGAACCTCGATCGCCGGCGCAACATTGTCGAGCGCGGACTTGAACACGCCGAGCGGATCGGCCTTCGCCTTCGTCTCGATCATGTCGAACGCGCCGTAAATGATCTGCTCGGCGACGGATTTTTTTCCATCGTACATGATGGAATTCATGAACTTGGCCAGAACCAGATCGCCGTACTTGGCGTCCGGAATGACTTCGCGCTTCTCGGCCCTGTGGCGACGGGACATCTACGTCTCCTCGAATCTTACTTCGGACGCTTCGCGCCGTACTTGGAACGGCGCTGCTTGCGGTCCTTGACGCCCTGCGTGTCGAGCACGCCGCGCAGGATGTGATAGCGAACGCCAGGAAGATCCTTCACGCGACCGCCGCGGATCATGACGACGGAGTGCTCCTGAAGGTTGTGGCCTTCGCCGGGAATGTAGCCGATGACCTCGAAGCCATTGGTCAGACGCACCTTGGCGACCTTGCGGAGCGCCGAGTTCGGCTTCTTCGGGGTCGTGGTGTAGACGCGCGTGCATACGCCGCGCTTTTGCGGGCAGGCGCCGAGATGGCGAGCCTTCTCACGGTAGGTCTTCTGTTGCCGCGGCTTGCGGATCAACTGGCTGATCGTCGGCATCCTTCGCCCTTCTGAAGCGAAAAGTTGAAACTGGGTCTCGCCCGCGATCAATCCGACGAATCGAATCGAGCGCAAACGAATCAGCGCCTTCAGCCAAAAGGCTTCAGGCGCCGCGGTTGCAGAGGACCACGATGGACAGCCATCGCGGTCTTGCCTTCCTGAATGGCGAAAGGCCCCTCGTCAGGGCCCATGCCAAATGACTTCTAGGTCACAGGTGAGGCCGACAGCGTTTAGAACCGAAGCATCGCCAGCGAGTCGCCTGCGATAAACATGGGCCTACGGCCTGTCGAGAACGGGCGGACCATATTCGCGGTCCCGAATCCAGTCAACCCCTGTTGTCGGGCAAAATCGCTGAAAAGACTCAGGTTTTCCGGAACCGCCGTCCTGCAACGGCAGAGGCCGCCCCGAAAGGGCGGCCTCATTAAGAAAAGCTTAATCTTTTCCGTCAGTTCAACCGCGGGGGACATGCCGGCGCGCTGGCGTCGGCGTAACGTCCACAGGCGCCCCGGCCGGAATCTGCGGCCGCCCCTGCGAAGTTTCCGCGCGCTGCGCGAGGATCAGATCGTCGCGTCCCGACGCCACCTGACGGATTCGTGTCATGGCGGCCCCGGTTCCGGCGGGAATCAGACGTCCGACGATCACGTTTTCCTTCAGGCCCTCGAGAGTATCGACCTTTCCGTTGACCGCAGCCTCCGTGAGGACCCTGGTTGTCTCCTGGAAGGACGCTGCCGAAATGAACGATTTGGTCTGCAACGACGCCTTGGTGATGCCGAGAAGGACCGGCGTGCCCGACGCGGGCTTGCCGCCTTCGCCCAACGCCTTTTCATTGGCGGCGTCGAGTTCGGTGACATCGACCTGCTCACCGGAGAGAAAGCCGGTGTCGCCCGGATCGACGATGTCAACCTTCTGCAGCATCTGCCTGACGATCACCTCAATGTGCTTGTCATTGATGTTCACGCCCTGCAGTCGATAGACCTCCTGGATTTCGTTGACGAGGTAGGCGGCCAGCTCCTCCACGCCCTTGATCGCCAGAATGTCGTGCGGCGCCGGATTGCCGTCGACGATGTAATCGCCCTTCTCGACGATGTCGCCATCCTGCAGATGGATGTGCTTGCCCTTCGGGATCAGATATTCGACGGGCTCGCCGCCTTCCTCCGGCGGGACGATCGCGATGCGCGTCTTGTTCTTGTAGTCGCGCCCGAACTGCACCGTGCCGGAGATTTCCGCGATGATCGCGTGGTCCTTCGGACGACGCGCCTCGAACAACTCCGCCACGCGCGGCAGACCGCCCGTGATGTCGCGCGTCTTGGCGCTGTCCATCGAGATACGCGCGACAGCATCGCCGGCCTGCACCGTGCCGCCCGGCTCGACCGCGATGATCGAATCGACCGGCAGCATGTAGCGCGCATCGCCGCCACGAGCGAGCTTGCCGATCTTGCCGTCCTTACCCTTGATGACGATCGCAGGCTTCAACGACGCAGAGCGCAGGTTCAAACGCCAGTCCGTGACCATGCGCTTGGTGATGCCCGTCGATTCGTCGGCAGTCTCGGTCAGGGACTGACCTTCGACCAGATCCTCGTATCCGGCCACGCCGTCGATTTCCGACAGGATCGGGCGGGTATAGGGATCCCACTCCGCCAGGCGCTGGCCACGCTTGACCTTGTCGCCCTCGTCGACCTTCAGCCGCGAACCATATTGCACGCGATGCACCGCGCGATCGGCGCCATCCGGCCCGGCGATCACGATGGCGACGTTGCGCGCCATGACCATGAGATCGCCATCCGAATTGCGCGCGAGATGCCGGTTGCGGATTTTCACCACGCCGTCGAAATTCGACTCGATGAAGGATTGATCCGCAATTTGCGCCGCGCCGCCGATATGAAACGTGCGCATGGTAAGCTGAGTGCCAGGCTCGCCGATCGACTGCGCAGCGATCACGCCGACCGCCTCGCCCATGTTGACCCGGGTTCCCCGCGCAAGGTCGCGGCCGTAGCACTTGCCACACACCCCATTCTTCGCCTCGCAGGTGAGAACGGAGCGGATCTTCACTTCCTGGATTTGCGCCGCGTTGATCGGGGCGATGTGCCATTCCTCGATCAGCTCGCCGGCCTTCACGATCACCTTGTCGTCGGCGTCCTTGATATCTTCTGCCGCTGTGCGGCCGAGGATGCGGGAGATGAGCGAGGCGACGACCTGGCCCGCATCGACGATGGCGCGCATGCGAATGCCGTTGGTCGATCCGCAATCATAGGACGTGATAATCGAATCCTGCGCCACGTCGACGAGACGACGGGTGAGATAACCCGAGTTCGCGGTTTTGAGCGCGGTGTCGGCCAGCCCCTTGCGCGCGCCGTGCGTCGAGTTGAAGTACTCGAGAACGGTCAGACCTTCCTTGAAGTTCGAGATGATCGGGCTCTCGATGATCTCGCCCGAGGGCTTGGCCATCAGGCCGCGCATGGCGGCAAGCTGGCGCATCTGCGTCGGCGAACCGCGCGCGCCCGAATGCGACATCATGTAGATCGAGTTGATAGGCTTGTCTCGGCCGTGCTCGTCCTTGCGCACGGTCGAAATGCCGACCATCATCTCTTCGGCCAGCTTGTCCGAGCATTTCGACCAGGCGTCGACAACCTTGTTGTACTTTTCGCCCTGCGTGATCAGGCCATCGTTGTATTGCTGCTCGTACTCCTTGGCGGCCGCGCGCGTGTCCTCGACGATGCGCTCCTTTGTCGGCGGCACGACCATGTCGTCCTTGCCGAAGGAAATGCCCGCCTTGAACGCCTCGCGGAAGCCAAGCGACATGATCCTGTCGCAGAAGATGACCGTCTCCTTCTGCCCGCAATTGCGGTAGACGGTGTCGATCATGTTGGAGATCTCTTTCTTCGTCATCAGCTTGTTGGCGACGTCGAACGGGATCTTCGGATGCTTCGGAAGGAGCTGGCCGAGCAGCAGGCGGCCCGGCGTCGTGTCGAACAGCTTCGAGACGCGTTTGCCGTTTTCATCATAGGTCCAGGCGCGGCCCTTGACCTTGGCGTGCAGCGTCACTGCCTTGGCGGCCAGCGCGTGCTCGATTTCGCCTATATCAGCGTAGGCGCCGCCGATCGGCGTCTTGGACTTGGGGTCGACATAGCGCTGGCCCGGCTCGCCATCGCGATCGAGCGTCAGATAATAGAGACCAAGAACGATGTCCTGCGACGGCACGATGATCGGCTGGCCGTTGGCCGGGTGCAGGATGTTGTTGGTCGACATCATCAGCACGCGCGCCTCGAGTTGCGCCTCGAGCGACAGAGGAACGTGCACGGCCATCTGGTCGCCGTCGAAGTCGGCGTTGAACGCCGCGCAAACCAGCGGATGAAGCTGGATCGCCTTGCCTTCGATCAGAACCGGCTCGAACGCCTGAATGCCGAGCCGATGCAGCGTCGGCGCGCGGTTCAGCAGCACGGGATGTTCCCGGATGACCTCGTCGAGAATGTCCCAAACCTCGGGCTTCTCCTTTTCGACAAGTTTCTTCGCCTGCTTGACCGTCGCTGAAAATCCCTTCGCGTCGAGGCGCGAATAGATGAATGGCTTGAACAATTCGAGCGCCATTTTCTTCGGCAAGCCACACTGATGCAGTTTCAGCTCGGGACCGACGACGATGACCGAGCGGCCGGAATAATCGACTCGCTTGCCCAGCAGATTCTGACGGAACCGGCCCTGCTTGCCCTTGAGCATGTCGGCGAGCGACTTCAGTGGACGCTTGTTTGCGCCCGTGATGACACGACCGCGGCGACCGTTGTCGAACAGGGCGTCGACAGCTTCCTGCAACATGCGCTTTTCGTTGCGGATGATGATGTCGGGCGCACGCAGCTCGATCAGCCGCTTCAGACGATTGTTGCGGTTGATGACGCGGCGATAGAGATCGTTGAGATCCGACGTCGCGAACCGCCCGCCGTCGAGCGGCACAAGTGGACGCAAGTCCGGCGGAATGACCGGCACTTCGGTCAGGATCATCCACTCCGGCTTGTTGCCGGACATCATGAAGGCCTCGATGATCTTGAGGCGCTTGGCGAGCTTCTTCGGCTTGAGCTCGGTCGTCGCTTCCGAGATCTCGACCTTGAGTTGCGCCGCGATCTTGGCAAGGTCCATACCCTTGAGGATCTCGCGGATCGCCTCGGCGCCGATCATGGCCGTGAAGCTGTCCTGCCCATACTCATCCTGCGCGCGAAGGTAGTCGTCTTCGGACAGGAGCTGGCGATCCTTGAGCGGCGTGAGTCCCGCGTCAAGGACGATATAGGATTCGAAATACAGGATGCGCTCGAGATCCTTGAGAGTCATGTCGAGCAGCAGACCGATGCGGGACGGCAAGGACTTCAGGAACCAGATGTGCGCGACGGGCGCCGCGAGCGAGATATGGCCCATGCGCTCGCGCCGCACCCGCGACAGCGTGACTTCCACGCCGCACTTCTCGCAGATCACGCCCTTGTACTTCATGCGCTTGTACTTGCCGCACAGGCACTCGTAATCCTTGATCGGCCCGAAGATGCGCGCGCAGAACAGGCCGTCGCGCTCCGGTTTGAACGTACGGTAGTTGATCGTTTCCGGCTTCTTGATTTCGCCGAACGACCACGAGAGAATCTTCTCGGGACTCGCGATCGAAATCTGGATCTGATCGAAGGCCTGCGGCTGCACGACCGGACCGAACAGATTCATGACCTCTTGATTCATGTTCGTCTCCTGGAGCGGCGGCGCGCAAAGGCGCTGCGCCGGGAATTCGTCTGGGAGGCGCGGCGCGCCTCCCTCGTTTCATCTGGCAGGCGCGGCGCGCCTGCCTCGTTACGTCCGGATCACTCGGCTGCTTCAGCCGGCGGCTCGGATTCATTGGCCGGCGGCAGGCTCGCCGTCAGCTCGACGTTGAGACCGAGCGACCTCATTTCCTTCACGAGCACGTTGAAACTCTCGGGAATGCCCGATTCGAACGTATCGTCGCCACGCACGATCGACTCGTAGACCTTGGTGCGCCCTGCGACGTCGTCCGACTTCACCGTCAGCATTTCCTGCAACGTGTAGGCCGCGCCATAAGCTTCGAGCGCCCACACTTCCATTTCGCCGAAACGCTGTCCGCCGAACTGCGCCTTGCCGCCGAGCGGTTGCTGCGTGACCAGCGAATAGGGGCCGATCGAACGTGCGTGGATCTTGTCGTCGACGAGATGGTGCAGCTTCAGCATGTAGATGTAGCCGACCGTGACCCTGCGGTCGAACGCGTCGCCCGTGCGTCCGTCGTAAAGCGTCACCTGACCCGACGAGTCCAGCCCCGCCTTGCCGAGCATCTCCACGATGTCCTTCTCGCGCGCGCCGTCGAAGACTGGTGTCGCGATCGGAACGCCGCGGCGGAGGTTCTCGCCGAGTTCGACGATGCCGCGATCGTCCATCTCGTCGATCGTCTCGTTCTTCCCGTAGATGTCCAGCAGCTTCTTGCGCAGCGGCTTGACGTCGTTCGACTTGAGATAGGCATTGACCGCCTCGCCCACCTGTTTGCCAAGACCTGCGCAGGCCCAACCCAGATGAGTCTCGAGAATCTGCCCGACGTTCATGCGGCTCGGCACGCCGAGCGGGTTGAGCACGATGTCGACCGGCTGGCCATCCGCCAGGAAGGGCATGTCCTCCTGCGGCACGATGCGCGAAACGACGCCCTTGTTACCGTGGCGTCCCGCCATCTTGTCGCCGGGTTGGATCTTGCGCTTCACCGCGACGAAGACCTTGACCATCTTCATCACGCCCGGCGGCAGTTCGTCGCCGCGCTGCAGCTTCTCGACCTTGTCGAGGAAGCGGCTCTCCAGCCCCTTCTTCGCCTCGTCATACTGCTTGCGCATCGCCTCGATCTCGCCCATCAGCCTGTCGTCTTCAATGGCGAAGGCCCACCACTGCGAGCGCGGGAACTCCTCGATCGTCTGCCGGCTAAGTTGCGCGTCTTTCTTGAAGCCCTTGGGGCCGGAGACGGCGGTCTTGCCGATCAGGACGTCGGCCAGCCGCGCGTAGACGTTGCGATCGAGAATCGCGAGTTCGTCGTCGCGGTCCTTGGCGAGCTGCTCGATCTGCTCGCGCTCGATCGCCTGCGCGCGCTCGTCCTTGTCGACGCCGTGACGGTTGAATACGCGCACCTCGACGATCGTGCCCTGCACGCCCGGCGGCACGCGCAGCGACGTGTCGCGCACGTCGGAGGCCTTCTCGCCGAAGATGGCGCGCAGAAGCTTTTCTTCCGGCGTCATCGGGCTCTCGCCCTTCGGCGTGATCTTGCCGCAGAGAATGTCGCCCGCCTGCACTTCCGCGCCGATATAGACGATGCCGGCCTCATCGAGATTTCTCAGCGCCTCTTCCGATACGTTCGGAATGTCGCGCGTAATTTCCTCAGGACCGAGCTTCGTGTCGCGCGCCATCACCTCGAATTCGTCGATGTGGATGGAGGTGAACACGTCGTCCTTGACGATACGCTCGTTGAGAAGGATCGAATCCTCGAAGTTGTAGCCGTTCCAGGGCATGAACGCGACAAGCACGTTGCGGCCGAGCGCGAGATCGCCGAGGTCGGTCGATGGACCATCGGCGATGATGTCGCCCTTCTGCACGCGGTCGCCGACGCGCACCAGCGGCTTCTGGTTGATGCAGGTCGACTGGTTGGAGCGCTGATATTTCATCAAACGATAGATGTCGACGCCGGGCTTGGCCGGATCGTTCTCTTCCGTCGCGCGAACGACGATACGGGTCGCATCGATCTGGTCGACGACGCCGGTTCGGCGTGCGGCGATCGCAGCGCCGGAATCGCGCGCCACGACGGCTTCCATTCCGGTGCCGACCAGCGGCGCGTCGGCCTTCACCAGCGGCACCGCCTGGCGCTGCATGTTCGAACCCATCAGCGCGCGGTTGGCGTCGTCGTTTTCGAGGAACGGAATGAGCGCCGCGGCGACCGAAACGAGCTGCTTCGGCGACACGTCCATGAAGTCAACTTTTTCGCGCGGAACCATGATCACGTCGCCGGCGTGACGGCAGACGACGAGATCTTCGGTCAGAACGCCCTTGTCGTCGATTGGCGCATTGGCCTGTGCGACGCTGTACTTGGCTTCTTCCATCGCGGACAGATAGACGACGTCGGCGCTGACCTTGCCATCATGGACGCGCCGGTACGGCGCCTCGATGAACCCGTACTTGTTGACCCGCGCAAAGGTCGCCAGCGAATTGATGAGACCGATGTTCGGTCCTTCCGGCGTCTCGATCGGGCAGATGCGGCCATAGTGCGTCGGATGCACGTCGCGCACCTCGAAGCCTGCCCGCTCGCGCGTCAGACCGCCCGGTCCAAGCGCGGACAGACGCCGCTTGTGCGTGATCTCCGACAGCGGATTGGTCTGGTCCATGAATTGCGAGAGCTGCGAGGAGCCGAAGAACTCGCGCACCGCCGCGGCGGCGGGCTTGGCGTTGATCAGATCCTGCGGCATGACCGTATCGATATCGACCGAGGACATGCGCTCCTTGATGGCGCGCTCCATGCGCAGGAGACCGAGGCGATACTGATTTTCCATCAGTTCGCCGACCGAGCGCACGCGGCGGTTGCCGAGATGATCGATGTCGTCGATCTCGCCGCGACCGTCGCGCAGGTCGACCAGCGCGCGCACGACAGCGACGATGTCGTCCTTGCGTAGCACGCGCATCGTGTCCGGCGCATCGAGGTCGAGACGCATGTTCATCTTCACACGACCGACCGCGGAGAGATCGTAACGCTCCGAATCGAAGAACAGCGAATGAAACATCGCTTCCGCAGTTTCGATCGTCGGCGGCTCGCCCGGACGCATCACGCGGTAGATGTCGAACAGCGATTCTTCGCGCGACGAGTTCTTGTCGACGGCCAGAGTGTTGCGAATATACGGACCGATGTTGATATGGTCGATGTCGAGAATCGGCAGTTCGTCGAAACCGGTCTCGAGCAGTTGCGGCAACGTCTTTACCGTGATCTCGTCGCCGGCTTCCGCGAAGATTTCGCCTGTATTCGGATCGAACAGATCCTCGCCGAGATACTGACCATAGAGATCCTCGTCAGCCACGCGCAGCGCCTTGACGCCCTTTTCGGCGAGCTGGCGCGCCGAGCGCGCCGTCAGTTTCTTGCCGGCCTCGACCACAACCTCGCCGGAATCGGCGTCGATCAGATCGACGGTCGCCTTCGTGCCTTTCAGACGATCCGGATCGAACGGCATGCGCCAGTTCTCGCCGATCCGCGTGTAGACCAATTTATTGTAGAAGGTCGAAAGGATTTCCTCTCCGTCCATGCCAAGGGCGAACAGCAGCGACGTAACGGGAATTTTACGACGGCGGTCGATACGGGCATACACGATGTCCTTCGCGTCGAACTCGATGTCGAGCCACGAACCGCGATAAGGAATGATGCGCGCTGCGAACAGCAGCTTGCCGGACGAATGGCTCTTGCCTTTGTCGTGATCGAAGAACACGCCGGGCGAGCGGTGCATCTGCGAAACGATCACGCGCTCGGTGCCGTTCACAACGAACGTGCCGTTCGACGTCATGAAGGGCATGTCGCCCATATAGACGTCCTGTTCCTTGATGTCCTTGACCGACTTCGCCCCGGTGTCCGGATCGACATCGAACACGATCAGGCGCAGCGTCACCTTCAGGGGCGCGGCGAAGGTCATGCCGCGCTGGCGACACTCATCGACATCGTACTTCGGCGCCTCGAATTCGTATTTCACGAACTCGAGCAGCGACGCGCCCGAAAAATCGGAGATCGGGAAAACAGACTTGAAGACGGATTGCAGACCTTCGTCGGGGCGGCCGCCCTTCGGCTCGTCGACCAGCAGGAATTGATCATACGAGGCCTTCTGCACCTCGATAAGGTTGGGCATTTCCGCGACCTCGCGAATATGTCCAAAAAATTTACGAACACGCTTCCGGCCGGTGAACGTTTGCGCCATGTCGCTCCTCGCACCTCTGTCATTGGCGGGCCGCAGCGATTTGCCGGGCCGCTCGCCATCCCCGCCCCTGCGCGGACGGGCCGGAGCTTTCGCTCCCTCGCGCCGTCCGGCCGACGTGGGCTTTCAGGCGGAACACGGGGAAAACGCCCCGAAACGCACGAATGGTCCCGGGAGAAACTCCCGGGACCGCAATCAATTCCAGCCGCCGCGAGGGCGGCGGAGATTATTACTTGAGTTCGACCTTTGCGCCGGCCTTTTCGAGCTGGGCCTTGATCTTCTCGGCGTCTTCCTTCGTTGCGCCTTCCTTGACGGGCTTCGGCGCGCCCTCGACCAGGTCCTTGGCTTCCTTGAGGCCCAGGCCGGTGATCGCGCGCACTTCCTTGATGACTTCGATCTTCTTGTCGCCCGCCGCGGCGAGAACGACCGTGAACTCGGTCTGCTCTTCGGCCGGAGCCGCAGCCGCGCCGCCAGCCGGAGCCGCCGCCACTGCAACCGCCGCCGCGGCCGATACGCCCCACTTCTCTTCGAGAAGCTTCGCAAGTTCCGCAGCTTCCAGAACCGTCAGCGACGACAGCTCTTCAACGATCTTTTCGAGATTGGCCATTTGGATTGTCCTTTAGATAGGTTGGATTGCTGTATTTGCAAACCCGGCCGTCAGGCCGCGTCTCTGTTGGCGTAGGCCCCGAACACGCGCGCGAGCTTGGCCGCGGGCGCCGTCGCGAGCTGGGCGAGCTTGGTGGAGGGCGCCTGGATGAGGCCCACAAGCTTCGCACGCAGTTCGTCGAGGGACGGCATGGTCGCAAGCGACTTCACGCCGTCGGTGTTGAGGGCCGTCGCGCCCATGGCGCCGCCGAGGATCACGAACTTGTCGTGATCCTTTGCGAAGGCCACGGCCGCTTTCGGCGCCGCCACCGGATCGTCCGAATAGGCGATCAGGGTCGGTCCCGTCAGAAGGGAGCCGATCGAGGCGACGCTCGTGCCGTCGAGAGCGATCTTGACCAGGCGGTTTTTGGCGACCTGAACCGTAGCTCCAGCTTCGCGCATCTGCTTGCGCAGATTCTGCATCTGGGCCACCGTCAGGCCGGAGTAATGGGCGACGACGACGACCGAAGTCTTCTTGAAGACTTCGTTCAGCGACGCGACCGCCTCTTTTTTCTCCGCTCTGTCCACGGTGCTCTTCTCCAATTGCGGACGCCCGAAGGCCCCCGCTCTGCTGCTTGCCGCCTTTCGTGCGAAAGCCGGCGCCGTGCCTGTCCTCCCGAAGGACCCGGAGGGTCTTCCGTGGATCAGAGGGTTCGAACCAAACCAGGGCGCGGCGCATTCGCGCCTGGCCCATGAATTCCGCTCTTCCCCGTCTATGCAGGCCGATCAGAAGATCGATTAAGCGGCGGGAAACCCCGACGCGCCGGCAGTCTCGGACAGGACATGGCCGGGCAGAGTCCGGAAAATCCGAACTCTCCGGCCATTTCCACCGTGCCCACGACAACGCCCGTTGCGGGGAACGACGCGAGGTCTCGTCATCAAGAACACGGAAGTTGAATCTGGAACGGGGCCGCAAAAGGCGACCGGCCCCGGGAGGGTGTGTTTATCCGGTTCCGCCCCCCCTGCCAAGGGGGCGTCGCGGTTTTTTTAGAAAGTCAAGCCCCCGCGACCGGCGCGACCGTCGCGATTTCGACCTTTACTCCCGGCCCCATCGTCGACGAGATGGCGACACGCTGGATATACGTGCCCTTGGCGCCCGCCGGCTTGGCCTTGGAGACGGCATCGACGAAGGCCTTGATGTTCTCGACAAGCTTCCCTTCTTCGAAAGAGGCCTTACCGACGGTGCCCTGCACAATCCCGGCCTTCTCGACGCGGAATTCCACGGCCCCGCCCTTGGAGGCCTTCACGGCCGCCGTGACATCCATGGTCACCGTGCCGACGCGCGGGTTTGGCATCAGGCCGCGCGGGCCGAGCACCTTGCCGAGACGTCCGACCAGCCCCATCATGTCGGGCGTGGCGATGCAGCGGTCGAAGTCGATCTTGCCGCCCTGCACTTCGGCGACTAGTTCGTCGGCCCCGACGATGTCGGCGCCGGCCGCCTTGGCCTCGTCGGCCTTGGCGCCGCGGGCGAAGACCGCGACCTTCAGCGTGCGGCCCGTGCCGTTCGGGAGATTGACCACGCCGCGAACCATCTGGTCGGCATGCTTGGGATCGACGCCGAGGTTCATCGCGATCTCGACGGTTTCGTCGAACTTCGTCTTGGCGCGCTCGCGCACGAGCTTAACAGCCTGGTCGACCGGATAGAGCTTGGTGCGCTCGATGCCTTCGCGGGCTTTTTCGATACGTTTTCCGTGAGCCATGATTTACCCCACCACCTCGAGGCCCATAGCGCGGGCGGAACCTTCGATCATCGACATAGCCGACTCGATGCTGGAGCAGTTGAGATCGACGAGCTTCTTCTCCGCTATCTCCTTGACCTGATCGCGCGTGATCTTGCCAACAAAACCGCGGCCAGGCGTCTTGGAGCCGGAGGCCGGTTTCTTGCCGATCTTCAGGCCCGCTGCCTTCTTCAGGAAGAAGGAAACCGGGGGCTGCTTCATCTCGAAGGTAAAGGAGCGGTCCTGATAGGCCGTGATGATGACGGGGATCGGCGTCCCCTTTTCCGTCTGCTGGGTCTTCGCGTTGAACGCCTTGCAGAATTCCATGATGTTGAGACCGCGCTGACCGAGCGCGGGACCGATCGGCGGCGAGGGATTCGCCGCGCCGGCGGGCACCTGCAGTTTGATGTAGCCGGCAATTTTCTTTGCCATCGCTGTTCTCCAACGAATGATCGCGCGCCACGCTCCGCAGAACGTCGCCCGCCATCGGTTGCAGTTCGTGGTCGGACATGGCCTCCCGGATGGCTGCCGGGCATGTCTCCCACGGTGTCAGTCGCCTCGGCTCGGCCGATGCGACGTGCGCTGTTTAGAGCGCATGGCCCATTTCCGCAAGCGGACCTGGATTTCTAAACTTTCTCGACCTGGCCGAATTCCAGTTCGACCGGCGTTTCGCGACCGAAGATCGAGACGGCGACCTTGAGGCGCGAGCGGCCCTCGTCAACTTCCTCGACCTTGCCGTTGAACGAAGCGAACGGACCATCGGCGACCCGCACCGTTTCGCCGATCTCGAACGAGATCGACGACTTCGGCCGCTCGACGCCTTCCGCCACCTGCCCCTTGATCCGGTCGGCCTCGGCCTCCGAAATCGGCATCGGCTTGTTGTCGGCTCCGAGGAAGCCCGTCACCTTCGGCGTATTCTTGATGAGATGGTAGACCTGATCTGTCAGATCACACTTCACGAGCACGTAGCCTGGGAAGAACTTGCGCTCGGCGTTGAACTTGCGCCCCCGTCGCACTTCCACGACATGCTCGGTGGGAACCAGCACTTCCTCGAACTTGTCGGCGAGGCCGCGTTGGGCCGCCTGCTCGCGGATCGACTCCGCGACCTTTTTTTCGAAGTTGGAATAGGCGTGAACGATGTACCAGCGGGTCGTCATGGAATGGTCCAGATAGGTCAGCGGCCGAGGCTGAGCAGGAAACCGACGGCGACGCGCAGCGTTTGGTCGACCGTCACGAAAAACAGCGAAGCGGCGAACACCATCGCAAGCACGAGCCCGCTTGTGATCAAGGTTTCCCGACGCGACGGCCAGGTCACCTTGGCGCCTTCGGAGCGCACGTCCTGGAGAAACTGAAACGGATTTGCCATGCTCGTCCCGATCCGGCGCACGTGCTTCAAAAGCATGCGGACGCGCCAAAACAATCGCGGCGCGGGACCGGAGGTCGCGCGCCACCGGAGGTTCTTAGTCGATCTGAGGCCGCTAGCCAAGCGAAATCGACGCCCGGGCGCTCGCTTGACACGAATCGTCCGAAATCAAACGATCCGCGATAATCCGGACGGGCGATCCAACGATGCTTTTCATGATCGGCGAGGTCTGCGCGACCCTTGGCGCCGCATCCTGTCTCGCGCTGCTCCTGATCTGCTCCGGCGCGTTTTTCGCTACGAAACTCCGTTTCCCCGGTTTTGCGGCGGCGCCACCGGCCGAATGGCTCGGCCTCTCGCTCATCTGCGGTCTTGCCTGCCTGCCCGTGCTGCTCGACCTTGGCGGCCGCCTCGGGGTTCGGGCGATGGTCGCGGTCGCGCTTGCGGTCGCCGCAGCGGGCGTCCCGGCCGTCATCGCCAAGGGCCGAGAACTGGAAACCATCCGAATCGGCCCCTTGCTAGGGCTGGCGGCCTGGGCGCTGGGCGTCGTGGCCATCATCGTGGACATGCCGGTCGCCGACGGGCTCGCCCACTCCCTGCTCGTCGTCGACTACGTGAAGCACGCCTCGACGACCTGGGCGATCGCCGCTTCGGCGACGCCGCCCTACAATCCGACCTTCTACGAACCGGGCGGCCACGCCTCGTATTATTATTTCTTCTATACGTTGACCGCTGTCGTCGCGCTCATTCTGGAGCCGCTCGGCATCGCGGCGCGCCATGTGGCCTACGCCGGTCCGATCGTGATCGGCCCCGCTCTGCTGGCGCTGGCCTATGCGACCTGGAAACGCTCCGGCGCCGACGAGGCGGTCGGCGCCAAAGGTCGTGCGACTGTCACCCTGCTCGCCGCGCTGCTGTTTGCGACCGGGCTCGACCTCATCCCGACCGCCCTGCTCGTCTGGCTGCGCGGCGACTGGGCGCTCAGCCCGGAGGAATGGAACGATCAGGTCACATCCTGGCTCCTGAGCGTACTCTGGGCGCCGCACCACGTCGCTGCGCTCTGCGCCGCCATGGTTGGTTTCATGGCGCTTGCCGGCGATCCTGCGGACGGTCGCGCGTCCGTTGGCAGCCGTCGCATCTTGCTCGCCGGACTGTCCTTCGCGTCGCTGGCGGGCCTGTCCGTCTATGTTGCAATGGGCGGCGCGTTGACTGCGGCGATCTGGACCGTCTTCCTCGCGGCGCGCAGGCGGATCGGCGAGGCCCGGCGCAATGCAGCGGCCGGTCTGCTCGCTCTCGCGCTGGCTGCGCCATGGGCGGCGACCGTGCTGCAACGCGCGGCAACAGGCGAACCCCGCCCGATCGCTCTGGCGATCCGTGCGTTCCCGATCACGGACGTTCTCATTCAGGACGAGCCGCTGCGCTCCATTGTCCGGCTGGTCATGATGCCGATTGGCTATGCTGTCGAATTCGGCGTCTTCGGCCTTGGCGCCGTCCTGTTCTGGCGCATGGCCGGGCGACGCGGGATGGCGCGCGATCTCGGCCTGATCCTCGTCATCGCGGCCTGCGTCTCCTTCCTCATCGGCTCGTTCGTGAGGTCGACCATCCTGCTCAACGACCTCGGCTGGCGCATCATGCTGTTCGCCCAGTTGGCGACGCTGGTCTGGACCGCCGCAGCCGTGCGCGCCGGCGCCTTTTCGCGTGGAGCGCCGCGCAGAGCGGCGATCGTCTGCCTGACGCTGGCTTACGCCGTCGACGTTTACGCGCTCATGCAATTGCGCCTGAATCCGGTCATGGCGCCGCACAGCGCGAGCCTGCCGGATGAAATCGCAGCGTGGCGCTGGCTCGATTCGACGCTGCCGCGCATTGCCGTCGTACAGGAAGATCCGATCAAGACCCGCGCTTACGATTACGGTCTCTACGGGCGCTTTCCCGAAGCCGTCTCGGACCGCCACAACGGCTATCTGTTCGGCGCGCCGCACGCGGCGGTCGAGCGCCGGCTCGCGGACATCGGCCCGATTTTCGTCGACAGGTCGCTCGGCGTCGATGCCGTGCGCGCCATCGCCGTCCGTTACGGAATATCGGCGATCGTCACGGCGTCGGGCGATCCGGTGTTTGACGACCCGTCCGCATGGCCTGCGCGCACAAAACCTGATTTCGCGAACGCACATGTGCGCATATTCCTGTTGTCCTATGGCGCCGCGCGGCGGTGAGTCGGCCGATGCGCATCGACGCCGGTCCGCGAAGGGGAACGCTCGGGTGAGGCCGATCATGTCAAAGGAACCCGACAGGCTCCGCGCCCGCCGCGCATTCGGGCTGCTGCTATATTACGCGATCGCCACTTTGCTGGGAGGCGTTCTGTTCGCGGGCCTGCTGCGCGTGAACGCTGCGATGGGGGCTGGCATATTGTTCTATCGCGGACTGATCGCGCTCGCCGCGACGGCCGTCGTCCTGTTGCTTTGCAGCGTCGTCATGCTGCCCCGCCTGCGGACCGGCCTCGAACTTCAGGCGGCGGACGCGCTCGGCGGCGCGATTGTCGCAACATCCATTCTCGGCGCCGCCTTCGTGCTCGGTCCAGTCACAGTCGACAGGTCGATCTCTGTGTTTATGCTGTCCCAGTTCGAATCCGCCGGGAGACCGCTGACGGAAGGCGAAGCGCAAGACAGATTTGTGCGCATCTATGTCGGAGAATGGGGCCAGATCGGCCGCCGCCTCTTGGAGCAGAAGGCTTCCGGCAACCTCGAACTGACGCCCGAAGGCTGGCGGCTGACCAGCCAGGGCCGCCGATTCATGAGCCTCGCGCGCGCAATGTCCGAGCTGTCCGGCGGCGACCCGCGCTTCGTTGGCCGGCGGGAGTGAGCGTGCCGACGCGCAACCGCATTTCTTGCGAAAGGCTCACTGAACCAGGCTTGGAGTATTGGTCTGATAATTGGCGTTCTGCTGGCAACTCGTCGCCTGCACGTTGAAGAAGATGTCCTGCGTGCTCCAGCTTCCCGGCAGCGGGCTGGCCCAGGGCGTATCTTCCCAGGCATGCTGGATCGTCTGGCCGCAGGGCAGCAGCGCGAAGATCGATGGAACGGCGTTGCTCGGCAGATCGACCTCCGGATTGCCGACAAACAGATTATGTGCGGTTTGTGCGTTGTTGGTGGCGTAATAGACCGGCGTCGCCGTTTTGGTGTAGGTCGTGTAGACAGGCTCTCCCCACCACGTCCATCCGGTCTGCGCCTGAATACCCGAGGCCACGCAATTAAAATTGGTCGTGCTACCGCTCTGGGGCGTGGTCGGCGCCATGCCAGGACCGCAGCCGTCGCTGTAGACGGTCATCTTCAGGTACACATTGTCGTAATTGGAGCCGAGCGCGACAGGCGTCGTCACCGCGTTCGCAACCATGGCTCCGTTGACGAGAAATTGCGCTGTAACCGCGCCATTTCCGCGCCCGCCGGAATAGTTGAGGTCAACCGGCTGATACTGATAGGCCGCCATCAATGTGTCGCTCGAGGCGCCCGGCTGATGGATGAAGAGATCCACTTCCTTCCAGTACCAGCCATAGCCGCCGGTCAGCGTGAACACCAGGCTGGAAGGCATGCTTGCGGCGGCATGCCGGACACTCGACGTGGCGACCACGTGGACACTCGCGACGCTCGTCAATCCGCCGAGGATCGTCTTCGCAGTTCCGCTCGCAGTGCCCGTCAAATTGCCGTTGGCGGTCAACGTCGGAGGCGTCGACCATGACGCTGTGACGCCGGAATTGGCAAGCGCCGCATTGAGCATGTTTGTTGCGACCGACACGCGCGAGGCCGTCGGCGCCTGCATGGCGGCGAGCATCGCCTGATCGACGGCGTTCTGAAGCTTTTCCTGCGAGTTGACCGCCCGGCTGTAATCGATGCCCGCTCCAACCAGCGCCAGAGCGGTGACGGCCGCCAGCGCAAGGGCGACCGAGATTGATCCGGATGAATCGCGCGCGAAACGCGCGAACGGTCGCGCCCAGTCGCCAGTGTGGCGCGCGGCGGTTCTCAGAAACGACATCGAGACCTCCCACGTCCAGATATTTCGGATCAGGATCGTCACGCGCAAACAGCTATCAAACGACTAACGTATGCAGTTAAAATTTATCGAATTGCCGAATTTGCTCAAAATTGCGATGTAGATGAAATAATTTGTCGGAAATACTGCTTGGCTCGCAAAATTTATACTGCAAGGCGCGCAACGTCAGATCCACACGACCGCGGCGGGTCGTGCGCACTCGGCAGCCCCTTTGCTGGACAGACTGCTCCGCCCACGCCGACGATGCGTCATGCAGCTATGACGGTCGACAAGCGCCATTGGCGTTCGTAGCCTTCGGTCGGCGCTCGGGAGGCGCATGGCCCTGATCGCAACACCGGACAGCCCAAACCCTTCTCCGCTCTGGCCGCTGCTCGCAACGCTCTCGATGCAGACGCTGGCCACGATGGCGGCTTTCTCGGCGCCCGCGACCGCGCCGGCGATTGCAGCCGATCTCGGGGTGTCCGGCGGCCTGGTCGGCGCATTCGTTGCGATCATTTACGGCGTCGGCATTCTTTCCTCGCTGCTTTCACCATCGTTCGTGCTGCGTTACGGCGCCACGCGCGTGCTGCAGATCGTGCTGGCCGCCGTCGTCGCCATGCTCGCCGCCGCATCGGCCGGCGCGATCGCTACGCTCGCGGCAGGCGCTGTGCTGCTCGGCCTCGCCTATGGCGCGACAGCTCCGGCGAGCACGCATCTGCTCGTGCCGCACACGCCGCAGCGCGTCTTCAATCTGGTCATGTCGATCCGCCAGATCGGAGTCCCCCTGGGCGGCGTTTTCGCAGGCCTGGTCGTCCCGCCGCTCGCTGTGGCCTTCGGCTGGCGCGCCGCGCTCCTCGCCGAAATCCCGGCGTCGGTCGCCCTGATCGCGCTGCTCGAATATCCGCGCCGCCGATGGGATCTGGATCGCAGGCCTGCATATCCGCTGTTTATCGGCGCCCTGTCGCAACCCCTGCGACTCTGGCGCGACAACGTGGCGATTCGCCGCCTCGCGCTCGCCAGCTTCGCCTATACCGGCGTGCAACTCTGCTTCATCACGTTCATGACGTTGCATCTCACGCAGAGCGCAGGTTTCGATCTCGTGCATGCAGGCTGGGCGCTTGCCGCCTATCAGGTCGCCGGCGCCATCAGCCGCCCAGTCCTTGGCCATGTCGCTGATAGACTGATCCCGCCGACGACGCTGCTGGCGCTGACCGGCGCGCTTATGTTCGCCGCATCCGAAGCCTTCGCCGACATCTCCGGCCATTGGGCCGGCTGGCAGGTTGCAATCGTCTGCCTGCTCGCCGGCGCCAGCGGCAGCGGCTTTACCGGCCTCGCCTACGCCGAATTCGCGCGCCTTGGCGGCGCACAGCGCACCGAGGCGACTGGCCTCGGCTCGGCCTCCATGTTCCTCGGCGTGCTGGTCGCACCACCGCTGTTCGGCCTGTTGGAGACCGTCGTCGGCGGCTTCTCCGTATCCTTTGTCGCGCTCGGTCTGCTCGCCCTTGCCGGCAGCGCGATCATGCTGGCGGCGACAGCCGGGGGAGCGCGAGGGGATTCCGGAACGTGAACGCGCATCAACCCTTCCGCCGGCAATTCGGAACCAGATCCGAAGCTGTTTTGGGTAAGCTCGACGCCACACGCCTTCGACGGAGCATTCCAATGGGCGAACGGATCGGCAACCCCCTGATCGCCATGTTTTTCGGCTATTGCGCACCTTTCTTGCTGTGGAGCGTCCTGCATACAGGGCTTTGATTGAAGCGGGCGACGCGCGTTCGCGCCGCCGCCTGCCTGAAACAACGGATTGACAGTTCGCCTGTGGTTGCGGCGAAGCTGCTGTCCGGCCGCTTGTGGCCAGCGGAGGATTATCATGCCGGAATTCGGCGTGTGGTATCCAGACCAGTTAAGGGCGGCGCAGCGCGCTTATGCGGAGGTGATCCGCAGACTGGCGATCTCGACGGCCGCGCAGCGCGAACGGGAAACCATCGCTTGGGCGCTGCTGAAATTGACGGGGGACGGACGCCTCGATGGCCAGGCGCTGGTCAACGAATGCATCGCTTCGCTTTACCCGGATCGAGCCAGCCTCATCAGCGCGCCTCTCCTGGCCACGCCCGGCCGCCCAAATGCAGCGGCGCAATGAAATGCGCGCTGCACAAGCCGGGCGGACGACAATTCGAATGGCTTTTCGTGAGACACCCTCGCCGCTGGCTGGCGCCCTTGCCGCTGGCAGGAGTGGAGGGACTCGAACCCCCAACCCCCGGTTTTGGAGACCGGTGCTCTAACCAAATTGAGCTACACTCCTGCGGGAACCCGACATTGCGCCGGACCGCAGCGGACGCGCTGTCTTAGCCGCAAGGTTCGTGCGCCGCAAGCGGGAACAGCGGGCCGCCGCCTCAACGGATGAGGCGGGGGACGCCGCTCGTGGCCGGGTAGTTCGCATTGGTCTGGCAACTCGTGGCGGAGACGTTGAAGAAGATGTCCTGCGTGCTCCAGCTCCCGGGCCGTGGATAGCCCCAGGGCGTGTCCTCCCAGGAATGCTGGACCGTGGCGCCACATGGAATCAGCGCGAAAATGTCCGGCTTCGCGTCGTCTGGCAGATCGACCTCGGGATCGCCGATAAACAGGTTGTGTGCGGTCGATGGATCGTCCGTGGAATAATAGGCCGGGCCCGCCGTCTTCTCGTAGGTCGCGTAGCGCGGTCTGCCACGCCTGTTGACGCCGGTCTCGATCGGGACGCCGGCCTGGACGCAGGTGAAATTGGTTTCATTCGAGCCGAGCGGAACCGGCGCCGCCATCCCCGGGCCGCACCCGTCCGAATAGACGGTCATCTTCAGATAGACCTTGTCATAGCTGTCGCCGAGCATGACCGGCGTCGAGATCGCGTTTGGCGTCATGACGCCATTGACGTTGAACTGCGCGCTTGTCGTTCCGGTGCCCCGTCCGTCCTCGCCGGAGGTATCGGTTGGCTGATAGGTGTAGGAGGCCTCCAGAGTGTCGGATTCGTCGCCGGGATGATGGACATAAAGGTCGACCTCCTTCCAGTACCAGCCATAGGCGCCGGTCAGCGTGAAGGAGACGACGGATGGCGTCTGGCGCGGTTGACCTGGCTGCGCCGTGCCTGCAGCGTTGATCGGCATCGTCGGGTAATGAGCGATCGCCATGACCGAGGTTTTGATCGCCGCCGAAGCTGTTCCCGAAAGCGTTTTGTCGGCGTTGAGGGTGAAACTGGCCGAAGCGTTCTGGAACGGGCTGGTCGCGACGGCTGCGGCAAACTGTTTTTGCGCGCTCGCAACCTGCGTACCGTTCGCCATGACCCCCGCGAGCAGCGCCGAATCAAGCGCGGCTTGCAGATTGGCGGTGGCCGGCCCCGTCCGGTTGTAATCGACCGCCGCGCCGACGACGAACATCACAGGGAGCGCCGCCAGCACGAACATGACGGCGACGTTCCCGCGCGCGTCGCGCCTAAAACGCGATGCGCGCGCCACAAACGCGCGCGACGTATTGGGCGATGGCGAGCGCGCGCGCCAGGTTGCGCGTAGAAAGAAACGGAACATTGCAACCCCCCTGTTTATTGGGAAAATGCGCTCCGTTCGCATTTACCTGCAGCGGTTGTTACGATGCTCCATTTGCCAGCTTTTGAATTTAATACCTAAATTTTTTCCCGTTGCTGTAGATGCTGCCACAGGCGACACTCGCGATGCCGGTTTCCCCTGCGAAATTCGAGCGCGAGGTCAAACGTCAAAAATGCGTTCGTCCAAGGGCGCAGGCGTTCTCCGCCTTATAGGTCAGACAGAAATTCAATATATAAAACAACGTATTGCCCAAACTGCTGCAGATTAAGGCGCGAAAAACAGTTGGCGATGGTTAGCGAATTGTGGCGAGCTTAACCCCGGTTTAACTAAAAAACGCTTCAATTCCCTTTCAGCAGGGACGGCGCCGCTGCGGCCCGGGCTCGGATGTTCAGCCGACCCACCCTGCACGGCCCGGTTGTGGCGAGCAACGCCGCCGCCGGCCCCGAGTTGCAGAGTGAGAGTGAGGCGCGCGTTTGACCATGCGGCTGAAGACGGACGACTTCATGGACCCGCAGGACTATTCCCTGCGCCGGCCGCGCCGTTTATCGCGCGCCGTCTCGAAGGCGATGACGAGCCTCGTCGTGGTCGGATGCAGCGGCTTCGTTGCCGCCCACATGCTGTCGACCTCGGGGTCGAT
The DNA here is from genome assembly GCA_021781815.1 of Pseudomonadota bacterium. Taxonomy (GTDB): domain Bacteria; phylum Pseudomonadota; class Alphaproteobacteria; order Rhizobiales; family Beijerinckiaceae; genus JAJXWB01. The sequence goes on along the minus strand of JAJXWB010000010.1, from coordinate 88,941 downwards.
GCAGGTCGAAGTGAAGCGCGCGTCAGGCGAGACGCTGAAAATCGCTCCGAAACTTGTCGCGCAGCCCGTCATCGTCCCGCTGCGCCACGCCGAACTGCTCGATCCTGACTATTCGTTCGGCGCGCCGCCCGTCGCCTTCGGCAGGAATGTGGGCTTGCGCACGCAATTCACAATGGCGAGAGCCCAGGCCGCGATCGTCAGCGCACAGGCCGAAACGGACGTTGAGACGGGCCGCGCGCCGGATGCCGCCGGCGCTGCGCCGGAACTGCCGCTGCCTGCCCCGCGGCCGGCCGACCTCGCAATCCTCGACCAGCGCCCGGCTCCGCCGCCCCGTCCGCCGGAATTGTCCCCCGCGACGGACAAAGCGCCTGCCCGCGCCATGAGCCCGCGGCTGGCGCGCGCGCCAGGCTCGCCGGCGCCGCAGGGCGCGTCGTCCGACGGCGGTCCTTCGTTCTTCGAACGCCTGTTCGGCGCAAGCCAGTCTGAACGATCGATCCTCGCCTATGCCGCGCCCGAGGACGGCGCCGTAAGCGATTTCAGCGGCGCGGGCCGCTCCGGCTACGATCGATACACCGCGATCTACGATATCTCCGCCAAGACCGTTTACCTGCCGAACGGGACGCGGCTTGAGGCGCATTCGGGCCTCGGCGAAATGATGGACGATCCCCGCCACGTCAATGTGCGGATGCGCGGCGCGACGCCGCCGACCGTCTATGACCTGCGCGAGCGCGAGGCCCTGTTCCATGGCGTACGCGCCCTACGGCTGCTACCGGTGAGCGGCGGGACTTTCGGCCGGGCCGGCCTGCTGGCCCACACCTACATGCTCGGGCCGAGCGGCCAGTCGAATGGCTGCGTGTCGTTTCGCAACTACGACGCCTTTCTGCAGGCCTACCTGAATGGCCGCGTCAAGCGGCTGGCGGTCGTGGCCAAACTGTAGCGGTTCAGGCCGGCTCCACCCACACCGCCGTGCCGTAGGCCAGCACCTCGGTGATCCCGTCCATGATCTCGTTGGCGTCATAGCGCATGCCGATTACGGCATTGGCGCCTCCCTGCGCCGCGTGCTCGCACATGTGGTCGAACGCCTCTTGCCGCGCGGTTTCCGCGAGGCCGACATAGACCGACAGCTTGCCGCCGAACACCGATTGCAGCCCGCCGACGAAATTCCCGACGACCGAGCGCGACCGCACGGTGATGCCGCGCACGAGCCCGAGATGGCGGACGACCTTGTATCCGGCGACGTCGTTGGTGGTGGAAACGATCATGCGCGCCTCGCCAAACGAAACAGGGGAGCCGATCGGCTCCCCTGAATGATACGCGATCTCGTGATTCCTTACTCGACGATGCTTGCGACGACGCCCGAGCCCACCGTGCGTCCGCCTTCGCGGATCGCGAAGCGCAGCTTCTCTTCCATCGCGATCGGAACGATCAGCGTGACGTCGATCGACACGTTGTCGCCCGGCATCACCATCTCCACGCCTTCCGGCAACGTCACGATTCCCGTCACGTCCGTCGTGCGGAAGTAAAACTGCGGCCGATAGTTCGTGAAGAACGGCGTGTGGCGGCCACCCTCGTCCTTCGTCAGGATGTAAGCCTCCGCCTTGAACTTCGTGTGCGGCTTGACAGAACCCGGCTTGCACAGAACCTGACCGCGCTCAACGTCCTCGCGCTTCGTGCCGCGCAGAAGGCAGCCGACATTGTCGCCCGCCTGCCCCTGGTCCAGAAGCTTGCGGAACATTTCGACGCCCGTCACAGTCGTCTTCTGCGTCGCCTTCAGGCCGACGATCTCGATTTCCTCGCCGACCTTCACGATCCCGCGCTCGACGCGGCCCGTCACCACCGTGCCGCGTCCCGAAATCGAGAACACGTCTTCCACAGGCATCAGGAACGGCTGGTCGATCGGACGCTCAGGCTGCGGAATGTACTCGTCAACCGTCTGCATCAGCTTCAGGATCGCGTCATGCCCGATCTCCGGCGTAACGCCGTCAAGAGCGGCCTTCGCAGACCCCTTCGTGATCGGAACGTCGTCGCCAGGGAATTCGTACTTCGACAGAAGTTCGCGCACTTCCATCTCGACAAGCTCGATCAGCTCGGGATCGTCGACCAGATCCACCTTGTTCATGAACACCACAAGCGCGGGAACGCCGACCTGACGCGCCAGAAGGATGTGCTCGCGCGTCTGAGGCATCGGGCCGTCCGCAGCCGAAACCACAAGAATCGCCCCGTCCATCTGAGCCGCGCCCGTGATCATGTTCTTCACGTAGTCGGCGTGCCCCGGGCAGTCCACATGCGCGTAGTGACGCTTCGTCGTCTCGTACTCAACATGCGCCGTCGAGATCGTGATGCCGCGCGCCTTCTCTTCCGGAGCCTTGTCGATCTGGTCATACGCCGTAAACGTCGCCCCGCCCGTCTCCGCGAGAACCTTCGTGATCGCCGCTGTCAGCGACGTTTTGCCATGGTCGACGTGACCAATCGTCCCGATGTTGCAATGCGGCTTATTGCGTTCGAACTTTTCCTTGGCCATGGACCCGATCCGAATGAGGAAACTCAAGTTGCGGCCGAGCGTTTAAGGCTCTTTGACAGAAGATTCAAGCCGCCCGGCTCAGCCGATGGGATCGTCGAGTTCGGGATAATGCCGGAACAGGTCCTGCTCGCTGAAAGGCATGCGTCGCGGACTGACGAGATAGGCCGCGATTCCAGGTCGTTGCGGCATCGCTACGGCTAAAGCGGCGACACTCCGCCGCCCCGGCAGATGGCGCGCCATCGCACGCGGAAACGCATATTTCAGGCCCTCGACGAGATAATACAGCGACAGATCGGCGTAGGTGAGTTTTTCGCCGACGAGATGCGCGCGCCCGGCCGGATTGCGGTCCAGAATTGTCTCGAACCAATCGAGATATTTCGGGATTCGCTCATCACGGAAATATTTTGCTCGCCGCGCCGCCTCCGGCTTCTGTTCCTCGTAATATAGATCAGCGCTGACGGGATGATGCGTGTCATGCGCCTCGGCCGCGCAATCGGCGATCGTCAGCTGAATCTGATGCGTCCAGAGCTTGCCCGCCTCGTCAGCCGGCGCGAGGCCGAGTCGGCCGCCGAGATAAAGCAGAATGGCGGCAGTCTGGCCAATCAGCACATCGCCGTCGCGCAGGAACGGCGAGGCGAACGGCGGATGCGCGACGCCCTGTCCGTACATGGTCGACAGCATCGCTTTCGTTCCGCGCCCCGGCCCTTTCAGACGACACGTATCGACATAGTCCGCGCCTGCTTCCTCCAGCGCGAGGCGGATGAACTCGCCGCGCCCGGGAATCTGCGGCCAGTAGAAAAGTTCATAAGCCAACGGCGCCCGCCCCTTCACGGCAGTTTGATGACGGCGAATATCAGGATCGGCACGAACATCAGCAACGAGAATTCGTTATAGACGCGAAAGAAGATCGAGGAATGGCGATAATCGCCGCGCATCATCTGCCGCAGCCACACATAGCTCATGGCGTAATAGACGATCAGCAGAACGACGAAGACGAGCTTCCAGTGCAGCCACGCGCCGCCGACGCCATAGCCGAGCCAGATCCAGAGTCCCGCCGCAATGCCGATGAGCCCGAGCCCGGCGCAGAATCGGAACAGCCGAAACGCCATGCCTTCAAGGCGCTTCGTCATCTCGCCATCCCGATGCGCCTCCGCGATGTTGACGAGCAGACGCGGCATGTAGAACACGCCGGCCATCCACCCGATCACGCCGAACAGATGCAGCGTCTTGACCCATTCCATCTGCACCATCGTCGCTACCGGAGTTTTCTCGTCTGGCGCGGCCGCGCCGGACCGCGCGCCCCAAGACCCGCGTTGGGGCTCTTGAAGAACGCGGACTCTAGCACAAAACGATAGAATTGAAGCCCGGCGCCCGCCATCCGGCCTCTGGCGGCGCGGTTGGATCAGCGCAGCTTTTCTTCAAGTTCATGCCGCTTGATCTTGCCGGTCGCGGACCGCGGCAACGCCGCGTCCTCGACGAAGCGCACGTCTTTCGGAATCTTGTAGCCGGCGATCTTGCCACGGCAACTCTCGATCACCTCGTCGGCTGTCAGGGTCGGATCGAGCCGCACGACGAAGGCCACGGGCGTCTCGCCCCATTTCAGATCCGCCTTGCGCACGACCACCGCTTCCCCGATGCGCGGGGAGGAGCGCAACACGTTCTCGATCTCAGCCGGATAGATGTTCTCGCCGCCAGACTTGATCAGATATTTTCGCCGGTCGATAAAATCGAGCGAGCCATCCCCATTGCGCACGAACACGTCTCCCATATGGAAATAGCCGCCGCGAAAATCCTTTGCGTTCGCTTCCGGGTTGCGCCAATAGCCCGAGAACAGCGTCGGCCCGCGGAACGCAAGTTCGCCCGGATCGCCATCGCGTACGTCCCTGTCGTCCTCGTCCACGAGACGGATTTGACAGAACGAATTCTGGCTCTTCGACAGGCTTTCGGCCAGGACGCCGACCGGGATCAGGCCCTTGCTCGCCGGCGGCGACCCGGTCTCGGTCGAGCCGAACGAATTGCGGAACGGCGCATCGAGCAACGTCGTGATCTCCGCGATCTGGTGACGCGGCACGAGATCGGCCATGCAGCCGATCGAGGTCATCGGCAATGGCCTGGCGTTCGTTCCACGCAATTCGTCGATCACGCGATCGATCATGCCGGGCATGAGCGTCAAATGGCCGATGCGCTCGCGCTGCGTCCACTCCACGAGTTCGCCGACATCGAGTCCGTCCATGACGATCACGACGCCGCCGTTCATCAGCGTCCCGTAAACACTGTCGGTCGACACCATATGGAACATCGGCGCCCAGGCGACGAAGCCGACGCCCGCCGTGATGCCGAAATCGATACGCCCGATCATGTTGCGGGCGATCATCGCGCGCTGGCTGATCAGCGCGCCCTTGGGCATGCCGGTCGTGCCGGATGTGTAGAGGATGATCAGCCCATCCTCGGGCGACACGACATCCGGCAGGGCACGAGAGTCGGCGGTCGCCAGCATCTTCTCGTATTCGTCCGCGATCACGACCGTCGTCGTCGCGCTGTGGCCGATACGCGCAAGCGTCTCGACGAACCGCGACGAGACGAACACGATCTTGGGCGCTACAAGCCGCAGGCAGTGCTGCAATTCGTCGTCGGCCTGCCGCCAGTTCTGGCAGGCGAGGATCGCGCCGAGCTTTGCGACGGCGATTTCAAGCTCGACGTATTCGACCGAATTTTCGGACAGCGCCGCGACACGATCGCCGGCCAATACGCCGCGCGCGCGAAGCGCATTGGCGAGCCTGTCGGTCCGTTCGTCGAGTTGCGCGTAAGTCAGGGACCGCGCCTTGTCGCGCACGGCGACGCTGTCGCGGCTGAAAGCGACCTGCTGGCGAAACAGCGTGGCGACCGTCAGCCCGCCCGAGAGTCGGGCCAGACCGAAGTCAATCTGACTCTCGTTCATTCTTCCCCTGCTTTCATTGTCCGGTGAAGCGCGGCGTTCTCTTTTCTGCGAAAGCCGTCAGTCCTTCGAGAAAATCAGCGCTCGCAATATAGGAGCCCATTGCCGCGATCTCATCCGCCAGCGCCTGTTCAACCGGCTTCTCCAGTCCGTCGAGCACCAGCTTCTTGACGCTCGCCACGCCGAGCGGGCTCAAGGCGGCGATATGGCGGGCGAGCTTGTCGGCTTCGGCAAGCAGATCGCCGTCAGGATAGACTTCGTCCACCAGCCCCCATTCGCGCCAGCGCGCGGCTGGATAAAGTCTGCCGGTCAGCAGCAGCATGCGCGCAACATTTTCTGGAACCTTGCGCGGTAGACGCACCGAACTGCCCGCCCCCGGAACGACGCCATATTTGAGGTGGCCATCGCCGATCTGCGCGGATTGCGCCGCCAGCACGATGTCGCAGCACAGAATCAGTTCCAGCCCGCCCGCGACGGCGAATCCATTCACCGCCGCGACGAACGGCAGCCGCGATGTCTCGATCCGGCGAAACACGCGCATGGACTCGCGCAGATTCGCCAGGAAAGCCTCGTTGGCCCTGGCCTCCGCCATCGACTTGAAGCCCTTGAGATCGCCCCCCGCGCTGAACGCCCGCCCCTCGCCGGTGACGACGGCGACACGCACCTTTGAATCCGCCTCAAGTCGCGTGATCGCGGAATCGATGCCGGTCTTCATGTCCGGCGACATGGCGTTCATCGATTCCGGCCGGTTCAGCCGAATCCAGCCGACAGCCCCCTCGATCGCAACTCGCACCGCGTCGCTGCTCATGCGCTTCCCCACACTTTTCTTGCACCACGGCAAGTTGTTTCTTGCGGAAAGGGTGACCGTCCGCCGGCGCGCGGTCAACTCGGGAGCGCGGCATGACCGCGCTGCGCCTGCGGCATGGCGCGAAACATCGAAATTCGAGGCGTCGACGCCTGCGTCGTCGCCGCGAGCGGAAAATTGGTGACAGGCGCGACAAAGAGTCGCATTTTGACATCCATCAAGTTTGCGGCGGCGCAAGAAGGACAAGGTATTCGCATGATGAGCTTAGACTCTAACCTCGAAGGCCTTGAGTTCGATTTCGATCCCCGGCTCGAAGCCGCGGACCCGCGGCATGTCTGCTGCCACGTTCTCGACGGCTACAAATGCGACATCCGCCCTTATTCGATGTGCAACATCCTGGAGGGTCAGGCGGTCGACGAACTCGAATTCCTGGCGCGGCCGACCAATTATGCCGCACGGACCCCATTGCAGAGCCAGGATGCCCTGGCGCACTCGGTTTTCAATGTCACCGCCGGCATGGTGCGCCTGTCGAAGCTGCTCACGGACGGGCGCCGGCAAGTGTTCGGTTTCGCGCTGCCCGGAGATTTCATCGGTCTGACGCTCGCCGAGCACAATCCCTACAACGCCGACACATTGACGCCAGTCACCGCCTGTCAGTTCGACCGCGGACAGTTCAAGCGGTTCATGTCGCTCCAGCCGGCGCTACTGCGCCGCCTCTACGATATCACGGCGTCCGAACTCGCGCGCGCGCAAGAGCATATCGCCATTCTCGGCTGCCGCTCGGCCGAGGAGAAAGTCGCCTGCTTCCTGCTCGGATTACGGACGCGGCTCGCCCGTCGCTCCGGCCTGTCGTCCAGGATACCGTTGCCGATGTCGCGGCAGGACATTGCCGACTTCCTCGGGCTGACGATCGAGACGGTCAGCCGAATGTTCACGAAGCTCAATCGACAGGGCGTTCTCGATGTCGCGCGCGACCACGTCTGCATCCGCGACCTCAACTACTTGCAGAAGCTCGCCGCGGTTTGAGGCTCACACGGCCCTGATGGCCGCCACGGCGCGGCGACCGACGCTGAACGCTCGTTCAGGCGCGGTCAAGTTCCCAGAAATTTGGCGAGCGCGTCAATTTCGCTGGGCGTCAGGCGAAGGCCGAGCCTCGATCGTCGCCATATGATGTCTTCTGCCGATCTCGCCCATTCGTTTTCCACGAGGCGGCGCACTTCGGCTTCGAACAAGCCGCCGCCAAAATTCCGGCCCAAATCGGCCTCCGATCGGGCGTCTCCAAGAATCTCCGCCGCCTGGGCGCCATAGGCTCTGGCCAAACGATGCAGGATATCCGGCGCCAGGAATGGATAGCGGGCGCAAAGCGCGTCGACCAGCGCGGAAAGAGCTTGCGCCGGAAACTCTCCGCCCGGCAGAGCCGCGTTCGCCGTCCAGCGCGCCGGCCGGGCCGGCTCGGGCAGATGTGGCGCCAGCAGGTCCAATGCGGATTCGGCGAGCTTGCGATAAGTAGTGATCTTGCCGCCGAACACGCTCAGCAACGCGCCGCCGACGGCTGGCGCATCGAGTTCGAGCACATAGTCTCGCGTCGCGGCCTGCGCTTCGGATGCGCCGTCCTGAAACAGGGCACGAACCCCGGCATAGGACCAGACCATATGCTCCTTTCCGATTGGCGCCGCGAGATAATCGTTCGCCGCCCGGCAAAGGTACTCGATCTCCTCCGGCGAAACCGCTGCCGCCGCCGGATCTCCGCTGTAGTCGAGGTCTGTCGTGCCGATCAACGTGAAGTCGCGCTCATAAGGGATCGCAAAGAACACGCGACCGTCCGTATTTTGAAAGATGTAGCCGCGATCATGAGCAAACAGCCTGCGCACGACGATATGGCTCCCCTTCACCAATCGAGGCGACATCGCGCCCTTCACGCCGAGAGTCGAGGACAACACGTCGCCAACCCACGGCCCGGCCGCATTGACGACAGCGCGCGCGCGGATTTCGGTCGTCTCGCCGCTGATCGCATCCTTCAAAGTCAGCCGCCACAAACCGTCCTCGCGCTCGCCTCGCTGACACCTGACGCGCGTGGCGATCACTGCTCCACGGATCGAGGCGTCGCGCGCATTCAGGACGACGAGGCGTGAATCATCGACCTGGCAATCGGAATATTCGAAACCCAGGGTGAATTCGGGTTTGAGCGGCGCGCCGGCAGGGTCGTCGCGCAGCCGCAGCGTGCGCGCCGGCGGCAGCAGCTTCCGCCCGCCGAGGCGATCATACAGGAATAGCCCCAGACGAAGCAGCCAGGCCGGACGCAGGCCCTTGTGGTAGGGAAGCACGAAGCGCAGCGGTCTGATGATGTGCGGCGCAATGCGCCACAAGACCTCGCGCTCGTGCAGCGCCTCGCGGACCAGCCGGAACTTGTAGTATTCGAGATACCGCAGGCCGCCGTGGATCAGCTTCGTGGATGCGCTGGACGTTGCGCTCGCAAGGTCGCCCTGTTCGCAGAGGAAGACCTTCCATCCCCGTCCGGCCGCATCGCGCGCGATGCCGCAGCCGTTGATCCCACCGCCGATCACGGCGATGTCGTACAAGGCGTCGACCCTGTCTGGCGCGACATGGCGCAATTCGGCCTCCCATTGGCGAAAGAGCGTTCGACGCTCGCTTTCGTTCGAATCGACCCTAGACCCAACAGGTCAGCGACACGAGCGTGGACGCAAAGGTCGCTGGCTGTTTCAGGTCGACCGCTTGACGCCCCGGTCATCCACGAGGCGGACATTCCGCCGCCTGTCGCTCGCTTTCGACAGGCATGCGCCGCGATCCTTTCAGATCAGCCGGGACGCCGCGCGACGATCACCGCCTCGCGCCCTTCGGCGAAGCGATAGATTTCCGGCGGCATGCCTTCAGCGGCGAAGGCGGAGGCGATCTCGCCGGCGCCCAGCAGGTGATTGCCCTGCACGTGCTCCGAAAGGTTCTGGAAAGCGAGGCCCCGCCATGCCGGAGCGCGCAGCGACGCGCGGTCGGCGGGCCAGTTCGGCTCCCAGATCACGGCCGCGCCGCCCGGGCGCAAATTGTCGCGCAATCGCCGGATAAAAGACGCGCCGCCCGCCTCCCAGACGTGATGCAATGCGCGGCTCATGGCGATGATGTCGGCCGGGGCGTCGAGGCTGAAGGCATGGGCGTCGCCGCTGGCGAAGCGCAGCCGGTCGCCAAATCCTGCGGCGGCGGCGAGGCGGGTCGCCTGCGCGATGTTCTCGTCGAAGCCGTCCAGGCCCAGCCCGTGCGCCGCGTGGCAGCGGCGGGCCAGCGCGCGCAGATACCAGCCGTTTCCGCAGCCCAGATCGACGACCAGACCGCCCCTGGCGTCGACCTCGGCGAAAATCGGGACACCCGGGCAGATCGTCCGCTCGAAGAATTCGGCGAAACTCGCCTCCAGCATGGGGCCGAACCAGGGCAGCAGGGTTTCGCGTTCGGCCATGACCTGTTCGCCGGGACGCGCGCCGCTGCGCATAAGGGCCGCCGCCCGCTCAGCCATGTGCATGTTCAGCATCGCCTGCACCGCGATCGGCATCAATGTTCCAGGCGCATCCGGCAGCATGGCCGCGCCGCTCTCGCCGAGGCGAAACATCTCGCCCTCGACCTCCAGATAGCCGAAGGCGAAAGCCGCGTCGCACCAGCGCCGCACGTAGGCAGCGTCCATTCCGGTCGCCGCGGCCAGCGCGGCGGCCTCCGTCCCGCCGAGGCGTTTCAGACCTGCAAATAACCCGTTGACCACGCCGATATAAGCGGTTGCGAGGCTTTGGGCGCCTTGCGCCATGCCGCGAAATTGCTGTTCCAGATGCGGCTGTTTCGGTTCCGCTGACATTGGATCCCCCGGAGTGTCGGCGTCGCACTAGGACGGCGACGCCTGGAAGCACAACGCGACGAAGACCGATCAGGCCGCTGAGGCCGGACAGGCGCGCCAGAAGGCCGCGATCCGGATCAATGGGCGCGCGAAATGCAGAAATCCACGGTTTCGAGCAGCGCCGTCTTGGCCGACGACGTCCCGAAAATCTCCAGCGCGTCACGCGCCATCGCGCCGTAGTGGCGCGCGCGTTCGATCGTGTCTTCCAGCGCGCGGTGCTTGCGCATGGTGGCCAGCGCCGTTTCGATGTCGCCGTCCCTGATCTCGCCCTTTTCCAGCGTGCGCCGCCAGAATTCCCGCTCGCTCTCGGTTCCGCGTCGGAACGACAGCACCACCGGCAACGTAATCTTGCCTTCGCGGAAATCGTCGCCGGTGTTCTTGCCGAGCGCAGCCGATGTGCCGCCATAGTCCAGCGCGTCGTCGATGAGCTGGAAGGCGATGCCAAGATTGGCGCCGTAGCTGCGGCACGCCGCCTCGTCCGCCTTCGAGCGATTGGCGAGCACCGGCCCGACCTCGCAGGCCGCCGCAAACAGCGCGGCCGTCTTGGCGCGGATGACAGCGAGATAGGCGTCTTCGGTCGTCGTCGTGTCCTTGGCGGCGGCCAGTTGCATCACCTCGCCTTCGGCGATCACGGTCGCGGCGGAGGACAGAATGTCGAGCGCGCTGAGCGAGCCAACCTCGACCATCATCTTGAACGCCTGACCCAGCAGAAAGTCGCCGACAAGGACGCTCGCCTCGTTGCCCCACAGCATGCGCGCCGCCAGCTTGCCGCGCCGCATGTCGCTTTCGTCCACCACATCATCGTGCAGAAGCGTCGCCGTATGCATGAACTCGACCGCGGCGGAGAGCTTGATGTGGCCTTCGCCGCGATAGTCGCACAAATTGGCGGTGGCCAGCGTCAGCATCGGGCGCAGCCGCTTGCCACCAGACGAAATCAGATGGTTGGCGACTTCGGGAATCATCGTCACGTCCGACCCCGTGCGTGACAGGATCGTCTGGTTGACCCGGTCCATATCGCCCTGGACCAGCGCGACGAGTTTTTCGACGCCGACGGCTTTCGCCTTTTCTTCAAGTGAGATGACGACGCCCAAAGGAACCTCGCTCGGGGGAACATTTGATGGCTATGTAGCGCGGATCGCGCAGGAATGGAATTACGGCCCCGCTCTTGCCGCCCGCAGGGCCGCGTGACAGGTTAACGTCGCCAATGGTGGAGCTGCTTCGAACCAACGACCCGGTGCTGATTTCGTTCGTCGAAGCCATTCTGGCGGGCGAAAACATCGGGTTTCTCGTCGCAGACCAGCATATGAGCGTGCTCGAGGGCTCGCTCGGCTTCATCCGCCGCCGCATTCTGGTGGCCGCCCCGGACGCAGCCCGCGCACGGATCGTGCTCGACGAGGCAGGACTTGGCCCCGAACTCTCCCGGTTATGAACCCCGTCCCGACGCCCTGCTCGGCGGACGCCTCACATTGCGCCAGCCGCGCGGCGGGCACCGCGCCGGCACGGATGCGGTGCTTCTCGGCGCCTGTGTGCCCCCGGACGCCGCCGGCAAGGCCGGGGACATTGGAGCGGGCGCAGGGACTGCCGGCCTCATCGCGCTGTCGCGAGCGCCCGCGCTCGACATGACCTTCGTCGAGATCGATCCGGACCTTGCTGCATGTTGCCGCGACAACATCGCCGGGAACGGCTTTTCCGATCGGGCGCGGGAGATCTGCGCCAATGTACTGACGGGCAAGGCGCGCCGCGCCGGCGGGCTCGGCGAGGGCGCATTCGATCTCGTGCTGACCAATCCGCCGTTTCATCACCCCGCATCCGTCCGCGTGTCGCCCGACGCCCGCAAAGCGACGGCCCATGTCGTCGAGGGCGGCCTCGACCCCTGGATGAAAGCCGCCCTCGCGCTGCTTGCGCCGGGCGGATCGTTCCTGATGATTCATCGCGCCGACGCGCTCGCCGGACTCCTGAAAGCCGCCGGAGGCCGAGTCGGCGGCCTGCGGCTGATGCCCGTCCTGCCGCGCGCGGACCAACCGGCGATCCGCCTGCTCATCGGCGGCCGCAAGGGCAGCCGCGCGCCGCTCGCCATCCTTCCGCCGCTGATCCTGCATGAAGCGGACGGACGCTTCACGCCGCGCGCCGAGGCGATCCACCGCGGCGAGGCAGGGATCGAACTCGGGCTGCATTGACCCTGCTCGCCGCGCCCCCTAGGTTCCGCGCGAAAATCGGACCGTCCATGACTAATTCCTCTCTCAACGACCCGCGCAAGAGCTTTCAGGGCCTGATCCTCACGCTCCAGCATTTCTGGGCCGCGCAGGGCTGCGTCATCCTCCAGCCATATGACATGGAGGTCGGCGCCGGCACGTTCCATCCGGCGACCACCCTGCGCTCGCTCGGGCCGAAGCCCTGGAAAGCCGCCTACGTCCAGCCGTCTCGCCGGCCGAAGGACGGCCGCTATGGCGAAAATCCAAACCGGCTTCAGCACTATTACCAATTCCAGGCGATCCTGAAGCCCTCGCCGCCAGACCTGCAGGGGCTCTATCTTCAGTCGCTCGCTGCGATCGGCATCGATTCCGCGCTGCACGATATCCGCTTCGTCGAGGACGATTGGGAGAGCCCGACGCTCGGCGCCTGGGGACTGGGCTGGGAATGCTGGTGCGACGGCATGGAAGTCTCGCAATTCACCTATTTCCAGCAGGTCGCAGGATTCGAATGCGCGCCCGTTTCCGGCGAACTGACCTATGGCCTCGAACGTCTGGCCATGTATCTGCAGGGCGTCGAGTCGATTTACGATCTCAACTTCAACGGCCGCGAGGGCGCCGAAAAGGTAACCTATGGCGACGTCTTCTTGCAGGCGGAGCAGGAATATTCGCGCCACAATTTCGAGTTTGCCGACACCGACCGGCTATTCCGGCACTTCAAGGACGCGGAAACGGAATGTCGCGCCCTGCTGGCGGCCGGAGACAAGGGCGAGCGCCACGAAATGGTGCTGCCGGCCTACGACCAGTGCATCAAGGCGAGCCACACGTTCAACCTGCTCGACGCCCGCGGCGTGATCTCCGTCACGGAGCGCCAGAGCTACATTCTGCGCGTGCGCGAACTCGCCAAAGCGTGCGGCGAGGCCTGGTTGCGCACTGAAGCGGGCGGCGTCAGCGCCTGAACCGCGACGCCCCGCATCACCCGAGCGCGCGTTTGACGACCGCGCCGACACCCTCGGGAAGCGCCAACGCGAGCGCGGCCGCATGGCCCTGGTCCGACATCTTGCGCCAGGTCTTGGCGACGATGTCGACGCACTTCTCCAGGTCGTGCTTGCCAGCGAAATCGGCCGCGTAGAATTCGAGGAAAACGAGACAGGCGACGTCTTCGAGCGTCTGCGCCTCAGCATCCTGTTTCAGGCGTTCCTTGCGCACGATCTGGCCGACGCGCTCGACCGTCTCCTGCCCATATCCCGCCGCGGCCATGATCGCGGCGAGCCGCGCCGCATGAATGTCTTTAAGCGCGTTGCGCCAGCGGAAATAGCCGGGCTTGTCCATCGGAAAGTCGCTTCGCGGGATCGACCAGCGCTCGATGTGCTGGCCACGGGTCGCAATCTGGAGCGGCTCGCTGGCGTCCGGCGCGAAGCGCGCGAGCTGCGCGCTCATCCGGCGGCCATAGAGCAGTGCGGCGGGCTGGCCGTCCTCAAGCGTCGGATCGCGCGAATTGGCCGCGTCGATCGCATCGAGAACCTGATTGAGACTGCTCACTTGCAAACTCCGATAGACATCCTTGCGTAGCCGCAATGGACTTGCTTCAGCCAGACAGGACAATAGCGCGACGGCCCGGTTCGGGCGAATGTCAAAACGAGGATCCAATGACAGAACCCCATATCGCCCAGAAGTCGCCGATTGCGCTCGATGTCGAGGCCGGCAAGACCTACTACTGGTGCACCTGCGGCAAGTCCGCCAAGCAGCCGCTGTGCGACGGCTCCCACAAGGAATCGTCCTTCACGCCGCTGGCCTGGACCGCGCCGGAGACCAAAACCGCCTATCTGTGCGCCTGCAAGCACACCAAGAACGCGCCGCTCTGCGACGGCTCGCACAAGGCGCTCTGAGCGGCGCTTTGAACTTGCGTCCCATGCGCTCTTGGCCGACAAGACGCGCCGGAACGCAGATCCCGGCCGGCTCGCGCAGAGTCGGCCGTCGGCCCGGCGGCTCCACGACTAACTGACCGCCGGACCGCAATGCCAGACCTTCTGCTTGAACTCTTTTCCGAAGAAATTCCCGCGCGCATGCAGGCGCAGGCGGCCTCAGATCTGGAGCGGCTCGTTACGGGCGCGCTCATAGAGCGCGGCCTGAAGTTCGAGGGCGCGGTGTCCCATGCCACGCCCCGCCGGCTCGCCCTCCATATCGCGGGCCTGCCCGGCCGCCAGCCCGACGTGCGCGAGGAAAAGAAGGGGCCGCGCGTCGGCGCGCCCGAGGCAGCCGTCCTGGGCTTCCTGAAAAGCGCGGGCCTTGCTTCGCTCGATCAGGCGAAAATCGAGAAAGATCCAAAGAAGGGCGAATTCTACGTCGCGGTGATCGAGCGCGAGGGCAAGCCGACGCTCGACCTGCTTGCCCACATCCTGCCGACGATCATCCGCACCTTTCCGTGGCCGAAATCGATGCGCTGGGGCACGGCCTCCGTGCGCCCGGATTCGCTACGCTGGGTGCGCCCGCTGCATTCGATCGTCGCCACCTTCGGACCCGAGAACGAGGAGCCGGACGTCGTGCCATTCGAGGTCGACGGCATCGCGGCCGGAAACATAACTTACGGCCATCGTTTCATGGCGCCGGCGCCGATCAAGGTGCGCCGGTTCGACGATTATCTGCCCGCGCTCGACCGCGCCAAGGTCGTGCTCACCGCAGCGCGCCGCAAGGATATCATCCTGCACGACGCGCGCGCGCTCGCCTTCGCTCAGGGCTATGAACTGATCGAAGACGAGGCGCTGCTCGACGAGGTCGCAGGCCTCGTCGAATGGCCGGTCGTGCTGATGGGCTCGTTCGATGAAAGCTTCCTGTCGATTCCACCGGAAGTGATCCGCGCGACGATCAGGGCAAACCAGAAGTGCTTCGTGCTGCGAACAGGCGACAGGCTCGCCAACCGCTTCATCGTCATTTCCAACATCGAGGCGACCGACGGCGGCAAGGAAATCGTCGCTGGCAACAAGCGCGTTGTCGCGGCGCGTCTGGCGGACGCCAAATTTTTCTGGGAGACGGATCTCGGAACGAAGCTCGAAGACCGCCTGCCGAAACTCGAGTCCATCATCTTCCATCAACGGCTCGGCACGCAAGGCGAGCGCGTGCGCCGGCTGGAAACGCTGGCGGACGAAATTGCAACCAGGCTTGACGCCGGTTCGGCAGCGGCCGCGCATGCCGCGCAAGCCGCCCATCTTTGTAAGGCGGATCTGGTCAGCGAAATGGTCGGCGAGTTCCCGGAGCTGCAGGGGCTCATGGGTCGCTATTACGCGCTTGCGCAACACAAGCATCCGTCGGTCGCGGCAGCGATAGGGGAGCATTACAAGCCGCAAGGCCCCGGTGATCGCGTGCCGACCGATCCAGTTTCGGTCGCGGTGGCGCTCGCCGACAAGATCGACACGCTCGTCGGCTTCTGGGCGATCAACGAGAAACCCACAGGCTCGAAGGATCCTTATGCGCTGCGGCGCGCGGCGCTTGGCGTCATCCGGCTCGTGCTGGAGAACGGACTGCGCCTGTCGCTCCTTTACATGTTCCGGTTTGCGCAGTCGCATCTGCACATGCACGCCAATATCGCAAACGACCTCCTCTCCTTCTTCGCCGACCGCCTGAAGGTGTATCTGCGCGATAAAGGCGCGCGGCACGATCTGATCGACGCCGTGTTCGCCCTGGATGGACAGGACGACCTGCTCATGATCGTGAAGCGCGTTGAGGCGTTGGGAAAACTGCTCGAAACCGACGATGGCGGGAACCTGCTCGCCGGCTACAAGCGGGCGGCCAACATTTTGCGCGCCGAGGAAAAACGGGACGGCGCCGGCGCGTTCGAGGCGAAGCATACTGCCGGTTTGCTGGCACAGGACGAGGAGCGCGCGCTCGCCCGCGCCATCGCGCGCGCCGCCAGCGAAACGCGCGACCGCGCCGGCGCGGAGGATTTCGAGGGGGCGATGCAGGCGCTGGCGCGCTTGCGCGCGCCCGTGGACGCCTTTTTCGACAAGGTCACGGTCAACGCCGAGGACGCAGGGCTGCGTCTCAATCGGCTGCGCTTGCTCAACGAACTGCGCGCCGCCATGCATGAGGTCGCCGACTTCTCGAAGGTCGCGGGGTGAACGGCGCGCCGGCCAGCGCTTCGTCCAATTTGCCTGCGCGCCCATTTGCCGGAGCCGCTCGCCTTGCTATCCATGCATTGCGCGCGGCCGTTGCAAGCGGTTTATATGTAAACTAAAAAGCCTGAACCGGATCAGGCGCCAAGAGGATCGTCATGGCAGAGGCTCAGGAACTCCCTCCCCGCGAAGGCATGGACTACGACGTCGTCATCGTCGGCGCCGGTCCATCGGGCCTGTCGGCCGCAATCCGACTGAAGCAGATCAATCCGGAGACCTCGGTCGTCGTTGTCGAAAAAGGTTCGGAGGTCGGCGCCCATATCCTGTCAGGCGTCGTGCTCGATCCGATCGGCCTCGACCGGCTGTTGCCGGGCTGGCGTGAAGAAGCCGACCGTCCGCTGACCGTGCCGGTGACGGAAGACAGGTTCTATTTCCTCGGACCGAAGGGCGCGCTGCGGCTGTTGAATTTCACCATGCCGAAGCTGATGAACAACCACGGCAATTTCGTCGGCTCGCTCGGCAATGTCTGCCGGTGGCTGGCCGGCAAGGCGGAAGCGCTCGGCGTCGAAATCTATCCTGGCTTTGCCGCGGCCGAAGTCCTCTACGGAGACAAGGGCGAAGTGATTGGCGTCGCGACCGGCGACATGGGCGTCGCACGCGACGGGCACAGGAAGGACTCGTTCACGCGCGGCATGGAATTGCGCGGAAAATATACATTGTTCGCCGAAGGCGTGCGCGGCTCGCTGACCAAGACGCTGCTCGCGCGCTACAATCTGGCGGATGGTCGCGACTATCCAAAATTCGGCATCGGCATCAAGGAACTCTGGCAGATCGATCCGGCCAAACACATGCCGGGCCTGGTTCAGCACTCGTTCGGCTGGCCGCTCGATCTCAACACCGGCGGCGGATCGTTCCTCTATCACATCGAGGACAATCAGGTCTGCGTCGGCTTCGTCGTACATCTCAATTACAAGAACCCGACTCTGTCGCCGTTCGACGAGTTCCAGCGGTTCAAGACCCATCCGATTGTCGCGGAGACGCTCACCGGCGGCAAGCGTATTGCCTATGGGGCGCGCGCGATTTCCGAGGGCGGCTGGCAGTCCGTGCCGAAGCTGACCTTCCCCGGCGGCGCGCTGATCGGCTGCACCGCCGGTTTCATCAACGTTCCACGCATCAAGGGCACGCACAACGCCATGCTGTCGGGCATTCTTGCGGCCGAAAAAATCTCGGCGGCGCTCGCCGCAGGACGCGCGCACGATGAAGTCGTCGAGATCGAGAACGAATGGCGTCAGGGCGACATCGGCCGCGATCTCAAGCTGGTGCGCAACGTAAAGCCGCTTCTGTCGAAGTTCGGCGCCGCGCTCGGCACGATGCTCGGCGGCATCGACATGTGGACGAACGAATTGCTCGGCTTCTCGTTTTTTGGAACGCTGAAACACGGCAAACCGGATTACGCGACGCTGAAGCCGCTGTCGGAGGTGAAGCCGATCGTCTACCCGAAACCCGACGGCAAACTGTCGTTCGACAAATTGTCGAGCGTGTTCCTGTCGAACACGAACCACGAGGAGGATCAGCCGATCCACCTCAAACTAAAGGATCCTTCGATCCCGATTTCGAAGAACCTGCCGGAATACGGCGAGCCGGCGCGCCTGTACTGCCCGGCGGGCGTGTATGAGGTGCTCTACGACGACGACGTGAAGAAGACCAATCCGCGTTTCGTCATCAACGCGCAGAATTGCGTCCATTGCAAAACCTGCGACATCAAGGATCCGGCGCAGAACATCAACTGGACGACGCCCGAGGGCGGCGGCGGACCGAACTACGCGAACATGTGAGGAGCGCGGCGCGCTTCGAATTCTTTGGGCAGGAAAAGCGCCTGTCGTCCCCGCGGCAGCAGGGCTGAAGCCAATGGAGGGAATTCCCCGTGAGCACATTCAAGGCGATCCGCATCGACAAGGACGATCAGGGCTATCGCGCTGGTCTCGTCCAGTTCGACGAAAAGGATCTGATGGAAGGCGACGTGACGGTCGCGGTGTCCCATTCGACCGTCAACTACAAGGATGGGCTCGCGATCACCGGCAAATCCCCGGTCGTCCGCCGATTCCCGATGATTCCGGGCATTGATTTCGCTGGAACCGTCGAAACCTCCACGCACAAGGATTTCAAGGCGGGCGACAAGGTCATCCTCAACGGATTCGGCGTCGGCGAAACCCACCTCGGCGGATATGCGCAGAAGGCGCGCGTAAAAGGCGACTGGCTCGTGCGCCTGCCCGACGGCATGAGCGCCGCCGAGGCGATGGCGATCGGCACCGCCGGCTATACGGCCATGCTCTGCGTCATGGCGCTGGAGCGGCACGGCCTGACGCCGGATCGCGGTCCCGCTGTCGTGACGGGGGCGGCGGGCGGCGTTGGCTCGGTCGCCGTTGCGCTGCTCGCAAAGCTCGGCTGGCGGGTGATCGCGTCCACGGGCCGCGCGTCCGAGGCCGATTATCTCAAGAGCCTGGGGGCGGCCGAAATCATCGACCGCGCGGAATTGTCCGCGCCGGGCAAGCCCCTCGGCAAGGAGCGGTGGGCTGCGGGCGTCGACAGCGTCGGTTCGCACACGCTCGCCAACGTGCTGGCGCAGACGAAATACGCCGGCGCGATCGCCGCCTGCGGACTGGCGCAGGGCATGGATCTGCCCGCGAGCGTCGCGCCATTCATTCTGCGCGGCGTGGCGCTGCTCGGCATCGACAGTGTAATGGCGCCGCAGGCCCTGCGACAGGCGGCCTGGGCGCGGCTGGCGACCGACCTCGACAAATCGACGCTCGCCGCGATGACGAAGACGGTGAAGCTCGAGGACGCTCCTGCGACTGCGGCGGACATTCTCGCCGGCAAGGTGCGTGGCCGGGTTGTCATCGAAGTGGGCTGATGCGCTGCAACATCAGGCGCCCCGGCCGGGAAATCGGCGCCTGACCGGCGCGCCGACCTAGATTTGGATCAAGGACAACCCACATTCAGAGGGGTGATGGTCGCCCTGAAGACGAAAGCCAGGCGGGAGCGATGAGCAGCGCATTTACACGCGAGAACGACGACAGCGAATCGATTGAGGACATCGGCGAGCGCCCGGTCAGTCCACATCGCAATCTCGTCACGCCGGACGGGCTGGCTCAGATCGAGCAGCAACTCGAAGCGGCGCGCGTGGCCATCGCCAGGGCGGAACAGGAACGAAACCGGCGGGCGATCGCAATCGCCGCGCGCGATCTGAACTACTGGAGCGCTCGTCGGGCGAATGCCGAACTCGTGCATCCGATCGCCGACAAGAGCGAAGTGAGATTCGGCCATACCGTCGTCGTGAAATCGGCAAAAGGCGCGACACAGACGTTCAAGATCGTCGGAGAGGACGAGGCGGACCCAGGCAAGGGCCTCATTCCGCATGTCGCTCCGCTGGCGGTCGCGCTTATCGGCAAGGCGGTCGGGGATAGCGTCGAGGTCAAGCACGAAAAGGCGAAGGTCGTCGAAATCAGGTGAAGGCTCGGCCGGCAGGCCGCGCGGCGCCGCAGTGGACGATGACGCGCGGTCTCAGGGGCGGCGCTTCAATCGCCGGCGAGTCGGCCTCGCTCGCGTTGCAGATGCAGCCACATATGGTCCATGAAGGCGCGGACGCGCGCCGCGCCCTTGAGATCGGCGTGCGTCAACAGCCACAGCGCGCTGGTCGATGGAATCTCGACCGCCAGCCTTTTCAATTCCGGCATCGCATCGCCGACGATGCAGGGCACCACAACCAGCGCGACGCCCGCCGCCGCCGCCGCCGCCGCGACATGCATCGTATTGACGCGCGCGACGATGCGCGCCGGCGGTATGTTGCGTGCGATCCATGATGCCGCCTCGATTTCGTCCATCGGCGGCGCGAAGCCTATGAAGATTGCATCCGGTCCGAGCGGATTGACGCGCGCGAGCGGCGAGTCGACCCTGGCGTAGACGCCCCACCGCATCGGTCCGATCTTGCGGCCAACGAGCGACTCAGGCGGCTCCGACGTCGCGCGGATTGCGACGTCTGCGTCGCGTCGTGACAGATTCAGCGCGGCGTTGGAAACTATGATGTCTGTGTGTATTTCAGGATAAGCGGCGCGGAAGGAAGCGAAAATCGGCGCGAGGAGCGACGCAAAAAGAGAATCGGTCGTCGTGACGCGCAATTCGCCGCGGGGTCGCTCATCCTGCCCGGCCAGTCGCCGCTCGAATTCGATAACGCCGTCTGACATGCGATTGGCCAACGCGACCATCTCGTCGCCAGCCGCCGTCGGCGCATACCCCGCGCGCGAGCGTTCGAACAGGGCGCGCCCGAGATCCGCCTCGATCTGGCCGAGACGGCGAAATATCGTGGAATGATTGAGGCCAAGCGAATCCGCCGCGCCCACCAGCGAACGCGCCTCTGCGATCGCCCTCACGAGCCGGAAATCGTCCCAGTTCATCGCCGACACCGACCCATAGCACACGCCTCCCGCCGCCGCCTCGAACAGCGACCGCACACGTGAGTCCGCAGACTCGTACCTCCCATCTAAACCATTAGAACAAATCGTATTTTTGTTGGCTTAGAAACAGGAAATCATTTTGATGGAAATCCGCCGTCTGAAATACCGCCGCCCCAATCAGCTACGCGGCGCGGCGGCGCGGCGTAGGCGGTCCATGATCGCTTCGCCGAGCCCGAAGGGAGGGATCGGCGCCACCGCTATGACACTGACGCCGGATGCGTCGAGGCGGCGCAGACCAGAGTACAGGTTCGCCGCGGCCTCCGCCAGATCGCCGGCGCGGGAAAGGTCCAGGCACGGAACATCGCTGGCGATGTCGTGAAATTGTCGACCGAAATCCAGCCCCGCCTCGCCCCGTTCCAGCGAGGCGGCGCCGAGCCGCAGCCGGGCGCGCGGCGCATAGTGCGAGGACAACATGCCGGGCGCTGAAATCGCGCCGGACGGCGCGGCTTCGAGCGGGCCGACGACCCGCTCGATCTCCGCGCGCGGGACGCCGCCAGGCCGCAACAGCGCCGGCCGGGCGCCGAGGCAGGCGACGATGGTCGATTCCAGCCCGACCGAGCATGGCCCGCAATCGAGCACCGCGTCGATGCAATCGCCGAGATCCTCCATCACGTGGTCCGCCGTGACCGGACTGACCCTGCCCGAGCGATTTGCGGAGGGCGCGGCCACTGGCCGGCCGACTTCCGTGAGCAATGCGTGCGCGACGAGATGGGCGGGCGCACGCAGCGCAATCGTGTCGAGCCCTGCCCGGGCGAGTTCGCATACGCTGCCGGTTTCGGCGACCGGAACGACCAGAGTCAGCGGTCCGGGCCAAAACGCGGCGGCAAGCTGCTCGGCCTCCGCCGGAAACCGCCCTTCCCGCCGCGCGGCGACGCCATCCGGCACATGCGCGATCAGCGGATTGAACGAGGGACGCCCCTTGGCTGCATAAATTTTCGCAACCGCTGTCGGCGAGGCGGCGTCAGCGCCAAGCCCGTAGACCGTTTCGGTAGCGAAGGCGACGAGACCGCCGTCCCGCAGAAGGCGCGCAGCTTCGGCGATTCCATCTGCTGTCGGCGGAAGGCGCATCGCCCGCTTTTCCTTCACCCCGGCTCCCACCTTTGACCCGCCTTTTCGGTTTATATATCAACCTGTTTCAGGATAGCCGCACTGCGCGCTCGCAGAAAGGCGCAGTGCGCGCCGCCGGCGGCAGGTGTATCAAATCGCTGAACGAAATTTGGAGAAATCTCATGTCCTACCGCGCGCCAGTCGCCGACATGTTGTTTACGATGAGGCATGCTGGCGGCCTGCAGGAAGGATTGGGCCGGGGCATTTACGCCGATCTCGCCGACGGCGCCGCGGAGGCGCTGCTCGATGAGGCCGCGAAATTCTCTGAAAACCGCCTCGCGCCGATCAACCGCAACGGCGATCTCGATGGCGCGAAGCTGATCGAGGGCGCCGTCAAAACCTCGCCCGGCTGGCGAGAGGCCTATGCACAATGGATCGAGGGCGGCTGGAATTCGGTCACGGCCTCGCCCGATTACGGCGGCATGGGCCTGCCACATCTGCTGAACGCCGCCTGCACGGAAATGTGGAATTCCGCGAACATGGCCTTCGCGCTGTGCCCGCTGCTTGGCTTCGGCGCGATCGACGCCGTGGAATCGCATGCAAGCGACGAACTGAAATCGATCTATCTCGCCAGAATGATCTCGGGCGAGTGGACCGCGACGATGAACCTGACGGAGCCCTCGGCGGGCTCCGACCTCAACGCGCTGCGCGCGCGCGCCGAGCGGCAGGCGGACGGCAGCTACAGGATAACGGGGCAGAAAATTTTCATCACCTACGGCGATCACGACATGACGGAGAACGTGATCCATCTCGTGCTCGCGCGCCTGCCCGACGCCCCGCCCGGCACGCGCGGGATTTCGTTGTTTCTCGTGCCGAAATTTCTCGTGAACGCTGACGGCTCGCCCGGCGCACGCAACGACGTGGTTTGCGTCGGCCTCGAACACAAGCTCGGCATTCACGGCTCGCCGACCTGCACGATGGCGTTCGGCGACAAGGCCGGCGCGACGGGCTGGCTGGTCGGACAGGAGAACAAGGGCCTCGCCTGCATGTTCACGATGATGAATTCGGCGCGCATGTCCGTCGGCCTGCAAGGCGTGGCGCTGGCGGAGCGCGCGACGCAGCACGCTCTCGTCTATGCGCGGGATCGCAGGCAGGGCCGCGCCCCAGGATCGTCGACGCCCGCAGGCGCGATGGATGCGATCGTGCATCACCCCGATATCGCGCGCACCCTGATGACGATGCGCGCGTGCGCTGATGCGGCGCGCGCGATCTGCTATGCGACCGCCGGGGCGCTGGACCGTTCGCATCGGCTCGCCGATCCGGCGGAAAGGAAGCAGGCGGCCGAACGCAATGCGCTGCTGACCCCGGTGGCCAAGGCATTTTCGACCGATATCGGCAACGAAGCGGCCTCAATGGGCGTGCAGGTTCACGGCGGCATGGGGTTCATCGAGGAGACCGGCGCGGCGCAATTCATGCGCGACGTGCGCATCGCGGCGATCTACGAAGGAACGAACGGCATTCAGGCGATCGATCTTGTTCAGCGCAAGCTGCCGTTGTCCGGCGGCGAGACGGTGCGGCGCGAGATCGCCGACATGCGCGGAACGGTCGAGAAACTGCGCGGCTCCAACGCCGCCGATCTGACGGATATGGCGGAGCCGCTTGGCGAGGCGGTCCAGTCGCTGGCGCGCGCGACCGATTATGTGCTTGCGACGTTGGGATCTGCGCCCGCAGACGCTCTCGCCGGCGCATCGCCCTATCTACGGCTGTTCGGGCTGGCGCGCGGCGGTACGCTGCTTGCGGAGATCGCGCTCGCCGCGCATGCGGCCGACGCAACAGACCCGGTCCAGGCCGGGCGCATCGCGACTGCGCGTTTCTTCGCGCGCAACCTCGCGCCCGGCGCACGCGGTCTTGAGCCGGCGATCACGGAAGGCGCCGCCACGGTCCGCGAGGCCGCCGCGCTGCTGGCGAACTGAATGGGAGTACATATGACAACCGATACAATCGTCGCCGTTGCTGACGGCGTGATGCGCATCACGATGAACCGGCCGGCGAAGAAGAACGCGCTAACCGGGCCGATGTACGACGCCATGACCGCGGCGCTGGAAAAGGCCGACGCGAACGATGAGATCCGCGCTGTCGTGATCGCGGGCGCCGGCGGCGCATTCACGGCCGGCAACGATCTCGCCGACTTTCTTGCAACTGCCACGCGCGGCGAGGAAAATCGCGCCGGCCACTTCATCCGCAAGATCGCGACCCTCGATACGCCGATCGTGGCGGCTGTCGACGGTGTCGCGGTCGGCGTCGGGACGACGATGCTGTTCCATTGCGACCTCGTCTATGCGACGCCATCGGCCAAATTCCGGATGCCGTTCCTCGATCTCGGCCTGGTTCCGGAAGCGGCCTCCTCGATCCTCGCGCCAGCGCGCTTCGGCATGGCCAGGGCGAGCGAATATATCCTGCTGGCGGAGGCCTTCGGCCCGAACGAGGCGAAAGACCTTGGCCTCGTCAACGCGATCGTCGCGCCTGCGGCGCTGGAGGCGACCGCGATGGAAGCCGCTCGCAAGCTGGCGGCCAAGCCTGCCGGCGCGCTACGCGCGGCGCGGCGCCTGATGCGCGGCGACCGCAAGGACATCGAAGCAGCGATCGAACGCGAGAGCGCGGCTTTCGCCAAAGCGCTGACCTCGCCGGAGGCGAAGGCGGCGTTCACCGCGTTCCTGAACAGGACGAAGGGGTAAGGTTCCGCTGGCTTCAGGCGGCCGAGAACAATTCGTTCACCACGTCCTGCGCATCGCGATGGTGCGCGACACGGCCGAAGTTGACGAGTTGCTCGGTCGCGTCAAGTTGCTGGCGAATGCGCGGGCCCCATTCGCCGCAGACGACGCCGACCTGCTCGTCGCGTTCAGACGCGCCGAGCGCCAGCAGGCTCGCAATCTCCCGGGTCGCGCGGTCGCCGCATTCGGCCAGTTGTTCCACCGAGGCCTCGAACAGCGCGCGGAACGAGGAATCGAGCTTCGCATAGGCGTCGAGCGCCTCGCGCCTGCCTGGCAATTGAGACTGCATGAAATAGGCGCGGTAGCTGCACGGCCGCCAGGCCAGGATGTCGTCGGCCAGGTCCGGCATGCCCGGAAGCATCTCGATCAACATCAGGATTTCGTTGTAGACATTGAGGAAATCGTTCGCCAGGCCCGACACCGGATTGACGAGCGCCGCCGCGCGCCGCTCTGTCGCGTCCGGTTCGTCCGGGTCGCTATGCGAATGAAAGTCCTCGCTGAGGGACATTTACCGACCGTCGTCACGATGAAGCCCAACCCTAACCGGAAATTCGATAACAAGATCTTTCCATTGGTTCGAGAAAGCAGGGACAGATGTGCGGGCGCTACGCGATAACGCTGCCGCCGGAAGCGATGCGGCGCGTGTTTGAATACGTCGAGCAGCCAAATTTCCCGCCGCGCTACAATGTCTCGCCGACGCAGCCCGTCCCGATCGTCCGGCGCGCGGCTGGCGTCAGGCGTTTCAGCCTTGTGCGCTGGGGTTTCCTGCCGGGGTTCGTCAAGGATCCGAAAACCTTTCCGTTGATCCTCAATGCACGCGCGGAAGGAATAGTCGACAAGCCGAGCTTCCGCGCGGCGATGCGCCGGCGCAGGTGCCTCTTCATCGCCGACGGCTGGTACGAATGGCGACGTCTTCCAGAACCGGGCGCGAAGATGGTTAAGCAACCCTTTCTGCTGCGCCGGCGCGACCGTCAGCCGATGGGCTTCGCCGGCCTCTACGAAACCTGGTCCGACCCGCAGGGCGGCGAGATCGACACCGGCTGCATCGTCACGACATCGGCCAACGCCGCAACGATCGCGATTCACAACCGCATGCCGGCGATCATCGACCCGCGGGATTTCGACAGGTGGCTGGATTGCGCCGACGAACGAACCGACGCCGCCGCAGCCTTGCTGCGCCCTGCCCCGGACGATTTGATCGAATTTTTCGAGGTGTCGCCGGCCGTGAATTCAGTCAGGAACGACGGCCCGCAATTGCAGAACCCGTCGGGCAGGCGCGTTTGACCTGAAGGCGTGGCGTGCGACTATCATGCTTCGCGACTCACGCTGACCAATATAGAATTGTCCATCGGCGGACGCGATGGAGGTGTTATTGCACGTCTCGTTCCGCGCTACCGCTATTGCGGCCGCGTTTCTTTTTTTCACCCTGAGCGCAATTTTCCTGCTTGCTCCCGACCTCATGCTTTCGTTGTGGAGCGTCGCGGCGTCGGATTCCGCCATGTTCGTCGCCCGGCGCGCCGCCATGGTATACTTTGGTTTTGGAGTGCTGATGACTTCAGCGCGCAAACTCGCGCCATCGCCGGCCAGAACGGCGATCGTGCGCGGGCTGCTTGCGGCGCTCATCGCGCTGGCGATTCTCGGAACGATCGAGTTCGCGCTGGGCCATGCAGGCGCAGGCGTATTCGCGGCCGTGACCGTCGAGATCGCCTTTGCGGCTGCGTTCTTGATCGCCGAGCGCGAGGCGCCGGCGATCTGACGCCTCAGCGCGACAGCAAGCCACGCTTCGGTTTGCCCTTGCGGGCTTCCCGCCGGAAAGCTGCGACGATTTCGACATGCGCAGAATGGCGGAACTGGTCGACCGGCGTCACGCGCTCCAGCGCATAGCCGCCCTCGACGAGAATTTTCGCATCTCGCGCGAACGTCTGGACATTGCAGGAGACCGCGACGACGAGCGGGACGGCGGAGGCCGCCAGTTCTTTCGCCTGCGCCTCGGCGCCAGCGCGTGGAGGATCGAATACGACGCAATCATAAGCGCCGAGCTCGCCGCGCAGCAGCGGGCGCCGGAACAGATCGCGCGCCTCGGTCGTGACCCTCTTCAGCCCGCGGGCGCTCCTTGCGGCGCGCGAGAGCGCGGCAAGCGCGCCGGCGTCCTGTTCGACTGCATGGATCTCCGCATTTTCGGCGAGCCTGAGCGCGAAAGTGCCGACGCCGGCGAAAAGATCGGCGATTTTCTTCTCCTCGCAGATCGCGGCGCGCACGAGATCGGCGAGCATGGCCTCGCCAGCCACGGTCGCCTGCAGGAAGGCGCCGGGCGGCGGAATGAGATCGGCGCGGCCGATCTTCAGCCGCGGCTGGCGGCGCTCGATGACGATGACCCCGTGATTGGAGATTCGCGCGAGATCCTGCGCGGTCGCCACGGCGATCAGCTTCTGCGTCGGCCCGAATTCGAGCGCGCCGGGACCGCGCAGGTCGATGTCGAGGCCGGTGTCCGTCGCCGCGATCGCGATATCAGTGGGCCTGTCGAGCCCCGCCAGCGCCTGGGCGATCGCGCGCGCGGCGGCGGGGGCGCCAGCAAGCGAAGGCGCGAGCAAGGGACAGACGTCGATGTCGACGATCTCGTGAGCGCGCGCGCGCATAAAGCCGACCTGCGGCGCGCCATGCCCGAACCGTGCATGAAACACAACGCGGCGGCGGCCGGCGCCGTGCGCATCCACCGTCGGCGGCACATCGGCCTCGATACGCGCATTCGTCAGCGCGTCGGCCAGAAGTCCACGCTTCCAGTCGAGATACGGACCAATACGCAGCGTCTGCGTCGCGCAGCCGCCACATTCGCCGTAATATCGGCAGAACGGAGCAACGCGGTCGGGGGAGGCTTCGAGCACCTCGACGAGTTTGCCGCGCTCTCCATCGACCTCGGCCAGCACCCTTTCGCCGGCAAGCGCGTAAGGAACGAAGACGAGACCGCGTTCGGTCCGGGCGACTCCCTCGCCACGCGCGCCGAGCCGCTCGATGGTCAGACGGGCGTTGAGATCGACATGATCTGATTTCATGGGCGTTGAGCGCCGATCAAAAATTCACTATTGCCGTCGCCGCCCTCGATAGGCGACGCGATTACGCCGATTATGCGCCACCCGAGTTTCCTGACGAGGCTTTCGATGCGTCGGCAAACCCCGGCATGAATCGCTGCGTCGCGCACGAAGCCTTTTTTGACGTGTTCGGGGCCAGCCTCGAATTGCGGTTTGATGAGCGCGACGAATTTCGCGTCCTGCGCGGCGAGCGCCAGCACAGGCGGCAGAACGAGCGCGAGCGAAATAAAGCTCACGTCGATCACGATCAGCGACGGCGCCGCTCCGAGATCGGCGGCCGCCAGTTTTCGCGCATCGGTCTTTTCGAGCGATCGCACGCGAGACTCAGCTGAAATTTTCGGATGCAATTGCGAATGGCCGACATCGACGCAGGTCACGCTTTTGGCGCCCCGCGAAAGCAGCACATCGGCGAAGCCGCCGGTCGAGGCGCCGATGTCGAGACAATCACAACCGGCCGGGTCGACGCCGAACGCATCGAGCGCCGCCGCGAGCTTCACGCCGCCGCGCGACACCCATTCGTATGGCGCGGTTGCCTCGATCGCCGCGTCCGACGCAATCAGCTCCGAGGGCCTGGCGGCAATGCGCCCGGCGACGCGCACCAGCCCTGCCTCTATCGCCTCACGCGCCTTGGCGCGGCTGGGGAAAACCCCGCGCTCGACAAGGGCGACGTCGATGCGTTTTGGTTCGCTATCCATGCGCGCGCAAGGCAAATTGCAAAGGTCCGACCCTTTCGGCGTCAACCGAGGCGGACGCCGATCACGCGAACATCACCCGCGCCGCGCCCTTCTCGTCGCCAAGCGCCATCAGCGCCGTTGCGACGATGCCTCTGGCGTCGAGACCGGCCGCCGCATACATCTTTTCTGGAGAATCGTGATCCTGATAGGCGTCGGGCAGCATCATCGTGCGCACCTTGAGCCCGTGGTCGAGCAGGCCGTCCTCGGCGAGCTGATGCAGCACATAGGCGCCGAAGCCGCCCCGCGAACCTTCCTCGACCGTGATCAACACTTCGTGGTTGGCGGCGAGCCGGCGCACCAGGTCCCGATCCAGCGGCTTGGCGAACCGCGCGTCGGCCACCGTGGCCGAAAAGCCGCGGGCGCCGAGGTCTTCCGCCGCGATCAGCGATTCGGCCAGGCGCGTGCCAAGCGAGAGAATCGCGATCTTCGAACCTTCCCGGATGATCCGGCCCTTGCCGATTTCGAGAACCTGCCCACGCTCCGGCATTTCCACGCCGACGCCTTCGCCACGCGGATAGCGGAAGGCGATCGGGCCCTCGTCGTAAGCAGCGGCCGTGGCGACCATGTGGACGAGTTCGGCCTCGTCGGCCGCCGCCATCACGACCATGTTCGGCAGGCAGCCCAGATAGGCGATGTCGAACGCGCCGGCGTGCGTCGGCCCATCGGCGCCGACAAGGCCGGCGCGGTCCATGGCGAAACGGACCGGCAGCTTCTGCAGATCGACATCGTGGACCACCTGGTCATAGCCGCGCTGCAGGAAGGTGGAATAGATCGCGCAGAATGGCTTGTAGCCTTCCGTCGCCATGCCGGCGGCGAACGTGACCGCGTGCTGCTCGGCGATGCCGACATCAAACGTGCGGGTCGGAAAGGTCTTGCCGAACAGATCGAGGCCGGTGCCTGACGGCATCGCAGCCGTGATCGCGACGATTTTTTCGTCGCGGGCGGCTTCCTGCATCAGACTTTCGGCAAAAACCTTCGTGTAGGACGGGGCGTTGGCCTTGGGCTTGACCTGCGCGCCCGTCACCACGTCAAACCGGTTCACGCCATGGTATTTATCGGCGGATTTCTCGGCCGGCGCATATCCCTTGCCCTTCTGCGTGACGACATGAACCAGGATCGGGCCTGTCTGCATGTCCCGCACGTTCTTCAGAACCGGCAGCAGATGATCGAGGTTATGGCCGTCGATCGGACCGACGTAATAAAATCCCATTTCCTCGAAGAGTGTGCCGCCGGTGACAAACCCGCGGCCATATTCTTCGGCGCGTTTCGCCCGCTCGTAGAGCGCGCGCGGCAGATGGCTGGCGATCTGCTTAACCGTCTCACGGATCGAGACGTAGCGGCCGGAGGCCAACCGGGCGAGATAGGCCGACATTGCGCCCACGGGCGGGGCGATCGACATGTCGTTGTCGTTGAGGATGACGATGAGCCGCGACTTGCGGGCGCCAGCATTGTTCATGGCCTCGTACGCCATGCCGGCCGACATGGAGCCGTCCCCGATCACGGCGATGACATTGTTGCGGCCGTGCGACAGATCCCGAGCGACGGCCATGCCAAGGCCGGCCGAAATGGACGTCGAGGAATGGGCCGCGCCAAAAGGATCGTAGTCGCTTTCGGCGCGCTTTGTGAAGCCGGACAGCCCCCCGCCCTTGCGCAGCGTGCGGATGCGATCGCGACGGCCCGTCAGAATCTTGTGCGGATAGGCCTGATGGCCGACGTCCCAGATCAGCCGGTCGTTCGGGGTGTCAAAAATGCGATGGATCGCAACCGTCAGCTCGACCACCCCAAGCCCTGCGCCGAGATGGCCGCCGGTGACCGACACCGCGTCGATCGTCTCGGCGCGCAATTCATCGGCGACCTGGCGCATCTGGTGCTCGGGCAGCAGGCGCAGGTCCCCCGGCGTCCGTATCGTATCGAGGAGGGGTGTCTTGGATGCAGTCACAATCGTCTCATCGCCGGAGATGCGCCATGGCCGGTCTTTACTTTCGTTTACACCAGATCGTTGCGGCGCCGCAATGTTCCGGCCAAGGCGCGGAGATGCGCCTGCCAAACAGGGGCGCGCCGTTGCGGAATAGTCTAATATAGCGACAGGATTCTCCTGGAGGCGATCATGTCGTTGCATCAGAACTCCCCCGACGCGTCCACGCCGCATAGCCTCGGCGAGGCCATTCACAGGATTCGGGCCAGATGGGGCTGGTTTGTCGCCTTCGGAGTTCTGACGGCCCTCCTGGGAGCCGCGACGCTGACCTATCTGGTCGTCGTCGGGACGATCGCCTCGGTTTACATGATCGCCATCGCCATGATCATCGCCGGCGGCGTGGAGGTTGGCCTCGGCGTCAACGCCAGGACCTGGGGCCGAACGGCGCTCTGGATCGTCGTCGGCCTGCTTTATGTAGTCGCCGGCGCTTTCGCGCTGGCGCAGCCGCTGCTGGCGGCTGCCGGCTATACGCTGCTGATAGGAGTGGCGCTCGTCGTGGTCGGGGCGGCGCGAATTGTCGCAGCCATCCGACTGGACCATGGCCCGAAAGGCATGCTGGCGCTCGCCGGCGGCATCGCCATCCTGCTTGGAGCGATGATTATAGGCAGTTGGCCGGCCTCCAGCCTGATCGTTCTTGGCACATTCCTCGGAATTGACCTGCTTTTTTACGGAATTAGCTGGATTGCGTTCGGCATGAAGCTCAAGTCCGCATAAACCGGGTTCAACCGCCTCGATTGATCGCAGACAGGGATTGATCCAATAAATGGCCCGATAAACGGTTCGATTTTCGCGCCGCCCATTCCGGCGCGTACAATCTCTTCGATGGCGATTCCTCAGACAGGACATTCTCCTATGGCGAAATGGGTTTACACCTTTGGCGACGGCGAAGCCGAGGGCGAAAGCGGCATGCGCGACCTGCTTGGCGGCAAGGGCGCAAACCTTGCGGAAATGGCCAATCTCGGCTTGCCCGTGCCCCCCGGATTCACCATCACGACCGGCGTCTGCTCCTATTTCTACGCAAACGGACATGCCTACCCCGGTGAACTGACGGCGCAGGTGGACGCGGCGCTCGATCATGTCGGCAAGATCACCGGGCGCCAGTTCGGCAGCGAAGCCAATCCCCTGCTGGTTTCGGTCCGCTCGGGCGCGCGCGCGTCGATGCCGGGCATGATGGACACTGTCCTCAACCTCGGCCTCAACGACTCGACGGCCGGCGCGCTGGCGCAGGGCGCCGGCGACGAGCGATTCGCCTTCGATTCCTATCGCCGTTTCATCCAGATGTATTCCAACGTGGTGCTAGACATCGACCACCACAATTTTGAGGACGCGCTTGAATTCTACAAGGAAAGCAACGCGTTATCTCTCGATACGGATCTCTCCGCGGCCGACTGGCGGCGCGTCATCGATCAATACAAGAAAATCGTGCAGCGCGAGATCGGCAAGCCGTTCCCGCAGGATCCGCGCGAGCAATTGTGGGGCGCAATCGGCGCTGTGTTCTCATCCTGGATGAACCAGCGCGCGATCACCTATCGCAAGCTGCACGACATCCCTGAAAGTTGGGGAACTGCGGTCAACGTGCAGGCGATGGTGTTCGGCAACATGGGGGAAACCTCCGCAACTGGCGTCGCCTTCACGCGCAACCCCTCAACCGGCGAGAAGGAGCTTTATGGCGAGTTCCTGATCAATGCGCAGGGCGAGGATGTGGTGGCCGGCATACGCACGCCGCAAAACATCACGGAAGTCGCCCGAATCGCCGCGAATTCCGACAAGCCGTCGATGGAGACCGCCATGCCCGCGGTATTCGAGGAGTTTGTGCGCATCACGCACATGCTCGAGACGCATTACCGCGACATGCAGGACATGGAGTTCACGGTCGAGCGCGGCAAGTTGTGGATGTTGCAGACCCGCAATGGCAAGCGCACGACCAAGGCGGCGCTTCAGATCGCCATTTCCATGGCGAACGAAGGCCTTATTACCCGCAAGGACGCCATTGCGCGCATCGAGCCCATGTCGCTCGACCAATTGCTGCACCCGACGATCGACCCCGCCGCCGAACGCAAGATCGTGGCGACCGGCCTGCCGGCCTCGCCCGGCGCGGCCAGCGGCGAAATCGTTTTTAATTCGGACGAAGCCGAGCAACTCAAGGCCGCAGGGCACAAGGTCATTCTCGTGCGCGTCGAGACCAGCCCGGAGGACATTCACGGCATGCATGCCGCCGAAGGCATTCTGACGACGCGCGGCGGCATGACGTCGCATGCGGCTGTCGTGGCGCGCGGCATGGGCAAACCTTGCGTTTCCGGCGCAGGCGCTCTGCGCGTCGATTACGCCGCCGGCACGATGCGGGCGGGCGCCAGAACATTCCGCAAGGGCGACATCGTCACCATCGACGGGTCCGCCGGCCAGGTCATCGACGGCGCGGTCAACATGCTGCAGCCCGAACTGTCCGGCGATTTCGGCACGCTGAT
Source organism: Pseudomonadota bacterium (assembly GCA_021781815.1). Lineage (GTDB taxonomy): Bacteria > Pseudomonadota > Alphaproteobacteria > Rhizobiales > Beijerinckiaceae > JAJXWB01. Next base: position 55,904 of record JAJXWB010000010.1, on the reverse strand, counting down.
GGAATGGGCCGACGAAGCGCGCCGTCTGCGTGTGCGCACCAACGCCGACACACCCGCCGATGCGCGCGTGGCGCGCAAGTTCGGCGCGGAGGGCATAGGCCTTTGCCGCACCGAGCACATGTTTTTCGAGGGCGACCGCATCGTTGCGGTGCGCGAAATGATCCTTGCCGACGACGAGGCCGGCCGGCGCGCCGCCCTCGCCAAGCTGCTGCCGATGCAACGCGAGGATTTCGCGGCGCTGTTCGAGATTATGTCGGGCCTGCCGGTCACGATCCGCCTGCTCGATCCGCCGTTGCACGAATTCCTGCCGCATACCGACGATGAGATCGCGGAGGTGGCCTCCAGCATGGGCGCCGACCCAGCCAAACTCAAGGCGCGCGCGCAAGAACTGCACGAGTTCAATCCCATGCTCGGCTTCCGCGGCGTGCGCATCGCCATCGCCTATCCGGAAATCGCGGAGATGCAAGCGCGTGCGATTTTTGAAGGCGCAGCCCAGGCCTCGAACGCGACCGGCAAGACCGTGCACGCCGAAGTGATGATCCCGCTCGTGATGACGCGCGCGGAATTCGATCTGATCAAGGCGCGCGTCGTCGCGATGGCGGACGTCGTCGCCAGGGAAACCGGCGTGACGATCCCCTACACGGTCGGCACGATGATCGAGCTTCCGCGCGCCGCGCTGCGAGCCGGCGACATCGCGCAGAGCGCCGAATTCTTCTCGTTCGGCACGAACGATCTAACGCAGACGACGCTCGGCATTTCGCGCGACGACGCCGCCTCCTTTCTCGGACTCTATACGCAAAAGGGAATCCTGCCCGCCGATCCATTCGTGACGATCGATCAGGAAGGCGTCGGCGAACTGGTGAAAATCGCGGCAGAGCGTGGCCGCAAGACGCGAGCGGGCATGAAGCTCGGAATCTGCGGCGAGCACGGCGGCGATCCGGCCTCGATCGCCTTCTGCGAGACGGTCGGGCTCGACTACGTCTCCTGCTCGCCGTTCCGCGTGCCGATCGCGCGCCTGGCGGCGGCGCAGGCGGCGCTCGGTCGGAAGGCGACAAGTCAGGCGTGAGAAATTACGATTGGGCGCGGACTGAGCCATCAAGGCCTTGTCCCCCGCTATAGACGACCCGACGACGGCGGTGCTCGCGATCGACCGGTTGCAGCGCCTTTTGAGAACGGTCGGCGAGCGGCGCTTGCTCGAAGAAGGCGTGCGAGAACCGAACGGCGTCCTGCGGCTCATGTTCAGAACGCCAAACTGGAGGACTTCGTCGAGTTCGGGATCCGCGAAATACGTCTGTACGACGCATCGAACTTTCAGGTGGCGCGTCGGTTGCGCGCGATGACGCTCAACCTGTCCGCAACACTGTCGGACGAACTCTGGAAAGAGAAGCTGAGGCCGCTCGGATAACGAGATGAAGATCTTGATTATCGACTGGCCTAACCGTTTGCCCGGTGAGCCCCCAAATCAGCCGACCTCTCATGAATCACGCAAATCGCTCCGAGGCCCAAAACGGCGATCGATAAATCTGCCAAAGTAGTGTTAGTCCTCTGACGCAAAGACAGCGCTCGCCACGCCGACCAGAGTGACGTGATCGCGCGCGGCGACGGCGGCGGCGACGCCATCGCCGGCGAGCACGGCGGTTACGATCTGTTCGTGCTCGCGCCACGACTTCGCGAGACGGCCATCGATGCGGAACTGCGCCCGCCTGAACGGCGCGAGCCGGCTGCGCGTCCGCGTCGCCAGATCACAGATGTGCGCGTTGTGCGCGCCGCGATAGAGCCGCGTGTGAAAATCCTGATTGAACAATTCGTAATCGCTTTCCGCATCGCTCCTCACGAATTGCGCGGAAGCGCAATGTTCGATCTCGAGTCCGCGCCGCTCCTGCGCCGTCATGCGCTCGGCCGACAGGCGCGCGCAGATCGCTTCCAGCTCGGCCATGGTCTCGAACATGGAGGCCAGATGCGCCGGCGTGACGGTCGCGACGAAGGCGCCGCGGTTCGGCCTGCGCTCCACAAGGCCCATCGCCGCAAGATGGCCCAGCGCCTCGCGGACGGGCGTGCGCGAAACGTCGAAGCGGCGTGCGAGCGAGATCTCGTCCAACTTCTCGCCCGGGCGCATGATTCCGGTAACGATACGATCGGCGAGCAGGCGCGTCATGTGATCTACGGTTGTTCCGGCGCGCACCAGTTCGCGCGGCTTGCGCGGCTGCGTCATTTCCCTGCGCCTTTCATCTTGCTCCAACGCTATGTCCTCGAACCTTGCGGGCCTTGCCGCTTCTTCAATGGCCAAACTGATCGCATAAAGTGTATGCACTTGACGCCTTCATGGGCGCCTCAGTCTCGATAGTTCAATATCTCTATTGAAAAATCGCGATTTTCTATCTTGGCCTGCCGTTTGCATGCACTTTCTGGACCGCTTACGGGTCGGCAGGGAGAGCCTTCCAATGACGCATAGCACCGCAATTGACCGCAGGCGTTTCATGCACGGCGTGGCCGCCGGCGCAACGGCTGCCGCGCTCGGCGTTCGAAGCGCGTCGGCAGCCTCAGCGACGCTCGGCTTCATCTATGTCGGTCCTAAGGACGACTACGGCTACAATCAGGCGCATGCCGAGGGCGCCGCCGCCCTGAAGAAGATGACAGGCGTCGTGGTCATCGAGGAAGAGAAAGTCCCTGAAACCGTCGACGTGCTGAAGACCATGGAGTCGATGATCAACGTCGACGGCGCGGGTCTGCTGTTCCCGACCTCCTTCGGCTATTTCAAGCCCTTCGTCCTGCAGGCCGCGACGAAATATCCGAAGACGCAGTTCCGCCATTGCGGCGGCCTGTGGACCGAAAGCGATCCGAAGAACGCCGGCTCCTATTTCGGCTATATCGGAACCTGCCAATATCTGAACGGCGTCGTAGCGGGCCACATGACGAAGTCGAAGAGACTCGGCTTCGTCGCAGCCAAGCCGATTCCGCAGGTGCTGCTCAACATCAATTCCTTCCTGCTCGGCGCGCGCGCCGTCGATCCGTCTATCACCTGCCAGGTCATCTTCACCGGCGAATGGTCGCTTGCGGTCAAGGAAGCGGAAGCGACCAACGCGCTGCTCGACCAGGGCGTCGATGTCGTGACCTGCCACGTCGACAGCCCGAAGGTCGTCGTGCAGACCGCGGCAGGCCGCGGCGCCTACGTCTGCGGCTACCACGCCAACCAGGCGCCGCTCGCGCCGAACAAATATCTGACCGGGGCCGAATGGAACTGGGCAAACGTCTACGAGATGTACGCCAGGAAATTCATCGCCGGCGAAACCCTGCCCAATTTCACACGCGGCGGACTTGCCGACGGCTTCGTGAAGATGAGCCCGCTCGGCGCGATGGTGACTGAACCCGCCCGCAAGCAGTTCGAGGCCAAGAAGGCCGAGATGATGAAAGGCCGCTACGCCATCATCAATGGCGAATTGAAGGACAACAAGGGCGCGGTCGTCGTGCCGGCCGGCAAGCAATATGTCGAGACGGCGATCGAACTCGAAAACATGAACTATCTCGTCGAAGGGGTGATCGGTTCGACGTCGTGATCTGATCGGCTGGAGTTCGGATGATTCAAGTGGCGAATGAGGCGGCGGCGGCTCCGGCGGCCCGGCGGGACGGCCGGGCGCTCAGGGCCGGAATCGCGCAGCGCGCGGAGGGATTGGCCATCCCTCTGGCCGCCCTGCTCGTCGGCCTTCTCCTGTTCAGTGCGTTCATTCGCGCGCTCGGCAAGTCGCCGACGCAATTGTTCGAGCTGATGTGGCGCGGCGGCTTCGGGACGTGGTTCTCGATCCAGAACACGCTGTCGCGCGCCGCGCCGCTGCTGCTTGCCGGGCTCTGCGTCGCGCTTCCCGCGCGGCTCGGTCTCGTCATCATCGGCGGCGAGGGCGCGATCGTGATCGGCGGCGTCGCCGCCGCCGCCGCATGGCCGGCGTTCGCGGGCGCGCCGCCCGCGCTCGTCGTGGTCGCCATGGCGATCGCGAGCATGATCGCGGGCGGGGCCTGGATCGGGGCGGTCGGCGCCCTGCGCCATTTCCGCGCCGTAAACGAAACGATCGCAAGCCTGCTGATGTCCTACATCGCGATCGCGCTCATGAACCATCTCGTCGAGGGCCCGCTGCGCGATCCCACGTCGCTCAACAAGCCTTCGACCCTGCCGCTGCCGGACATTGATCGCATCGGCGCGATCCCCGGCCTTGATTTGCACTGGGGTCTCGTCGTCGGGATCGTCGCGTGTATTCTTGCGTGGCTTCTGATCGAGAAGACCCGATGGGGCTTCGCCGCGCGTATCGCCGGCGGGAACATGCGCGCCGCGCAGATCCAGGGCCTTCCTGTCGGCGCGCTGATCGTCGGATTCTGTGCGCTCGCCGGCGCGCTCGCCGGGCTGGGCGGCATGATCGAGGTCGCGGCCGTGCAGGGCGCCGCCAATGCTTCACTCGCCGCGGGCTACGGCTACACCGGCATTCTCGTCGCCTTTCTCGCGCGTCAGAATCCGCTGGCGATCGTCCCCGTCGCCATATTGCTCGGTGGCGTCGGCGCTTCTGGCGGTCTTATCCAGCGACGCATGGATCTGCCGGATGCGACCGTGCTCGTGCTGCAGGGCATGATTTTCATCGTCATCCTGCTGAGCGACACATTCTACGGGCGCTTCAGGCTCTTCAATCCGGAACGTTGGAGGCGCAATGGCTGACGCGGCGCAAGCAGCGGGCATCGGCCTGTGGGCCGTCCCTCTCGCCATGATCGGCGGCGCGATCCGCGTGTCGACGCCGTTCATCTTCGTGTCGCTCGGCGAGACAATCACCGAGCGTTCCGGACGCATCAACCTCGGCCTGGAAGGAACGCTCGTCTTCGGCGCGATGACCGCCTACGCTATCGCCGTCGAGACGGGTTCGGCGTGGATCGGCCTCGCCGGCGCGTTTGTGTCCGGCTGCTGCTTCGGCCTGCTGCACGGGTGGATCTGCAAGTTCCCGCGCGTCAACGACATCGCGATCGGCATAGCGTTGATGCTGTTCGGCACGGGCCTCGCCTTCTTCTTCGGCAAGGCCTACATCCAGCCCTCCGCGCCACATCTGCCGGCGATCCCTTTCGGTTTCTGGTCTTCCACGCCGCAAGTGCGCGCGGCGCTCGACGTCAACGCGCTGTTCCTGACCGGCGCCGCGCTCGCGGTCTTTCTTTGGTGGGCGTTCCAGAACACGAAGATTGGCCTGGTCGTCCGCGTCGTCGGCGACAGTTCGGACGCCGCGCGCGCGATGGGCTATTCTCCCGACCTCGTGCGATTGCTGGCGACCGCCGTCGGCGGCGGCATGGCGGCGATCGGCGGCGGATATCTGTCGCTCTATTATCCCGGAAGCTGGAACGAGAGCATCTCCTCCGGCCAGGGTCTCATGGCGGTCGCGCTCGTCATCTTTTCGCGCTGGAATCCGCTCGGCTGCCTGGCGGCGGCGCTGCTGTTCGGCGGCGCCGGCGCGCTCGGGCCCGCGCTGCAATCCGTTGGCGTCACGCACGGCTACTATCTCTTTTACGCCGCGCCTTACGTCCTCACGCTCGCGATCATGATTCTCACCTCGTCGCCGGGCCGCACGCTCGCCGGCGCCCCCGGCGAATTGTCGATCACGAGATGAAAAGGAGCCGTCCATGAACCAGCGCGCCGACGTCGCCGAACGCACCATCGACGCCGATCCCTATCCCTGGCCCTACAACGGCGCGCTGCGGCCGGACAATACGGCGCTCATCGTCATCGACATGCAGATCGATTTCTGCGGGCCGGGCGGCTACGTCGATTCCATGGGCTACGACCTGTCGCTCACGCGCGCGCCGATCGAACCAATCAAGTCCGTGCTCGCGGCCATGCGCGCCAGGAACTACCACATCATCCACACGCGCGAAGGCCATCGGCCCGATCTCGCCGATCTGCCGCCCAACAAACGCTGGCGTTCGCGCCGCATCAACGCCGGAATCGGCGACCCCGGTCCCTGCGGCCGCATTCTTGTGCGCGGTGAGCCGGGCTGGGAGATCATCGACGAACTGAAGCCACTGCCGGGCGAACCAATCATCGACAAGCCCGGCAAGGGCTCGTTCTGCGCAACCGATCTCCAACTCATCCTCAACCAGTGCGGAATCCAAAACATCGTCCTGACAGGCATCACGACCGACGTCTGCGTACATACGACCATGCGCGAGGCCAACGATCGCGGCTACGAATGCCTGCTGCTGGAAGATTGCTGTGGCGCCACCGACTACGGCAACCACCTCGCGGCGATCAAGATGGTGAAGATGCAGGGCGGCGTCTTCGGAACGGTTTCGAACGCCGCGACCTTCGTCGCGCAACTGCCGTGAGCGCCGCAGATGGCCGATAGGGGCGGCGCCATCGAGGTCGAAGCGGTCGGCATGACCCTACGCTTCGGCGCGTTCACCGCGCTCGATGATGTCTCGATCCGGATTCGCGCCGGCGCGTTCCATGCGCTGCTCGGCGAAAACGGCGCCGGCAAGTCCTGTCTCGTCAAGTGCATGCTTGGCTTTTACCGCGCGACCGACGGACAGATCGCGATCAACGGCCGCGAGACGCCGATCGACAGCCCGCGCGATGCCGCAGCGCACGGCCTCGGCATGGTGTACCAGCATTTCACCCTCGTCCCCTCTCTGACCGGCGCGGAGAATATCGTCATCTCACGCGCCGATGCGCCGCAGATCATCGACTGGCGAAAAGAGCGGACAGCGCTCACCCGTTTCATGGAGACGATGCCCTTTCACATTCCGCTCGACGTCCCGGTCTCGACGCTGGCGGCGGGCCAGAAGCAGAAGCTCGAAATCCTCAAGCAACTCTATCTTGGCCGCCGCTTTCTCGTACTCGACGAGCCGACCTCCGTGCTGACCCCCGACGAGGCCGATGAAACGCTCGGCCATGTCCGCGCCCTGACTGAAAGCGGCGCGCTGACCGTTCTGATGATCTCGCACAAGTTCAACGAAGTCTTCGCCTTCGCCGACGAGGCCACGGTGCTGCGCAGGGGGAAGCGCATGGGCGGCGGCCCCATCGGGTCGCTCAATCGGGACATGCTTGCAGCGATGATGATCGGCGACCAGAAGATCGCGAACCTTGACGCGCGGCGACTTGCGTCGGAAGCGCCCGACGTTCTGGACATTACTGGCCTGCGCGCGCCGGACGAGTCCGGTCTGAAGACGATCGCGGTCGACGCCCTTCGCGTGAAGGCCGGCGAAATCCTCGGCGTCGCCGGCGTCTCGGGCAATGGCCAGAAAGAATTTCTTGAAATTCTCGCAGGCCAGCGCCGCCACGATTGCGGCGCCATCCACGTGCACGGCGCGCCCTATTGCGCCACGCGCGCCGAGATGCGCAAGCTGAAGGTGCGCATCATCCAGGAGGAGCCGCTGCGCAACGCCTGCGCGCCGCGCATGAGCGTCGCTGAAAACCTCGCGTTCCGGACCTTCGACATCGACGAAAGCGGCCGGACGCGCGTGCTGCTCGACGGAAAGGCGATCCGCTGCGGCGCTCAACGCCTGATCGAGCAATTCGGCGTCAAGACAGCATCGCTCGACACACCCATCGCAGCCCTGTCCGGCGGCAATGTCCAGCGAGCCGTTCTGGCGCGCGAACTAACCGGCGAGGTCGATCTGCTTGTCGTCGCAAACCCGTGCTTCGGCCTCGACTTCGCAGCAATCGCGGATATTCGCGCGCGCATCATGAAGGCGCGTAATGCAGGCGCGGCGGTGCTGCTCGTGTCGGAGGATCTCGACGAGCTACTCGAATTGTCGGATCGCATCGTGGTGATGTCGGAGGGCGCGATCGTCTACGAAACCAACGCTTCTTGCGCCGATCCGCACGAGATCGGAAGACATATGGCGGGCCATTACTGATGAGCGAAATCGCCGCAAAGCCCTTTCCCTTCTTCTTCGACCGGCCGGCGATCGCGTTGATCGTCATCGACATGCAGCGCGACTTCGTCGAGGTCGGCGGTTTCGGCGAAAGCCTCGGCAACGATGTATTGCGCCTGCGCAAGATCGTGCCGGCGGTGAGGCGCCTGATCGAAGCGTTTCGCAGCCACGGCCTGCCGGTCATCCACACGGTGGAATGCCACAGGCCGGATCTCTCCGACTGCCCGCCAGCCAAACGCAATCGCGGCGACCCGCGTCTGCGCATCGGCGACCCCGGTCCTATGGGGCGCATCCTAATCGCCGGCGAGCCCGGCGCCGCGATCCTGCCGGAGCTCGCGCCTGGGCCGGGCGAGATCGTCATCGAAAAGCCCGGCAAGGGCGCCTTCTATGGGACCGATCTCGGCGCCCATCTTGATCGGCTCGGCGCACGCCAGCTCGTGTTCGCAGGCGTCACCACGGAAGTCTGCGTGCAGACGACCATGCGCGAGGCCAACGACCGCGGCTACGAGTGTCTGCTCGCGGAAGATGCGACCGAAAGCTATTTCCCGGAATTCAAGGCGGCGACGCTCGATATGATCCGCGCGCAATGCGCGATTGTCGGCTGGACCGCGACGACCGAGGGCGTCATCGAGGGATTGCGCGATGCAGAATAGGACGTTCGCCGATCTCGTCGCCGGCGGCTGGTGTCGGCTCGCCTTCGAGCCTTTTCGAACGGGCGTCGAAATCTGCTGGCTCGAGAAGGGCGCGAACGACGAGGCGCCATCGCTCGCGCTTCTAAAATACGCGCCGGGCGCGCGCGTCCCACGCCATCTGCATCGCGGTCTCGAAACCGTCGTCGTACTCGAGGGCGCGCAGGCGGACGAGGCAGGCGAATACCGCAAGGGCGCCGTCGTGCTCAACCCGGCGGGCAGCGAGCATTCGGTGTGGTCCGCCAAAGGCTGCGTTGTGCTCATTCACTGGACGCGAGCCGTCCTCATTCTCGGCGAGACCCGATCATGAGTCTTCGCTTCGATATACCGAGCCTGCACGCCGCCTACGCCTCCGGCGTTTCGCCGCAGCAGGCGATCGAAACGTTCTTCGCGCGGCTGGCGGCCGTCGACGATCCCGGGATATTCATCCACGTCGCCGACAAGGCCTCCCTCATGAAGGCGGCGGCCGACCTGCCGCCCTTCGATCCGAAAGTCTGGCCGCTGTGGGGGGCGCCCTGTGCGATCAAGGACAATATCGACGTTGCGGGCATGCCGACGACGGCCGCCTGTCCGGACTTCGCCTATGTACCGGAGGCGGACGCAACCGTCGTCGCGCTATTGAAGCAGGCCGGCGCGCTCGTCGTCGGCAAGACCAATCTCGATCAGTTCGCCACGGGGCTCGTCGGCGTGCGCACGCCCTATCCCGCTCCGCGCAACGCCATCGACGCGGGGCTCGTGCCGGGCGGCTCGTCATCCGGCTCTGCGGTTGCGGTCGCACATGGCCTAGTGTCCTTCGCGCTCGGCACGGATACCGCTGGTTCCGGCCGCATTCCCGCGGGCCTGAACAATATCGTCGGTCTCAAGCCGACCGTCGGCGCGCTGTCCTCGCGCGGCGTCGTGCCGGCATGCCGCACCCTCGATTGCGTCTCGATCTTCGCGCTGACAGTCGACGACGCCTGGCGGACCTTCGCCGCGACCGCCGCGCTCGATCCGCTGGATCCCTGGTCTAAACCCTTTCCCGCTGCGGCGCTGCGACCGCGGCCGCCGAAGCTGCGCGTCGGCGTTCCCGCCCGGGAGGATCGTCGCTTCTTCGGCGACACGGCGATGCAGGAAGGCTACGAGGAGATCCTGGCGCGCCTTCCCAAAATCGGTTGCGAGATCGTCGAACTGCGTTTTGCCGACTTCTACGCGACGGCGGCGCTGCTCTACGAGGGCGCGTTCGTCGCCGAACGCTATGCGGGCCTGCGCTCCTTCATCGAGAAGAACGAGGCGGCCATGCATCCTGTCACGCGCGCGATCATCTGCGGCGCACGGAAATTCTCGGCTGCGGATACGTTCAGAGACCTGTACGAGCTGCAGGAGTTTCGCGCGAAGCTCGCGCCGCTCGTCGCATCCGTCGACCTCCTCTGCGTCCCCACTGCGCCGACGCATTACACGCTCGTCGATCTCGAGGCCGAGCCGATCCTCGCCAACGCCCGTCTCGGAACCTATACGAATTTCGTCAATCTTCTGGATATGTGCGGCCTCAGCGTCCCCTGCGGCAAGCTCGCAAACGGCCGGCCTGCAAGCGTGACCTTGCTTGCGCTCGCCGCACGCGATGCGCTGCTTGCCGCACTCGGCCGTGAACTGCACGCGACATGCGGCGATACGCCGGGCGCAACCGGATGGCGGTGCGAATATGCGCCGCCCCCCGAGCCGAAAAACAGCGACATGCTCGAGATCGTTGTTGTCGGCGCGCACCTCTCGGGCATGCCGCTCAACCGTGAACTGACCACGCTCGATGCACAATTCGTCCGGAAAGCAAGAACGCAGGCCGGATACCGGCTCTACGCGCTGGCCAACCAGACGCCGCCGAAGCCCGGCCTCGTCCGCGACGCCGAAGCTGCCGGCAAGATCGAGGTCGAGGTCTGGGCCATGAGCCCTGACGCGTTTGGCCGCTTCGTCGCCGCTGTGCCGAGCCCGATGTGCATCGGAACGGTGAATCTTGCCGATGGTTCGTCGCCCAAGGGATTCCTCGTCGAACCCGCTGCGCTCGCCGGCGCGCGAGACGTCACATGCTATGGGGGATGGCGGGCCTTCGTCGCGGCCGGGATCGCGCCCGCACAGTAGCAAGCTTGAGGGCGGCGCGGATACTTCACGGAGCTACGAAAATTCGGCGACCGCGATACGGCTTGGATGCGCCAGGAAGAGAAATAGGCTCTCGCGCGGAAAGCGGACGTTCTGCCCGAGACGTCATGCCAAGCTGGCAAGGCGTGTCGATTGGCGTCGAACTTCAGCGACGACGCCGCTGTCGAGCCTTGTCAGCCAGCGTGACGGTAAACTGGACCCATAGGTTGCGCCCGCGAGCATTGCGGCGAGCGCGCCGGTTGTGTCGGCGTCGCCGCTCTGGTTGACGGTCTCGACAACGCACTCTTCGAAACTATTCGTCACGAAATAAAAGTGCAGGACTGTCTGCATCGTGTCGACTATGTAGGCCGTCGAGGGGCTGTGGAATGGGGCGAAGCGAAAGGACGGATGAGCGGCCACGAGATCGTTGGCCACGGCGCGCGCCGCATCCCTCCCGCCGCCAACGAGCAGCGCGTGGATCATGCGGACGAGGCATAGGCTCGTGTCGCCGAAACAGCCGGCGATGTCGCGGTCGGACGAGAAGGACGAGAGATTGTTCAGTCGTAGCAGAATCAAGCGGGCGGCGATGCGTTTGACGATCTCGTGCTCGCCGGGCGCGTTGACGCCGCGGTACAGCGTCAGGTGCGTCCGTCCCGGCGCAGCAAAGCGGTCGAGCGCCCACTGGCAGAATTCGTAGAGCAGGTCGAGCTGCGTTTAGATCGAGTTCCCGTGGAAACGGCTCGACATCTTCTCTTCGACGTAGTTTGTCCAGGCGCCGCTCGAGAATCTTACGATCCGCTGCTTGTGAAACGTCGGCAAGATGCCGAACCGGCTCTCCACACAGCCTTTCAGCACAGCGCCCTCAGGCCCGTTACTGTCATAGCCCCAGCCCTTGATCAGCCGCAGAAACGACGAACGGAACCGGGCGCGACCGGCCCTCCGCTCCTTCTGCTCCTTCTGCTCCGCATCGACCCCGAACATGGCGTTCATGTAAACGGAAAAGGCATGCCCGGCCTCCGCCGGAGTTTCCGCCAGGTCGAGCATCTCGAACATCGGCGCGTTCATCTCGTACACGCCCGATATGCGCAGGCGGCGCGGGTCGCCGCCCATTGCGAGCTATGATCGCCCCGGTGCTCCCGCACCATCCGAACCGCCCGGGCTCGGACCTCCGGCCAGAACTTGTTCGTCGCCCTCTTCTTCGTCGTCGATTCCATAGCTCCATCCTCTCAAGAGTTGGAGCCTCCGGCAAACCCGGGGCGGTTCATTACTCGTAGGCGCATTGAGCCTTCTTCACTTGTTCTTGAGAATTCAGGATCATCATTTGTCTGAATAAATGAAGATGATCCGACCCGGAGAGGAAAGGCCACAAGAGCCTGCCTGGCGATCGGACCTGTCCCATTCAGGGGGAGATATGGGAACATGGGGCTCTCAGACGATTCAATTGACAGTTACTATCATCATGTTCTTGAACAGATCCTCGATCCCCTGGTCGCCATGGACAGCGATCAGATCGTCACATTTATCAATCCGTCGGCCGAACGCCTCTGGGGACAGAAGCTCAACGATGTAGTTGGGCGGCCGTTCAGCGCATTGGTGGCTGACTGGAGGCCGACTGCGGATCCAGATCCGGATCGCGACGTCGACGACGTTGGCGGTCATTCCGTCACGGAAAATCAAACGATCCGCATCGAACGGGCTCCCGGCGACACGGTGTTGGGCCTTCTCTCGCTTTCGAAGGTGAATGTCGACAACAAGATCGGATTCCTCGGAATCGTGAGGGATGTCACCGACGATATGGCCCGGCGGAAGCATCTGAGGCTCCTCGCGCAAGTGGCGGACGAAACCAGACGCATCGTCATCATCACGGATGACAGGGAGCGCATTGTTTACGTCAACAGAGCCTTCATCGACACGTTCAGATATTCCTCCGCCGAAGTGATTGGCGCCTATCCGAGTCAGATTCTCGCCGGCCGTTATACCGATCGCCGAACGCTCGCGCGCTTGCAGCGACAGATGAGCGTTTCGACCACCGTTCAGGAAGAGATTCTCGCCTACGATCGCGATGGACACGAGATCTGGGTCTCCGCCACCGCGAACGTCGTCCGGAATGCGGCGGGCAAAGTCACCAATCTGATCGCGGTGCTGGCCGACATTACCGAGAGTCGGCAGATCCAGAGCCTTCAGCGCGAGGCGCTTGAAGCGCTCGCCAACGAACGCTCGCTCGGGGACATGGCCGACGTTGTCTGTCGGAAGATCGCCGCGATCGCTCCTGACGTCGTCCCGTCCATACTTCATGTCGACCCGGACGGCCGTCTGCATCCGCTCGCGGGATGCGGCCTACCTGACGAGTTCGCCGCCCTGGTCGATGGCGTTTCGATCGGACCCGACGTCGGAACATGCGGCGTCGCCGCGTTCCATGGACGGCCTGCGCTGACCGAGGATATCGAAGGCGATCCAAACTGGGCAGCTTACAGGGATCTTCCGCTGGCCGCGGGACTGCGCGCCTGCTGGTCCTCGCCGGTCAAGGCGCGCGACGGGCGCGTTGTTGGAACGCTCGCTTTCTACTTCCGGGACAAGCGGGCGCCGGGGCCATGGCATGTCCGGATCGCCGATGCGGTCGTGCATCTCTGCGCGCTCGCCATCGAACGTCACGAAGCGCGATCGCAGATCAGCCGTCTCGCATATTTCGATAGTCTGACCGGGTTGCCCAACCGCATGCAGCTTCGCGCTTCGATCGATCGGATGATCGCCAGTCCGCCGGACAGCGGGCGGATCGCCATCCTGTTTCTCGACATCGACCATTTCAAGGACGTGAACGACGGGCTTGGACATTCCGCGGGCGACGCCTTGCTCGTGCATGTTGCGCACGCACTGAAGGCGCAGCTCCGCCCCGAGGACATTGTCAGCAGGCAGGGCGGCGACGAATTCGTGATCGTCATGCCGGATTGCAGCCTCGCGGACGCTTCAGTCGTCGCCGCGCGTATTCAGAAATCGCTGTCGCAACCGGTCTGGATCGGCTCCCAGACGATTTCGGTCTCCGCCAGCATTGGAATCAGCGCCTATCCAGAACACGGTACGAATGTTGACACCTTGCTGATGCATTCGGACATGGCGATGTATGAGGCAAAGCGCTCGGGCAGAGCCGGGCATTGCTTGTTCGATCTCGCTATCCGAGGCCGCAGCGAAGAGCGGCGATCCTACGCCGCGGCTCTCCGGCAGGCAGTGTCCAGCGGCGGCCTGACGCTGCATTACCAGCCGCAGATTTCCTTGATCTCAGGCGAAATCATTGGGGTCGAGGCCCTGGCGCGATGGCGCGATCCTATTCTGGGCGAGGTGCCGCCCGCCACCTTCATCGACATCGCAGAGGAATATGGGCTGATCGAGTCGATCGGCGACTGGTCGTTGCTGGAGGCCTGCCGCCAGATCGCCGACTGGCGCGCCGCCGGCCTCGCTGTTCCGCGGGTTTCCGTCAATCTGTCGCCTCTGAACTTCCAGAGTGACGCTTTGCCCGCAACGATTGAACGGACTTTGCGAGACCTCGACCTGCCGCCGCATGTCCTGACGATTGAAATGACCGAAAGCGCCGTCATGGACGAGCGCTCCGCCACGCTCGAAAGCGCCCGAGCGATCCAGGCGCTCGGAGTCGGCCTGTCGATGGACGACTTCGGAACGGGGTATTCCAATCTCAGCCGGCTTGCCCGCCTGCCCATGAAGGAACTCAAAATCGATCGCAGTTTCGTCGCCGATCTTGCGACAGACGCGACGGCCAGGGCTGTCGCGGCTTTGATCGTACAGGTCGGCGCGAGCCTGGGCCTTGCCGTCGTCGCGGAGGGCGTCGAGACCCTTGAGCAAAAGCGTGCGCTCGAAGATATGTGCTGCCCCTATGTTCAGGGCTACCTCTATTCGCCAGCATTGCCCGCCCGCGCACTGGAACAATGGGCGACCGAACACAGCGCCTCGCGCATGAGCGCGCATGCGCCCGATCATTCGGGTTCGGTCCGCGACAGAACTCCCGCCTGACGAGGCCATCTGTTCGCCAGACGGCTTGCGGCGCGCCGGAGAGGACCGGGGCGGGCCAATCGGCGATGCGGCCTGGCGAAGGCCGGGGCACCCCATGGCCAGGATGCGCGCTGCTCGTCATTCATCGCCCCCGATTGAAGGCGTCGCATGCGGGCGGGCGGGTCTTTTTGCGCCGCCACGGATAGAGCTGGCTCCGCTTGTCTCGACAGCGCCCCGCGGAAATTGAGCGGATTCCTGCCGGGTTATGTGAACGCGGGGCTTTGCGATTTTGCTGCGGCGTAGGGAGGGCCGGACGAATGCTTCGTATTCGCCTTGAGTAGCCCCACCGGAGCTGTGAGCCAAAATCGCGCGGCGACGATCATGCGGCCGTCGGGTAGTGTCTCAGTTTGAAATCTGAGGCGGTTGACATTCCATCGCGTCGCCCGGCCTCCCGTGCTATGCTTAGCGCAAGGCAGGGGCCATAGAGAACTATGACATACGAGGTATCGGCATTAGACGGATCAGGCCAACGTGTCTCAAAGACGGAGCAGACGGCGATCTCTGCTCATGGCTGGAGAGATGAATATCGCGACAAAAGATACGAGGCTGTTTTAGTCAAGAAAGACGGGAAGATAATCAACGACAGCGAATTGGACCTCGTCCCGCTTCTCAACAGGGCCGTACACGCCGAAGAATTTTCTGGGGAGGCCGCTGACTGGGCGATCCAAGTTGGACCATCGCTGTTGGCGGGGCTCGACTTTAGGATCGCGCTGCTCCAATCGATGCGGGAGCCTCCCGGTAATCCGGCCTTCAACTAGCCGTGCCGGCAGACGATCGAACTAAGGCGACTTCTGGCGCTCATCCCGTGTCGCGGTCAGGAACGAGGCCATCGCGCCAGCGAGATTGACGGCCAACTCCGCGTGTCGCGCCTTCGGCCGAATGGACTTGCGCCCCTGTCCGTGCGCGTCGCCAACCCGATTGCGGAGCGTGCCGAGGCCATTGACGATAGACTGACAGCCCCCGAGGATCTGCTTGAACACCTCCTCCTGATGCTGCTGCGGCGCTAGGTTCAGTTCGCTCGCGGCCAGCCGCCAGAGCGCAGGAAGGTCAGCAGTGGGATCGTAGGGGCTCTTTGCGTCGTCGAGAACGTGTTTGCAGACAGTCTCCAAGAGTGTGCGCGCAGCCGTGATCGCGCCTTCGGGGTCAGTGGCTCGACGTTCCAACGCGCGGTTCCACGCCCGCTGAACATGCTCTGCATCGAACTTCTCAAGGGTCGCTGTGACGGCCTGGACCCCCGGGGAGCGCGCTTCCGTCTCGATGTAAGCGATGAGCGGGCGAAAGGCGTTCCAGATGAGGGTCCGACGCTCCGCGTACGTGCCGCGCTCATGCTTGATGAAGCCCCAGAACTGGCCGAGGTCTGAACAGCGTCGAACGAAGGCAGGCAACTTCTGCCGATACTCGTGATGTTCAAGGAAGTGTCGACGGAGTTCCCTGTACTCGGCGTCATCCATGCCGCCGTTTGTCGCGGCCGCGATGATGCAGTTCTGGAACCTAACGGCCTTGTCCTCGTCCGACTCGTCTTCGATGAACGACACAGTTGGGCCTCACCCGATTGGGGTCCACAATGCTTGGGATTTTGGGGTCTATCGGCCCAGCAGCGATGCGCTACTCATTGAATTTACGACGAGAAATGCGACAAACAAGAAAATGGAGCGGGTGAAGGGAATCGAACCCTCGTATTCAGCTTGGAAGGCTGCTGCTCTACCATTGAGCTACACCCGCGCGCGGCGGCCCCGGAGGGCGACGCAGGCGTGACATATGCCGAAGGCTGCGCGCATTTGCAACATGGCGAGCTGCGTCAGGCTCAGGCGGCGACCTGCACGGCGGACGGTTCGGCGGCGAAGGTCTGCAGCATGCGCCAGAGTGCGCCGCCGACCTCCCGCAGACTGATTCTTTCGTGGCCCGGCCCGCAGGCGAGCGAGGCGGCGATAACCGGCGTCAGCGCCCAGACGATATGCTGGTCGCAGACCTCGATCAGTTCCTGCGCGTCGACCAGGGCGAAAGCCTGGCGCCGCAGCTCCGCGAACTGCTGGTCGGCAGAATCGCCGGCGATGACCGCTTCCCAGGCCTTCTGATGCAGACGCGCCAGCCGTCCGGCCGCCGCTGGCGCCGCCTGGGTGTAATATTCGAGCGCCACCGCGGAAATGACGGAGGACACCTCGGCTGCCTGTCCGGCAAGCATCTCTTGCATCGCGCGACTCCATCCCACGCCATCGGCGCCAGCCATGAAATCGCGTCTTGGTTAATTTTCCGTCGCGGTGCGACCGGAAAGGCGAGACAATGGTGGGGGAAGTAGGACTCGAACCTACGAAGGCATAGCCAGCGGATTTACAGTCCGCCCCCTTTGCCGCTCGGGACATTCCCCCACGGGAGCACAAATGGCGCCCGCGGCCCGGCGTCTCCGCCGGCCGACGACGCGGGTTATGCTGACGGGGCGCCGTCATGTCAACCGCTAAAGCGCCTCATTGCGCGGGGCGACGGCGCGTGAGACATGACCCTGCGAAGCGAGGAACCCGCAATGCCGCGAAACAGGAGAAGCGAAGGGCGGACCGGCGATCAGCGCCGCGCGCCGGAACAGCGGCCCGCCGACCGCCGTCAGGCTGGCGGCGGCAGCGCGCAGAGCCGGTCCGGCGCGGCCTTCCGCAAGCCCGACCGCGACCTCGTGGTTCTCTATGGCCTGCATGCGGTACGCGAGGCCCTGCGCGTCCGGAAGCGCAAGCTGCTCGACCTGTTCGCCACGCTGCAGGCGGCCGAACGCATCGGCGCGGAGGCGACGGCGGCGGGCGTCCCGATCCATGTCGTCCAGGCGGCCGATCTCGACAGGCGGTTGGGCCAGGGCGCGGTCCACCAGGGTCTGCTGCTCGAAGCGCGCGCCATCCCGGCGCTCGACCTGTCTGAAATTGCCTGCAACAGCGGCTTCGTGCTTGTGCTCGACCAGATCACCGATCCACACAACGTCGGCGCCATTCTGCGCACGGCCGCCGCCTTCGCCGTCGACGCGCTGATCGTCACCGACCGCCACGCCCCGGATTTTTCCGGCGTGCTCGCCAAAACCGCCTCGGGCGGGCTGGAGCATGTGCCGATCGTGCCGGTCGTCAATCTCGCGCGCGCCCTCGACGAACTCGGCAAAGCTGATTTTCTGCGCGTCGGGCTCGATTCGGACGGTTCGGCCTCGCTTGAGGACGCGCCGCTGCGCCGGCCGCTGGCGCTGGCGCTTGGCGCCGAGGGCGCGGGCTTGCGGCGCCTGACGCGCGAAAGATGCGATATCGTGGCCAGGCTTGACATGCCCGGCCCGATCAAGAGTCTCAACGTGTCGAACGCCTGCGCGGTGGCGTTGAGCGTGGCGCGGGGGAAATTGCGCGGCTAGCTGGCGCCCCTCCAAAACAGCGAACGACCCCGCCCCTCAATCCCTTTCCCGCGAAATCCTCACCCCGCGCTCCCTGAGATCCTTCAACGCGACATACATTTCCGCCGTCATGATCGCGTCGTTGAAGGCGTCATGCTGATCGAGGCGCGGCAGACCGAGATCGCGCAGGATATGTGCGAACGACAGGTCTATATGTGTGCCAGGAGGCGCATTGCCGTATTTCCGTTCGTAATACAGTTCCGAAACCTCGATCATCGGATTTGGCAATTCGACGCCAAGCAGCGGCCGCAGATATTTGTTGACCATCGCCACATCGAATTCGAGATAATAGCCGACGAGCGGCCGCCCGCCGATGAAGCGCAGGAAATCCGGAATGATCTGCATGATCAGGCCGCCGCTTTCGACATCGCTCTCCAGCAGCCGATGCACCTTGATCGAATCCGCCTTCAGTGTCGCTTCGGGCCGCGCGACAGCTTCAAATTTTTCGCTGGCGAGAATCCGGTTGCCCCGCACCTTCACCGCCGCAATGACAATGATGTCGTCCTTCGCGACGCTGAGCCCGGTCGTCTCGCAATCGAACGCCACGACTTCGTCAGCCGGACCGGCCTCGAACAGGAAGCGATAGGCCTGGTCGCCGAGCGAAATCTGGTGGAACAATCGCTTCAGCCGGCGCGGGATCATGTCAGAACATGCCGAGATTGAAGTGTCGGCGCAAGAAATCGCGGAACTGCTTCACGACCTTGAAGGCGTCGCGCAACAGATCTCGCTCGGCGCTGGTCAACGCCGCCGGCTTTACAAGCGCGCCCTGCCCCGTCTGCTCCGCGAGTTGGCTGTCCAGCCGCAGGCCGGTCAGGAAATGGAAGGATTCGATCAGGTCGCGTGCGAAGCTCTCCCGCAGCACGTTGAGTTCGACCAGGCGCCTGATCCGGTCGTCGGTCGATGTCTCGGTCAGTCCGTGCTCAAGCGCAAGACTGCGCACGCCATGCACGATCGGGAATATGCCGCCCTTCTTGAGATCGAGCGCGCCCTCGACCGCGATCAGATTGTTGAACAGGCCGATTGGCGTTTCGAACGCTTCGATTGCGTTCGCAAAACGCGCAAGGTAGACGCGCTCGGAGCGCACGGACTCGATCAGCGCCGCCTTCGCCTTGCGCAGCAGGTCGGCGCGGCCGGACACCGGCGCGGCGTCATAGAAGATTGCGACGTTCATCGCCGCGTTCTGGTCCGGCGCGGCGACCCAGCGATGAAAGTCCGCCACATATTCGTCGATCGTTCGCGACCAGAACGGATTGCGCACCATGACGTCGCCCGGACAGGGCGGGAATCCGAACTCTTCGAGCGCCGCAGTGAAATCGGCGCGGAACCCCTGGAGCATCGCCTGATCGACAGGTTCGGCCAGAATAAGCCCATTATCCTGATCGGTGCGCACGGTCTGCTCTGACCTGCCTTCGCTGCCCATAACGATCAGGCATGATCGCTTGCGCAGATCCGGGGGCGCGATCAGCGCGAACGTCTTGGAAATCAGCCGTCGGTTCAGATCAGAGACGATTTCGGCGATCACTCCGGCGCGCACGTCCTGACGTCGCAGAATGCGGATCTGCTCGGCGATTTCACGGGCGGCGATCACGAGGTCGGCTTTCGATTTCGCCCGGTCGATCCGTCCCGCGATGACCTGCGTATTGCCGGCGAGGAAGCCGAGCAAGTCGATGTCTTCGAGGATGCCGATGAACTGCTCGCCGCGCCTGACCACGACGCGGCGCTTGTTGCTCTTCGTCATTTCCAGCAGAGCCTGGAACACGAAATCGCCCTCGTCGACCGAAACGACGTCGAAATGCGCCACGGGCCCAATCGGGGCATTGATCGGCATGTGGTGCAGAACGACGGCTTTCGACAGGTTCATGCCGGTCACGATGCCCGTCTTCTCGCCGTCGCGCACCAGCAGCGTGTTCGAGTTGACGTCGCGCATCCGGCGCCCCGCTGTTTCGATCGTGTCGGAGACGTCGATAAATTCCGCCGGATGCAGGAACAGGTCGCCGACGCGCGTGCGCATCAGCGATCCGGCGCTGCGTTCGTCCTCGTCGCGCGCCGCGGCCTCCAGCTTGCGCGAAATATCCAGATAGAAAAAAGAACCGAAGCGCGAATTATCGCGGATGAAGCGGAGCGTCAGCTCCTTCGGAACGAGATAGACCAGAGTCTCCTCGCGCGCGACAAACGCATGGGCGCTCGCGCCCTGCACGATGGCGCGGCTATCGAACGAATCGTTGGGGCCGAGCAGCGCGATCAGTTCGTCGCCTTCCCTCTCTTCGATCGTGCCCTTGATGACAACGAACAGGGACTCGGCCGCAGCTCCCGCAGAGACGAGGATATCGCCCGGCCGATAATAGCCAATGTCGAGCGCCTCGCGCAAAGTATCGATTTCGCGCGGCGTTAGCCGGTCGAATGGTGGGTTTGAGGCGTCGAAAGCCTTGGGCATATGCTGAAATCGCCCCTGGACAAAAATACGGGCCGCAGCGCGGCCCGTATCAGTAGCGCGTGATCGCGCCGGTATGAATGCGGCCGGGCGTCGCCGCCCGGCCCGAAGGTCAATGCGACGCCGCGCCGGTCGCGCCGATGCCGGTCTGCGAGCGCACATATTGCGCGTCCCACCCCGCCTGATCGGCCTTCCCGCGTGCGCTCGAATCGAGTTTCGAGAACAGCCAGATGCAGAAGAAGGCGCCCGACATCGAGAAAAGCGTCGGGTTGTCGAGGGAAAACGGCGCCGAGCCCTTGGTGTGGCCAAGCACCAGCTCCCAGACCGCCGGCGACAGGATGACGCCGAGCGCTGCAGTGATCAGGCCGACGAAGCCGCCGATGACCGTGCCGCGCGTCGTCGTGCCTTTCCACAGGATCGACATCAGCAGAACCGGGAAGTTGCACGACGCCGCAATCGCGAAGGCGAGGCCAACCGCGAAGGCGACGTTGATCTTCTCGGCGAGAATGCCGAGGCCGATCGCAACAATGCCCAGAATGACCGTGGAGATTTTCGATACACGGATTTCATCCTGCTCGTTTGCTTTGCCGCCCTTGAACACCGTCGCATAAAGGTCGTGGCTGATCGCCGAGGCGCCCGCCAGCGTCAGGCCCGACACGACCGCCAGGATCGTGGCGAAGGCCACCGCGGAGATGAAGCCCAGGAAGACGTCGCCGCCGACCGCTCCGGCGAGATTGACCGCGGTCATGTTTGCGCCGCCCTTGATTGCCTCGATGCCATTCTTGCCCGCCGCGACAAGCGCGGGGTTCAGGAAGTCGGGGTTGGTCGACACCATCACGATCGCGCCAAAGCCGATGATGAAGGTCAGGATGTAGAAGTAGCCGATGAAGCCGGTCGCGTAGAACACCGACTTGCGCGCCGCCTTGGCGTCCGAGACCGTGAAGAAGCGCATGAGGATGTGTGGCAGACCAGCGGTCCCGAACATCAGCGCGAGCCCGGTCGAGATCGCCGACAGCGGCGTAGAGACCGGAGCGCCGGGCGCGAAGATCGGCCCGAGGATCGACGCGCCGCGCGGATGCACCTGCGACGCTTTGGCGAACAGGGCCGCCGGGCTGAAGCCGAACTGCCACAGCACCATGAACGCCATGAAGGTGGCGCCGCCGAGCAGCAGGCAGGCCTTGATGATCTGCACCCACGTCGTCGCGACCATGCCGCCGAACGTGACGTACAGGATCATGAGACATCCGACGATCACCACCGCAATCCAGTAATCGAGACCGAACAGCAGCTTGATCAGCGTGCCCGCGCCCACCATCTGCGCGATCAGATAGAACGCGACAGTCACCAGCGTGCCGCAGGCCGCCAGAACGCGCGTCGGCGGCTGCGAGAGGCGGAACGAAGCGACATCGGCGAAAGTGTACTTGCCGAGATTGCGCAGCGGTTCCGCGATCAGGAAAGTCACGATCGGCCAGCCAACGAGCCAGCCCACCGAAAAGATCAGACCGTCGAAGCCCCAGACATAGACGAGACCGGAAATGCCGAGGAACGACGCAGCGGACATGTAGTCGCCGGCAATGGCGAGGCCGTTCTGCATGCCGGTGATGCCGCCGCCCGCCGCATAGAATTGCGCGGCCGACTTGGTGCGCTTGGCCGCCCAGTAGGTGATGCCGAGTGTAATCAGCACGAAGAATATGAACATGCCGATGGCGTGCCAGTTGGTCGCGGACTTGGCGACATTGCCGGTGATGGCGTCCGCGAGAGCGACCGTCGGAACGGCGCCGAGCGCAGCGCCCGCGGTGAGGGAAAGAGCGCGCTTCATCACTTGGACTCCTCGACGATGGACCTGGTCAGCGTGTCGTATTCGGCGTTCGCCTTGCGGACATAGATCCCGGTCAGCACGAAGGCCGACAGGATGACGAGAACGCCGACGACAATGCCCACCGTCGTCACGCCGCCGCCCAAGCTGGCCTCAAGCACGTTAGGCGCAAAGCTGACGACCAGAATGAAACCCATGTAGATCGCGAGCATGATCGCCGACAGGGTCCAGCCGAGCGACTTGCGCTTGTGCACAAGCTCTATGAATTTTGGATTTCGTTCTATCTCTTGCCAACTTGCCATTAGCGCCTCCCACATTAACCGTTTCAGTTACGGTTTCAGGAAAATATAGAATGCCAGCTTTGCGCTCCATGCAACTTTGGTCATCGCGCCACGCCATTGACGGCGAGCTACGGCGCTCGCGCTGGAATGGATTTCGATTCGTCGCGTCGCCAGCGGATTTGCTGGGTTTATCGCGCCCCGTCGCCACATCCGCGTCCATCTCGCATCTGCGAACATTAGACGAAGGTTATATGCACGCGGCGTCGTGTGTCCGAAGGGCTTGAAATAGGTTTCAGAACCAGATGACGACAGGATGACCCGGATGGATGGACGAGCGGCCATACCGAAAGCGGCCGGAGCGGGCGGCGGAGCGCGGTCGATGACTCCGGGCGAGAAGCGCGTGATCTTCGCTTCCTCGCTCGGCACGGTCTTCGAATGGTACGATTTCTATCTCTACGGCGCGCTGACGACGATCATCGCCGACCAGTTCTTCGGCGCATTTCCGCATGCGACACGCGAAATCATGGCGTTACTGGCTTTTGCCGCGGGTTTCGTCGTACGCCCGGCGGGCGCCGTGCTGTTCGGCCGCGTCGGCGATCTCGTCGGCCGCAAATACACGTTTCTGATCGCGATTCTGATCATGGGGCTGTCGACCTTTCTGATAGGGCTTCTGCCAGGCTCGCAGGTGATCGGCGTCACCGCGCCGGTTCTATTGTTCGCGCTGCGGATGCTGCAGGGACTCGCGCTCGGCGGCGAATATGGCGGCGCGGCGACTTATCTCGCCGAGCATGCGCCAAACAACCGGCGCGGGTTCTATACGTCGTGGCTGCAAACGACGGCTACGCTCGGCTTGCTGCTGTCGCTTGTCGTGATTCTGGGTTTCCGCACGCTTCTGGGAGAACAGGACTTCGCTGAATGGGGCTGGCGTTTCCCGTTTCTCGGCTCCTTCGTGCTGCTCGCGATCTCCTTGTGGATTCGCATTCAGCTCAACGAATCGCCGGCCTTCCAGCGCATGAAGGCGGTGGGCGGCGGCGCGAAGGCGCCGCTCACCGAAGCTTTCGGCCGCTGGACAAATTTCAAGATTGCGGTTCTCGCGCTGTTTGGACTCGTCGCCGGGCAGAGCGTCATCTGGTACACGAGTCAGTTCTATGCGCTTTTCTTCCTGCAAACGGTCGTGGGCGTCGATGGCTATACGTCGAGCCTCCTCGTGGCCTGGTCGCTTTTGTTCGGCTCGATCTTCTTCATCGTCTTCGGCTGGCTCTCTGACCGGATTGGCCGCAAGCCGATCGTCCTAGCCGGTTGCCTGATCGCCGCGCTGACGTTCATTCCGATCTTCAAGCAGATCGTTGACCTGGCTAATCCTGCCCTCGCCCGCGCCGTGGAAACGACGAAGGTGACGGTGATCGCCAATTCCGCCGATTGCGGTTCCTTGTTCAATCCTCTCGGCGCCCGGGTGTTCACGACGCCGTGCGATATCGCGCGCACGCTTCTGGCGCGAGAGGGCGCGCGTTATTCGCTGGATCTTTCCTCCTCCGCCGGCGAGGCGACCGTGCGCGTCAACGGCGTGAGCCACACCTTCGATCCCGTGCGCCCGGACCCGTCTGGCCAATCGATCCTGAAGGCCCTGCGCGACGCCGGCTATCCTGCCGCGAACGACCCGGCGATCGTCCGCATGAGCGGCCCGTTCGACATCTTCCGCGCCCAAACCGCAGGCATCATCGGCTTGCTGTTCGTTCTGGTGTTCTACGCGACCATGGTTTACGGGCCGCTGGCGGCTGCATTGGTCGAGCTCTTCCCGACCCGTATCCGCTATACATCGGTCTCCCTGCCCTATCACATCGGCAACGGCTGGTTCGGCGGCCTGCTGCCGGCGATCTCGTTCGCCATGGTGGCGCAGACCGGCGATATTTTCTATGGCCTCTGGTATCCAATCGTCATCGCGATCATGACCTTCATCGTCGGGATGGTGTTTGTCCCCGAAACCCGGGATCGCGACATCTACGTCGGCGACCTGGACAAGCCAGTTGCGCACGGCTGAAAGGCCGTGGAAAATCGGCGATCGCCGTCATCCGTCAAGTCTTGATTTTTGCGCCTGGATCGTTGATCAGAAAGGCGCGCCGGGTTAGCACAGCGGTAGTGCAGCGGTTTTGTAAACCGAAGGTCGGGGGTTCGATCCCCTCACCCGGCACCAGACGCCGGCCTCGTCCGACCTGGATGTGTTCGCGGACAGCCGCCTTGGTCGGACCGGGCCTGTCGGCGCCCAATTTCTGGAGCTACGGCAGCCTCCGGAGCAGACGCGCCAGCGGGGCGCCCCGGAGGGCCCTCCGGGCATG
This sequence comes from Pseudomonadota bacterium, assembly GCA_021781815.1. Classification (GTDB taxonomy): domain Bacteria; phylum Pseudomonadota; class Alphaproteobacteria; order Rhizobiales; family Beijerinckiaceae; genus JAJXWB01. The sequence goes on along the minus strand of JAJXWB010000010.1, from coordinate 30,890 downwards.
CGCGGGCCGCCGTCAGAAATACGCGGCCGCCCGGACCAGCCGCAAGCATTCCCGCCGCGGCCCGCGCGAAAATTGGACCTCGTCTCCGATCGAAACGTCGGCATCAGCCAACGAAGGCGGGCGCCGCGATACGCCTTTTGGGCAGATCTCATTCAAATCGGTCGATGTCCTTCCGTAACATTATCGGCCGTAACTTGTTTCATGATTGTTTTGCATCGCATTTCTTCATTTCATAAAACTGCGAACTCCACCGGACTTGGCGCCTCCTCTTTTTGCATCGCGCGCGCGCGGTTGTTCCCCAGGAATAATCAGCTTCTAATACTATTGCCGACGCGCTCTGGATGAACGGAGGCGCCCGCCCGGCTTTGGCCAGAGATTCCATGAGTGGCGTGCTTATGATTTCCAACGTTTCCTCCATAAGCGCCCGCGACGCATTCGCGGCGACGACGGCCGGGGAGACACGTGACAAGTATGTGCTCAAGCGGATCGTGGTGATCGAGCGCAGATCCCTGCTGCGGGAAACGATCTGCAAGAGTCTCTCGCCCGCCTTCCAGTTTCCGGTCATCGGCCTTGCGTCGGTAGACGAGTGGATGGCCCGCGCCGACGACGAATCCCTCGTGATTTTCGGCCTCGATGCGCGCAAAGCCGCCGAACTGGACGACGTCCGCCGCATCGCGAGCAGCGGAGCGTCGCGCCTCGTGGCGCTGTCGGACGACGAGATGGCGGACAATGTCAGAAACGTGCTGAAGCATGGCGCGCGCGGAGTCGTCACACTCAATCAGCCGCTGAGCGTCGTTACAGAGGCGCTCCGTCTGGTGATCGCGGGCGGCGTCGTGGCGCCGACCGCATATCTATCGGGCGGCGCGGACCTGCGCGCGCCGGCGGGCGGCTACGGCGGCGCGAAACATTTCACGCGGAGGGAGCACGAGGTGCTCGAGGCGCTGCGCATGGGCAAGGCCAACAAGACGATCGCATACGAACTGAACATGTGCGAAAACACCGTCAAGATTCATGTGCGCCACATCATGCGCAAACTGAACGCCAGAAACCGGACTGAAGTGGCCTATCTGGCGCGACGGGGCTGAGCGTCGTTATCGTTGGACGGTGTAACCGGCGTGCGATCGCGCGCGACAGGACGGGCCAGACAGCCCATGCGGATCGGAATTTGCATCGAACGAACGTCGTTCAGGCAGTGGCACGTCGTGTTGCGTCAACGGCTCGAACGCAGCATGCCGGACACAGAAGTCTACATTCGCGTGGACGACAGCAGACACGCGGTCGCCGGCATCGACTTTCTCCTGGCTTTCGAGAAGACGACCCTGCATCGCGGCGCGTCCTCGATATGTGATCCTGCGGCGCCCGCCCCCGAAACCATGCGAGAAGATCCGTCGTCTAGGCCGGACGTGCTGATCGATCTGGCCGGGCGCGCCACAAGCGCCGATGCGGCGCTGATCCTGCGCCCGCTGTTCGAGGGGTCGACATCGGAGGAGGCGGCCGCAGCCCTCGTGCTCGAGGGACGCATGCCGACCCTGTCGGTTGTGGACGCGACAGGCCGGACGCTGGCATGGGGAGCGCCATCCGCCGAATATGTCGATAGCCTGACGCGCGGCATGGAGGCGATCTTCTCGCGCACGATGGCGTTGATCATGCGCGCTCTGGCGACGCCGGAGGTGAGCGAGCCGCGCCGCTTCGATGCGCCGCCGCCCGTCCGCGACAGCGCTCTCGTTCGATACGCCCTGCGCAATCTTGCGATGAATTGCGCGCGCGCCCTGCACCGCTTGTGTTTTTATTCTCCGCAATGGCGCATCGGCTGGCGATGGATCGACGGGCCCGGCGTGTTCGAGCGCGGCGATCTCGGCGGCGCGCCCTGGCGTGTGCTGGCCGACCCTGGCGACCATTTTTACGCCGACCCTTTTCCTGTCGAATGGATGGGACGCGCCTTCATCTTCTTCGAGGATTTTGACCATCGGACCGGACTCGGATCAATCGCGGCGATCGAACTGGATGGCGATGGTCCGAAAGGTCGCGCAATCTCCGTGCTCGCCGAGCCTTGGCACCTTTCCTATCCGTTCATCATCGAACACGATGGCGTGCTCTGGATGATTCCGGAGAGTTCGAGTCATGGCGCGATCGCGATCTATCGATGCATAGCCTTCCCTCACCGGTGGGAACGCTGCGGCACGCTGGTCGAGGACGTGGAGGCGGCCGACAGCACGATATTCAACCACAACGGCCGGTTCTGGATGACATCGAGCGTACGCGACGGACTCGGCGGGCCATCGGACATGCTCGCAATCCATTCGTCAGCAACGCTGCTCGGTCCCTGGACCGCACACGACCTCAACCCGACGCTGATCGACGTATCGGCGGCGCGGCCTGCAGGCCGGGTTTTCGAAAGCGGAGGTCAACTCTGGCGGCCGGTGCAGGATTGCCTCAATGGCTATGGCCGCGAGTTGCGCATAGCACGCATCGACCGCCTTGATCAGAAGCATTTCCAGCAGACCTTCGTCTCCCAGATCCGGGCCGACGCAGCCTGGCCCGGCGGGCATGTTCACACGCTCAACCGCATCAACCGCCTCGAATGCATCGACGGCAGGACGCGCAATCCCAAAATCGCGGCGCTTCGCCGATTTGCTTCCACCGGCGCAGGATAGAGGCGCGGCGAGCGGGAACCTCGCCGCCGCGCGACGCGCCGCTCACGCCATCGAGGCGACCTTTCGTTCCGTGTCCGGAAGCTTGCGAAACTGCGCCTGCTCGCGCGCCGCACGATAGACGTCGAGCGTATCGCCCGCGACCGTGTCCCAGCCGAGATGGCGCTCCGCATGCGCCCGCAGACGCAGTCCACATTCGGCTCGCATGGCTGCATCGCCCAGCACCGCCGAGAGGCGCGCGGCGAGCTCCGCCGGATCCGCGCCATCGACATAGATGCCAAGATCGCCGATATGGTCAGGTATTCCCGCGTAACGCGTCGAAATGACTGGCAGGCGGTTTGCCGCGGCGAGACCGACGGGCAAACCGGCGAAGCTCCCCGTGTACGGCAGGACGCAAACCTGCGATCGGCGGTAAAGACTCTTGATCTCGTCATTCGAAAGGTCGCCGAGCCATTCGACATCGTCGACGAGGCCGAAGTCGCGCACCATATCGCGCGCGTCGGCCGGAACCGGGCCGAAATGGCCGTGAATGCGCAAGCGCGGCGGCGCGGTCGGCAGGTCTTGCTTGAGACGCAGATACGCATCGAGCAGGACACGGAGGCCCTTGCCCTTGTTGAGTTGATGTCCCCCGTAGAAGACCAGCCCGTCCCGGACCGCAGGCTCGTCGAACGGATCGATCTCGGTCCCGCACCGCACCACATGCACAAGATCCGCCGACACGCCGAACGCCACGATTTTCTTCTTCATCAGGCTGTCGTGGACGACGATGGCGTCGGCGAGATTGTAGATCGCGTTCAGTTCCGGGCGGGCTGTCTGCTCGGGATCGAGTTCGTGCAGCGTGATCACGCGCGCCGGAGCGGCGATCCGTCTCAAAATCCGGAACGCGCTGTTGGCGCCGAAAGCGTTCAGGGTCTGCTGCACGTGAACAACGTCGGCGCCTTCTGACAGGTTTGCATAGCGCGAAGTACGATAGCTCAGGCTCGCGGCCCGCAGGGGCTCCTTCAGCGCCCGCCGCGCTGTTTCCGGCGAGTAGACAAGCACGCTCCACGGGCCGACCTCGTTCGGCAGCTCGAAATAGTCGATATCCGTGCTCTGGAAATCACGCGCGAGTTCCTTCGGATCCTGACATCCGCAATTCGATGCGATCCATTGCACCTGCGCCTGATGGCGTTCCATGGCAGAGCGCAGAGACTCTATGTATTGCCCGTAGGTCGTGCGAAACGGGCAGCCGATGATCGATACTTTCATGGTCCTGCGCCCAGGGTTCGAGCTGCGAATGGCTCCTGCTGGGAACCAGCGCCCCATGAACGAAGCGCAGCGTCAAAGATAAGACTCTGCCTGCGCAGTTTGCATCGGCCGCCTCTACTCAATTCGGGTTACGCGCCGTTACTCATTCCGCAGGCGCCTCTGCGCCATAGTTGCGCAAGACGCCAGTTTTCGCGACGTTCCGATCAGCCGCAACCGAAAGGCGTACTGCGAAATACGTAAACCGCGTCCTGTCCCCCATACTGTTAATTGGCGATACGCAAATGCTTGGCTTTCCCTATCTCCAACCCTGCGTGCGGCGTTCTGGCCGCGCGGAAGGGGGGCGGCCCGTTGGAGCGTTCGCGGCGTCTGGACATCGTAATGGTAGCGCATCGCTTCCCGCCGCTCGTGGGGGGCGTCGAGACGCATTGCTTCGAGGTCGGCAGCCGCATGGCGCGTGCGGGCCACACCGTCACCATCATCACCGGCGATGCCAGCGGTCGCCTCCCGGCGGAAGAGCAGGTCGCCGGCATGCGCGTCCTGCGTGCGCGCGCCTATCCTGCCGGCAGCGACATCCTGTTCGCGCCAGGCGTCTATCGGCATGTGCAGCACACAGCTTGCGATATCGTGCATGTGCAGGGCTTCCATACATTCGTGCCGCCGGTCGCGTTGCTTGCCGCCATTAGGGCGTCTCGCGCGTTCGTGATGTCTTTCCATAGCGGCGGCCATTCGTCGGCCGCGCGAAGGCTCGTCCGCGGACCGCAGATGCAGGCGCTGAAGCCGTTGATTGTCCGCGCCGCGAAACTGATCGCCGTATCGGAGTTCGAGGCCGACCATTTTGCGCAAGGAATGCGCATCGAGCGAGACAGGTTTGTCGTCGTTCCAAACGGCGCCGAGATCGACGCCGGAGGGGCGCAGGATGCGCCAGATCCGGAAAACCCGCTGATCGTCACGCTTGGTCGCCTGGAACGATACAAGGGCCATCACCGCGCGATAGCAGCGCTGCCATATGTACTCGCCCAACGTCCCGGCGCGCGCCTGCGCATCGTCGGCGACGGGCCTTACCGAGCGGACCTCGAGAAACTGGCCCATCGCCTCGGAGTCGCCGACCGCGTGAAAATCGGCGGCGTCCCCGCACACGAACGGGCGAGCCTCGGGGCCTTGATCTCGCAGGCCGCAGCCGTCGTCCTGCTCAGCGATTACGAGGCGCATCCGGTCGCCGCGCTCGAAGCCATCGCGCTGCGGCGGCCCGTGCTTGCAAGTTGCACGACCGGCTTCCGCGAAATGGCCGCCAGAGGGCTGGTGCGCGGCATCGATCCAGCGTCCGAGCCCGCCGTGATCGCTGCGGAGATGCTCGATCTGATCGACAGCGGGCGGTCAGAACGTACGACGCAGCCTGCGACATGGAACTGGAACTGGGACGATTGCACCGGCGCCCTGCTCGCCCTGTACGCGCAGGCGTTGGGCTTTCGCACGCAAGACATCGGGGAGAAAGCGGCATGACCACGCGACGATGGACCAGCATAACGCGTGCATGCATCGGCGCAGCCCTGTGCATCGCGCTCCGCAATCCGGGCCTCGGCGCAAGCTCGGCGCTCGCCTCCGAGGCGGCGCCTGCGGACAGTTCCAAATGTGCAGCAGCCGCAGAAAGCGAGACGACGTCACGCGGCGATTACTCCATGCTCGGACGTGGAGACAAGGTCAAACTTTCATTTTACGAAGTCCTGGTCGCCGACGAAGACAGATGGGGGGCGGAGCGTCGCAGGCTGCAGCAGACGGCGAAGGCGTTCCAGCTCCGCTCTGAACTCTCCGGCGAATACGTCGTGCAGGAAGATCATGCGATCTCGATTCCGATCTTGGGATCCTTCCCCGCCGACAAGCGTCGTCTGGCCGACGTCCAGCGCCAGATCGAATGCGTCTTCGACGCCTTTCTGGGTCACAAGGGCTTCGTCAATGTCCTGAGCGTCGTCAAGCCGCCAGTCTATGTCGTCGGCCGGGTAAAGACGTCCGGCAGCGTGCCGTTCGTGCCGGGCATGACCGTCATGCACGCCATTTCGCTTTCCGGAGGATTCGAAAACGCCCTGCTCGAACCCTGGCAACTCGGCGAACTGACACGCGAGACGGAGCGGCTTCAATCCTCGCTTGAGCGCGCGTCGAAGGCGATGGCGCGAACGGTTGCGCTCGCGACAGCCAGAACTCCCGAGTCCGCGAAGGCGCCGGACGCGCTCGCTTCCGTCGCCGGCGCCGAAAGGGCCAGCGCGCTCGTCGCAGCGGAATCGCTTGTCCCGAGGCGTCAGGTGCGCTTGCGGGCCGAGCAGGAAAGCGGTCTGAAAGCCGAAATCTCGATCGCCACATCCGAACTTACCACGCGCAAGGGCAAGCTGCCTCTGCTCGACCAGGCGGTAGAGTTGCGCCGCAGGCGGTTCGCAAATCTGGAAAAGCTATCTGCCAATGGCACGCTGTCGCAACCTGAGCTGATCAGGGCGCAGACAGAACTTCTGGACGCGCAGGATCGCCACGAACAGACCCTGGCTTCGGTGGACGCCGCGCAGGAACGGCTGGAGCGCGCCCAGCGCGAACTGGCGACGCGCCGGACACAGGCTTCTCTCACCGATGACAGCGAATTGATCCAGGCGCACAACGACGCGGAACGCGAGGCGACGGGAAGCAGCGGCTCGATCAACATCATCCGCTCGATTGTCGATCGCATCGGCGCAACCTCAGCGAATGACATTCAGTTCACGATCATTCGCCAGACCGATGGCGGCGCGCTGCAGTTTCTCGCGGATGAAGCAACGCCGCTCGAACCCGGCGATCTCGTGCAAGCGAAAACAAAGATGGACGGCCACTCGACCATGGAGACGTCGCGCAGGTGACCGATCGATTCGCGACGAACGAAGTGACCCGTCTCGCATAGGGAAAGGACATGAGATGCAGCTTGATACGCCTTTTTCCTGCGCGTCCGTAGCGTTGCAGACGGCCGACGGCGAGGCATTCACGCGCCGGACCATCCCTGCGCCGCACCAACTGCCGATACCGAAAGTCTCGCTTGTCATTCCGACGCTCAATGAAGCCGAGAACCTGCGGCGCCTCCTGCCCCGACTGCCGAACTGGGTAAGCGAGATCCTCATCGTCGACGGACGTTCGACCGATGCGACGATCGAGGTGGCGCGGTCGGTCAGGCCGGACGTTCGCGTCGTACTGGAGCCACGCAGCGGAAAAGGCGTCGCGCTGATGACGGGGTTCGAGGCGGCGGAGGGCGACGTCATCGTCATGCTCGACGCCGATGGATCGATGAACCCGGAGGAAATCATATCTTTCGTAGCCGCCCTGATGTCCGGCGCGGACTTCGTCAAGGGCTCGCGCTTCATACAGGGCGCCGGCACGATCGACATGACGACGGTCCGCATGCTCGGAAACTGGGCGCTCAAAATGGCGGTCCGCGCGCTGTACGGCGGCTCGTTCAGCGACCTCTGCTACGGCTATATCGCATTCTGGAAAAAGCATCTCCCCTTGCTGCGCGCGGATTGTCCGGGATTCGAAGTCGAGACCATGCTGAACATCAGGGCGCTGAAAAGCCGCCTGAAGATCGTCGAGGTCGCAAGCTTCGAGTCATTGCGACTGCATGGCGAGAGCAATCTGCACGCGCTGCCTGACGGCTGGCGCATCGCCAAGACAATCATCAAGGAAAGACTGCCCGGACACCTGATGGCCGCCCACCCGTTGGTGTCCAACGCAGTCAAGCGCCAGTGACGCGGACTCGTCATGTCAAGCCAGATTGCAGCCGAAGAACGACGCGCGAGGATCGGCCTGCCCTGTCGGATCGCGCACTTGCGCGCCACTGCATTCGGATCCCTCGCGCGCCTGATCGGAGCGCAACGTCTATCGGTTGCATACGAACCGCCGTTCGTAGACCCGCATTGGCTGGTCTGGCCGTCGCTTCTGGCTGTTAACGCCAGTGTGGCTCTCATCGTCGCGGCGGCGGCGGCTAATAGAAGTCGCGCCGGCGACGAGGGCGCGCTCGGTCTCTTCTATGCAAGCGTCGCAATTCTTTTTCTCCCGTTCGCCACGCGCCTCGTCCTGCCGCAGATTTCGCGAGCGGAGCGGATTATCTGCCTGCTGCTCGTCACTTTCGCGTTGTACTTGCTGAGAACCATCCGCGCGCCGGTATTTTTTCTGGATCACGATGAGTATCTGCATTGGACGAGCGCCGCGGCGATCAACGAGACCGGACGTCTGTTCGCGCCAAACGTGCTGTTTCCAATCGGCCCCTCCTATCCGGGGCTTGAGATCGTCACCAACGCACTGTCGTCACTGTCGGGACTGTCAATTTTCGCCGCGGCGTTCGCCTCGCTTGCCGTCGCGCGCCTGCTATATGTCGCTGCGTTGTTTCTTTTCTACGAGAAGGTAAGCGGATCAGCGCGGGTCGCAGGCGTCGCATGCATCCTCAACATGGGATCGTCGACGTTCGTATTCTTTGACACCGCATTTTCATACGAGAGCATGGCGTTGCCGCTGCTTGTATTTGCTCTCGTCTCGGAAATCTGGACCGCAGATCGCCTGAGATTCGGGCAAAAGCGGGAACTCTGGCTGCTTGCGCTCGTTGTGCTGGCGCTGGCGATGACACATCACGCGACTGCATATGGGCTCGCATTGCTGCTGATCGGAGCTCTATGCTTCACAGCGGTCGGCGCGTCCGACGGCGCAGCGCTTCAATCGCTGGGTCTTGCATGCGTCTGCGCGACGGCGTTTCCCTGGATCTGGTCGTGGGCCATGGGCGACCCAGGTTCGGCCTATCTCGGCCCCATCATCGAGGATGGGCTGCGCGAGTTGCGTCATCTGCTGAGCTTCGACGGCGTTGGCCGACGCCCCTTCGCCAGCGAGCAGGGTGTGCTGACGCCGCTCTGGCAGCGCGCAACGGCTTTGGCGGCGGCGGCGCTGATCTGCGTCGGCCTGGCGCTGAGCTTCTTTCGCAGCCTCGTCTGGGCCGGCTTCTCGTTCGAGAGCCTGCGCGCCGCGCGATCCTGGCGCAGTGTCGCCTGGAGCAACGGATGGCTGGCGTTCCTAACCTTTCTCAGCTTTGCCTACCCGATCGGCATGCTGCTGCGACTGACGCGCAGCGGATGGGAAATCGGCAACCGCATCGCGCCATTCGCCTTCATCGGCGTCGGCCTCGTTCTTTCCATAGGCGTTGCGACGCTGTTCCAACGAGAATCGAAAAGCAGAATGCGCGCGGCGGTCGTCGGCGCCGCGGCGACGTTGATCGTGATCGGTGGAATCATCAGTTCGGCCGGGCTGTCGCTTCTTGTTCCGGCCAAATACCAGGTCGAGGCCGATGCCGGATCCATCGAACCTATGGGCATCGGCGCGGCGGAATGGGCGAAGGACTGGCTCGGTCCGCGCAACCGCTTCGCAACGGACCGCGATAATCGCCTCCTGCTCTCCACGTTCGGACAGCAGCTCGTTTCCACGACCCTGCAACTCCACGACGATGCGGGCGTCGCGATTATCTCAAGGACATTCGGGCCGGAAGAGGTCGGAATGATCCATCGTCTCGAACTCGATTATCTGCTCGCCGACCTGCGCATAACGACGGGCCGCCCGGTCGTCGGCGCCTATTTCGATTCCGCAACCGCCGACGAGATGCTGAGCGCGCCGCCCAGTCCGGGCGCGCTGCTGAAATTCAACGCCGTTCCCGGTGTGAACCGCGTTTTCGACAACGGCTACATTGTCATTTACGACGTGAGGGCGATCAGTGGCAGGAAGTGACGGCGTCGCAACGCTGCTTCAGCAAGGACTGTCGAACGATTTCGTCATGACGGCGAGAGTCGTCGCGGCGCTGCCGCTGTTGTTTTTCGTTCCGGGCTATGTCGTCCTGCGCAGTCTCGGAGCGGCGCGGCCGCTTTGTTACGCGACGTTCGTCTCCGCGATCGGGATCAGCCTCAGCCTCGTGATCGTCGCCGGACTCGTGCTGAACATCTTCGGCGCGCTCGACGGCGCCGGATGGTTTATCGCGCTCGCGCCCGCGGCAGTGATCGGATACCTCATCCTGTCGCCGCAACGGTTTGCGTTCAAGACGATTGCCCTGATGCCGGCCGTCGCATTCGGCGCAGCCGCATTGCTCGCAGCAGCGGCGATCGAGGCCGCAAGGGCCGGCGCGATCGCCCAGCGTCAATTTGCTTATACCGAACTCTGGCTCCTTCCTGCCGACGGCGCGAGCGCGCGGACGGTCATCGTCGGCCTCTTCAATCAGGAAGAGCTGGACGTTCCCTACGCTCTCGAACTGCGGTCCGACGACCATGTGGTTGCGCGCTGGCCCGACCTTCGGCTCGCCGCCGGCGAGCGACGGTCGTGGATCGTCCCGGTCCCGACGGCCGAACGCCGCGTGGAAGCGCTTCTGTATCGAACGGACGACGGCGTGTCGCTCTACCGGCGCGCCTGGATCGACACGCGCTGAGCGTCCGCGCAAAAAGGGAAGATCAATGCGCATACTCATGCTCGCCCAGTTCTATCCCCCCGTCGTCGGGGGCGAGGAACGGCATGTTCTTTCCCTGAGCGAGGCGCTTGCGGCGCGTGGCCACGACGTCATGGTGGCGACCATGCCGCATCCGCAACGCCCCGCGCATGTCGTCGTTCGCGGTGTCACGATCCGGAGCATTCCCGGCGCATTGCAGCGGGCGACGCCGCTGTTCAGGGAACAGGAGCGTCCACACGCGCCGCCGTTTCCGGATCCTGAACTCACGGCCCGGCTGCATCTGTTGATCCGCGACTGGAAGCCCCATGTCGTGCATGCGCATAACTGGCTCGTCCATTCGTTTCTGCCTTTGCGGCTGCGCCATCGCGTTGGCTTCGTGTCCACCTTGCACGATTGCAGCCTCGCTTGCGCGATCAAGGTGATGACGCGCGACGGTCAGCATTGCGAAGGGCCTGCGCCCGGTAGATGTCTGAGCTGCGCCGGGTCGCATTACGGCGTCATGAAAGGCGCTGTCACTGCCGTCGCCCACGCGGCATTCACGCGCCTCCACCGCCGCGCAGCCGATCGGTTCATCGTCGTGAGCAAGGCTGTCGCCGAATGGTCCGGCCTCGCCGGTGGCAAAATCCCATACGAAGTTATTTCGACATTCATCGCCGACGATATCGGCGCGCCGGGCGCACACGAGGCGTGCGCGGCCGATGATCTGCCGCCCGACGGCTATCTGCTGTTCATCGGCGATGTTTCCCGTTCCAAGGGCGTGCATGTGTTGATTGACGCCTACGCGCGGCTCGACAATCCGCCGCCGCTCGTGCTGATCGGCCGGCGATGCGCGGATGCGCCGGATCGCCTTCCGGACAATGTCCGCATTCTCGGCAGCCGCGACCATGCGGCCGTGCTGCGCGCATGGAGCGGCTGCCTGTTCGGCCTCGTGCCATCGGTCGTGCGGGACGCATGCCCGACCGTCGTCATGGAAGCAGCCGCCATGGGCAAGACGGTCGTTGCAAGTCGTAACGGCGGCCTGAGGGAGTTGATCGACGACGGCGTGACCGGCCTCCTCACGCCGCCGGGCGACGCCGCTGCGCTGGCCGTCGCGATGCGCGCGCTGCTCGTCGATCCCGCGCGCCGTGATCGACTCGCGCGCGCTGCGCTGGCGAAAGCCGACAGCTTCAGGGCGCGGTCGGTCGTGCCGAAGATCGAGGCTCTCTATCGTGCGGTCGCGTCGCCCGAGGTCGCTGCCGACGGCGCGCGCCATGAACTGGAAGGCGACGGCCTCACGGCGTCGCAATGAGGACGGTCATGCCGCAGAACGTCAGCATCGTCATTTGCGCCTATACGCAGGATCGCTTCCTCGATTTGCTTGCAGCGGTCGCCTCCGCTCTGAATCAGAGTCCACCGCCGGAACAGGTCGTCGTCGTCATCGACCATAACGAGACATTGCTCGGAGAAGTACGACGCGCCGTTCCGGGGGCAGTCGAAGTCGTCGCCAACCGCTTCACCCGCGGATTGTCAGGCGCAAGAAACACCGGGGTCGCGGTATCCCGCGGCACGACCGTCTTTTTCCTCGATGACGACGCCATCGCCGATCGCCATTGCGCCGCCGCGCTGATGGCGCGCTGCGCCGATCGGAACGTGATCGGGGCAGGCGCGAAAATCGACCCGCTGTTTCTGGCGCCTCGTCCACGCTGGTTTCCAGAAAGGTTCCTCTGGGTCGTCGGCTGCACCTATGAAGGTCTCGATTCCGGTCCGGTCCGAAACCTCCTGGGCGCCGCCATGTGCCTCAACCGGGAGGCGTTCGAGCGGATCGGCGGTTTCGACGGCGCGCTCGGCCGCGGAGACTCGGCGCTGCCATTCGGCTGCGAGGAGACGGAGTTCTGTATTCGCGCGGGCCAGGCCTTCCCCGGCGGGCGGTTCCTGTATGAGCCGGACGCACGGATTGCGCACAAAGTCCCGCCCGAACGGTTGACGCTTGCCTACTTTGTCCGGCGATGTTTCGCCGAAGGCGTGTCAAAAGCCATTCTGGCGCACAAAACCGGCGCATCGCGCAGCCTGGACGTCGAGCGTTCCTACGTCCTGCGGACCATCTGGCGCGAGCCGGCCGCCGCTCTCGGCGATCTCGTGCGGCGCGGCGACACGACCGGATTCCTGCGCGCATGGGCCTGTATCCTTGGCATTGCAAGCGCCGCCGCCGGCTTTGCCCTGCACCGGTGCGGACTGTGGCGCGTCACACATGCGCCATCCACGATCGCCATTTCGCCGCGGAGGGCGCCGTGATCGCCATGCGCCCGCTCGATCGCCTGATTGCTTCTCTGCGCCGTGAAAAGCTGCTGCTGACGAATGCGAGTCTCCTCGCTGCCGGGACGGGCGTCACGTCCATTCTCGGCTTCGCCTTCTGGTGGGTCGCCGCGCGATCCGCGCCGGCGGCGACCGTGGGGACAGCGGCGGCCACAATTTCGTTGATGATCTTCATCGCGCAATTGGGCGAATTGGGCCTGGGGGCGCTTCTGATGGGCGAGGGACGGAGGCTCGACGAGCGCGCCGGCGAAATCCTGTCGGCTGCACAGATCGCGTCGTTCGTCTGCGCGGCGTCGTTCGCCGCGGCGTATTCGTTCATCGCCGATGTCGCGGCGATCACGCCGACCGTCCCCGGCGGCGCGTTCATTTTCGGCGCGGCTCTGATTTCATTGACGCTCGTGACCGACAACGCCCTGTTCGGCCTCCGGCAGGGCCGCCTCCCGGTCATGCGCAATGTCGTGTCCTCGGTCGTCAGGCTGGCTCTTCTTTCGGCGATGATTTTTTCGCCGCTCCGGATTTTGTCGTCCAGCTTCGTCGATATCTGGGTCGCGAGCCTGATTCTCTCGCTTGCGCTCATGGCGTTCGCTGGCCGCGACAGACTCGCGCTGATGATCGGCCGACCGAACTTCGCATGGCTGCGCCCGCGCCTCGTCCAGACGCTCGGTCACCACTCCCTCAACATGGCGAATATTGCGCCGACCCTGCTGCTGCCGGTCGTGGTCGCCGGCGTTTTGACGCCGTCGGTCAATGCCGCATTCTATGTCGCGTGGACGTTGATGAACGTCGCATTTCTGGCGCCCGGCTCGTTCGCCGCAATTGTCTTCGCAGTCGGCGCCGAGCACCCGGCGGAGCTGGCCGCGAGATTGAAGACGGCGCTCGGGTTGTCAGCGATCGCCAGCATCGGTTGCGCGGCTGTATGCGGCTTTGGCGCAAGGCCAATGCTGACCTTCTTCTCGCCGGGCTATGCCGACGTCGCCGCCAGCAGCCTTGCCCTGCTCGGATTCAGCGTCGCGCCGGTCACAGTCAAGTGCCACTATATGGCAGTGCAGAGGATCGCAGGGCGCATGATGAACGCAAGCATTCTGCTCGCGCTCGGTTGCCTGCTCGAACTGGCCGGCGCCGGATGGGGTGGTTTGCGCGGCGGCCTTTTCGGCTTGAGTGCCGGTTGGCTCGCAGCCGTCTGCGTCGAAGCCTGCCTGATGGCGCCCGCTCTCCTGCGCGCGCTGGCGCCGACGGAGGCGGATCGGTTCGCGCCGATCCCGCATGAAGCGATCGTCATCGCCGAACGACGCCCATGACACCGACCCGTAGATCACGCCATGCGCGCGAAGGCGGCGATCGGACCGTGCGCAGTCCATCCGCTGACCGCAATTTGCACCCGATCCTCGCGTCGCAGCGTTGGAGGGACCGGGAACGCCCATAGCTTCCGTGCGACATAGCTGTTCAGGAGAAATTCGAATTCAGTCACGGCGTAGCTCGGGTCGTCGTACACCGCATGGCGGTCGCTCACGAGACGGTTGACGAGCAGATGCCCGTCCATAATCCGGAAATCGGCGGCGTGAATCGTCTGCCCTGTCCAACTGCGGCGCGCGAGGATGCGGTGGTCTTCGATCTGCAGACTCCATCGATGTCCGGGACCGCGCGGCGCAAACAGCGGAGCGCCCGCAGGATATTCGATCGCAAGCGCGCAGGCGGTGACAATCGCATCGACCGGCTCCATCTCCGGCTCGAAACGCAACGCAAGAGTCTCGATCTCGGCGACGGCAAGCGCGTTTGCGTCCGGCGCGCCAGCGCGCGAAAACGCCGCGCAGGCGCTCCGACAATCAAGCGCCTCGAAGTCGAATGGATTTCTTGGGTCGGTTGGCGCAAGCCAGACGAGTTCCGCCTTCCAGTCCGCCATCGCTCCATCCCGAGTCGTCGTCCCGGAAGGCATGTGCGCGGCGCCCGCGCCCGAGAACCGATCATCCGCCTTCGCGAGGCCCGCAGCGCTGCAAGGCGCGACGGTCTTCAATCGCCCGTCGCGCCACTCCCCGCGGTCGGAGCAGCCGCCGCATCGCCATCCCTGCGCGCCAGATAGTCGCGGCGCGCGCGCACGAGATTCGTCTCGATCTGCTGCATCAGCGTGAGCGTACGCGCGACAAGGCGGCCACGCGGAGTGATGGGATCGAATCCCCTGTACAGAAGCCGCTCCTCTACGCCGAACTGGCGCTTGTATGGCTCGTTTCCGATCGTGAAGTCGCAGATGGCCGTTCCTGTCGCGATCAGATGGGACATCATTTCATCGAGCGCCACGATTCCTGGCGACAGATGTTCATGACTTATGTCGAACGAATGCATGATGAGATAATAAGTGTCGCCGTTACGCAGGGCGAGGAGCGTTGCCGGCGAACAATTTCCCGCATCGAGCGCCGACAGTGCGACGAAGCCGTCAGCGGCGCCCGAGATGACCGTCTCGTAGAAGCGGAGCAAGAGCGGATCCTGCAGGATGTCGCGGCGACGCTGGTCCTTGAACCGCATGGCTCTCTGAAGACGAAGCGTCTCGAAGAAGCGGCGACGTTCAATTTCGCTCATCGCATGGACGAGGCGAGCGTCGCCGAGCGCATCGACGAGATTGCGCCGTTTGCGCCGCTGCTCCTTTCGATCCTTCTTCTTCAGTCGCGCGTCGAAATCGGCGCGGGTCGCCGGCAACTGAAAATTCCAGCACCGCATCTCCATCGGTCTGAGCCAGTCGAAGCTCGCAAAAGGGTTCGGCCGCTCGAAATAGCTGCCCGGCATCTTGTCGATATGAACGAGGTCGATCCTGGGCAATGCGGCGCGGATCGCGATCCAGACGCGATCGGCCTGTTCGTCGGTCAACCCGCCGGGCGCGACAATCGGCGTATTGTAATCGCTGACGCCATGATCCGGGAATTCCAGAACAGAGACGCCCCAGCGCAGGCGAATGCAAAGGGGAAAAAATGCAAGCGGCCGGGAACGCTGGTCCAGAACCGTGACGAACAGCGGCGCGGCTCTGATCGAAGGCGCGACGATGCGATACCATGGCGACAGCCACGACCTGGTCTGAAACGCCGTCGCGTGCTTCTCCAGCTCCGCCCAAGGGCGCGACGCCTCGTCCAGGTCGTGATCGATCCGGATCTGAAACTCCGAATTCGCCGCAAGGGCCTCGGACGGAGCCAGTGGCTTCAAAGCGCGTCTCCTGTCGCGGACGATGCGCACGATACCGCCGGCGCTCCAAACTCTACACATATTTTCCGCGTGGCCTCTGGCGAGAACCCAATTTTGATTACGCCGATGGGAGTAGGAGCGGCGCAGGACCAAGCTCGACCTGGACGATTTCCGGCGGTACTCCGACGCGCACCGGCCACCATGTGCATCCGAGCCCGCCCGAAACGATCAGGTGCCGGTCCTGCTCCACGAAATGCCCCTGAAGATAGCGACGGCTGAGGGGCGACGGCGCGACAGGCGCAATTCCGAATACCCGAACCTGGCCGCCGTGCGTGTGGCCTGCCAGCGTCAACGCCACGCGACGCGGCGTCCTCGGAAAGATGTCCGGCTCATGCGCCAGCAAAATTACTGGCGCATCGTCCGTCACGGCGTCCAGCGTCCTCTGGAGGTCATCGACGCCGCCGCCGCGCCCCGTACGACTGAACGCCTCCTGATCGCCGAGGCCCGCGAGCCAGAACGGCTTCCCGTCCTTGATGCAGCGAACGCACTCGTTTTCAAGGACCGGAACGCCTGCCCTCTCCAGCGCGATGCGCGCGGCGATCGGACCACGGCCACGCCATATCGCCTCATGATCCGCCCACCAATCGTGATTGCCCAGAATGGCGTAGACACCGAGCGGCGCCTTGAGGCGCGCGAGCGCGCGCGCCCATTCGCGATCGGGCACGACGGCGGAGATCTTCCGGTGTCCCGCCACATAGTCGCCGAGCAGAACGACCAGATCCGGTTTCAGCGCGTTGGTCGCATCGACGATGCGCTCGATATGCGCCACGCTCATCCAGGGATCGCACGCATGCACATCCGCTATGGCGGCGATGGATAGGGCCAGATCGGCCGGCCAGCCGGATGGCGACAGATTATAGCGCGCCACCGTCAGCATCATCGGTTCGGCGCCGGCGGCGTAGGCCCCGGTAGCCGAAACGGCCAGCGGAGCCAGCAGCAGTGTGCGTCGGTCGATCATCATTGCGCGAGGTACTCCACCGCAGGACTGCGGCCCTCTTGGAGCCGCCCTTGGGCATCAGGAAATCATTGGGTCCCGCTTCGGGCGAATCCAAGGCGGGCGGAGTCAGACGCAACGCATCCGCTCGGCAGGATGCCGACGTCGCTGGGGCGAGGCAATGGGCGTTTGCCGGATTTCAATGCAACCGGCGGTCGCCGGGTCCGTCGGCGCGGGGCATGACCAGCGTCAGCTCGGTCGAGCCGCAGCCTCTGCAGTGCAGGACCATCAGACGAACGTTCGGCAGCGCCGTTGCTCCGTCCGGCCGACAAAGCGAAATATCGTATTGGTGATCGCGGCGCTTGCAGACATTGCAGAACACCGCCGTGACCTGGGCGTCGTCATCTCGATATCGGAATTTCGGCCATTCACGAGTCGTCATGGCGTCAGTCTAGTTCGCCCGCCGTGACGCGCGTAGCGGTCATGTGAAGTAAATCCATACTGCATTCGCGGTATTTTCGTCGTCCGACATCGAGGCGCGAACGAGCGCTGCGGACATAGCCACGAAATCGGCCAGCGCGGCGCCAGTATCCTCGATCGCCGGACAACGGATCATCGCGAGGACTTGCTGCCATCCCGATCATTGTCGTCCACGCAACAGCCCCGCCGGCGAGCCTCGCGCGCGACAACGCCATTGGCGGTCCTCACCGCGCGCGCTTCGTCGCCGGTCTCCATGAGGATCGCATTCGCGACCTCGGCCCAGAGCCTGCGCAGCCGTGGCGCGCTGGCCTTTCGCGTATGGCGCGGCGCATCCTCGGGTGTCCAGGGCATCATCTCTCCGGCCGTTGCGCGTGTGCTGGTTGCGGCGTTCAGCAGACCGATCGCCGCCCTATCCTCGCGACCGGAGAACATAAGCCGCCAGACAGTCCGGTCCACGCCCCGTCTACACCACGCCGCATTCGCGAAGGCGCGCGATCGCGGCCGCGTCGTAGCCGAGTTCGGCAAGCACCAGATCGGTGTGTTCGCCGAGCTTTGGCGGACGCATTCTGATCCCGCCCGGCGTCGCCGACAACCGCACAGGAGCGCGCGACAGAGGGGCGGCCCTCGGCAAACCGGGATAATCGACGTCCTGCATGAATTCCGCCGCCTGCACATGCGGATGGTCGAGCGCTTGTTGCGGACTGAGCACCGGCCCGCTCGGTATGCGCGCCTTGCCGAGCGTGTCGACTGCTTCGCTCGTCGTGCGTTCAGCGCACCAGCGCGCCATCCTCTCACTGACGGCCACGCCATTCTCGCCGCGCTTGAGATCGTCGGAAAAGCGCGGATCCGTCAGCCAGAAATCCTCCCCCATCAGCCTGGCCCAGCGCTCGAACAGCGGCTGCCCCGTCACCTGGCACAGCACCCATCCGTCCCTGGTGCGGTAGATATCGGATGGCGCAGTCGTCTGGCCGCGATTTCCGGTCGGAACACGATCTGCGGATATGACGGCCTGCTCGATCAGCGTAGCATTGACGAAGGTCAGCGCCGTCGCCAGCAACGCGCCTTCCACCACCTGCCCGCGTCCCGACTTGCCGCGCTCCATCAACGCCGCCAGCGTGCCGAAGGCGCAATGCAGCGCCGTGCCGAAATCCACCCAGTTGACGGATGCGCGATAAGGCGGATCGCCTTGCCCGGTCATGTAGACCGCGCCGGACATCACTTGCCCGATGCCATCGAAACCGACGCGCTCCGACCACGGACCCGGCCCGCCGAACGCCGAGGCCGTCGTCAGGATGATGTCGGGCTTGATCGCCTTCAGCGACTCGTAGTCGAGCCGCATCGCCTTGAGCGTCTGCGGCGGCAGGTTGGCGATCACGACATCGGCTGTGGCGACCAGCTTTGCAATAATCTCCTGCCCTCCCGGTGTCATCGGATCGAGCGTGAGGCTCCTTTTGTTGCGGTTGATCTGCATGAACAGCGCGCCTTCGCCGCCGGCGCCGATCGGCGTGACGAAGCGATCTTCGCTGCCCTCGCGCTTTTCGATGCGGATCACGTCGGCGCCGAATTCGGCCAGCAGGGTCGCGACGTAGGGACCTGCGATATACCGCCCGAAATCGAGCACGCGTATTCCTTCCAGCACACCCGTCACGTCGTTTCCTCATCTCTTGTATCGTTGGGCCGTCAGTCTATCCTGCCGCAGGCGCGAGGGAAGCGCCTAACGCGCGGACCTTCCATGCTGACGATCGATCGGGACGATCTCTCTGGCGCGAGCACGCAGGCGCTTCTGGCGCTGCACCTGAAGGGCATGCACGAGAATTCGCCGCCCGGCGCCGTGTTCGCGCTCGACTGGTCGGGCCTGAAGGCGCCCGGCGTCACGGTCTGGACGGCGCGGCACGACGGCGAGACGCTCGGCATGGCCTCGCTGAAGGAACTGGGCGACGGATCGGGCGAACTCAAGTCCATGCGGACGCGGCCCGACGCGCTGCGGCAGGGAATCGCCGCGGCCCTGCTCGAACGCGTGATCGAAGAAGCGCGCAGCCGCAGCCTGACGCGCATCAGCCTCGAAACCGGCAGCGGGCCGGCCTTCGAGCCGGCCCTGGCGCTCTATCGCAAACGGGGCTTCGTCGATGGCGGCGCCTTTGGTGATTACGAGAAGAGCGCCTTCAACCAATTCCTGCATCTCGATCTGAAAGACGCATGATGGACTGCACGCCCGAGCAACGCGGCTACCGCGCCCTGTCGCGCCTCTATCACGCCTGGCTCACGGGCTCGCTGCTGCGCGTCGCCTCGCGCCGCGGGTCGGCGGACGCATCAGAATTGCTGTTCCGCATCTTTCGCCGCCAGCATCTCGCCACCTTCCTGCCCGGCCTCCAGAAACTCGGCCTCGACGGCCTGCCGCACGCGGTCGCCTGCGCGCAATATCATTATCTCTCCAACCAGATCGGCGGCGTGCGAGTCGAATACATGCCCGAGAGCGAGCGCAAGGCGTGGGTGCGCTATGCGCCGCCGCGCTGGATCTGGGAGGGGACCGCCATCTGCGGCGTGACGGGCGACATGTCGCGCGCGATTTTGCGCGGCTGGCACGCGCACAACGGCGTCACGCTCGGCAATCCGCGCCTCGGCTTCGTCTGCACCAAGCAGACGCCGGACGGGCAGGACGGACTCGAAGGCTATTATTGCGAATACGACCATGATCTCGCGCCAGACGAGCGCCTGCGCTTTTCACGCGGCGAGGAGGCCCCGGCCTTTGATCCCGCGAAGGCGCCGAAACTGCCGGCTGCAACCTGGCCGCAGGAACGCCTCGACAAGGCCGCTCGCAATTACACGATGGAATACATCCGCTCGCTCGTGCCGGAAGCCATCGACCTGTTCGGCCCGCTCGATGCGCAATTCCTGATCGGCGGCGCGGCTCGGCTCGTCGGTATGCATTTTTTCGATGAGTGCCGCGATATTCTCGGGCGGCAAGGTCGAAGCGCGGATTCGGCGCAGGCCTTCGCCGAGTTCTTTCTTGCGCTGGCCGTGGCCGGCGGCGAGGATTGCGCGCGCGAAAACAGCGCGGATGGCGCCATCCGCATCCGCCAGAGCGACTGGAAGCTGATGCGAGGGCTGGAGCCGCTCCATCCGGACGCTTTCACCATCTGGAGCCAGTTGTGGGCAGGATGTCTTGCGGCCCACGACCGTTTTTTGAACTGGTCGGCGATGGGCGGGCCGACCGGGAGCCTTGTCCTGACAATCGCGCCCCGCGCCTGACGCGTCGCAAAATATCGTCTAGAACGACGCCATGTCAGAAGAACCCAAAGCCCGCCCCCCGCTCCCGTTCGAAGAGCTGTCCCGAGCCATCAAGAATCGTCGCTCCGTCTACGGTTTCATCAGCGGCCTGCGTCTCGACCGCGCCGAGCGCGGCGAGGCTTGGTCGAGCCTGCCCTATCACCCGGTTTTCGTCGGCGACGCCGCGACCGGCGTCATCCACGGCGGCGTCGTCACCGCCATGCTCGACGAAAGCTGCGGCATGGCCGTCCAGCTCGCGCTTGACGGCGCTTCAGCCATCGCCACGCTCGACCTGCGCATCGACTATCAGAAGCCCGCGACGCCCGGCCTAGACATCAAGGCGCACTCGGTCTGCTACCGCGTGACCCGCTCGATCGCCTTCGTCCGCTCGACGGCCTATCAGGAAGCCGAAAGCGATCCCGTCGCCACGGCCACCGGCTGTTTCATGATCGGCGCCAACCGCACGGACATGCTCCGCGCGAGTCCGAAGGAGCTCTATGAGGCGCCGCCGCCGCTGGAGGCGCCGGAAGACGCGGATGGCCCGTTCGCGGCAAGTCCGTTTCCTCGATTTCTCGGCATTCGCATCGGCGAGGATGGCGTTCCCGTCATGCCCTTCTCCCGCAAGATCATCGGCAATCCGATCCTGCCGGCGATCCACGGCGGCATGACCGGCGCGTTTCTGGAAACGGCGGCCATCATCGGCGTGGCCCGCGAACTCGGCGTCACCGCCATGCCGAAGCCGATCGGCCTCACCATCAATTACCTGCGCTCCGGCCGCGCGCTCGACACATACGCCAAGGCGTCGATCGTCAAGCAGGGCCGTCGCGTCGTCGCCTTCGAGGCGCAGGCCTGGCAGAATGACCCGACGAAACCGATCGCCTCCGCCTATGGCCATTTCATGCTGCGCATCGGCTCGATCCCGGACGAGGAGTGATGGACGGAAGGGCGATTTAATGGTCCTCGGCTCGCGGGCGCAGAATTTCCGCGCTCCGTCAATAGGCCTAAAGCGGTTGATCTGGCGGGCGCGAATCCGCCGAGCGCCCCTTTCGCGCCGCAGCGCAAGCCCGTATCAAGACGGCAGACTCAGAACGTAGAGATGGCTGAACCGGCCACCCGCATGCCCAACTTGTTCAAGCGCCTCGCTTTCCTGTCTTCGGGCGTGCCCGAGGCGGAGGCCGCGCGCGCGCGCCTGATCGCACTTTACGGCGACACGCCGGTCGGCGAAGCCGATGTCGTCATCGCGCTCGGCGGCGACGGCTTGATGATCCAGACGCTGCAGGCGCTGATGGGCAAGAACATCCCGGTCTACGGGATGAACCGAGGCTCGGTCGGGTTTCTCATGAACGATTTTCGCGAGGACGGGCTGCGGGAACGCCTGGCTGCGGCGAGCGCCTCGCGCGTACATCCACTGGTGATGCGCGCGACCACGTCCGACGGGAGCGTTCATCAGGCGCGCGCGATCAATGAAGTGTCGATGTTGCGCCAGACGTTTCAGGCTGCAAAGCTGCGCATCACGATCGACAGCAAGCCGCGGCTGGAGGAACTCGTCGCCGACGGCATACTGGTGTCCACGCCCGCGGGCTCGACCGCGTACAACCTTTCTGTCAACGGCCCCATCCTGCCGCTCGACGCGCCGCTGATGGCGATGACGCCGATCTCTGCGTTTCGCCCGCGCCGGTGGCGCGGCGCGCTGCTGCCTGACCGCGCCAAGGTGACGATCGACGTACTGGAAGCGGACAAGCGCCCCGTCGCCGCCGTCGCCGATCATGCCGAGTTCCGCCACGTCGCCCAGGTCGTCGTCGAAATGGACCATAAGACCGGCCTCACGCTCCTGCACGATCCCGGTCATTCAATGGAAGAACGGATTTTGCGGGAGCAATTCGGGTCATAGACGCATGCCGAATGCGGCTCGCGCGATCGGCCCGGTCCGGGCCGACATTCTCTCCGGCCGTTGATCGCCAATGAGCGACACTGCGATGCCTTAAGCCGCCAGCTCCGCTTCGATCGCTTCGAGATCGATCACGATCACGCGCGGCGAAGAAACGAAACGGCCATCGCCGAGCGCCGCAAACACCGGCCGCGACACGATCTCCGGCGCAAACAACTGCTCCGCCGCCTCGCGCGCTTCCTCGCGCGCCGCCTCCGCGTCGAAGCGGCGCAGCAGCGCCATCAGCGAGCCCAGTTCGCGAGGATCGCCCCCTTCACAGGCGGTCAGCACACGCTCGATCATGGCGCGCGACAGCCGCGCTGCGCCGGCTTCGGTGGAGACCGTCAATTCGTGACGCGCCGACAATGCCGCGCGGAAGGCCGGCAGCAGTTTCGCCGGCAGGCCAGCCGCCGCATAGATGGCGGAAAAGCCCGCGCCGCGCCAGTCGCGCGCGAGCGGGACAGCCTTTTTGGCGGGCAGACCCGACAATTCGACCAGCAACGCCTCGAACAGGCACAGATTGCCCGAAAGCAGCGCCCGCAATGCGAGGCTCGGAGTCAGCCGGCCGCAGACCCGCAAATGGCGCACAAGCTCGCGCGCGGCCCGCCAGTCGCTCGCACGCTCCGCGTCGGCGGCGATCAGCACATGCGCCTTGTCACAGGCTTCGCGCACCGCGCGGTCGGCCCGCTCGGGCGACAGCCAGTCGCGGCCGACGACAAATTTCGACAGCGCCGCAGCCGTCGCCGAAACGAGATCGGCGCGCACCGACGGCGGGAGGCCGGCGCGCGACAGCATGGCCTCGCGCAACTCGCCGTCTGCGCCAAATCGTTCGACCATACGCCGCAGCGAGAATTCGGGGATGTCGGCGCCCGGGTTGACCGCAAGCGCGATCAGCGCCTCGCGCGCCGCAACCTCTGCAATCGCCGCCGCGACGGCAGGCGACAGTTCCTTGCGCAGCGCAATCGCGGCCTGGGCGAAGGCGTCGCCGATCGCCGCGCAATCGATCAGCTCCCCATCGCCCAGCAGCGGCGAGCGGCCGAGAACCGGCGCAGCGACGTCGGATTGGTCGTTGGCGAGCGCCACAACGATCGCCGGCGGCGCTTCGGCGGCGCTGGCGAAGCGCTCGGCGATCGCCTTGCGCACGCAGGCTGCGGGATCGTCGAGCAGCGATGTCAGCGCCAGTTCCGCCTCCCGGCGGTCCTGGGGCGACAAATCCGCATGGAGGTAGGCGCGCGCCAGCGAGCCTGCTCCCTCCGCCCGCTCGGACGAGGAGGCCGTGGCCGCCCATTGCATGAATTTGCGTAGGATCATCGAGGGTCGCTCGCCCGGCGCCGTGCAGCCATCCTGCCGGCTTTCGATCATCGCGGCTTATGGTAAACGGACACTTAAGGTGCGACCTGAAACGATACGCCGGAGGAATGATCATGACAGTCCAGACCGTTCACCACCCCCGTGGCGGGCTTTATTTCGAGGATTTCACGGTTGGGCGCATCTTCCGCCACGGCCTCACCCGCACCGTCACGCAAATGGACAACATGCTGTTTTCCAACATGACGCTGAACCCCCAGCCGCTCCACATCGACGCGCATTTCTGCGCGACCGAGACGCAATGGGGCAAGCCGCTCATGAACTCGCTGTTCACGCTTGGCCTGATGATCGGCATTTCCGTCAACGACACCACAGTCGGCACGACCATAGGCAATCTCGGCATGACCGACGTGAAATTCCCTGCGCCGCTGTTCGAGGGCGACACGATTCGCGTTGAGACGGAAATTGTCGGCGCGCGCGCCTCGAAATCCCGCGGCGACGCCGGCATTGTCGATTTCCACCACCGCGCCTACAAGCAGGATGGAACTCTGGTCGCCGAATGCAAGCGGCAGGGCTTCATGTTGAAGCGCCCGCAGGCGACGGCGCAAGGGGCGCTGGAGGTGTGATGCGTTCGCAGCTTTTCGTTCCCGGCGATTCCGAAAAGAAGATGAGCAAGGGCCTCGAATGCGGGGCCGATTGCCTGTTCATCGATCTCGAAGACTCCGTCGCCGCGCCGAACAAGGAAACCGCCCGCAGGATGGCGCGCGAATTCCTGGCCGCCGCGCGTAACCGCGAATCTCGCCCCCTGCTCTATGTGCGCGTCAACGCGCTCGACACCGGCCTCACAGACCGCGATCTCGACGAAATCATGCCCGCCCGCCCGGATGGCGTCCTGCTGCCCAAATCGCAGGGCGGCGCCGACGTCCAGCACCTCGCCGCCAAGCTGGCCGTGCGCGAGGCGGAAAACGACATCGAGGACGGCGTGACCAGCATTTGCTGTGTCGCGACCGAAACCGCCTCCGCTGTGTTCGGGCTGGCGTCCTACCGCGGGGCCAGCCGCCGCCTGTCGGCGCTGACCTGGGGCGCGGAAGATCTGTCAGCCGACCTCGGCGCAGAGACCAACCGCCTCGAGGACGGAACCCACGCTCCGCCCTACCAGCTCGCCCGCACGCTGACGTTGCTTGCAGCCGTCTCCGCCGGCGTGCAGCCGCTCGATACGGTTTACCCGAATTTCCGCGACGAAGCGGGATTTCGCAGGGAATGCATCGCCGCGCGCCGCGACGGTTTCACAGGCAAGATGGCGATCCATCCCGCCCAGGTCCCGATCATCAACGAGATTTTCACACCGCCGCCGGCCGAGATCCTTCGCGCGGAAAAAATTGTGCGGGCGTTCCTCGACGATCCGAACGCAGGCGTCATCGGCCTCGATGGCGAAATGCTCGACAAACCGCATCTCGAACGGGCGAAAAAACTGCTCGCGCGTGTCGCGGGCGCGAAGGGGCGCGGTGAATGAACACCGACCGGAAACAGGAACGGCTAGTGCTTTTCGGCCTGCTTGGCCTGTTCGGCGCGGTCGGCCTGATGCTGCTGATCGTGTCCGTGTTCGGCGGGGGATTTGCCGGAGAGTGAGCCGTCTCGCCTCTACTTCGGCCGCTCCATCTGGAACAGATCGTCGAGCACGGCATAGTCCGCCAGATAGCCGCAGCGCGCAATCGGCTTCATTTCGGTGATCTTGAGAATGCCGTCGTCAATATACGCGGGATCGATGTGCACGCCGACGACCTGACCGATTGCGAGCCAGAAATCGATTCCGGCCCCGTCCTTGTCCTTGAGCTGCTGGATGTCCGTGACCTTGCACTCCAGCGCGACCGGGCTTTTCGCGACACGCGGCGGCTTCACCAGTCTGCATGGCGCCATTTCGAGGCCGGCGTGAACGAACTCGTTCTCGCCGCGCGGCAGCGACGCTGAGGTCGCATTCATCTCATGCCGCAAGTCCCAGGTCGGCATGTTCCAGACAAATTCACCGGTCTCCCGCGCAAAGACGATCGAATCCTTCACTCCCACCGAGGAGAAGGCGATCAGGGGCGGATTGTCGGCGATGGCGTTGAAGAACGAGTAGGGCGCAAGATTGATCGTGCCCTCCCGGCCCATCGTCGACACCCAGCCGATCGGCCGCGGCGCAATGATCGCCTTGAACGGGTCATGGCGCAGGATCGAACGATCGCGATTGTCGGGAGTATAGAAGAGCACGTCGAATTCCTCCGGCGCGGCCGGCGCGGCCGACGCCGGATTACCAGCGCGCCGGAACTATTTCAACGTCTTGAGATAGGCGATCATATCGGCCCGGTCCTTCGCCTTGGCGAGGCCCTTGAAATACATCTTCACGCCGTGCACGTCGCCGCGGGGATCAGCGAGATAAGCGTCGAGCGCCTCGACGGTCCATACCCCTGCGCCGGCGCCGGCGTTCGCCTTCATGCTGTCGGAATAGGGAAAGTCCGGCACGCTCGCAACCTTGCGGCCGACGACATTGGCAAGGCTCGGCCCAACCTTGTTCACCCCGATGTGCGTCGAATGACAGTTCTCGCAAGTCCGGGCGAACCAGCGTTTGCCAGCCGCGACGCTTGCTGGCGCAGCCAGGACGGCGGAACTGAACAGCGTAGCGGCGCAAAATATCGAAATTCGCCCTAACATGCGACGTTCTCCGGGAAAAACCTCATTCCGTCCGAGCATACCGGCTCGCAAAAGCTAGCGCGACGGTACTATGGCGCCACTCAGGCCGCCCGCAGGCTCCGACTTGCGTTCGGCCGGCGGGATCGGGTGCGGGCCGAGCGTACTGATATAGGCGACGATATCGGCGATCTCCGGCTGCGAAAGAGACATGTCCGGCATCTGCCCGTGCGGCCTGGTGAGGAAGACAACAAGGGTCTTCATATCTTTCGTGCGGCGCGCGATGTCGGCGAAGGTCGGCACGTCGGCGCTGGCGGACTTCTGGTCGGGTGAGACGACATGGCACGACGCGCACCAATGTTGCGCCAGATTTAACCCCGCGTCGGCATCGGCGAAGGCCGGAGCAGCGCCGCAGAGCAACGCAAGACTCGTCAGGAGGCGGATCGAATTTTTCATGTGGCCATGGTCCCTCGCACGCGAACCGAAGTCTTTGCCCTGCATCAAGATCGACCGCTCAAAGCAGGCTGTCCATCCACGTCACAAGGTCGCGCGTCGCCTCGTCGCGGTTCGTTTCGTTGAACATTTCGTGCCGCGCGTCCGGGTAGATGCGGACCGACAGGCGATTCAGCCCCCCTCGACGATAGGCCTCGATCAGCCCGTTCAGATTGTCGCCCACGGGATCTTGCCCGCCGCTGAAGATATAAACCGGCAAATCCCTGGGGATTTGCGCCACGGTCCCGGGCCTGGTCAGCCCGCCCAGAGCGTCGAGCAGATCGACGGCGAGCTGGGTCGTGAATGGAAATCCACAAAGCGGATCGGCCACGTATTTGTCGACTTCCTGCCCATCGCGTGACAGCCAGTCAAAGCCGGTGCGATTCGGCGCGAACTTCTTGTTGAAGGCGCCGAAGAACATCTTTTCCAGCAGCGGACTCTTGCCACGCGGTCCCAGGCGCAACCGCTCGATCCGGGCGATGAACCGCCCTACGGCGGCGATCGCCGGCGGCGCCCCGTTCGACCCGGACAGCGCGCAGCCCGCGAGCGCTGCGCCATGCTCGGCCATGAACTGCTGGCCCATGAACGAGCCCATGGAATGTCCGAGAAAAATGACTTTTGCATCGGGCAGGTCGGCGGCGATGCGGCGGTTGAGCGTCCAGAGGTCGCCCATCGCCCGCGCCCAGCCGTCGCGCCCGGCGAAAAACCCGAGATCGTCGGGACTGGCCGAGCGCCCGTGGCCGCGATGGTCATTGGCGTAAACGCCGTAGCCCGCCCCGGTCAGCGCCTCCGCCAGCCGCTGATACCGGCCCGCGTGTTCGGCGAGGCCGTGCGAGATCTGCACGATAGC
This sequence comes from Pseudomonadota bacterium, assembly GCA_021781815.1. Taxonomy (GTDB): domain Bacteria; phylum Pseudomonadota; class Alphaproteobacteria; order Rhizobiales; family Beijerinckiaceae; genus JAJXWB01. The sequence continues at coordinate 3,077 of JAJXWB010000010.1, read as the reverse complement.
GCGCGGCGCGCGCTCGGGCAGCCATCGGTAGACATGGAGGTCGGCGCCATCCTCCGCATGCAGACGGAAGGGATCCGCGCGCATGTCAGAACGCCTTGAAGGTTATGATCGTGCGTGTATCGACGATGCCAGGGATGGTCTGCACCTTCCGCCCGACGAAATGCCCTATGTCCTCGTCGCGATCCAGATAGAATTTGGCGAGGATGTCGAAATTGCCGGCGATCGAATAGATTTCGGAGGCGATCTCAGCCTCCGCGAGCGCGCTCGCGACCTCGTAGGTGCGCCCCAACGCGCATTTGATCTCGACGAAAAAGGTATGCATTCCCCTGCCCTCTGCGTCGTTCCCCGCGGCGACGCGCCGCCGGCCGGAAATGACACCTGCGCCGTCGCTATTTTGCAACGACTTCCACGTCGCGGTCGAGCGTCGACTGCACCTTGAACGGCGCCTGATAGGTTTTTCCGTCGTGACGGGCGATGGCGACATACTCGCCCTCCGCCAGAACCAGCGCCGGAAATGCGCCGATCAACTCGCGGATCACGTCGCCGCCGGGCGTCAACACGGAAAAATTGGTGTTGGCCAGCGCCTCCCCGCCTGGCGCGTTGACAAGCTTCAGCGTCATGGTCGCCGCGTGGTGTTTCAGCGTCGCCTCGGTGATCTTGCCGGCCTGAACGCGCAGATCGGTGGTCACGACCGAATTTGTGGCGGTCGCAGCGCCGCCCGCCGTGCTGTTGCCGACGTCGTAGAGCGTCGATTCGACATGATAGGCCCCCTCGGGCAGGCAGATCACATCGCCGGGCCTGCCCCTGTCGAGGACGAGCTTGGCCTCCGAATTGCCGCGCTCGGGCACGTAGAGCGAGATTGAGACCTTCTGCGGCGGGATCGGATTGTCGCCCAGCATCGCGACGATCTTCAGGGCGCCGGCGTTGAGCGTCACGCGCTCGCTCACGGCCTGCCCAGCCACCGTCACCTGACGCGAGCCGCCGGCCAGGCCGAAGGCTGCGTGCGCGATGTAGGAGCCGTCAGGCAGCGTGATCTGCGGCGCTGCTTCGTCCGATTCGGCGACCAGCTTGTGGGTTCCGTCAGCTTGCGCCTGAGTCTCGAAAATTCGCCATTTCAGCCCGCCGCGCACCGGCTGCGTGTCGCCGGCGGCGAGTACGGCGGACAGATAGACCGTGGCGCGCCCTGGCTCGACCCCGGACGGCATCGGCCCGCGCGAGCCGCCCGGCGGAGGGAAGGTCTGGGCAACCGCCGGCGTGAGGAACAGGCTGGTCATGACCAGCAGAAATCGCACGAAAGTCATCGCAATGGCATGGCGAGCGATTGCGGCGAGGTCAAGAACAACGATAAGCGCCGACGCCCGGCGCTATTTCGACAGTTTGATCTTGCCCAGTCCAACGCCGATCTGGCCGAAAGCGGAGACAAGCGCATTGCCGTCCTGAGCGATGAAAGCGTGGGTGGAATCCGTTGCGCAGCTTCGCAGGAGCGCAAGGCCCTCGCTGTCGATCGGGTCGCTGGGGATCGAAAAGCCGACCGTATAGACGATGACGCCGGCCGCCTTTGCGTTGGCGCAGGCGGCAAGCAGCGCCGCATCCATCTGCTGGCGCCAGTTGTTCGCATTGGTTGAGCCGTTATAGCTCGTCCCGCCGGACGGCGTCGGATAGGTTGCGCCGCCGTAACCCTGCAATCGGTTGTCCACATAGTAGCCAAGCGCATTATATTCAGATTTGTAGGCGTAGTTCGGATTGCTCGCCCAGTTGTTGAATCCGTCGGTCATGAACACGATGGCCTTCGTATTGCCTGGCGACGTATAGGATTTTGGCGCGATCGCCTGATCGCCGAAGGGGCCGTTCGGCGAGATCGTCCTCCATCCCCACATGAACCCCGGCAGCAGGTTCGTATCGCCGCCGGCGTTCATGGAATTGATGCGGGCCGTCAGCGCCTGAGTGTCCTGTGTCAGCGTCATCAGCGGCGTCTGGATGCAATTGTAGTTTGGCCCGTTCGAGGCGACGCTCGACAAAACCCCGGTCGCGCCCTTGTATTTGCAGATTTTGGTCGCGCCCGAGCCTTGCGAGATCGCATCAGCGACATCCGCCGCCTCATAGGCGTCGTCGGTCGCGGTGCAGACGCCGCCGAAATCGTAAAGATAATTGTTCATCCCGGTCGATGCATTCTGCCAGTTGGCGGCGCAATAGCTGTTGCTGTTGCTGTTGCTGTTGCCCCAGCCGTTGCCGTTGCCCCAGCCGTTGCCCCAGCCGTTGCCATTGCCCCAGCCGTTGCCGTTGCCGTCGGTCTGGCCATTGCCGTTGCGCGATGGCAATTGCGGCGCGCCGTCGCCCTGAACGTCGCCTTCATCCGGCCAGAGATAAGGAACAAACAGCGTGTCCGGTTTGCCGGGGTCGGCGCGATCGTCGGTGACGAGATAGGGATCCGGCCTCTCTTCGACGCATCCGCCCCACGTCGCGCCCATGCCGGAAAGGAGATCGAAACGGCTGCCCGGGATCCACGAGGCGCCGGACGGTCGATCGTAGTTCTGCCAGTGGATCGACGAGGCGCCGCCCGTATCCATCCAGCTTGCGGTCTGAAACCCTGCGCCGACATTGACGCTCGTTGTGAACGGCACCACCGAGAAACTTGCCATTGGCGCGGCGCCCGGAGCGTTGAGCTGTTTGATCAGCGCCAACGCCGCATTTTTTGCGGCCTGGATTTTGGTGTCGCCGGAGGACGTGTGCTCGCCCATCGACCCCGTATTGTCGAGCACCAGCGCGATTTCGAATGTGCCGCCCCCCTGCGGCATGGCGCAGGCGGTCGCCATGACGTTCACGCTTCGGACAGCGGCGATTTGCGACAAAAGCGTCGGGACCGATTGCGTCAGTGAAACGCAGGCCTGGTGGGAGCCGGGGTCGATTGTCGGCGCCCCCGAGAGCGAGACGTTCGAATTCGAGGCCGCCGCGCTAGAGCGTTTTCCAATCTTTCTGAATCGATTGGGATTCCCAAATCAGTGCGCTTCTGATTCAAACTGCATGCTGGCGAAGGAGGCCGGCATGCATGTCCAAGCCCCTCTCGCTCGATCTGCGTG
>JAJXWB010000051.1 GCA_021781815.1 Pseudomonadota bacterium | reverse complement strand
CAAAGTACTTCATGGCTGCTCCTTCTCGATGTTTGTGGCGATTCGACACCGACCACGTTCTCACATCCTGACGGGAGCAGCCGCCTTCGTCGTCTCCTGGCCGAGACCCCAATCACCCCATCTGTCCAGTTCAAAACGTTCTCCGTCGCGCGCCTCCGACGGCGGTTTCGCTCAGTCCCGTTCGTGACGGCGGCGCTGGCGGCGCTCATCCCGCCGGCTGCGCATCTCGTCCCAGGCAGTCTTCTGCCTGGCGTCGAGGCTCGCATGGAAGGCTTCCAGATTCGGCCGCTCCGCCCGGAATGTCGCAAGCCGCGTTTCAAGCCGCTTGCCGCGCCAGTCGAGTCGACCGGCGAAGGTGGAAAGATCGGGCTTGGGCGCACACAATGTTGCGCGGGCGTCCGTGCGCGCCTTCTGACGGGCGTCCTGCCAGCTTTTGAGCAGCGCCTTCTGCGCATCGTTGAGCGACAGGCGCTCGGCAAGGCCGCTGGCGTATCTGTCGGACTGCGCCTTCACCGGCGCGCCGCAAAGCCGTTCGATCATCTTTGCGCCCCGCGGCGACGGCGCCGTGGTCGCGGCGGGCGCGGACGGCGGCGTGGTCGTCTGCGCGGCGGCGATCCCCCCGACGCCCACAAGGCCCGAAAAGACGATTCCGGCGATGAACGGACGGATCATGTTGCGCTTCCAATGCCTGCGACGCGGATTTTGCCCGCCGGCTGATAGCCGGAGATCGTGAACGCCAACTGAACGCCAGAATGCCGCGCGCCAACGCAAAAAGGCCGCCGGAGCGGCCTCTGCATCGCGCGTGAGGGTGGATCAGGCGGCCGGAGCGGCCTGCTTCTTGGCGATCTCGCGCTTGATCGCGCGGGCGCCCACCGAGAGATCCTCGTCATGCGCCTTGGCCAGGAAGGCGTCTATGCCGCCGCGATGCTCGACCGAGCGCAGCGTGGCGGCGGCGATCCGCAGGCGCACCGGGCGCTGCAACGTCTCCGACATCAGCGTGACGTTGCACAGGTTCGGCAGGAAGCGCGTGCGCGTCTTGCGGTTCGAGTGGCTGACGAGATTGCCGGTCTGGACGGCTTTGCCGGTCAGTTCGCAGCGGCGGGCCATGGGTCTACTCCGGTTCGCCCGGCAAGGCCGGGGTAAATTCGTTTTCCTTGCGCGCCCGAAGGCGGCGGGCCAGATCCACATGCATGGAAATGCCTTCGGCGACCGAAGCCGCCGCAAGGATGTGTCGCTATACGGGCTCGATACGCGGGCGTCAAGGCGATTTCAACTTGCCGGGCCTCGATCAGCCCCCGGCGCCCTCTTGGCTAGTTGAGCGCCTAGGCCCCCTCCGCCGCCATCAGCCGCGCCTGATGATCGGTGATCAGCGCGTCGACGATCTCGTCGAGATCGCCGGCCATCACCTTGTCGAGTTTGTAGAGCGTGAGGTTGATGCGGTGGTCCGTGACCCGCCCCTGCGGGAAATTATAGGTGCGGATGCGCTCGGACCTGTCGCCCGAACCGACCATCGCCTTGCGGTCGGCCGCCCGCTCGCTGTCGCGCGAGGAGAGTTGCTGGTCGTAGAGGCGGGCGCGCAGGACGGCCAGGGCCTTGGCGCGGTTGCGGTGCTGCGAGCGCTCCTCCTGCATCATCACGACGATGCCGGAGGGGATATGCGTCATCCGGATCGCCGATTCCGTCTTGTTGACGTGCTGGCCGCCGGCGCCCTGCGAGCGCATGGTGTCGATCTTCAGGTCGCTTTCGTTGATGTCGATGTCGACCTCCTCGACCTCCGGCAGTACGGCGACCGTCGCGGCGGACGTGTGGATGCGGCCCTGCGTCTCGGTGGCCGGCACGCGCTGGACGCGGTGGACGCCCGACTCGAATTTCAGTCGCGCGAAAACGCCGCGACCGGAAATTTCGGCGATGATTTCCTTGTAGCCGCCCATCGCGCCCTCGCTGGCCGAGACCAACTCGGTTTTCCAGCCGCGGCTGTCGGCGTAATGCGCATACATGCGGAACAGGTCGCCGGCGAACAGCGCCGCCTCATCGCCGCCCGTGCCGGCGCGGATCTCTATGATCGCGCTCTTTTCGTCGTTGGCGTCCTTCGGCAGCAGCGCGATGCGCAGAACCTGCTCGCTCGACGCCAGTCTTTCGCCCGCCTCTTCCCGTTCGCTTTGCGCCATCTCGCGCATCTCCGGGTCGAGGCTCGCGTCGGCCAGCATGGCGTCGAGGCCGGCGATCTCCGTCTCGATCGCGCGATGCGCGCGGACGGCCGCGGCCACCTCGTCGAGGGAAGCCAGTTCGCGCGACAGCGCGACATAGGTCGCTCCATCCGCGCCCGCGGCGAGTTTCGCGCCGATTTCCTCGTGGCGGCGCAGGATGATGTCGAGCTTGTCGTTGGGAATCATAGGATCAAAGCGGCACGCCGCGTTCTTCGGCAAAGGCGCGCAACTGATCGCGCAGCGGCTGACGATCGTCGCCCTGGTCGATCATCGGCTGCAGGAACGCGCTGGTCTCTCTGAGGTCGGCGGCAAGTAGCATCGCCTTCACCGGGCCGATCGAAGCCGGGGACATCGAGAGCGAGCGATAGCCGATCGCAGCTAGCGCCAGCGCATCGAGCGGCTTGCCGCCCATCTCGCCGCAGAGCGTCACCGGCGTGCCGGTCAGCGCGCCAGCTTCGGCAATCGCGCGCAAGGCCCGCAGCGCGGGCGGCGACAGTGGGTCGAACCGGCTTGCGACGCGCTTGTTGTCGCGATCGGCGGCGAAAAGATACTGAATGAGATCGTTCGAGCCGACCGAGAGGAAATCAGCCCGCGCGCAGAGCGGTCCGAGTTCCCACAGCAGCGAAGGCACCTCCACCATCACGCCGAGGCGCAGCGGTTCGGGCGTGTCGTAGCCGTGCCTCTTGAGATAGGCGACTTCACGCATCGCAATGTCGCGCGCCGCCTCGAACTCGCCGATCGTCGCCACCATCGGAAACATGACCCGCAATTCGCGACCGCCGCCAGCGCGCAGCATCGCACGCAACTGCTGGCGCAGCAGGCCTGGCCGGTCGAGGCCGATGCGGATCGCGCGCCAGCCGAGAGCCGGGTTCTCCTCCTCGACCTTGTCCATGTAAGGCAGCACCTTGTCGCTGCCTATGTCGAGCGTGCGGAAGGTCACGGGCCGGTCGGGCACGGCGTCGAGCACGGTTTTGTAAAGCGCCTCCTGCTCGCTTGCGCGAGGAAAGCGCGCCGCCAGCATGAACTGCAGTTCCGTGCGGAACAGGCCGATCGAGGCGGCGCCGGTCTCGGCGAGGTGCTGCACGTCGATGACGAGTCCGGCGTTCATGTGCAGCTTGACTTCGAGGCCGTCCTTCGTGATCGCCGGCGTGTCGCGCAGCTTCCGGTACTGCTCCTGCCGCCGCGCGCGCAGCCGCGCCTTCTCGGCATAGGCCGCCTCTACATCCGGCTGTGGACGCACCTGCGCCTCGCCCGCCGAACCATCGACGATCATCGGGTCGCCGGCCTCGACGAGGTCGGTGATGTTGGCGACGTCGCCGATTGCGGGAATGCCGATCGCGCGGGCGACGATCGCGACATGGCTTGACGCCCCGCCTTGCTCCAGCACGAGGCCGCGCAACTTGGCCCGCGGGTAGTCGAGCAGCGCCGCCGGGCCCATCGAGCGGGCGACCAGGATGGCGTTGTCCGGCAGGATTTCGCGCGCAGTGACGTAGGATTCGCCTGTCAGTTTGTGCAGCAGGCGATTGGCGAGATCGTCGAGGTCGTGCAGCCGCTCGCGCAGATAGGGGTCGGTCTGGCGCTGCAATTTCGCGCGCGTGTCGTTCTGAACGCGCTCGACCGCCGCCTCTGCGGTGAGGCCCGTCTGGATCGCTTCGGCGAGACGCCGCATCCAGCCGCGATCGTTGGCGAAGACCCGCACCGTCTCCAGCACCTCGCGATGCTCGCCGGCGCCCAGCCGGTCGCCGCGGGCGATCAGCGTATCGATCTCGTCGCGCAGCGCCTGGATCGCCTCTTCGAGGCGGCGCATTTCCGAGGCCATATCCTCGGCGACAAGTTGCTTGATGACGACACGCGGCTCATGCAGCACGACATGGCCCAGGCCGACGCCGTCGGCGAGGGCGACGCCCTTGAGCGCCAGCGGGCGCTTCAGCGCCGTTTCGTCGCCCGGCCGGGCGAGCGCCTGCAACTCGCCGGACGCAATCATCTCCGCCAGCAGCATCGAGACGGTTTGAAGCGCCTCGATCTCCTCGTCGGAATAAATGCGCCGCGCCCGATTCTGAACGACAAGCACGCCGAGGGTATTGCCGCCGCGCAACACCGGCACGCCGAGGAAGGAATGGTAGATTTCCTCGCCGGTCTCCGGCTTGTACGAGAAGGCCGGATGCGCTTGGGCGTCGGCAAGCGCCAGCGGCTCCGCGCTCTTGGCGATCAGGCCGACGAGCCCTTCGCCGGTCCGCATGGTCGTCAGATGGACCGCCTCGCGGTTGAGACCTTCGGTCGCGTAGAGTTCAAGCCGGCCGTCGGCGCGCAGCACGTAGACCGAGCAGACCTCGGCGACCATGTTGGCGGCGATATGAATGACGATCTTGTCGAGCCGCGCCTGCGGGCTCACCGGCTCCGCCATGACTTCGCGCAGCCGGCGCAGCAAAAGGCGAGGGCCGCCAAGCGCGCTGCGCATCAGATCGTGTCCATTCCGGCCGAAAAGGCCATGCCCCGCCGCCTCCCGAAGCCCGCGCGCGAATCCGCGACCGCGAGCGCCGCCGCGATTCAACAGTTCGTATAGTTACGCGATATGCCGGGAGCAAGCGAGACGGACTGCGACCGCCTCATGGCTGCGCCGCGGCTGCGGTCGTCCTGCGGCGCAGCCGGCCGCTGCGTGGCCGGAAGCCGCGGCAGGTCGGGCCGGCTTGTCTGATCTGTTACGGCCAGATTCGGCGGGCCGCCATCGCGGAGCCCACAAACCGCGTGAACGTCGAAGCCGATTCGCCGCGCGCGTCAGGCTTTGTCGAGGCCGTACAGCGAATGCAGCGTGCGGACCGCAAGTTCCGTATAGGCGGCGTCGATCAGCACCGAGAACTTGATTTCACTGGTGGTGATCGCGCGGATGTTGATGCCCTTTTCCGACAGGGCCTTGAAGGCCCGGGCGGCGACGCCGGCATGGCTGCGCATGCCAATGCCGATGGCCGAGACCTTGACCACGTCGGTTGCGCCGGTGATCGAGGCGAAGCCGAGGGTTTCCTTGGCCTTTTCAAGCTGAGCGCGCGCGCGCTCGTAGTCCGCGGACGGCACGGTGAAGGTAATGTCGGTGGTCGCCGCGTCATCCGAGACGACCTGGATGATCATGTCGACATTGATGTTGGCGTCGGCCAGCGGCACGAAGATCGCCGCCGCCACGCCCGGCTTGTCGGCGACGCGCCGGAGCGTGATCTGCGCCTCGTCGCGGGAAAACGCGATGCCGGTGACAACCTGGGCTTCCATAATGTCCTCCTCGGCGCAGATCAGCGTGCCGGACTGGGGATTTTCGGGATCGTCGAAAGAGGAGCGCACGTAGGTCGGAACCTTGTGCACCATCGCCACCTCGACCGAGCGGACCTGCAGGACTTTCGCGCCAAGCGACGCCATTTCGAGCATTTCCTCGAAGGCGACCTTCTCGAGTCGCTTCGCCTTCGGCACGATTCGCGGATCGGTCGTGTAGACGCCGTCGACGTCGGTATAGATGTCGCAACGCGCCGCGCCGATGGCGGCCGCGATCGCGACAGCGCTCGTGTCCGACCCGCCCCGTCCGAGCGTCGTGATCCGGCCGGTGGCCCTGTGCAGCCCCTGGAAGCCTGCGACGACCGCGACCTCCTTGCGCTCGGCGAACCGCTTGACGATCTCGGCGCCGTCGATGCCCTCGATGCGCGCGGAGCCGTGAGCCTGATCGGTGAGGATCGGTATCTGCCAGCCCTGCCAGGACCGCGCCTGGACGCCCATGTTCTGCAGCGCGATCGCCAGCAGGCCGGACGTCACCTGCTCGCCCGAGGCGACCACGGCATCGTACTCGCGCGCATCGTGCAGGACGGACGCCTCCTTGCACCAGGCGACGAGTTCGTTGGTCTTGCCGGACATGGCGGACACAACGACGGCCACGTCATGGCCGGCGTCGACCTCACGTTTCACATGCCGGGCGACATTGCGGATGCGTTCGACATTGGCGACCGACGTGCCGCCGAACTTCATCACCAGGCGTGGCTTGGCCGTCCCTGATCCTGCCAATTCGGACATGATGCTCCCAAGGCTTGCGAGCCTTGCGGAAAGCGCGGGCGCGAGAAGATCGGACCTCGCGCCCTGTCCGAAGGCGGCGTATAGATACGACGCCGCCGGCGCCTGTCAATTGCGCGGGCGGCGCCGTTCAGAAACGAGGTAGTGATGTCGCAGACCGCCCCCCACAGCGCGAGCGTCGATCCGGCCGATGTCGCCCGGTTCAACGCGCTCGGCCAGGAATGGTGGGATTTGTGGGGACCGATGCGGGCGCTGCACAAGCTGAACCCGACCCGTGTCGGCTATATCCGGGACATTCTCGCCGAGGCGGCGAAGACCGCGGACGGATCTGAGAAGTCGCTGGAAAATCTGTCGATTCTCGATATCGGCTGCGGCGCGGGCATCCTGTCGGAGCCGCTGGCGGGGCTCGGCGCGACAATGACCTCCATCGATCCGGCGCCGGCCAATATCGATGTCGCGCGCAGCCATGCGGGGGATTGCGGCCTTGCTATCGATTATCGCGCGACGACAGCCGAGGATCTCGCGGCGACCGGCGCCGCGTTCGACGCCGTGCTGATCATGGAAGTGGTCGAGCACGTCCACGACCGCAGCGCCTTCGTCGCAACCGCCGCCAGCATGGTCAAACCCGGCGGTTTCCTGTTCGCCGCGACGCTCAATCGCACGCTGAAGTCATATGCGCTCGCCATCGTCGGCGCAGAATATGTCCTGCGCTGGGTCAAACCCGGCACCCACGATTGGGAGAAATTCGTGACGCCGCAGGAACTGGCTACCGATCTGCGCGCGTCCGGTCTTGAAATCTACGACCGCACGGGCGTCGTCTACAATCCGCTGTTCGACGAGTGGCGAACCTCGGACGATTGCGGCGTCAACTACATGATGGCGGCGCAGAAGCCGACGACGTAAATTCGGCGGTCAGTTCCGCTCGTCCGGCAGCATCGGGATCGGCAAGATCTCGATCCCCTCTTCGCTCAGCGCGCGCGCCTCGTCCCAGCTCGCTTCGCCGCGGATCGGGCGCGCTTCAGCTTCGCCGTCGTGAATCTTGCGGGCCTCTTCGGGAAAGGCGTCGCCAACGTCCGTCGTCGATTCGAGAATCTTTGCGCGCATTTCCCGCATCATCGCGCGCAGCGCCTGCATTTTCTCGTCGATCAGGGCGACCTGCTGCGTCGCCGGGATCGGCGGCTCGACCTGCGCCTCACGGTCCTTGCGCGCCACGTTCGGCGCCATGATCGCCTTCGACACCTTCGCCGAATTGCAGACCGGGCAGGTCACCATTCCCCGTTTGATCTGCTGCTCATAAGCGGCGGCGCCGGCAAACCAGCTCTCGAATTCGTGAGCCCCGTCGCAGACGAGCGCGTAGCGGATCATCGCATCAGCCTTCGAGCAGCGGGTCGAGCCTGCCCTCGGAATCCAGCGCGTAGATGTCGTCGCAGCCTCCGACGTGCTGCGGTCCGATGAATATCTGGGGCACGGTGGACTGACCGCCGGCGCGGGCGGCCATCGCGGCCTGGGCGGCGCGGTCGCCATCAACCGAAATTTCCTCGAACGCCGCGCCCTTCTGGCGCAGGAGATCCTTGGCGGCGTGGCAATAGGGACACGAGCTTTTGGTGTAGATGACGATAGGCTGCATCGGGGCTTTATCCTTCGGAACTGCTTATATGTGATGTCACGCCCCGGTCACAACCCGTGCGAAAGTCAGGACATCCACGCGCCTGGCGCCGCCACGCAGCAGGGCGCGGGCCGCCGAATTGGCCGTCGCGCCGGAGGTCATCACGTCATCGACCAGAACGACCCGGCGGTCGAGAATGTCGAGCCTGCCCTCCTCCCGCGCCCGGAAGGCGCCCTGCATGTTGGCGGCGCGCTGCGCGCGGCTCAGCCCGACCTGCGGCGGCGTCGGCTTCACGCGGGCCAGCGCGGTCATGGCCGCCGGGACGCCGGTCGCTTGCGAGACGGCCTGCGCCAGCGCCGCCGCCTGGTTGTGGCGCCGCCCGATCAGACGCAGGCGATGCATCGGAACGGGAACGAGGATGTCCGCATCGTCCAGGAGTTCGGCGCCCGACCGCGCCATCCATTGCCCGAGCGGCCGGGCGGTTTCCAGCCGATCGTAATATTTGAGCCGGTGCACGATCCGCTGCGCCGGTCCATCGTCGAACCGGACCACGGAACGCGCGCGCGCAAAGACCGGGGGATTGGCGATGGCGTCCGGCGACAGCAGGCCCGGCTGGCCCAGATCGACGTCGAACGGCGTCCCGAGCTTTTCGCAATAGGGCCGCTCGATGAATCGCATCTGCGCCCAGCAGGCCGGGCACAGCGCGAAATGCCCTGCGGTCGCGCGCCGGCAGGCGAGACAGATGGGTGGATAGATGAGATCGAGCGCCCGAACTCCCGCGCGCCGCGCCGCAATCATGAGCGGCTCCAGGATGGAGGGGGGACGAGGGGCTTGCATGGCGGACGCGTGATAGCACAGTTTCGGGCGAAATCCGCCGTCAGCCTTGGCAAGGGCCCCGCTGACTCAAGTCCTGTCGCGACAGGGTTTGTCCGTCGGGAGGCGGCTCCGCCGCCAGACCGTCGGCGATACGCCGAACCACTTGCGAAAAGCGTGATTGAACGTGCTTTGTTCGGAATACCCCAGCAGGAAACCAACCTCGGTCAGGGATATCGAAGGGTCGAGCAAATATTGCCGTGCGAGATCGCGCCGGACATCGTCGAGCAGTTCCGAAAAGCTGACGTTCTTCGTCGCAAGCCTGCGCTGCAACGTGCGCGGGGGCAGCCCTGCGGCGGCGGCGACATCGGGCAGGGCGATGCGCCCCTTTGCGATCTGGACGCCAATATGTCTTCGAATTTGCTCGATGGCCATAGGGGCGCCCGAGGCCATCCGCAGCGCGGCGAGGCGGCGACTGGCGACTTCCGCGACAATGGGGAAAAGCGAGACATCGGCGTTCGGAAGCGGCGCGTCGAGCAGCGCCGACGCAAACCGTCCTTCATTGAATTCGGTTTCGAAGCGGACCGGCGCCGAAAGCACCCGTTCATATTCTTCAGGGGCGACGCCCGCCGGACAGGCGTGTGTGAACGAGATGCCGGCGAGCGGCACGGTGAACCCGGCCTGCCAGTCGCAGGACGAGCGAATATCGGCGACCACGCTCTCCGCGAGATGACGCCCGCCTGGCAGGTCGAGCCAGGGCGAATGCCAGCGGATGCTGGCGACGCCGTCCGAATCGAGCATTTCCGTGCGCCCGAGATCGTGCGACAGACCTTCGAATCGAATCGTCTGCTCCGCCACCGCCCGAAAATTCTCGCACGTCAGCAGAACGAAGCTGTACCCGGCCGCATCGGTGATGCGCATATATTGGCCGGCGCGCAGACCGAACAGCGGATCGGCCAATTGCTCGGCCGCTGATTGCAGCAACGCGAGGTAATTTGCGACGGGGATTGATTCGGGTAATTTCCCGGCCAGATCGCCCAATCCGCACGATTTGCCGAGTTCCGCCAGATTCGCGCCCATCGCGCACGCCGCGCGCACCGCGCCAGCCGCGTAAACGCCAGACACGCGCGCCCGCCCGAGCGGCGGAAGATCGGGACGGAAAGCACGCCGGGCGGTCATGGGGCCTGCCTGTGAAACGACGTTTGACATGCGCCGCTCCCAACGGCGCATGACGACGGAAGCCGGGCGTCGCGGCCTGCTATGCAAGAAGCGGCGCCGTCGCGCCGATGACTTTTCGGCCGCCTGCCAGAGCCCGGTATTCTGATGGATACAGTCGAGCCCGGCGTGATTAGCGAGGGGCAGGTTCTCCTGTCAATGAGCTGTTGGTCGAAGTTTCGGCTGCGCGCCGCCGCCTTCGCCCCGCCACAAATGGGGACGAGAGGCAGGCGATCGGGGCTATCGTCAATAGGGCGTTAA
>JAJXWB010000009.1 GCA_021781815.1 Pseudomonadota bacterium | reverse complement strand
ACAGGCATTGGCGCCCCCGCGCGCCGCAAAGAGGATTTCCGCTTCATCACCGGCAATGGCCGCTATGTCGACGATATCGACCGCCCCGGCCAGGCCCACGCCTATTTCCTGCGCTCGCCGCACGCCCACGCGACGATCAGGCGCATCGACACAGCCGAAGCGATGAAATCGCCCGGCGTGGTGGCGATCTACACCGGCGCGGACGTCGCTGCCGACAAGGTCGGCGGCCTCATCTGCGGTTGGATGATCCATTCCAAGGACGGAACGCCGATGAAGGCCGGCGCCCATCCCGCGCTCGCGGATGGCAAGGTGCGCTACGTCGGCGATCATGTCGCCGTCGTCATCGCCGACACATTGGCGCAGGCGCGCGACGCTTCGGAAAAGATCGTTGTCGATTATGACGTGCTGCCTGCCGCCGCCGACATGGCCGCCGCACGCAAGGCCGGAGCGACCGCGATCCACGACGTTGCGCCCGACAACAGCGTCTATGACTGGCACCTCGGCGACAAGGCCGCAGCCGACGCGGCTTTCGCCAATGCAAAGCATGTGACGAAGCTCGACATCGTCAACAACCGCCTCGTGCCGAATCCGATGGAGCCGCGCGCGGCCGTCGGCGAATACGATTTCGGCGCGGATTCGCTCACGCTCTACACGACCAGCCAGAACCCGCATGTCGCGCGTCTGGTGCTCTCGGCCTTCATCGGCCTTGCGCCGGAAAACAAGCTGCGCGTGATCGCTCCGGATGTCGGCGGCGGCTTCGGCTCAAAGATTTTCATCTACGCCGAAGAAACCATCTGCGTCTGGGCCTCGCGCAAGGTGCGCCGCCCTGTGAAATGGACGAGCGACCGGACCGAGGCGTTCCTGTCGGATGCGCACGGGCGCGATCACGTCACCCACGCCGAAATGGCGCTCGGGGAAAACGGCAAGATTCTTGGCGTGCGCGTGAAGACGCGCGCCAACATGGGCGCCTATCTCTCGACCTTCGCCTCGTCGGTGCCGACCTATCTCTATGCGCCGCTGCTGTCGGGGCAATACAACATCCCGGCTGTCTACGCGGAGGTGGAAGCGGTTTACACCAACACCGCGCCTGTCGACGCCTATCGCGGCGCCGGCCGTCCGGAAGCCACCTTTGTGATCGAACGCCTGGTGGAGGTCGCCGCGCGCGAGATCGGAATGGATCCGGCGGATTTCCGTCGCAGGAATTTCGTCACGGTCTTCCCGCACCAGACGCCGGTGATCATGGCCTACGACGCAGGCGATTACGACGCGGCGCTCACGAAAGCGCAACAGATGCACGACGTTGCTGGTTTCGCGGCCCGCAAGGCGGCGAGCGCGTCGAAGGGCAAGCTGCGCGGCATGGGCTATTCGGCTTACATCGAAGCTTGCGGCATCGCGCCGTCGGCGGCCGTCGGCTCGCTCGGCGCCGGCGTCGGCTTGTGGGAATCGGCGGAAGTGCGCGTCAATCCGATCGGAACGGTTGAGGTTCTGACCGGTTCGCACTCACACGGCCAGGGCCACGAGACCACCTTTGCGCAGCTTGTGTCCGATCGGCTGGGCATACCGATCGACAACGTATCGATCGTGCATGGCGATACCGACAAGGTGCAGATGGGCATGGGCACCTATGGCTCGCGCTCCGGCGCCGTCGGCATGTCCGCCATCGTCAAGGCGCTCGACAAGATCGAGGCCAAGGCGAAGAAGGTCGCCGCCCATGTTCTCGAAGCCTCGGAAGGCGACATCGAGTTCAAGGACGGCAAGTTCACCGTGAAGGGAACGGACAAGGCCGCCGACTTCGGCACGATCGCGCTCAATGCGTATATCGCGCACAAGTTCAACGGCCAGGAACTGGAGCCGGGCCTGAAAGAAGGCGCCTTCTGGGATCCGACCAATTTCACCTTCCCGGCTGGCGTCCACATCTGCGAACTCGAAATCGATCCGGCGACCGGCGTCGTCACGATCGACCGCTGGACCGCGGTCGATGACTTCGGCAACGTCATCAATCCGATGATCGTCGAGGGGCAGGTGCATGGCGGCATCGCGCAGGGCATCGGCCAGGCGCTGCTGGAAGGCGCTGTTTACGATCAGGGCGGTCAGCTCATCACCGCGAGCTTCATGGATTACGCCATGCCGCGCGCGCACGATTTGCCGTCCTACAATGTCGGCATGACCGTCACCGCCTGCCCGTCCAACCCGCTAGGGATCAAGGGATGCGGCGAAGCC
Organism: Pseudomonadota bacterium; assembly: GCA_021781815.1. Taxonomy (GTDB): domain Bacteria; phylum Pseudomonadota; class Alphaproteobacteria; order Rhizobiales; family Beijerinckiaceae; genus JAJXWB01. The sequence continues at coordinate 142,333 of JAJXWB010000009.1, read as the reverse complement.
GGCGCGATCGCCGCGCCGCCAGCGGTCATCAACGCGATCACCAACGCTCTTGGCAGCGAGAACATCAGCATGCCTGCGACGCCCGAAAAAGTGTGGAAGGCCGCTCAGGTCGCCGCTCACAAACTGGCCGCGGAATAGGAGGAACGCCCATGTATGCTTTCACTCATCATGCGGCGACCAGCGTCGCCGACGCCGTGAAGTCGGTCGGCGAGGGCAAGTTCCTCGCCGGCGGCCACACGCTCATCCCCACGATGAAGCAGCGACTCGCCCAGCCCGGCCATCTCGTCGATCTCAACAAGGTCGCAGAGCTGAAGGGAATTTCGGACAACGGTTCGGTGCTGACCATCAAGGCCATGAGCCGCCATGCCGAGGTCGAGGCGTCCGACGTCGTACGCAGGGCTGTTCCAGGCCTTGCCGCGCTCGCCGGCGGCATCGGCGATCCGCAGGTCCGTCATCGCGGCACGATCGGCGGCTCCGTCGCCAACAATGATCCTGTCGCGGACTATCCGGCGGCCTGTCTCGCGCTCGGCGCGACCATCGTCACCGATCGCCGCCGCATCGCCGCCGACGACTTCTTCCAGGGTCTGTTTACGACTGCGCTGGAAGACGGGGAACTCATCACTGCGATCGAGTTTCCGCACGCTGACAAGTTCAGCTACGCGAAGTTCCGCAATCCGGCGTCGCGCTATGCGCTCGTCGGCGTCGCAGTCGCAAGGCGGGGCGCTCAGGTGCGCGTCGCAGTGACGGGCGCCGGGTCGGACGGCGTGTTCCGCTGGACCGACGCGGAATCGAAACTCGCGTCAAACTTCTCGGCGAGCGCGCTCGACGGCTTGACGATACCTGCAAGCGGTCTCAACGGCGACATCCACGGCTCGGCCGAATATCGCGCTCATCTGATCGGCGTGATGGCGAAGCGCGCGGTGGCGGCTGCCTGAGCGGATTGGGCGGCCGGGCGGAAGTCCGGCCTGGCCGCGACAGCGAGCGCAGCGAGGCAAGCCGGAGCCCGATCTGGCTTGCCCGTTGTCCGCTTTCGCATCGACGCGCCATTGTAGCGCAGCGGATCGACATGATGGACCGCTTTCTGGTCGTCGACGATCATCCCTTGTTTCGCGAGGCGCTGCACAGCGCCGTGCGCACGGCCTATCCGCAGGCCGAAGTCGTCGAGGCCTCCTCGATCGACGAGGCAATTGCGCAGATCGAGCGGCGACCTGCGTTCGATCTGGCCTTGATCGATCTCTCCATGCCTTCGGTCAAGGGGTTCGAGGGCGTTCTGAAAGTGCGTGCGCGCTTCCCTGGTCTGCCGCTCGTTGTCGTGTCCGGGCTTGAGGATCCGCGCATCGTCAACGAGGCGATGAATTGCGGGATCAGCGGGTTCATTCCGAAATCGATCAAGAAGGCCGAACTGACCGACGCCATCCGCAAGGTGATGAACGGCGAGGTATTCGTGCCGGCGGGTTACGCGCCGACCGCCCCGGACAAATCGGCGAAAGCGAAGAAGCTGGATTTCGCCGAGCGGCTGGCGACCCTGACGCCGCAGCAACTGCGTGTTCTCGGCATGCTCAGGCAGGGACTGCTGAACAAACAAATCGCCTATGAACTCGATGTCGGCGAGACGACGGTCAAGGCTCACGTGTCTGAGGTCTTGCGCAAGCTCAATGTCGCCTCGCGCACGCAGGCGGTGATCGAGGCGTCAGGACTCGATTTCGACAGCCTGACCGGGAGGAAGTGAGGAGAATCGACCTTCCGCCAAACGCTGGCGGCTGCCTCTGTTGGCGATGCGCGCGCTGCGCCGGCCCGGGGAACTGGGGCATCCCATGCCGTGAGGTCAGGGTCCGCGCAGCGTCTGTTCGCGCTCGGCGATGTAATCGCGTGTGATTGGAACAGTGTCGTGCTGTTTGGCGAGCAGAACCTGAAACACGCATTCGCCATCGACACGGAAGGCGACTTCGCATAGCGCGAGGTAGAACTCCCACATGCGGCAGAAGCGTTCGTCGTAAAGCGCCTTCGCCTCGTCGCGCCGTGCGAGGAACCGCTCACGCCACGCCTTCAGGGTTTCCGCATAGTGCATCCGCAGGACTTCGACATCGACAAGGTATAGGCCCGACGCCTCGATCGCTGCGGCCAGTTCCGACATGGACGGCACATAGCCGCCTGGGAATATGTACTTGGTCAGCCATGGATTGGCGGCGCCCGGTCCGTCCACCTTTCCGATCGTGTGGATCAGAGCGACGCCGTCGGAGTCCAGGAGGCTTGCCACCTTGGCGAAATAGACGCCGAGTTGCGCGGGCCCCACCGCCTCGAGCATGCCGACCGAGACGATGCGGTCGAACACGCCTTGCGTGTCGCGATAATCTTCGAGTCGAAAGCTGATGCGCCCCGCCAGTCCGCCTTTCTGCGCGCGTTCGCGCGCGACAGACAATTGCTCCTTCGACAGCGAGACGCCGACCACCTCGGCCCCGCAAACGCGAGCGAGGTAAAGCGCCATGCCGCCCCAGCCGCACCCGATGTCGAGCGCGCGATGGCCGGGCTCGACAATCAGCTTGGCTGCGATGTGCCGCTTTTTGGCCAGTTGCGCCTCGTCGAGACTCATGTCGGGTCGTTCGAAATAGGCGCAGGTGTATTGCCTGTCATCGTCGAGAAACAGGTCGTAGAGGCGCCCATCGAGATCGTAGTGATGCGCGGAATTCGCGAGCGCGCGGCGTCGACCGTTGCGCACGAGCAGCGCATTCTTCGCGTCGCGCGCGATACGGATCGCTTTCATCAGGGCCGGGGGCTTGCGGCGCACGGCGTTGGCGGAAACAAGCGAAAGGAAGTCGTAAATCGAACCTTCCGCCATCTCCAGGCGGCCATCCATGAACAATTCGCCGAGGGCCAGTTCCGGATTGAGAACGAGATCGAGCGGGCCGCGGCGATCAGAGAAGCGCACTGCGATCCGTTGGCCGGATCCGTCGCCGAACGTCTGGATCGTCCCGTCCGCAAATTCGATTTCGAGATGACCATGCTCGATGATCCGCGACGCCAACGCTGTCAGTAGAATACGCATGGAATTTTGGCCTGTACGCTTCGCGGAGCGCCATCTCCGGCGTCGCAGGACAACGAGGATGTATTATAATAGATGTGTCAGCACAGCGCGCAACTGCGCGGGTTTGACCGGCTTGCGCAAGACTTCGTAGCCTGCCGCGCGCGCCAGTTCGATCGCTTCCACGCCTTGGTCCGCCGTCACCACGACGCTCGGAATCTCCGCGCGCGCCAGCGTCCGGGCGAGCGCGATCGCCTGCAAGCCGCTCTCGTCGCGATCAAGGTGATAGTCGGCGATGATCGCATCGAGGGGGAGTGCGCCGTCGAACTTGTCGCGGATGGCGGCGATGTTCTGCGCGGCGATCACGTCGGCGCCCCATTGCACGAGAAGCCAGCGCGTCGCCTCTAGCACGTCGGGATCGTTTTCGACGAGCAGGATTCTGCGGCCCGTGAGATCGCTGGCGCGCGCCCAGTTTTCCACCAGCACGAAATCGGCGGCGCGCGGACAATCAATCGCTGCAAGCGGCGCGACCACTGTGAAGCGCGACCCGCGCCCCGGCCGCGAACGGACCTCGATCCGGTGATCGAGCGCCAGCGTCATGCGCTGAACGATCGAGAGTCCAAGCCCCAGTCCTTCGCCGTTCTGGGCGTGCGCGGGCGACGGAGAGCGGTGGAATTCCTCGAATATGCGGTCGATCTCACTCGGATCAATCCCGATCCCCGTGTCCGTCACCTCAATCCGCACGAAATCGCCGCGCCGCCGCGCGCCGATCAGCACGCCGCCTGCGTTTGTGTAGCGCGCCGCGTTCGAGACGAGATTTTGCAGCACGCGCCGCAGCAGGATCGCGTCGCTGGCGACGACAAGCGGCGTGTGGCGAAATCGCAGTTTCAGTTTCTTGCGGTCGACGATCGGTCGGAAATCGGAATCTAGAGCCTGAAATACGTCGGTGAGCGGCACGCTCTGAATCTCCGGCGTCACCACGCCGGCGTCGAGCTTCGATATGTCGAGGATGGAGCGAAGGTAGGCCTCGATTGTCACGAGCGCCCGGTCGATCTGACGGCAGAGTGCGGCGCTGTCCGGCGACGCCTGCATCTCCGCAAGCGTCGAGATCGACAGTTGCGCTGCATAAAGCGGTTGCAGCAGATCGTGTCCGGCGGCGGCAAGAAACCGCGTCTTGGACGAATTCGCCTTTTCCGCCGTTTCTTTCGCATGCACGAGGGCGGCGTTGGAGCTTTCGAGATCGACGAGCGCGGTCTTCAGTTCGGCGGTGCGCTGGCGCACCTGCGCTTCGAGGCCGATCGCGGTTTGAAAGAGCGAATAGGCGCTCGCCTGCTGATCGATGCGGTTTTCGAGACGCTCCACCAGCGCCGCATTGATGCGGGTCAGTCGCTGCACGATCTCGATCGGCGTCGCCTTGACCGGCCGACCCATGATGTCGGCTTCGATCAGGCCGGGATCGTCTCTCAGCACGTGCGCGCTCCGATCGCCAGCCCCGTGAATGTCTGGTTGAGGTGCATCGAGCCGAATTGTTCGCCGTAGGTGTTGAAGCCGATAACGCCGAACTCATGATAGACATCGGACAATTCGCGTTTCATCTGCCGGTTTTCGGCGTCCAGCCGTCGCAGGGCGCAATCGAATCCGAGCACGAAGTCCGCGCCCCCGATTTCGCTGACGACCGAATTGAACGCAGCCTTTGCGCTTTCGACGAGATGGCGGGAGCGCGACACGGTCAGCACCACGCCCGTTTCCACAGCGCAGAAAAATGTCAACGAACCATCGGGATTCGCATGCCCGATCGAGCGGCAGTAATATTCGCCTCCGACCTTCACGACGACCGGATGCGAAGCGAAGCTCATGGAATCGAGTTGCGCCGGGTCGACGCCGATGCAATCGGCATATTCGCGCGCCGCTGGCGATGCGTTGAGTTCCCGCACCTTGCGTTCTTCCTGATCGCAGTCGGTAACGACGAGCCGCACTTCGGTCGGCTCGAAATTGTCGTGCCGGAAGGCGCTGAACAGATTCTTGGTCCGCACGAGAGCGAGCACGCCGGCGTCGATCAGTACGCGACCGTCCGCCACGCACCATGTGCGCTCGAATGCGAGATCGTCGCCGGTCGAACCACCCAGCACCGGCATGCCGTCGAGCGCGCGATGGATCGCCGAAATGAACAATTCCTCGCGCCGCGAGAGCCCGTCGATGAAGGATAGCGCGAAGGCGCCGGCGTGCTCGAAACCCTGAGGCGGCCTGGCGTCGTGATCGACGCGCAGTCGCTCGACACGGCGTACGATATCAGCGAACTCGATCGATGACAGATCTTCGATAGCGAGCGTCGAGACGTGGAAGCCTTCGGCAGGCAACGCGACCACGACGATCGAATTCTCTGTATAGCCATTCGGTCCGATTTCGCCCGCCGTCGAACAGGCGATGTGCGGGGCGCCAGGAAAATGCGCGTGGATGGCGGCGGCGATCGCATGCGGGTCGGCCGCAGCCGCGGCAAACACCAGCAAGAGCCCGGTCGCCGCTCCACTGCAATGCGCCGCGGCGAACGCAAGCGCAGGGTCGGCATCGAGCTCTGGCCACGTGGCGCAGCGCACGCCGCAGCGATAGGTTCGCGCGATTCCCTGAGCCAACTTTGGTTCCCTGACTGTTTCCCCTGAATTTTTTCTTTACATATAGCGCGGCGCGCACCGACGGCTCAAGCGAAAGCGCGGCAGGGGGTGGAATGGATCATTCGATCGGCAGGGCGGCCAGCGCCTCCGGGGTTTCGGCCAAGATGATTCGTTACTATGAAGGCATCGGGTTGATAGGGCGCGCCCGGCGCAGCTCAGCCGGTTATCGCTACTACGACGAGCACGATATCCAGACGCTGCGCTTCGTCCGCCGCGCCCGCGATCTGGGCTTCTCCGTCGAGGACATTGCAAAGCTGCTCGAACTCTGGCGCGACGCGGGCCGGTCGAGCGCGGACGTGAAACGGCTGGCGCAGGGCCATATCGCCGCGCTTCAGGCGAGGATTGAGGCGCTCGAGTCGATGCGCCGCACGCTCGAACATCTTGCGCTTCATTGTCACGGCGACGATCGGCCGGACTGCCCGATCCTCGACGATCTCGCCGATGGCGCCAAACGGCCGCCCGCGCCGTCGCGCCGCAGGTTCTCATCTTGACCTTCCCATCGTTGGAAGGTCAAGACTTCCAAAGGTGATCTCAATCGAGGTCGGAGGAAACCGGTATGCTGGATAGCGTCGCCGCCAGGGAGCCGGCCCAGGAATATATATTCCCGGTCGACGGGATGACCTGCGCGTCCTGCTCGCTGCGGGTCGAGAAGGCGCTCGCCGCCGTCCCCGGCGTCACCAGCGCCGCGGTCAATCTCAGCGCCATGACGGCCCGTGTCGCCGCCACCGACAAGGCGACGCCCGCCGCGCTTGTCGCGGCGGTGGAGGCGGCTGGCTACGACGTGCCGCGGGAAGAAGTCGTGCTCGACATTTCCGGCATGACCTGCGCGGCCTGTGTCGCGCGGCTGGAGAAGACTCTCAATGCGACGCCCGGCGTGCTGTCGGCGCGCGTCAGCCTGCCGGCGGAAACGGCCGACATTTCGATCGCCTCGGGGCTTGCGACGACGGCCGATCTCGTGGCCGCGGTCGAAGCCGCCGGTTTCGACGCCACCCCGCGCGCCGGCGACGGCGCTGCGCCGCAGCGTGGCGAGGATCGCCGCGAATTCAGGATTCTCGTCGGCGCGCTTGTTCTTTCGCTCCCCTTCATCGCCAACATGATCGAGGAGATCGCGACCGGCGCGCCGCTGCTGCCCGCCTGGGCGCAGTTTGCGCTGGCGACGCCGGTGTTCTTCGTCGCGGGCGCGCGTTTCCACATTGGCGCCTACAAGGCGCTGCGCGCCGGCGCTGCGAACATGGACGTGCTCGTTTCGTTAGGCTCGACGGCGGCATTTGCGCTCGCGCTCTGGCGGTTGAGCGAAGGCCACGCACATCACCTGACATTCGAGGCGGCGTCGCTCGTCATCGCGTTTGTTCAGCTCGGCAAATACCTTGAGGCGCGCGCGCGCCGCGCCACCGGCGGCGCGGTCGCCGCGCTCGCCTCGCTCCGACCGCCGATCGCGCGCATCCTGAAGGACGGCGTCGAGACGGAGTCGGGAGTCGACGCCGTGAAAGCCGGCGATATCGTCGTCGTGCGGCCGGGCGAGCGCATTCCCTGCGACGGGGTGGTCGTCTCCGGCGCGAGCGAGATTGACGAGGCCATGCTGACCGGGGAGTCGCAGCCGGTGGCCAGAAGCGTCGGCGACGACGTTGCGGGCGGCGCGGTCAATGGCGTCGGCCGCCTGGAAATCCGGGCGACTACGGTTGGCTCGGCGTCGCGCCTGTCGCGGATAATCCGGCTGGTCGAGCGCGCGCAATCCTCAAAGGCGCCGATCCAGCGCGCTGTCGATAAGGTCGCCTCCGTCTTCGTGCCGGCTGTCGTCGCGTTCAGCGTTGCGACCTTCGTCGGCTGGACCCTTGCCGGCGCTGCCTTCGAGACGGCTCTCATCAACGCCATTAGCCTGCTCGTCGTCTCCTGCCCCTGCGCGCTCGGGCTTGCGACGCCTGCGGCTGTCGCTGTCGGCATGGGCGCCGGCGCGCGCTCCGGCATTCTCGTCAAGGACGCCTCGGCGCTCGATCTGGCGCGAAAAATCCAGACCATCGTCTTCGACAAGACCGGCACGTTGACAAAAGGCCGCCCCGTCGTCTCGGAGATCGTCGCGCTCGACGGCGATGCGACTGCGTTGCTGCGCCTCGCTGCATCCGCGGAGCAGGGCAGCGAACACGCGCTGGGGCGCGCGATCGTCGCTCGTGCTAAAGAAGACGGGCTGGCGCTCACGTCGCTCGAAAGCTTCGATGCAAAACCCGGTCGCGGTCTGATCGCGCACACCGGCGGCGCGACCGTGCATGTCGGCAATGGGAAGCTGATGCAGGAAATCGGTGTCGCCACCGATGCGCTCTTTTCGCGTGCGCAAGAAATCGAAGGGCAGGGCGGTACTGCCTTCTTCGTCGCGACTGCGTCGGGCGACGCGCAACCGCGCCTCGCCGGTCTTGTCGCGACATCCGACGAATTGCGGGCGGAAGCTGCGCCCATGCTCGCAAAACTGCGCGCGCTGGGCCTCACGCCGGTCATGTTGACGGGCGATGCGGACCGTGTCGCGCGCGCCTTCGCCCAAAAACTCGGGAACATCGACGTCGTCGCCGGCGTGCCGCCGGAAGGCAAGGCGGCCGAAATTCGCCGTTTGCGTGAACGCGGCCTCGTCGTCGCCATGGTCGGCGACGGCGTCAACGACGCCCCGCCGCTCGCCGAGGCCGATGTCGGCGTCGCCATGGGCGCAGGCAGCGAGACGGCGCTGGAGGCCGCCAGCGTCGCGCTGCCGGGCGACGATCTCGCCAAGGTCGCCGCGCTGATCGATCTCTCCCACGCGACGTCGCGGAAAATCAGGCAGAACCTGTTCCTCGCCTTCGCTTACAATGTCATCATGATTCCAGCGGCCGCCGCGGGCATGCTGTCGCCAGTCGCCGCCGGCGCGGCCATGGCGCTGTCGAGCGTCAGCGTCGTCAGCAACGCGCTTTTGCTGCGCCGCTGGAAGGTATGACGCCCACATGTCGCCGTTGCCGACAGAAAAGGTATGACATATAACAATCTCCGCGCCGGCCCCGGCAAGGGCGGCTTCTTCCGGAGACCCTGCGAATGAAGATCGACGAACTCGTCGCCATTGACGTCCACACCCATGCGGAAGTGTCCTGCCGCCAGGGGCCGGACGAATATTGGCAGCCGTTCGAGGATGCCGCGAACAAGTATTTCAAGGCCGGCCCGCGCCCGACCATCGCCGAGACGGTCAAATACTATCGCGAGAAGAAGATCGGCCTCGTGATGTTCACAGTCGACTCGGAATTCCAGATCGGCAACCGCCGCATCCCCAACGACGAAATCGCGGACGCCGCCCGCGAAAATTCCGACATGATGATCGCCTTCGCCTCGATCGACCCGCACAAGGGCATGATGGGTGTGCGCGAGGCGCGCGAACTGATCGAGTCCGGCGCGGTCAAGGGCTTCAAGTTCCACCCGACCTGCCAGGGTTTTTATCCAAACGACCGCATGGCCTACAAACTCTACGAGGTGATCGCCGAATACAAGCTGCCGGCGATCTTCCACACCGGCCATTCCGGCATGGGCACGGGCCTGCGTGGCGGCGGTGGGCTGCGGCTCAAGTATTCGCAGCCGATCCACATCGATGATGTTGCTGTCGACTTCCCGGACATGACGATCATTCTGGCCCATCCGTCCTGGCCATGGACTGACGAGGCGCTGTCGATGGCGCTCCACAAGGAGAACATCTACATCGATCTCAGCGGCTGGATGCCGAAATACTTCCCGCCGCAGGTCGTGCAATACGCCAACGGCCAGTTGCGCAACAAGATGCTGTTTGGCTCGGACTTCCCGCTGATCAAGCCGGATCGCTGGATCGAGCAGTTCAAGGACGCCGGCTTCAAGCCGGAGATTCACGATCTCATTTTGAAGAAGAACGCGATCAAGGCGCTGCGGCTGGACGCCCCGGCGCAATAATCCCGGACGTTTCTTCTCTTGTCTGACAGGCGAGGCTGCAGCGGCGCGAAGGGACGGCGCCAGCGTCATGTGAGGCCTTCTTCCGCAACCCGGATCAGGGCCTCAAACCTTACGCCGCCTTTTCCTCGCCCTTCGGCAGGTCCGCTTCCGTCTGCGGCAATCTTGCGATCATGTCGATCAGCGCGCGGTCGTGCAGGGCGACCATGCGCTCCTTCGGCTTCAGCCAGGCGATGGCGTCGTCGATCGTTTCGGCGTCGTTGAGTTTTGCTTCGGCGAGCGCCCGCTCCGGCGTGATATCCCCTTTTGCGCGACGCTTGTAGTCCGGCAGAAACGCCTCGTGCGCCGCGCGGAACTCCGGGTCGGCGTGGATGAAGCGGATGCAGTCGATGTGATCGTCATGTTCAGCAGCGAGCTGGCGGGCAAGCGCGTTGGCGCGCTGCGCGATCGGCGGCTGCGTCGCCTCCTCGGGCGTTTGCAGCAGCCCGACCTTGCGCAGGGCGAGGCCGATGCCGAGCTGCCCGCTCGCCCATGAGATCGGGATGGCGAAGACAAGACCCGCAATCGTCGGCGACATCCACGCCACCAGCGACGGCGAAATCAGGAAACCCGCGATCAGGCTGACGATGCCAAGCGCCATATGCGAGCGGTGCTTGCGCACGATCGCCTTGAACGGAATCGAGCCGTCGTCGCGGCGCTGCGGGTTCCATCCGGTGTCGAAGCCGAACAGGATATGGGTCACGTGACCGGTCTGCACGAGCATCATGATCGGGGCGAGCAGAGCCGACATCACGATTTCCAGCAGCGCCGAAACGATGAGACGGAAGAAGCCGCCCGCGCCGCGGCGCGTCTCGCCTTCGGTCAGCGCCAGGATCAGCCCGAGGAATTTCGGTGCTAGCAGGATGCCCATGGTCAGAGCGAAGAGCGCCAGCGACCGTTCCGCGTCGAACCGCGGCCAGGCCGGAAACAGCGTGAACTCGCTCGTGAAATATTCTGGACGGATATACGTCGCCTGCAGCACGATCAGAATGCCGAGCACGAGTTGCATCATCCAGAGCGGCGAGGCGAGGTAGCCGAAGATCCCCGTCAGGAAATGCTGGCGCGAGGCCCAATGCAGGCCCTTGGTGGGCAGGAGGCGGATGTGTTGCAGATTGCCCTGGCACCAGCGGCGGTCGCGCGCCGAGACGTCGATCAGCGAGGGAGGACTTTCCTCGTAGGAGCCCTTGAGCGTCGGCAGCATGTAGACGGAGTAGCCGGCGCGCCGGATCAGCGCTGCCTCGACGAAATCGTGGCTGAGGATATGGCCGCCAAACGGCGGCTTGCCGCGCAGATCCGGCAGCCCGCAATGGCCGGCGAAGGCTGCCGTACGGATGATCGCGTTGTGGCCCCAGTAATTGCCGTCGCGCGCCATCCAGGCGGATAATCCGGCCGCGATCACCGGCCCGTAGATGCGCGCGGCAAACTGCTGCACGCGCGCGAAAAGCGTGTTTCGGTTGATGATGAGCGGCAGCGTCTGGATGATGCCGGCGTCCGGATCGGCCTCGATGCGCGCGGCGAGTGTCACGATCGCCCGGCCGGTCATCAGGCTGTCGGCGTCGAGAACGACCATATGAGGATAACCGCCGCCCCAGCGCATGACGAAGTCGGCGATATTGCCGGCCTTGCGGCTCGTGTTCTTCTGCCGGTGCCGGTAGTAAACGCGGCAGTCCGGCCCGAGCCTGTCGCGCAGCGCGGTCAGCGCGCGCTCCTCCGCGATCCAGATGTCGGGATCGGTCGTGTCGGACAGGAAGAACCAGTCGAAATGGGCGCCAAGGCCGGTCGCTTCCACATCTTCCCAGATCGCCTGCAGCGAGCCGAACACGCGGCTCGGCGCCTCGTTGTAGATCGGCATGACGACGGCGGTCCGCGCCGACAGAGTCTGCGGCGCCTGCGGCTGCCCACGGTGAAACAGCGACCAGAAGAACCCGACGACGCCACTGGTGAAGGCGAGCGCGATCCAGGAAAAATTGGCAAGGAACAGGAAGAGCAGCGCCCATTTCAGCATGGTGACGCCGCCGACGTCGACGACCTTGTACATCTCGTAGCCGCCGTAGGCCGTCAGCGCGAGCGCGCCTCCGAAAGCGGCGATCCGCGATACCCAAGGTTTCTTCGCGCTGGCCGCCAGCAACCAGCGCCTGCGCTGCGTCTTGTCGAAACGCGACAGGCTCTGCACTGGCATGGCCAGCGGAGATTCCTGCGGCATTGTCGGCGTAGCCTTGCGGGTCGGCCCGGGTCGGCTGTCGATCAGGGCGTCCATCGATAGAGCCAAGTCTCGCTTACGGGTTTCCCATCCGCCTCTATGACAAGGCGCATTTCGACTTGCATTTCTCCGCCGGGATCGATCTCGAACACGACGCGGTAAAGCTTGCGGTCACGATACAGATAGGCCCGGACCGACGCCACGGTCCCCGGCGACAGGGACAGCGCGGGCTTCGGCTCCCGCAGCAATTGCTGATCGGACAGGGCATCGCCCGTAAATGCGACGATAAAACGGCGACGCTTGGGCGCGCTGCCCCGTCCGCCGCGCGATTCGAAAACGGAAAGCTGCGGCGGGCGCGCGGGCGGCTCCCAGCACCAGAACTGACGATAGGCCCACGAGACTTCCCTGCCTGCAGCGATCCCCGCGTCAGGGCGCCAGTAGGCGAGGCAGTTGCTGTTCGTTTCCGATTCCGCCGGAATTTCGATCAGCGACACGTTGCCTTTGCCAAAATCGGCGAGAGGCTCGATCCACAAGGTCGGCCGCGTCTCCCACTTCGCCTCGTCGTCCTGATAAGCCTCGAAGTCGCGCTCCCGCTGGAGGAACCCGAAACCTTTCGGATTCTCGTCGACGAACGAGGAAATCTGCAGCGTCGAGCGGTTCGTGACAGGTCGCCAGATCCATTCGCCATTGCCGCTGAGCATGTTGAGGCCGTTGGCTTCGGCGATTCTCGGCCGCACGTCGTCTGGACGTCGCCGCTGCAGCGGCGTGGAAATGCTCGTCGCCGTCATCGTGGCGATGCCGACGTTCTCGACGCTCGCCCGCGGCACGAGCGTCATTTCCGTGTCGATGATGATCGCCTCGCCCGGCCGGATCGTGATGCGGTAGGCGCCGGCGACGCTCTCGGAATCGAGCAGCGCGTGGATGACGAGCGCATTGCTGGCGAGCGTCGGCTTTTCGATCCACACCGCCTTGAAAATCGGGATCTCTTCGCCGCGCGGATCGCCGGTCTTCAGCGAAAGACCGCGCGCCTGAACGCCGAACGTCTGTCCCGGCGCCCGAGCCCGAAAGAAGCTTGCGCCCTGAAAGATCGCGACTTCCGCGAGCTTGTCATTCTGCATCGCGAGGACGCGAAATCCGGAAAATCCGATGTCGCCGACCGTTGCTGGCGCCTGCACCGATCCGAAGTCGAAATTTGCGGGGTCGTAAGCCAGGCGCCGCGATTGGCCGTTCTCGACGAGATTGATGTCGACACGCGCATTGAAGATGAAGCCGCGGTGCAGCGGCTCGATCACGAATCCGACCTTGTCGTCGACCCAGATTGCACGGTCCCTGCGGTATCGGATCCCGACGTATTGATCGTAATTCAGACTGGAGAACGGGTCCGGCAGATCGGTGGGCGGACCTTTGAACGGAGATTTGGCGAAGGCGCGAGCGATGTCGAGAATCGACCGAGGCAGAAATGGCGCCACTTGCGCAGGCGTCGGCGTCTGCGCGTGCGCGGCGTTGGCCAAAACGAGTCCCGCGCCCCCGGCGACGCCTTTCAGCACGTCTCTACGCACGATCATCGAATCTGGCGCTTTCTTCTGCGATCCGGCGGCTTTTCGCGAAAAAATCCCGCCAGTGCCGACAGGTCGATGGAGGTTGCGAACCTTTCTCCACCGAAGGCTCGTGTTTATACTCTTCATCTATTTTGGCAACGGCCGCCCGCCGCCAACCAGCTATTCCGGAGATAGATATGCCGCCATCCGCCCGCCGTTGCCTTGCGATCGTCCTGGCTGCGGGAGAGGGGACGCGGATGCGGTCGAACAGGCCGAAAGCGCTGCATGAAGTGGCGGGCCGCAGCATGCTGGCGCATGTGCTCGCCGCTGTGACGCAGGCCGGAGCCGAGGGGCTGGCGCTGGTCGTCGGTCCCGACCGCGACGACGTCGCGGCCGCCGCGCGGTCGGCGGCGACCGACGCTGAAATCTTCGTTCAGTCGCAGCGGCTCGGCACCGCTCACGCTGTGCTCGCCGCGCGTGCGGCGCTCGACCGCGGTTGGGACGACGTGCTCATTGCCTTCGCTGATACGCCGCTGATCGGACCGTCGACCTTCCTGGCGCTGCGGCAGGCGCTCGCCGACGGCGCGGCGGTTGCGGCGCTGGGCTTCGAGGCCGCGCGCCCGGACGGCTATGGCCGGCTGATCGTGGACGGGCAGGGCGCCCTTACAGCGATCCGCGAGCACAGGGATGCGAGCGAGGCCGAGCGCGCGACGAGGCTCTGCAACGCCGGCCTCATGGCCCTGTCGGGCGCTCATGCGCTTTCCCTGCTGACGGCGGTGACGCCGGCCAATGCGCAAAAGGAATATTACCTCACCGACGTGGTCGCCGGCGCCCACGCCCGAGGGCTTGCGACGACGTACCGCCTCGCCTCGGAGGAAGAGGTGCAGGGCGTCAACGACCGCGTGCAGCTTGCCGCTGTCGAGGCGGTCGCCCAGACGCGACTGCGGGAGAAGGCGATGCGCGCTGGCGCGACCATGATCGCGCCGGAGACGGTGTTTCTGAGCGCCGACACCGAACTGGGCTGCGACGTGACTATCGAACCTCATGTTGTCTTTGGGCGCGGCGTCCGGATCGCAGATAATGTCGTCATCCGCGCTTATTCGCATCTCGAAGGCGCGAGCGTGGCGGCGGGGGCGACGCTCGGGCCATTCGCCCGACTGCGTCCCGGCGCGGACATCGCGGCGCGCGCGCATATCGGCAATTTTGTGGAGATCAAGGCGTCGAGCATCGGCGCGGGCGCCAAGGTCAACCACCTCGCCTATATCGGCGACGCCTCGGTTGGCGCAGGGGTCAACATCGGTGCGGGAACGATCACCTGCAATTACGATGGATACTCCAAATACCGCACGGAGATCGGTGAAGGCGCCTTTGTCGGCACCAATTCCTCGCTGGTCGCGCCGGTGAAGATCGGCGCCGGCGCATACATTGGCTCCGGCTCCGTGGTGACGGAAGACGTATCCCCCGGCGCGCTGGCGCTTGGTCGCGCCCGGCAGGTCGAAAAGATCGGCTGGGCGGAGGAGTTCAGGAAGGAAAAAGCGAAAAAATAGCGATTGACGCGCGGGCGCCCCTCACGGCGTACACGGGGTTGGCGGATGCTGCGTGCCGTCGGGCTCCGCGGTCGCCGGCCATTCGCCGGTGTTTTTCGCTTGCGAGTACATGTCCTCGCAGATCCCCGCGGCGCCGTCGCCGGCGCGCTTCATGCACATGTCCATGATCTTGGAGCAGGCGATTTTCTGCTCCTGCTTTGCAAACGCGGCGGATCCCGCCGCCGTCAGAATCATCATTCCCGCGATAGTCGCCATGCGCAGCGCCCATTTCATTCTCGTTCTCCAAATTTTACCTTCGGCTCACATTTTGAACAGCTTCGCCCTCTAGACAGGCCATGGCGTCGCCCGTCGGAATTGCGCGGCGCGGTCTGAAGCTTTACCTAAATTTGTCATTTGCGCCATCTCGTGGCGATCGGCGGCGTCCTCGGCCGCGGCCGCATTTTTCGTGCGCCGCCTCAGGGCGTGAAAGGGCAGCATCCATGTGCGGCATCGTTGGAATTCTCGGCAAGGGCCCGGTTGCGGGCGACATCGTCGAGGCGTTGAAACGCCTCGAATATCGCGGGTATGATTCGGCTGGCGTCGCAACGCTTGAAGGCGGGCGCCTGACGCGCCGGCGCGCCGAGGGCAAACTGCGCAACCTCGATCAGCGCCTGATGAAGGAGCCGCTGACAGGCCATAGCGGCATCGGCCATACGCGCTGGGCGACGCACGGCAGGCCGACGGAAAACAACGCGCACCCTCACGCCAACGGTCGCGTCGCCATCGTCCACAACGGTATCATCGAGAATTTCCGCGAGTTGCGTGAAATGCTTCACGCGAAAGGGCATTCGTTCGAGACCGAGACAGATTCCGAAGTCATCGCGCATCTGGTCGCCGAGGAACTGAAGGGCCGCAATTCGGCGGTCGAGGCGGTCGCGGCGGCCTTGCCGCAATTGCGTGGCGCCTTCGCGCTCGCCTTCCTGTTCGACGGTGAAGATAACCTGCTGATCGGAGCGCGCCGTGGGTCGCCGCTTGCGGTCGGGTGGGGCGACGGCGAGATGTATCTCGGCTCCGACGCGCTGGCGCTGGCGCCGTTCACGCAGGACATCGCCTATCTCGACGAAGGCGACTGGGTGGCGCTCACACGGACCGGGGCCGAATTCCACGATTCCACCAATGCGGTCGTGTCCCGCCAACGCATCCGCACACAGGCTTCCGCCTTCCTCGTCGACAAGGGCGAGCACCGCCATTTCATGGCCAAGGAAATCCACGAGCAGCCCGAAGTCGTCGGCCGCACGCTGGCGCGTTACCTCGATATGTCCGCTGGACGCGTCGCATTGCCGTTCGATCTGCCGTTCGACCCGAAAGTTCTGAAGCGTGTCACGATCGCAGCGTGCGGCACCGCCAATTACGCCGGTCTCGTGGCGCGCTACTGGTTCGAGCGGTTCGCTCGTCTGCCCGTCGATATCGATGTCGCGTCGGAGTTCCGCTATCGCGAGGCGCCGCTGGCGGACGACGGCGTGACCGTGCTCATTTCCCAATCCGGCGAAACGGCCGATACGCTGGCGTCGCTACGCTACGCGAAAGCGCAGGGCCAGCACGTCCTCGCCGTGGTCAACGTGCCGACATCGACGATCGCGCGCGAGGCGGGCCTCGTCGCGCCGACGCTCGCCGGTCCGGAAATCGGCGTCGCCTCGACCAAGGCGTTCACCTGCCAGCTTGCCGTGCTCGCCTGTCTGGCGGTCGCATTCGGCCGCGCGCGTGGCGTGCTTTCGGCGGAGGAGGAGGCGCGGCTTGTCGGCGAACTCATAGCCGTGCCGGGCCTGATGGCGCAGGCGTTGAGCGAGGAAGACGGGATCGCGCAGATCGCGCACGGGATTTCGCACGCCCGGAGCGTGCTCTACCTCGGGCGTGGCACGTCCTTCCCGCTCGCGCTCGAAGGCGCGCTGAAGCTGAAGGAAATTTCGTACATTCACGCGGAGGGCTATGCAGCAGGCGAATTGAAGCACGGCCCAATCGCGCTCATTGACGAGGACATGCCGGTCATCGTGATCGCGCCCAAAGACGCAACGCTCGAAAAGACAGTATCGAACGTGCAGGAAGTCGCCGCGCGCGGCGGCCGCATCATTCTCATCGGCGACGAGGTCGCCCTCGACGAAGTGGCGACGGAGCTCGAAGGCTCGGTTATGCTGAAGCCGATGGCGCCTGACTTCACTGCGATCGTCTATGCTGTGCCTGCGCAATTGCTCGCCTACCACGCCGCCGTTTTCATGGGCAAGGATGTCGATCAGCCGCGCAATCTCGCCAAGAGCGTCACCGTGGAGTGAGGCTCAGCCGAAAAAGCTTGCAAGCAGGATCAGTACGACCGCGATAGCCGCGACATTCATCCACAGCACGCGCAGGAAGGCGCGGTAATTGTGGAGATGGACGGAATATTCGCCGTCGTCGGTGATTTCCGGGGCGTGATCGATCATTGCCATGACGCGCTCCTTCTCCCCAGCGCCGTTGAAATAGGGCGCCGGACAATCGTGAAGAAGGCGTGGCGGCTATGCGTCGGCGCGGTCCGCAAGCCACGTGTCGACGGAGCGGCGGCCGGCGTCGTGCAGATGTTCGAGGAAACTCCATCCCAGATCGGCCGCATTGCGCGCGCCGAGATCCTCGATCTCGTCTTCCGCCGCGATGCGGTCGATCCGCAGTTCCCGCAGTTTCGGCGTCGCCCGCAAGCTGGCGGCGAGCTTCAACGCCTCGATTTCAGCGTTCAGGGTGGCGTTGAACGTGATCTGCTCGAGCCGCTTGACGACCTCGTGCTTGACGACCGGCGTGCGCGTACTCCGGTTCGGCGTGACCTGCACGATCAGCACATCGCGCGCGTCGGTTTCGTGCACGAGCTGGATCAGCGGCGGATTGGCGACATAGCCGCCATCCCAGTAAGCTTCGCCGTCGATCTCGACCGTACGGTGGATCAGCGGCAGGCAGGCCGACGCCAGCACCACATCGACGCTCAGCTCCTCATTGCGGAAGATGCGCAGAGCGCCGTCCGAGACCCGCGTCGCGGCGATCAGAAGCCGCACCGGCGATTCCGCGCGCAGGCGCTTGAAATCGATTTCGTCGGCGAGCGCGCTGCGCAGCGGATTGAGATCGAACGGATTGAACTGGTATGGCGACATCGCCCGCGCCAGCGCGCCCATGCTTCTGGGAATGGCCGCCATCGGCAGAAAGGAGGCGGCCTCGCTCATTCGCCGCCAGAAGCGGCGCAGTTTGTCCTGCGCGCCCGCATTGCCGTTCTCGATCAGCCCCGCCGCCAGCAGCGCGGCGTTGACCGCGCCCGCGCTCGCCCCGCTGATTGCGTCGAGCTTGAGGTTCTCGATGTCCAGCAGACGGTCGAGCGTGCCCCAGGTGAAGGCGCCGAACGAGCCGCCGCCCTGCAGCGCCAGAGACAGGTGAAACGTATCGGGATTCGCTTCGGGTTCGGCAAACAGGCCGCGCGCTCGGTCGATAAATCGCATGGAATGGCAGTCCTTTCAGCCCGGACACGGCGAATTGTGCAATGCAGCATAAGTAGCGTTCGCGCTCGCGCTATTCAAGGGCGGCCATCGATTTACGCGACATTCATCGTCCCGAGGCATACTCCCGGCATCCCGGAGTCACGCCGTGCATACGCCTTCCATCGGATTGATTCGCGAGGCCGACTGGCTCGACGGCGCTCGGGCGCGAGCCTATGCGCGCATCTTTGCCGGGGTTGCCGCGATCGCCCTGATCGGGCTCCTCGCCGTCTCGTCCGGCGGCGTCGATCCGCGCGGCGAGCCGCTCGGCACGGATTTTTCCAACGTCTGGACGGCGTCGAAGCTTGCCCTGTCCGGCCAGCCCGCTAGCGTCTACGACATGGCGACGCAATACGGCTTGCAGAAACAGATGTTCGGCGCGCAGACCGGGTTCTACCCATTCTTCTATCCGCCGATTTATCTGCTGATCTGCTGGCCGCTCGCTTTGCTGCCCTATCTGACGGCGCTTGCGATCTGGCTGCTGGGCACGGGCTACGCCTATCAGGCCGTTGTGCGACGGATTGGCGAGGGTGCGATCGGCCTGCTCCCCGTTCTGGCCTTTCCGGCGGTTTTCGTGACGGCCGGCCACGGCCAGAACGCTTTTCTGACGACTGCATTGCTCGGCGCGGCCGCGCTTTCGCTCGAACGGCGCCCGCTGCTGGCGGGCGTCTTGTTCGGCTGCCTCGTCTTCAAGCCGCATCTTGCGATCGTGGCGCCGGTGGCGCTGGTCGCGCTTGGGCGCTGGCGTGTCCTGTTCGTCGCCGGCGCGACCGCGCTTGCGTTGATGGTTCTGTCCTGGATGGCGTTCGGTCTGGATACGTGGACCGCGTTCTTTGCCTCCACGCATGCCGCAAGGGCCGTGCTCGACGACCAGATGATGAGCGTCGACAAGTTGCAGAGCGTGTTTGGCGCGGTGCGCCTGCTCGGCGGCGGCGCCTCTCTGGCCTACGCCTGCCAGACGGCTGTGAGCGCGGGCGCATTGCTCGCGCTTGTGATCGTCCTGCGTAAATCCGTCTCTGTCGGCGCACAGGGCGCCGCCATGGCGACGGCCGCCGCGCTCACCAGCCCGTATATTCTCGATTATGATCTCGCGCTGCTCGCGATTCCGCTCGCGTGGACGACAGCGCAGGCGCTGCGCGCCGGCTTTCTTCCGTGGGAAAAGGCCGTTTTGGCGCTGGCCTTCGTGCTTCCGGCCTTTTCACGGGTGTTCGCAGGCGCTACGCACATATCGGCTGCTCCGTTGACGGTCGCGCTGCTGTTCTGGTGCGTCTGGCGTCGTGCGGCCACACAGGCCGCCCCACGCTGTGAGCTGCGCGGCGCCTCCACAGGCGCGGTGGCCTGACGGTGCGCGTCGATTGCGGGCCATTGCATCGCGCCGGAGGGGTTTCTTGATCGTCGAACTCAGCATCGTCGTCCCGACTTTCAACGAACGCCTGAATCTGCCGACGCTGATCGAGCGGACAGGCGCCGCGCTCGATGGCGTGGCTTGGGAATTGATTATCGTCGACGATGACAGTCCGGACGGCACGGCGAGCCTTGGCAAGGAAATCGCAAGTCGCGACCCGCGCATCCGCTGCATTCGTCGTGTCAACCGGCGCGGCCTTGCTGGCGCCTGCATCGAAGGCATGTTGAGTTCGTCCGCGCCCTTTGTCGCCGTGATGGACGCTGACCTCCAGCACGACGAAACAATCCTGCCGCGGATGCTGGCGCGCATGCGTTCGGGCGAGGTCGATCTTGTCGTCGGCAGCCGCTACGTCCCGGGCGGTTCAGCCGACGGCGGATTTTCGTCGCTGCGAGCGTGGATCAGCCGGTGGGGAACCGTGGTGGCGAAGCGGGCGCTGAACGTCGAACTCAACGACCTGATGAGCGGCTTCTTCATGGTCAGGCGGGAACTTGTCGAATTCATCGCGCCGCAACTCGTCGATTCCGGGTTCAAAATCCTTGTCGATATCATCGCTTCGGCGGAGCAGCCGCTACGTATCGAGGAGATCGGATTCAGGTTCCGCGAACGGACCAGCGGCGAGTCGAAGCTCGACGCCAGGGTTGGTCTTGATTTTGTCGGCCTTGTCCTCAACAAGGCGACGCACGGCGTGCTTCCGCTTCGCTTCATCTTTTTCACGTTGGTCGGCGTATCGGGCGTGCTGATTCATTTCGCTGTGCTGCGGTTCTCCATGGCGCTGTTTGAAGTGACGTTCACGACCGCTCAAACGCTTGCGACGATCGCGGCGATGACCACGAATTTCCTCATCAACAACGCCGTCACCTATCGCGATGCGCGCCTCAGGGGCGTTATCGCGATCACGCGCGGCCTGCTGCTGTTCTATCTGGTCTGCGCGGTCGGAGCGGTCGCCAATGTCAGCGTCGCCTCGTGGATTTACGACAATTACGAGCTATGGTTCCTTGCGGCCATGACCGGCATAGCCATGGGCTCGGTGTGGAACTTTGCGCTCAGCTCTTTCTTTGTCTGGCGCAAGACCTGAGCGTGGTCAGGCTGCCGCGTCGCGCGCCGACTCTTCCAGTGCCTTGACGATCGTGCGCTGCAGCACCTCCGGCGGCTGCGCGCCGGGCAGGCCGAACTTGCCGTCGAAGACGAAGAACGGCACGCCGGTGACGCCTAGATTCTGGGCGGCTGCGATCTCCGTCAGAACTTCAGCCTTGTCGGCGTCTCCCTCAAGCAGTTCGGCGACGACCTGCGGCTCCATCCCGCAGGCGCGCGCCGCCTCGATCAGCACGGCGCGGTCGCCGATATCCTTGCCCTCGATGAAATAGTCGTGGAACAACCGCTCGACGATCGCATCCTGTGCGCCGGTCGACCATGCCCAGCGCACAAGGCGATGGGCGTCCAGCGTGTTGGGCGCGCGGCTGATCGCGCCAAGGGTGAAATTGATCCCGGCGACGGCGCCGGCTTCGGTCACGCGCGCCTGGAGTTCGCCGACGCGCGCTCCGAACTTGGTTTCGAGGTAGGTGCGACGGTCGACGCCGCCTTGCGGAATGGTCGGATCGAGTTGGAAGGGGCGCCAGCGAATTTCCGCCTGAACGTCGGGCACGGCGGCGAGCGCGGCTTCGAGATTGCGTTTGCCGATATAGCACCACGGACAGACAGCATCCGACACGATGTCGATCGTGACCTTTCGTGGGACAGCACTCTCGCTCATGATCTCTCTCCCGGACCTTCCCGGCGCGAGCGCCTCTTGCGGGCGGTTCAGTCGAAAGCCGTCGACTCGGCGGGATAGTCCCCAAAATGGCCCGTGAAATCGCTGCTTTCAAGCGGCTGCGGCATCGAAACTGCAAGGCGGCCGTCGACGTCCGGTTGCAGCAGGATCAGAGGACAGGTCTGGCGAACGGAAAATGTGGCGCTCACGCCGATCGGGCGAGCGAGCGTCAGGCTTGCGAGCGAGCCGCAGAAGCCTGATCGGATGAGATTTTCGCCAACGACCTCGGGCGCGATGAGATGGCAGGGAGCGCTGCGGTCGACGAGCAGCGTCACTCCGGCCGCGTCGAACGGTCCAAACAACACGAGCGGCGCGCCGGCGAGCAGGGCGGCGACCGGACCTGCGATGAGGCCGGCGGGGCTCGCGGGCGACAGCGTGGACACGATCGTACTGTCAGCCGTCATCCGCGCCGCCGCGACGATATCGAGCGCCTGCGCGACGATGGCGCTTTGCGTGAGAAAGGTGGCGCGCGGCGCCCTCTGATCGGCGCGCAGCGCGAGCCCGATTCGCGGCGCCTCCTCGCGATGGACGCGCGCGGGCTGCCCGCCGCCGCCAAGACCTTGCTGTGAAAAATCGATCATTCCGTCGCCAATGCCGGGCCCCAGCGAACCGACGACGCGGATATCGGGCGCCAGAGCCGCCGCCTCCAGCAGGACTTGCTCCGCATCGAGGCCGCCGAACAGCGTCGGCCCGAAAACCGCTGTCGCGCCAGTC
This sequence comes from Pseudomonadota bacterium, assembly GCA_021781815.1. Lineage (GTDB taxonomy): Bacteria > Pseudomonadota > Alphaproteobacteria > Rhizobiales > Beijerinckiaceae > JAJXWB01. Next base: position 119,953 of record JAJXWB010000009.1, on the reverse strand, counting down.
GATTGCGCGAGAAACGCCAGCGCGCCGGCAGTAAAGTGAGCTGGCGCGATCACAGGTTCAAGACCTGCAGCGAGGCTCCCGAGGATCGCCACGACGGCGCCGATGCGCGTCGCCCCGAGGACGACGACGCGGTCGCCGGCCGCCAGGCCGCATTCGACGGCGCGCGCCGCAAAGGCGACGACGAGTCGATCGAGGTCGTGATAGGTCAGGGCGCTGGCCGCAGCCGCCGGCCCCGCCTCCGAAATGGCGGGCCGGTCTCCGCGCAGCCGGGCCGCCCCGCGCGCCAACATGTCAAGTCCGAAGGCGGCGAGCGGATGCGACGCCTTCTCCGCCAGAACGGGCGCCATCATGGCGATTGTCTCCACCATGTATCGAGGGTCGCGCCGAACAGCGGCGCCGCCCATTGCGGCAGGATCGCCGGCCGCGCGATTCGCGTCCAGTAGGCGTCCCATTGATAGACGGAATGATAGAGCGGAACGATGTAGAAACCGGACAGCAGGACGCGGTCGTAAGCGCGGACGGCGGTCACGAAATCCTCGCGTGACTTTGCCGCCAGCATCGCTGCGATCAGCGCGTCGATTGCAGGCGACGAAGCGCCGGCGAGATTGAACGACGCCTCCTGGCCGGCGCTCGCCGAGCCCCACCGCATCCGCTGCTCGTTGCCGGGCGAGGCGGAAGCGATCCACGATCCGAGCATCATGTCGAAGTCGAAACGCTGTCGGCGACGCTGATACTGCACTTCATCGACGGTGCGCACTTTCGCGAGGACGCCGACGCGGCGCAACGTCGAGGCGTAGTTTAACGCCAGTCGCTCCTGCGTGCGATCGACGGCCATGATCTCGAAGGCGAATTGTTCGCCGTCCTTTTCCAGGACGCCGTTTTCGATGCGCCAGCCGGCCTGTTCGAGCAGGGCCAGAGCCTGCCGCGCCTGCTCGCGATCGCGCCCGCTGCCGTCAGTCACATAGGGCCGCCAGCGCCCATCGAGAATGTCGTCGCGCACAGCGCCCGGAAACGATTGCAGCAACGCGCGCTCGGCGAGGCTCGCGCGACGCCCTGTCGAGGCGAGTTCCGAATTGTCGAAAAAGCTGGTCGTGCGCGTGTAGACGCCGTCGAAGAGATTGCGGTTGATCCATTCGAAGTCGAACATGATCGCGAGCGCCTCGCGCACGCGCAGATCCCGGAAGAGTTCCCGGCGCGTGTTGAACGCGAAGCCCTCCATGCCGCGCGGAACGCCAACCTTCAATTGCTCGCGCCTGACGCGGCCGTCGCGCATGGCGGGAAAGTCGTAACCTGTCGTCCAGCGCGTTGGATTGGTCTCGTCGCGATAATCGATGAGGCCGGCCTTGAAGCTCTCGAACATGCTGCTGGCGTCGCGATAGTAGGAAATCGCGATTTCGTCGAAATTGTATTGGCCGCGGCAGACCGGCAGATCGCGTCCCCAATAGTCGGGATTGCGTCTGAGCAGCAGTTCTTCGCCAGGCTTGATGCTCGCGATGACGTATGGCCCCGAGGCTGTCGGGATATCGATCGTCGAATCCGGAAATCGCTCGACGCTGGTCTTGTGCCTGGGCAGCACAGGCATGAAGGCGAGCGTGAGCGGCAATTCGCGGTCGTTGGCGCCGGACAGGTCATAACGAACGGTGTGCGTGTCCAGCGCCTCGACCGCGCGCGCCAGACCGTAGGCGATTCGCTGCTGCGGTCGGCCCCTGGTCTTGAGCAGATCGAAAGTGAACAGCACATCCGCCGCGGTGATTGGCGCGCCGTCCGAAAATGTCGCGCGAGGATCGAGGCGGAAGATCACGTAACTGCGGTCGTCGTCTGTTTCGATCGACTGGGCGATGAGGCCGTAGAGCGTGAACGGCTCATCGAGCGATCGCATCATCAGAGACTGGTATACGTTGCCGGCGAGCCCCTGCGCCGCAGAGCCGGACTTGAGATTATAAGGATTGAGACTGTCGAACGTGCCCTGAAAGGCGATCGACAGGCGTCCCCCCTTCGGCGCGCGCGGATCCGCGTAGGGCAGATGTGTAAAATCCGGCGGCAATGCCGGCAGGCCGTGCATCGCGATGCCATGCGAGATCCGGCCGGACGCCGTTGCAGGCTTCGATGTGGCCAGAAGCGCCGGCGCTCCTGCCATTGCGCCGAGCAGGGCGCGCCGCGAGAAGCGGAATTGCCCGCGAATCGATTGCGATGTCATGAAACAAGTCTATGCGAGCTGCGTGGCGGCGTCAGGGCGAGCGGCGATGCGACGATTCCCCGCTGGCGTCAGCGCCACAAAGCGGCTATGAGGTCGCCGCCACTGTGTCGCCGTAATCACGGGTGATGAGCGCGTGCGCTTCGACGCGGGAGGGCCGGCCGCCGCGCCGCCTCCTGGCGAAGTGTTCGCCTCGGCCGGCGGCGGCGCCGCAGGCGCAGACGAGATTCTTTGGAAGGGAAGTTTCATGCCGTCAAAAACGAAGCTCATCGGCGCGGCGATCGTCGCCGGGGCGATCACGTTCGCCGGGAGCGCGTTCGCGCAGGCGCCCAAGACCTCCAAGCCAGCCGCCCCGCAGCCGGCGCCGGCCCAGCAGGCTCAGCCGCAGGGCGGCCAGCAGGCGCAAGGGCCGATGCGGGTGGAATTGCACCCGGCCCAGGCCGACTGGACAAAGGTTTGCGGTCAGGACCAGGCTGCTGGCAAGGAAGTCTGCTACACGACGCGCGATTTCGGCACGCAGGCCGATCAGCCGCCGGTGCTTGCGGTCGCCGTTTACGACATCAAGGGCGACGAGGCCAAGATCGTCCGTTTCCTGATGCCGGTTGGACTTATGCTGCGTCCGGGCTTCCGTTTTTCTGTGGACAAGGGCGCACAGATCGAGGGCAGCTTTGAAATCTGCTTCCCGAACGGCTGCTTCGCCGAGGCGAAGGTGAAGCAGGCGACGATCGATTCCATGAAAAAGGGCCAGACCATCCTCGTCTCCGTCAAGAACGGCGTGAACGCGGAAGTCACGTTCGCCATGCCGCTTGATGGCTTCGGCAAGGCGTTCGACGGTCCTGCGATCGACCCCAAGGTGCTGGAGCAGCAGCAGAAGCAGCTTCAGGAACAGTTGCAGAAGAAGGCCGAGGACGAGCGCAAGAAGCTCGACGCGCAGAAGGGCGCAGCGGCTCCGGCGGCTCCTGCGGCCCCGGCAGCGCCTGCTCCGGCCGCGCCAGCGGCGAAATAAGGATCGCGACGACAGCGGTCTTCCAAGGCGCGGGCAAGCCCGCGCCTTTTTTGTGCGCGTCCGCCAATTCAGGCCAGGATTGAATCATGGGACAGAAGATCATTCTCGGGGTCGACGATCTTATCGATGAGGCCGAGCGCGAAATCGAAACGGTTTCCGTCCGGCAGGCGATGGAGCTGTACGGAAATCCCGACGTCGCTTTCATCGATCTGCGGGACATCCGCGAACTGGAAAGGGAAGGGCGGGTTCCCGGCGCCGTGCATTGCCCGCGCGGCGTCATGGAGTTCCGGATCGATCCAAAGAACCCCTCCCATCATCCGGTATTCAGCGCGGACAAGAAATTTGTCTTCTTCTGCGCGGGCGGACTGCGCTCGGCGCTGGCGACCGTTGTCGCCAAACGCATGGGCCTCCACCCCGTCTGCCATATGGCGGGCGGCTATGTCGCGTGGAAGCGCGCGGGCGGGCAGGTGGAACTGCCGGAGCATGCGCCGGGCGAGGATTGATCCAGCCGATTACCGGGCGCTGCGGATCAATGGCTGCGGCCGGGTTTGAGCTTGTAGGCGCCCTCGTCCGTCCGCACGAAGATTTCGTCGATCTGGGGGTGGCGCATCGGCTCGCCCGACAGGTCCGGCAGCAGGTTCTGCTCGGAGACATAGGCCACATACTCGGTTTCGGCGTTCTCCGCGAACAGGTGATAGAACGGCTGATCCTTGCGCGGGCGCACCTCTTCCGGAATCGCAAGCCACCATTCGTCGGTGTTGGCGAACACGGGGTCGACGTCGTAAATCACGCCGCGAAACGGGTAGCGGCGGTGCCTGACCACCTGTCCGATCCCGAACTTCGCGATCCTTTCGCGACTGCCGCCCATGATCCGCGCCGCGCCCGCCTGAACAATCCCCGAACCGGCCGTGGGAGCTAGTGCTCCGACGCACCAATGTCAATCCGTTGGCTCAAAAGCCGTAGGCCGCGGCGAATTCCGCGTCTTTGGCGGCGACCTGCCTGGCCAGGTCGATCATGACCTTGGCCTGCTTCCAGGTCGCGTCGTCCTGCATCTTGCCGTCGATCATCACGACGCCCGAGCCGTTGGGCATGGCCTCCAGAATGCGCCGGGCGAAAGCAACCTCCTTCGGGTCCGGCGAGAACACGCGCTTGGCGATGGCGACCTGCGAGGGGTGCAGCGACCACGCGCCGGCGCAGCCCATGAGAAAGGCGTTGCGGAACTGCGCCTCGCAGGCCGCCTCGTCGGCGATGTCGCCGAAAGGCCCGTAGAAGGCCTTGATGCCGGCCGACATGCAGGCGTCGACCATCTTGGCGATGGTGTAGTGCCAGAGATCCTGCTGCGCGCTCGTGCGCGGCCCGCCGTCGGCGGTCGGATCGGAAATGACCTTGTAGTCCGGGTGGCCGCCGCCGACGCGCGTCGTCTTCATTGCGCGCGAGGCCGCGAGGTCGGCCGGCCCCAGACTCATGCCGTGCATGCGCGGCGAAGCCAGCGCGATTTGCTCGACGTTCTTCACGCCTTCCGCCGTCTCCAGAATGGCGTGGATCTGGATCGGCTTCCTGACATTGTGGCGCGCTTCGAGTTGCGCCAGCAATTGATCGAGATAATGGATGTCCCAGGGGCCTTCGACCTTGGGCAGCATCATGACGTCGAGCTTGTCGCCGATCGTTCCGACAATCTCCGTGATGTCGTCGAGCGCCCACGGCGAATTCAGGCAATTGATGCGGGTCCACAAGCCCGTGGAGCCGAAATCGAATTTCTGGCCCATCTCGATGAATCCCTTGCGCGCCGCCTCCTTGGCGTCCGCAGGGATAGCGTCTTCGAGATTGCCGAGGATCACGTCCACGGTCCTGGCCATGTCGCCGGCCTTGGCGCGCACCTTTTCGAGATGCGTCGGCACGAAATGGATCATGCGCTCGACACGCACCGGCGGTTCGCGCAGCGGTTGCGGGGCGCCGATGGCAAGCGGCTCGAAGAACTTGCGCGGAGATTTCATGGTCGCGGCTCCCGAATGACGAGTATATTGCGATGCGCAATAGTGGGAAAACCGCTGCCGCGCAACCGCAGCCATCCCGGTTTCATCGAAGCGTCACGTCGTCGCGGAGCGCAGCCGCATGACCTTCGACACTGGCGGCGCGGCGCATCTCCGTCATTTTCGCGCGCCGAGGCGGACGGATTGCGCAATGCTGGGGCCGATCGACATCGACGACTGGGACTATTGCGCCGCCGACCGCGTTCGCGCGGAGCTTCGCGCCGATCCGCGCGTCCGCGCGATCGCAGGGCACGGCGCGGCGACAGGCTCGGGCGCGCCTGCGCCGGTCTGGAAATTGGCGCGCGATCTTCTGATGGGCCGGATCAGCGACGAAGACCTCGAGCAACTGCGCCGCGGCCTGCCCCGATTGAATGATCCTCCCGCCCCGTAGCGCGCGCCGGATTCCTCCGCCACAATGCGGCGCGGCTGTCACCGCGCGCAGGACAGGCAATGAGCGTCGAGCTTCTCACGACGGCCGAAATGGGCGAGGCGGATCGCCTCACGATCGCCGCCGGCGGCTCCGGTGCGGCCCTGATGGCGGCGGCGGGCCGCGCGGTGGCCGATCGCGCCGCCACTCTGCTGCGCCGGCGCGGCGGGGCCAAGGTCGCGGCGCTGTGCGGCCCCGGCAATAATGGCGGCGACGGCTATGTCGCCGCGCATGCGTTGCGCGAAATGGGTTTCGACGTCGAGGTCTTTGCGCTCGGCGATCCTGCCGCCCTGAAGGGCGACGCGGCCTGGGCGGCGGCGCTGTGGAACAGGGACGCGCCGCGGGTCGAGTCCATCGATCTCGCGCACGTCGATCTCGTCATCGACGCCCTGTTCGGCGCGGGGCTGGCGCGCGATCTCGATGGCGCGGCCCGCGCGCTTGTCGTGCGCGTGAACGCCTGGCGCGGGGCCGAGAAGGGAACTGTGCTCGCCGTCGACACGCCGTCGGGAGTCGACGGCGCGACCGGCGCCGTGCGCGGCGTCGCAATCGAGGCCGATGCGACCGTCACCTTCTTTCGCTTGAAGCCCGGCCATCTGCTCCTGCCCGGCCGCGCCCTCTGCGGCGCAACGACGTGCGCAGACATCGGCGTGAATGTGGCCGTGCTCGCCGAAATCGCGCCGAAGGCGGCCTGGAATGTCCCGGAACTCTGGCGCGCCGTCCTTCCGGTTCCGAGGCTCGATGGGCACAAATACACACGCGGCCATGCCCTTGTCGTGTCCGGTGGCATGGCGTCGACCGGCGCGGCGCGCCTTGCCGCCCGAGGCGCGCTGCGAGCGGGGGCCGGGCTGGTCACGATCGCATCGCCGTCCGACGCGCTGATGGTTAACGCAGCGGCGCTGACGGCGATCATGGTGCGCCGGAGCGACGGGCCGCGCGGGCTCGCGGCTCTGCTCGCCGATCCGCGGAAAAACGCGATTGCGCTCGGCCCCGGCCTCGGGATCGGCGAGCCGACCTGCGCGCTGGTTGAAACGGCTCTGGCGCCGGGCGAGGCCGAGCGCGCCTGTGTGCTTGACGCCGACGCGTTCACCTCGTTCGCCGGCGCGCCCGAGCGTCTGTTTGAGATGATCGCGCGCGCGCGCGGCCCGGCCATACTGACGCCGCACGCGGGCGAGTTCTCGCGCCTGTTCGGCCCGAGCGCGGGAAGCAAACTGGACCGGGCGCGCGAAGCCGCGGCGCGCTCGGGCGCCTGGGTCGTGTTCAAGGGGCCGGACACTGTGGTGGCCGCGCCGGACGGCCGGGCCTCGATCGCGTCGAACGCTCCGCCCTGGCTTGCCACCGCCGGTTCGGGCGACGTGCTGGCGGGCGTCATCTGTGGTCTTCTGGCGCAGGACATGCCCGCCTTCGAGGCCGCGAGCGCAGCCGTCTGGATGCACGGCGAGGCGGCAAACGCTTTCGGCCCGGGCCTGATCGCCGAAGATATTTCGGAGTCGCTGCCAAAAGTCTGGCGGGGTCTGACGGCCTAGCTCGCCGAAAGCGGCGGCGCGTCCGCCTTTCGCTTGCCGTTCCGCGCGAGAGCTGCGACCGCATTCGGCTGGATCAGCCCCGCCGACATGATGAGTTTCGCAGCTTCGTCCGGAGAAATGTCGAGATCGATCACCTCGGCGACCGGCAGGTAGAAAAAGAATCCGGTTGTGGGATTGGGCGTGCAGGGCAGGAACACCGAAACGTATGGCGTCTCGCCGGCGCCGATCGCCGACTTCACGCGTTCGCCGGGCGGCGTCGAGATGAACACGATGGACCACATGCCGGGCGCTGGATACTGGACGAGGCCGACACGGCGGAACGATGCGCCCTGCTGTGAGAATGCGGTCTCGAACAATTGTTTTGCGCCCTTGTAGATTCCGCGCACGATCGGCATGCGGTTGAGAATGTTCTCGCTCACCCGGATGAGCGTGCGTCCCAGCAGATTGGCGGCAAGAAAGCCGAGCAGCGTCAGACCTGCGAATGCAAGCAGCACGCCGACGCCTGGCACGTGCAAATAGGCGTCCGGCCAGAGGTCGACCGGAATCAGGGGCCTGATGACGCGATCGACCGTGTCGACGAACCAGAAGACGATCCAGGCTGTGATCGCGACCGGGCCGGCGATGACAACGCCTGTGAGAAAATAAGCGCGAATGCGACCCGCCAGCCCGCGCGGGCGGGGCGGATGCTGGGAGGACAGGGGCTCGATGTCGGTCATGCCGGCGCAATCTGGCGGGGATGCAACAGCTTGGCAAGCAACCGGAACGGGCCGCGCCGGGCCGGTCGGGAGGGGGAGCCGGGCGCGCGCGGCTATGTGCTAGGCCGCCTTCCTCTGCGCCAGCGCCACCAGCGTGCGCAGGATTTGTCGGGCGCCGTCGAGGCGTTCTTTCGCATCCTCGAAGTCCCGAGCAAAAACGATTTTCATGTCTGGCCGCACCTTCGCGCGCGGCCCTTGCTCCGTCACGAAGCGCACGAGCCCCTGCGGATTGGCGAAGGAATTGTCGCGGAACGCGACGATGACGCCCTTCGGCCCGGCCTCGATCTTCTCGACATGCGCCTTGCGGGCGAGCGCCTTGATGGCGACGATCTCCATGAGCTGGTCGACCTCCGGCGGAAGCGGGCCGAAACGATCGATCATCTCGGCGGCGAAGGATTCGATTTCCTCCTCGTTCACGATGCTCGACAAACGGCGATAGAGCTGCAGCCGGAGTTGCAGATCCTCTATATAATCTTCCGGAATCGTCACGGGGGCGCCGACCGTGATCGTTGGCGACCACAATTCCTCCGCCGGCTCCTCATCGCCCGCTTTCAGCGCCTCGATCGCGTCGGTCAGCATCTGCTGATAGAGTTCGTAGCCGACTTCCTTGATGTGCCCGGACTGTTCGTCGCCGAGCAGATTGCCCGCGCCGCGGATGTCGAGATCGTGGCTGGCGAGCTGGAAGCCCGCGCCCAGCGTATCCAGCGATTGCAGCACCTTCAGCCGCTTCTCGGCCTGAGGCGTCATTTGCCGTTTCGCGGGCACGGTGAACAGCGCATAGGCGCGCGTCTTCGAGCGGCCGACCCGACCGCGCAATTGGTACAATTGCCCGAGACCGAACATGTCGGCGCGATGCACGATCATCGTGTTGGCGGTGGGAATGTCGAGCCCGGACTCCACGATCGCGGTCGAGACCAGAACGTCGTATTTCCCATCGTAGAAGGCGCTCATCTTTTCTTCGAGTTCCGTGGCGCTCATCTGCCCGTGCGCGACCACGAACTTCGCCTCGGGCAGGTTCTGGCGCAGGAAGGCGGTCGCTTCGTCCAGATCCTCGATGCGCGGGCAGACATAGAATGACTGGCCGCCGCGATAGCGTTCGCGCAACAGGGCCTCGCGCACGATCAGATCGTCGAACGGAGCGATGAACGTGCGCACGGCCAGCCGATCGACCGGCGGCGTTGCGATGATCGAGAGTTCGCGCACGCCGGTCAGCGCCAACTGCAGCGTGCGCGGAATCGGCGTGGCCGATAGCGTCAGCACATGCACCTCGGAGCGCAGTTCCTTCAGCCGCTCCTTGTGGCCGACGCCGAAATGCTGCTCTTCGTCGATGACGACCAGTCCGAGATCCCGAAATGAAACTGTCTTGCCGAGTACGGCGTGCGTGCCAACGACGATGTCCACGTCGCCGGACGCCACGCCGGCCTTGGCCGCCTTGAGATCGGCGGACGAAACCATGCGCGACATCTGCGCGATCTTGATCGGCAGCCCCGCGAAGCGTTGCGTGAAGGTCTTGTAGTGCTGGCGCGCCAGCAGCGTCGTCGGCACGACGACCGCCACCTGCTTGCCATTGAGCGCAGCGGCGAAAGCGGCGCGCAGCGCCACTTCCGTCTTGCCGAAGCCAACGTCGCCGCAGATCAGCCGGTCCATCGGCCGGCCGCTCGCCATGTCGTCGAGCGTCGCCTCGATCGCCGCGTCCTGATCCTCGGTCTCGTCATAGGGAAAACGCGCGCAAAACTCATCGTACAGGCCCGGCGGAGGAACGAGCGGCGGCGCTTTCTGCAACATCCGCTGCGCCGCGAGCTTGATCAAGCCGTGCGCGATCTCGCGGATGCGTTTCTTCATCCGCGCCTTGCGCGTCTGCCAGCCGACGCCGCCGAGCCTGTCGAGTTGCGCCTCCTGATCTTCCGATCCGTAGCGCGACAGAAGTTCGAGATTTTCGACAGGCAGATACAGCTTGTCGCCGCCGGCGTAATGCAGTTCCAGACAATCGTGCGGCACGCCGACCGCCTGAATCTGCGTGAGCCCGACGAAGCGCCCGACGCCGTGATCGACATGCACGACCAGATCGCCGGCCGAGAGCGCGCCGACCTCGTGCAGGATCTGATCGCCGCGCTTGTGCTTCTTGCGGACGCGGACAAGGCGATCGCCGAGAATGTCCTGCTCGCCGATGACTGCGAGATCGCCGGCGACGAATCCCTGTTCGAGCCCGATCACGGCGAGCGCGACGCCCCGGGCGCCGATCGCCTGCGCCAGCGATGCGACGGGCTCTGTCTTGCTCAGCCCGTGCTCGCCGAGGACATGGCCGAGGCGCTCGCGCGAGCCGTCCGACCATCCCGCGACGATCACGCTCCGGCCCTCGCGCCGCAGCGCCTCGATATGCCTGACCGCCGCCTCGAACACATTGGCGTTCTCGTCGGCCCGCTCCGGCGCGAACGAACGGCCGGCGCTCGCGCCGAGATCGATGTTTACGCCGCTCGATCCCTCCGGTAGCGCGAAAGGCGTGAAGCGCACGAGCGGCGTGCCGTCCAGCAACGCGCGAAATTCCTCCGGCCGCAGATAGAGCGTGTCTGGTTGCAGCGGTTTGTAGCCGCTGCCGGAGGGATCGGCGTCGTAGCTCTCGCGCCGCGCGTCGTAATAGTCCTTCGCCTGCGTCAGGCGTTCGCCGGCCGCGTCCTCGGCGAGCGCGTCGAGCAGCAGCGGCGCGCCGTGAAGGTAGTCGAACAACGTATCCATATGCTCGTAGAACAATGGCAGCCAGTGCTCCATGCCGGGGTGGCGGCGTCCTTCACTGATGGCTTCATAGAGCATGTCGCCGCGCGTCTCGGCGCCGAAATTCGCAACGTAGGCCTGGCGGAAACGGCGCATGGTCTCGGTCGTGAGCTGCGCCTCGCTCATGGGGACGAGATCGAGAGATCGCAATTGCCCCGTCGAACGCTGCGTCTCCGGATCGAACGGCCGGATCGTCTCCAGCGTGTCGCCGAAAAAATCGAGACGGATCGGCGTTGGCATGCCCGGCGCGAACAGATCGACGATACCGCCGCGCATCGCATATTCGCCAGTTTCGCGCACCGTGCTCGACCGCAGGAAGCCATTGGTCTCCAGCCAGCGCGCGAGGTCGTCCGTCTTCACGACATTGCCGGGCGCGGCGGAGAAAGTGTCGGAGGCGACGTTGCGCAATGGCGCGACGCGCTGCACCAACGCATTGACGGTCGTGCAGAGCACGCGCGGACGCGCCTCCGATGTGGCGGACCGCGCCAACCGCGACAGCGCCGTCATTCGTCGCGCGGTGATGGCCGCGTTGGGCGACACGCGATCGTAGGGCTGGCAATCCCAGGAGGGAAAATCCAGGACTTCCATTTCGGGCGCAGCAAAGGCGAACGCTTCCTGGAACGCGCGCGACCGCTGGCCGTCCCGCGCCACATGCACGAGCACGACGCTGCGCCCTTCGGCCTTTGCCGCAAGCGCCCGCGCCAGATCGGCGGCGGCGAAGGCGTCGAACCCGTCCGGCGCGCGGGACAGGGTGACGGCGCCCCCGCGTTCGAGTTCACGAACGGCGCTTTGCAGGTGTTTTGTCTGGTTCAAGTCTTCAGGCCCCGAGGACGGCGATCAGATGTTGATCGGCCCGGAATGGCGGTGGAACGCCAGGATTTTCGCGAAGACCGGCGTATCGTGTTCCGCTGGCGGCGGCGCGTTCCCGCACAGCCAGGAAAATGCCTTCTGGTCCTCCGCGTCGAGCAGGCGTTCGAGGTCGCCAATGTCGCGCGCGTCCAGGTCGGCGAGCCTGGCGTCGACGAAGCCGCCGATCAGAATGTCCATTTCCCGCATGCCGCGCCGCCACGCGCGCACGCGAATCGCGCGCCGTCGGACTTCGAGATCGACATCGGTCATAGAGAAGCTCCAGTCGGGGGGCAGGCCGAAACCGCGCCGCGACCGGCTATATAGCGGGGAGATTCCGGGAAGTCATTCCGCGCGCCGGCGATCCGGAGCGCCCCGGTGCGCCATTTTGCCCGAGAGCCGCTTTCGCGGGTATGACACTGGATATGCGTTCTTCGCTGCTCGACCCCCTGTTCGCGCCGGTCGCCGCCCTGCCGGGCGTCGGGCCGAAGACGGCGAAACTGTTCGACCGGCTGCTGGGCCAGGACGGCGCGCGCACGCTCGATCTGCTGTTTCACCTGCCCTGCGGCGTTGTCGACAATCGCCTGAGCCCCACGATTCGCGACGCCCCGATCGAGTCGCATGTAGTGATCGCCGCTCGCGTCGCCGAGCATCGCGTTCCAAAGCGCCAGTCGAATGCGCCGCTCTCGGTGCTAGTCGAGGACGAGGCCGGCGACGACGTCCTGCTCGTGTTTTTCCGAAACAATTTCGATTGGGTTCTTCGCGCGCTTCCGATTGGCGAAATCCGCTGGTTTTCAGGCGATCTCAAATTATGGAACGGTCATCGCCAGATCGTTCACCCCCGCATCTGGGACGCTGGCGCGCTCAAGCAGTTGAAGGAGCACGAGCCGGTCTACGGTCTGACCGAGGGCCTGCACCAGCGCGCCGTGCAGAAGGCGGTCGAAGGCGCGCTCGAACGCCTGCCGCATCTGCCCGAATGGAACGACTCCGCGCTGCTGCGGCGCGAGACATGGCCGACCTTCGCCGAGGCGTTGGCGAAGCTGCACGCTCCGGCGGGCGCGACCGATCTTTCACCCGATACGGTCGCGCGAAAACGGCTCGCCTATGACGAATTGCTGTCGCAGCAATTGGCCCTGCGCCTCGTGCGGGCGAAAATGCGGCGCGTGCGCGGGCGTCCGACGCGAGGAGACGGACGGATTTCGACTTTGATCGAAACGGCGCTGCCCTATTCGCTGACGAACGCGCAGCGCGCCGCACTGGCGGACATCCGCGGCGACATGGCGGACGACAGGAGGATGCTGCGCCTGCTGCAGGGCGATGTGGGTTCAGGCAAGACCATCGTCGCATTGCTGGCGATGGCCAGTGCGGTCGAGGCGGGGCGGCAGGCGGCGCTGATGGCGCCGACAGAGATTCTCGCGCGCCAGCATTTCGAGCGCATCGAATCCCTCGCGCGCGCTGCGGGGATGCGGGTCGCGCTGCTGACCGGCCGCGACCGGGCGACCGAGCGCCGCGCCACGCTTGAAGGTCTCGCCTCCGGCGCGATCGACATCGTCATCGGCACGCATGCGCTGGTGCAGGAGAGCGTCGCCTTTCGCGACCTGGCGCTCGCCATCGTCGACGAGCAGCATCGCTTCGGCGTGCATCAGCGGCTTGCGCTCGGCGACAAGGGCGAGGCGGCCGACGTGCTGGTGATGACGGCGACGCCGATTCCGCGCACGCTCGTGCTCACCTATTTCGGCGACATGGATGTTTCGAATCTTACGGAAAAACCGGCTGGTCGGCAGACGATCGACACACGCGCCGTCCCGCTCGAACGCATCGACGACGTGATTGCGGGCATCCGGCGCGCAGTGGGACAGGGCGCGCGCGCGTACTGGGTCTGTCCGCTCGTCGCTGAGAACGAAGAGCTGGAAATCGCCGCCGCAGAGGAACGATTCGCCGATCTGCAACAGCATTTTGGCGCCCGCGTCGGCCTGGTTCACGGGCAGATGAAGGGCAGGGACAAGGACGCTGCCATGCTCGCCTTCCAGCGCGGCGAGACGCAGGTGCTGGTGGCGACCACCGTGATCGAGGTTGGCGTCGATGTGCCGGAAGCCACGATCATCGTCATCGAGCACGCCGAACGGTTCGGCCTCGCGCAATTGCATCAGTTGCGCGGGCGCGTCGGGCGCGGCGCGCAAAAGTCCTCGTGCGTCCTGCTCTACAAGGGGCCGCTCGGCGAGACGGCCAGGGCGCGCCTGTCCATCCTGCGCGAGAGCGACGATGGATTCAGACTTGCGGAAGAAGACCTGAAGCTGCGCGGCGAAGGCGAGATTCTCGGCACGCGCCAGTCAGGACTGCCCGGTTTCAAGCTTGCCGATCTTTCCGCGCATGGCGCGCTGCTCAAGCTCGCGCGCGACGATGCGGAAGCGGTTTTGCAGACGGACGAGGGGTTGATGAGCGAGCGGGGAAAAGCCCTGCGGCTGCTGCTGTACATATTCGGGCGGGATGAGGCGGTGCGCCTGTTGCGGGCCGGGTAGGGCCAGCAACCCGATGCGCGGTCGTTGCGAGCGAATGGCGCGATCCGGCCGCCAACCGTCATGATATCAGGAGGTGGATGCCCCGTCGTTTTCGCATCTTGGCAAGGACGGGCCGACAGGTCGGAAGTTTCCGTTCTCATGCCGCCGCTGGCGCATACCGCCCCTGCACGCGAAACACGCACCAGGCGTTGAACGCAAGATAGACGACATACGTGAAGGCGTAGCAGGCGCCGGCGATCGTCAGCGACGACTGCGGCATGACGGTCAGCAGTAACGCGAACAATGGTTGCGAAAGAAATTCGCCGACCGCGACGACATTGGTGCGCTCGGTCGCGAACAGGCCATGCAGCGGGACCCAGGAGGCAAGCCGCAATGTGTCGCCAGCGAGGAACAGCGCGCTGGCGGCGGCCGACATCAGGAAGTGGTCGCTGTAGAGAAACGGGATGACGACGCCCTGCGTCGCCCAAAGGCAGGCGTAGACCAGGGCTGCAGGCAGACACAGCACGCGCCACGTGCGCTCGAGTTCGCGGTGAAAAAGCAGCCGGCTCGTCGCCGCCGCCATGCGCGGCAGGAACACGAGGCCGATCAGCCCCCCGGCGATTCCGTTGACCCATTCGCTCGTTCGCCAGAGCGCTTGCGCCTGCGCGACCTCATCCCAGGAGAGGCGATGCGCCAGTTCGGCGCGCGCCCACAGGGTCGAGGCCGGACTCATCAGACCGATCGAAACGCCGGCCAGAACGTAACGGCGCAAGGGCGAGTCCCGCCATGACGGCCCGGCGCCGGCGAGCCTTTCCCGCAACAGCGGCGCGGCAAGCGCGAGCGCCAGCGCGCTCTGCGTCGCAATCTGGATCCACAGCAGCCGCTTCATGTCCGGCGCGCCGAACAGGCCCGAACCGCCGATGGCCAGAGGCGCCCAGCCAGCGAGACCGAGCAGGATCATCCTGCCGCGCTGGAGCCGGCCCTGCCAGTAGCAGCCGAACAGGCCCGGCGCCGTGGCGAGCAGGCCTGCGACGATTGCGAGGGCGCCGGCTTCGCCGGGCGGGGCGACTTCGCGTCCGACCGCCGCATTGAGCGTGGGGGCGACCGCGAGCAGCGCGACCGCGGCCACGCCCGACACGACGAAGCCCCACATCAGTCCGTCGCGCATCAGGCGGTTCTCATTCTCTCCCCTGCGGGCGGCGAAGACGGCGAGACCCTGGCCGACGCCGGCCAGCGACACGGCCGCCGTAAGATCATAAAGCGACTGCGCCTGCGCCCAGTGCGCAACCAGAGTCCAGTCCGGCGAAAGCGCAAGCAGTTTGTCGAAGATCGCCCGCGTCGCCAGCGAGACGATGAGGAGGGCGAGTGCGATGGCGGCGTTTTTGGAAACGAACATGAAGGGCGCGGACGGCGATCGGCGGATGGCGATCGCCGATAGGATCACCGGAGCGTCGAGAATTCGTTACCGGGCGTCGGCGGTCCGCCGCCGAGGCCCGGTCAAATCACCTCGAACCACGCCGCCAGTCCCGCCGCCTCATGGTCAGCTATGTCGCAATGCACGGCCCATTTGCCGGGAGCATCCGCCAGCAGCGCGACATGCTTGGTCGCGCCCTTCGGCACGATCACCGCGTTGCGCCAGTACGGCTCCCAGCCGTCGTCGAGATCATGCAGCAGACGCATGGAAAATCCGTGGACGTGCATGGCGAGAGCCACGCCCGACCTGTTGGCGAATCCGAATGAAACCGGCGTCCCGCGCCTCACCGTGAACAGAGGCTTGCCCGCATAGCCGTGCGGCGCGCCGTTGATCGTCCAGCCCTTGCCCGGCGCCTTGGGCGGATCGATTACGAGTTCGGCCTTTTTCGCATCGCCCAGACGGATTTCCGGCGGCAGCCGCGTGTTCATGGGCAGGCCGACGATGGGGGCGCGCGCCCCGACCTTCGCGCCCTGCGCCTTCAGCGCAAGAAAGGGCTGCAACGGCTTGTCCTGCCCCTGCCACAGGCCGAGCTTCAATTCGTCGCCTTCTCTCTCCGGCGCGTCCAGCAGGAAATCGAAGCGCGCGCCGGGCGCCATCGGCGCCGTGTTGCGCACGAGATGGAAAGGATCGCAGGGCTGCCCGTCGATGGCGACGCAGGACGGCGCCCCGCCTTCGAACGTTGCGATTGCAATCCGCGCCACGCAGGCGTTGACGACGCGCAGCCGCACGCGCGCGCCGGGCGGCGCGGTTTCGATCAGCGGCGCGACGGCGCGATTGGCTGTCAGATGATCGCCGATCCGCCCTTCGCCCGCGCCCGCGTCGTCGAACGGCGTCGCGGCTTGCGCGTGGGCATCGAGCTTCCAGTCCTGCATCACGACGAGCAGATCTTTATCGCTTTCGGGCGGGTTCGCCTCGTCGACGATCAGCACGCCTGACAGCCCGCGCGAAATCTGCTCGACGGTGTGCGGCAGGGCGTTCGGCTTGTAAAGGTAGAGTCCGCTGTCGGCGGCCATGAAACGATAGTCGAACGTGGCGCCGGGCGCGACAGCCTTTTGGGTGAGCCCGCCGACGCCGTCCATTGCGTTCTCGCCGCGCAAGCCTTGCCAATGCAGCGTGGTGGGTTGGTCGAGCCTGTTGACGAGGCGCACGCGAACGTCCTCGCCCTGCTTCACGCGCAACAGCGGGCCGGGGACGAGGCCTTCATAACCGAAGCAGGTCGTTTCCGGGGACGGCGCCGTCAATAGCTGAAGCGGACTCCTGCGCGCTTCGAGAACGCGAAAGCCGTCCGCTGCCGGCATCACCTGTTCCGCGCGCGACGACAACGGAACGAGCGTCGCCGCGACGGCGCCGAGGAACGCGCGTCTTGTGCAGGGAGTGGAGCTGACAGTCATGCGGGAGAGAAATCCTCGTCTTTGGCGACGTGCGCTGCACGACCTTTCCCGGAATGGGAGGTCCGCGCCGCGCCGCGCATCAATGCGCTCATGCAAATGAAGCGAGAGGCGCGCCTGTTCGGCTATGCAAAGCCGCGCGCCCGCAACAGGGCTTTGGCGTCCGGATCGCGTCCGCGAAAATGTCGGTACGCGTCCTCCGGGGCCTCGCGTCCGCCGGCGGAATAGACATGGTCCCTGAGCCTCTTTGCGACGGCTGGATCGAAAATGTCGCCCGCTTCCTCGAATGCTGCGAAGCCATCGGTGTCGAGGACTGCCGACCACAGATAGGAGTAATAGCCGGCCGCATAGCTGGAACCAGAGAATATGTGAGAGAAATGCGGCGTGCGGTGCCGCATCGCAATCTCCCGGGGCATTCCAATGCGCTGCAATTCCGCGCGTTCGAATGCGAGCACGTCGAGATCGGGGCCGGGATTGAGCAGGTGCAGGTCGAGATCGACGAGCGCCGAGGCGCAGAATTCGACGGTGCCGAAACCGATGTTGAATTTCTCCGAGGCGCGGATGCGCCGAACCAGATCGTCCGGCATCGGCGCGCCGGTGTCGGCGTGCCGGGCGAAGCTGGAGAGCACTTCGGGCTGCAACAGCCAGTGCTCGTAAAGCTGCGAGGGAAATTCGACGAAGTCGCGCACGACGCCGGTGCCCGAGATCGACGGATAGGTCACTTTCGACAGCATGCCATGCAGCGCATGCCCGAATTCGTGAAACAGGGTTCGCGCGTCGTCGAGCCCGATCAGCGTCGGTCGCCCCTCCGCGCCTCGCGCGAAATTCAGCACGTTGACGACGATCGGCCTGACGTCCTCGCCGTCCATCGCGCGTTGCGAGCGGAAAGCGGACATCCATGCCCCGCCGCGCTTGGTCGTGCGCGCGAAATAGTCGCCGATGAACAGGGCGACATGCGCCCCCGCTTCGTCGCGCACATCGAAGGCGCGCGCCTCCCGATGGTAGAGCGCGAGATCCTTGCGCTCGTGGAAGGTGACGCCGAACAGCCTGCGCGCGACATCGAATGCTGCGCCGATGACCGAGTCGAGAACGAAATACGGGCGGATGTCCGCCTCGTCGAGATCGTGCAGGGCCTTTCGCGCCTTTTCCGTGTAATAGCGCCAGTCGTGCGCCGCGATGGCGAAATTCCCGCCGTCTTCGGTCGCGATGCGCTGCAGGTCGTCGCGCTCTTTTGCGGCTGCGGTTTTCGCCGGCGTCCACACGCTGTCGATGAGCGCGCGCACGCGCTCGGGCGTCTTCGCCATCTGGTCGTCGAGCTTGTAATGCGCATAGGTGGGAAAGCCGAGCATGCGCGCGCTCTCGTCACGCAGGCGGATAATCTCTGCGATGATCGCTCGATTGTCCGTCGCGCCGCCCGTTTCGCCGCGGCCGATCCAGGCGTTGAACGCCTTTTCGCGCAAATCGCGGCGCGCGGACTGGGCCAGGAATGGTTCGACGCTGGAGCGCGCCAGCGTTATCGCCCACTTGCCGGGCCGCCCGCGGTCGGCGGCCGTCCGCGCTGCGGCGTCGCGCAGCGACTGCGGCAGGCCGCCGAGGTCGGCCTCGTCCAGCTCCATCAGCCACTCGGCTTCGTCAGCCAGCACGTTCTGCGCAAATTGTGCGCCCAGGCTGGCGAGTCGCTCGGCGATCTCCGCCCAGCGGGTCTTCTGCGCGCCGTCAAGCAGCACGCCGGATCGCACGAAGCCGTCGTAAGCGAGTTCCAGGACCCGCCTCTGCTCCGACGTGAGCGGCAGGCGGTCGCGCTCGCGCCAGACGGTCTCGACGCGGCGAAACAACGCCTCGTTCAGGCCGATTGCAGAATAATGCGCGGCGAGCTTTGGCGCGAGTTCGCGCTCGATCTGTTGCAATTGGGGGGTGGAATCGGTCCCGATCAGGTTCCAGAACACCCCGCCCACGCGGTTCATCGCCTCGCCCGCCCGCTCCAGCGCGCCGATCGTGTTGTCGAACGTCGCGGGGCTCGCGTCCTCGGCTATCGCGGCGATTTCGGCATTGTGCTCGGCAATCGCCCGGTCGTAGGCCGGAACGAAATGCTCGGCGGCGATGCGCTCGAACGGCGGCAGGCCGAACGGGCCGCGCCAGGGCTGGAAGAACGGGTTTTCTCGGGTCGCGGTGTCCGATTTCACAGTTTGCTCTCGCGGCGGTGAGGGGGATTCGTCGCCCAGATATAGGCGAGCGCGATCGGGTTGGCATTTTTTTGCTGCATCGGTCCGGCGCCATTGCTATAGAGCGGCGCCTGAAGCGGCGGGGCGGCCGGTCGCTCGCGCGCCGCTTGGGCGCGGCTGCGGGCGTGGCGGAACTGGTAGACGCAGTGGATTTAGGTTCCACCGCCGTGAGGCATGGGGGTTCGAGTCCCTCCGCCCGCACCGTGTAATCGCCGCCAGGATGGCCGAATAGGCGAGATTCGAGAAGGTTTGATGGCTATGCAGGTGACGGAAACGAGCGCTCAGGGCCTGAAGCGCGATTTTAAAGTGGTGGTGCCCGCGGCCGATCTTGCCGCCAAGCTCGAATCGCAGCTCGCGGACATGAAGGCCAAGGTCCGCATCAACGGATTCCGGCCGGGCAAGGTGCCGACCGCCCACATTCGCCGCCTTTATGGCAAGTCCATCATGGGCGAGGTGGTGCAGGAGGCTGTCAACGAGGCCAACCGCAAGATCGTGGAGGACAACAAGCTGCGCCTCGCGGGCGAACCGAAGCTGGATATCGTCGGCGGTCAGGCCGAGATGGAGCAGGTGCTCGAGGCCAGGGGCGACCTTGCCTTCACCGTCGCCGTCGAAACGCTTCCGGCGTTCGATGTCGGCGAGTTCACGGACGTAGCGGTTGAAAAGATCGTCGTGGACGTTCCCGAGAGCGACGTGGATGAGGCGATCCAGCGCATGGCCGACCAGCAGCGCGCCTACGACGACAAGGAAGGCGACGCGCCGGTCGTCGCCAAGGGCGACAAGGCGACCATCGATTTCGTCGGCAAGATCGACGGCGAAGCGTTTGAAGGCGGTTCGGGGGAAGGCATCGACCTCGTGATCGGTTCGAAGAGCTTCATCCCCGGCTTCGAGGAGCAGATCGAGGGGATGGCCAAGGGTGAAAGCAGGACGGTTTCCGTCACCTTTCCAGAGAATTACGCCGCCCCCCGCCTCGCCGGCAAGGCCGCGGCCTTCGACGTGACGGTCAAGAATGTCGCCGCTCCCGGCGAACTCGCGATCGACGATGAATTCGCCAAGAAGTTCGGCTTCGAGACGCTAGACGCCTACCGCGCCGCCGTGCGCTCCAGCATCGAGGCGGACATGGCGCGTGGCGCTCGCATCCATACCAAGCGCGCGCTGCTCGATGCGCTGGATGGCCGCTATTCTTTCGAACTGCCGCAGGGGCTGGTCGAGCAGGAATTCGACGGCATCTGGCGTTCGGTCACGAGCGAGCAGACGGCCGCCGGAAAGTCCTTCGAAAGCGAGGGGACGACTGAGGAAAAGGCGCGCGAGGAGTATCGCAAGATCGCCGAGCGGCGCGTGCGTCTTGGCCTCGTGCTGGCGGAAGTCGGCGAGAAGGCAGGCGTCAAGGTCGAGGAGGACGAGATGTCGCGCGCCCTGGTCGAGCGCATTCGCGCCTTCCCCGGCCAGGAGCAGGCGCTGTGGGACTATTATCGCAAGAACCCTGAAGCGCTTGGCGAAATCCGCGCGCCGCTGTTTGAAGAGAAGGTCATCGACCATATTCTTTCGCAGGCCAAGGTCACGGAAAGGCATGTGACCAGGGACGAACTCATGAAGATGAACGAGGACAGCGACGCGATGGCGGCCTGACGGACGCCGGCCTCCCGGGAAGCGGCGCTGCGCAGGCCGCGGGTCGCCTCTTTTCGTCGACGCCGCGGGCGCCTATCTTGAACATTCAGAGCCCGGTCGCGTGTATCGCCCGGCGAATTGGCTATACCACTCAGAGGCACGCGATGCGCGATCCAATTGATGTTTATAATCAGTATCTTATCCCGCAAGTCATCGAGAATACGAGCCGCGGCGAACGCGGGTTCGATATCTATTCTCGTCTCCTGCGCGAGCGCATCATCTTCCTGACCGGCCCGGTCGAAGACCACATGGCCTCCGTCATCATCGCCCAGCTTCTCTTCCTCGAGGCCGAAAACCCGAAGAAGGAAGTGTCGATGTACATCAATTCTCCGGGCGGTGTCGTGACGGCCGGGCTGGCGATCTACGACACGATGCAGTTCATCAGGCCGAAGGTCTCGACGCTGTGCGTCGGTCAGGCGGCGTCCATGGGCTCGCTGCTGCTGGCGGCGGGCGATCCGGGCCTGCGCTTCGCGCTCCCGAATGCCCGCATCATGGTTCACCAGCCCTCCGGCGGCTTCCAGGGCCAGGCCTCCGACATCCTCCGCCATGCTGAGGACATAATGAAGATCAAGAAGCGGCTGAACGACATCTACGTGAAACACACGGGCCGCGACTACGACACGATCGAGCGGACCCTCGACCGCGATCATTTCATGTCCGCCGATGAGGCCCGGGAATTCGGACTGATCGATCAGGTTTACGTGAAGCGGCCCGAGGACGCGGCGGCGACGCCGGCGGCGGCTGGCTGACGCCGCCCGCCCGTCCGGAGATGTTGCGGATTTGTGACGCCTGACAGGGGTTTGGCGTCAAAAACCCGCGCTGCGCTTGATCCGTCGGTTGGGCCATGTTTGCATTGGCTACAGGCGGCGCGCGCTGGACGGGGAGGCGAGGGCCGGGTCATACGGCGCGGCCCGGCGAGGTCGATCGAGGGTCTCTACGATTTGTTAGGCCGTCGACTGTAAGGATCAGACTGCGACCGATTCGCCCGCGCGGATCGGTGCGAGGAGAAATCGATGAGCAAGGTCGGCGGCAGCGACTCGAAGAATACGCTTTACTGCTCGTTTTGCGGCAAGAGCCAGCACGAGGTCCGCAAGCTGATCGCGGGCCCGACTGTGTTCATCTGCGATGAATGCGTCGAGTTGTGCATGGACATCATTCGCGAGGAGAACAAGTCCTCGCTGGTCAAGACCCGCGACGGCATCCCGACGCCGAAGGAAATCTGCAAGGTTCTGGACGATTACGTCATCGGCCAGCCGCAGGCCAAGCGCGTGCTCTCGGTCGCCGTCCACAACCACTACAAGCGCCTGAACCACGCGACCAAGCACAACGACGTCGAGTTGGCGAAATCCAACATCCTTCTGATCGGCCCGACCGGCTCCGGCAAGACGCTGCTCGCCCAGACGCTCGCGCGCATCCTCGATGTGCCCTTCACCATGGCGGACGCCACGACGCTGACCGAGGCAGGCTACGTCGGCGAGGACGTCGAGAACATCATCCTGAAGCTGCTTCAGGCGTCCGACTACAATGTCGAGCGCGCCCAGCGCGGCATCGTCTATATCGACGAAATCGACAAGATTTCGCGCAAGTCCGACAATCCCTCGATCACTCGCGATGTGTCGGGCGAAGGCGTGCAGCAGGCCCTCCTCAAGATCATGGAAGGCACGGTGGCCTCCGTTCCGCCGCAGGGCGGTCGCAAGCATCCGCAGCAGGAGTTCCTGCAGGTCGACACAACGAACATCCTCTTCATCTGCGGCGGCGCCTTCGCCGGTCTCGAAAAGATCATCTCGGGCCGCGGCAAGGGCACGTCCATCGGCTTCGCCGCCCAGGTCAAGGCGCCCGACGACCGGCGGACCGGCGAGGTGTTCCGTCAGGTCGAACCCGAGGATCTTCTGAAATTCGGTCTCATTCCCGAATTCGTCGGCCGTCTCCCGGTCATCGCCACTCTGGAAGACCTCGATGAGGACGCGCTGAAGAAGATCCTCACCGAGCCGAAGAACGCACTGGTCAAGCAATACCAACGGCTGTTCGAGATGGAGAACGTCGAACTCACCTTCCAGGACGAGGCGCTGAACGTGGTCGCCCGCAAGGCCATCGAGCGCCGCACCGGCGCGCGCGGCCTGCGCTCGATCATGGAAGGAATTCTCCTCGACACCATGTTCGACCTGCCGGGCCTCGAAGGGGTCGAGCAGGTGGTCATCGGTCCCGAAGTGGTCGAGGGCAAGGCCAGACCGCTCTACATCTACGCCGAGCGCACCGAAAAATCGGCCGGCGCGACAGCATAGCGAACGCGCGCATGCGCATCGGGGCCGCCTTCGGGCGGCCCTTTTCGTTTGCGGCTACAGTGCAGAAGGCGGCCCGTACACGAAACGCCGGCCGGGCCAACACCTGCGGATCTGCAAGCTCAGGGGCGCCGCGGATGGCCCGCGAAACAGGGCTGGATGCGTGTCGAAGCTGGCGGCGGAGGCTATGTAATAGTCGAGGGGCGAGCCGGCGTATGGACCGTCCTTCAAGGATTCCAGTACATTGCATGCGCTGCGTGGGCTTGCCTGCTGCATGGAGTTGCGCGCCGTCTCGACGGCGGGCGTGACAGCGCCGAGCGCGACCAGCGTCGCCAGCATCGCCCGCCGCGCCGCGGGCTGCGCGCCGATCGTCGTCAGGGCGGGAACCGAACGCAGACAGAGCAGGGCCAGCGCCGGAATCGAGGCGCGCATGGCGAAATCGTTGGCGAAGCCAATCTTGTAGAACGGGATCGCGAGCAGAACCGCCGTCAGAACCGAAAACTCGCTCAAGCTGCGCCGGTCAGCCGGATCGCGCCCCAGCCAGGCGACCAGAAGCCAGGGCGCCGCCTTGAATCCGAGCAGGGAGACATAGGCGGCCTGCACGTTCGGATCGGTAAAATCCATGAAACCTTTTTCGATCGCGCTGGAATCGCGGGTCAGGAACACGGCGGCCGGCAGGGCGGCCAGCCCCGCCGCCGCCGCCGAAGCGAAGTCGGCGGCCCTGACCTTTCCATCCCGCAGGTCGCACGCGAGGGCGAAGGCCAGGAAGGGGACGGCGCCGGCCGCAGCCAGGGGCGACCAGAAGAAACTCGCGGCCCAAAGCGGCGCCGTCAGCAGGGCGGGCAGGCGTCCCGCGCGCCAGTTCTGGTAGGCGGCGATCGCGGCCCAGCCCGCCAACGCATGGTGCGGCGTCCAGAAAAGCAGGGTGACATGGGACGAATACTGAAAATAGCCGGACCAGACGTCGATATGCGGAAGCCAGAGCTTCGGCAGGTCGCCTTCGATCCAACGCAACGCCCAGGGAATGCAGTCGATGCCGCAGAAGCCGACGAACAGCCCCATGGCGATCCAGCGGGACCGGCCCGTCGGCATCGTCGTCGCGAAAATATACAGGAAGAGGGCAAGCAGAGCCGCGTTCTGCGTGAACAAGGCAGCCTCGGCGCCGCCGAGGCCCATGGCTTTGCCGACCAACGCCGGAACGAGGTACATGCCGAGCGGCGCGCGCAACAGCCCCACGCCGTCGGCCAGCGTATAGGACACGGGCCACGGATTGCGCACAAGATCCGACAGGATTGCGTCGCGCACGGTCCAGTCGTCGGTCTGCCAGAAAATATGACCTATTCCCGAAAGGAGCGTGAGCGTGACCGCGGTCGCGGTCGCGGCTGCCAGCAGGAGCCAATCCGGCCTGCCGCGCCAATCGGTCCGGCGGGCCGTTGAAACGACGGACAGGGCGGCCAGGATGGCGGTCGCCATGCCCGGCAGGGGCTGGAGAAAGCCAGCCGCGAAGATGAGACCGGGCGCGAGCGTCAGCATCACGACGAGGGTCAGACTGGCCGGAATCATGCGCTGCTCGCGGGATGTGAAATGTGGCGTTTGGCGCAGCCTTGCGTATCGCCGCTAAGATAGCGTTACGGACTTTCTGCGTTGCATTGGCGCAAGAGTTGAAAAGACGGGCGGAGGCGCCCATTTCCACAGCGTTGCGGGGAGCGCTTTCGGGCTTCGCCGCGGGAACGTAGGATTGGAACTGGCGCGAATCATGCTGGGGAGGTCCAGGGCGTTCAGCTTTCGCGCCGCGCCTTCCGGGCGGCCGGGAGACAAACAAGGACAGGACGAGAAATGACTGACCAGAAGCGCGCACTCCCCAGGCCCGGCTCGATCGAGAGCTATCCCGTGCTGCCCTTGCGTGACATCGTCGTATTCCCGCACATGATCGTGCCGCTGTTCGTCGGACGCGAAAAATCGATCAAGGCTCTCGAAGAGGTGATGCGCACCGACCGTTACATCCTGCTTGCGACGCAGAAGAACGCGTCCGAGGATGACCCGGCGGCGGAGAATATTTTCCAGACCGGCACACTGGCGACCGTGCTGCAACTGTTGAAGTTGCCCGACAACACCGTGAAAGTGCTGGTGGAAGGCGTTTCGCGCGCTGAAGTGCGCAAATATACGCGCATGGACGAATTCTACGAAGCCGACGCGGAAGCGGTCGCAGATGCGGCCGAGGATCGGGTCGAGGTCGAGGCGCTCGCGCGCTCTGTCGTGTCCGAATTCGAAAATTACGTGAAGCTGAACAAGAAGGTTTCGCCGGAGGTCGTCGCCGCGGTCACTCAGATCGACGATTATTCCAAGCTCGCCGATACGGTTGCATCCCACCTCGCCGTCAAGATTTCCGACAAGCAGGACGTGCTCGAAATGGCTTCGGTCTCCAGGCGACTGGAGAAGTGCCTGCAGCTCATGGAAAGCGAAATCTCGGTCCTGCAGGTCGAGAAGCGCATCCGCACGCGTGTCAAGCGCCAGATGGAGAAGACGCAGCGCGAGTATTATCTCAACGAGCAGATGAAGGCGATCCAGAAGGAACTCGGCGACGAGGACGGCAAGGACGACCTTGCCGAACTGGAAGAGCGCATCAAGGCCACCAAACTGTCGAAGGAAGCGCGCGACAAGGCGCAGGCCGAGCTGAAGAAGCTTCGCCAGATGTCGCCCATGTCCGCCGAGGCGACGGTCGTGCGCAATTATCTCGACTGGCTCCTCTCCATTCCGTGGGGCAAGAAGTCCAAGGTCAAGCGCGACCTGGTCGCGGCGCAGGAGACGCTCGACAACGACCATTACGGTCTCGACAAGGTGAAGGAGCGGATCGTCGAATATCTCGCCGTGCAGAGCCGCGCCAACAAGCTGACCGGCCCAATCCTGTGCCTCGTCGGCCCGCCCGGCGTCGGCAAGACCTCGCTCGGCAAGTCGATCGCGAGGGCCACCGGACGCGAATTCGTGCGCATGTCGCTTGGCGGCGTGCGCGACGAGGCCGAAATCCGCGGTCACCGGCGCACCTACATCGGCTCGATGCCCGGCAAGATCATCCAGTCCATGCGCAAGGCCAAGACCGCCAATCCGCTCTTTCTGCTCGACGAGATCGACAAGATGGGCATGGACTTCCGCGGCGACCCATCCTCCGCGCTGCTGGAAGTGCTCGACCCCGAGCAGAATGCGTCGTTCAACGACCATTATCTCGAGGTCGACTACGACCTGTCGAACGTGATGTTCGTGACGACGGCGAACACGCTGAACATCCCTGCGCCGCTCATGGACCGCATGGAGATCATCCGTATCGCCGGCTACACGGAAGACGAGAAGGTCGAGATCGCGCACAAGCATCTCATCCCGAACGCCGTCAAGAAGCACGGCCTCGAACCCAAGGAATGGACGCTGGACGAATCCGCCCTGCGCGAACTGGTTCGGCGCTACACGCGCGAAGCCGGCGTGCGCAATCTCGAACGCGAGATCTCCAACCTCGCCCGCAAGGCGGTGAAGGAGATATTGCTGACCAAGAAAGGCAAGAAGCGTGTCGTCGTCACGGCGGACAACATCGCCGATTATCTTGGACCGCAGCGCTTTCGTTATGGCCAGGCGGAACTCGAGGATCAGATCGGCGTCGTCACGGGTCTCGCCTGGACCGAGGTCGGCGGCGAGTTGCTGACGATCGAGGGCGTCATGATGCCTGGCAAGGGCCGCATGACCGTGACAGGCAATCTGAAGGACGTGATGAAGGAATCGATTTCGGCGGCGGCCTCCTATGTCCGCTCGCGCGCCGTCGATTTCGGCATCGAGCCGCCCTTGTTCGAGAAGCGCGACATCCATGTGCACGTGCCGGAAGGCGCGACGCCGAAAGACGGCCCCTCGGCTGGCGTCGCCATGGTCACGGCGATCGTCTCCATCATGACGGGGATTCCGGTGCGGCGGGACATCGCCATGACCGGCGAGATCACCCTGCGCGGTCGGGTGCTGCCGATCGGAGGCCTCAAGGAGAAGCTGCTGGCGGCCTTGCGCGGCGGCCTCAAGAAAGTGCTGATTCCGGAAGACAACGCCAAGGATCTGGTGGAACTCCCGGCGTCCGTGAGAAACGCGCTCGAGATCGTTCCGGTGTCACGGATGGACGAGGTTCTGAAGCACGCGCTCGTGCGTCAGCCGGTTCCGATCGTTTGGGAGGAGGCGGCGACGTCTGTCGTCGGCGATGCGCGCTCGGACGACGATTCCTCCGGAGTGATCGCGCACTGATTGCGCAAAAAAAGCAAAAATGCAGGCCGCAACCCCATGGGTTGCGGCCTTTTTTTGTTTGCAGTGCGTCAAATCGCCTGATTCGCATGGGTTGTGGACGGTGGCATGTTCGAGATCCCTTGCATTTAGGGCGATTCGGGGACAACAGTCTTCAGCCCCAACACGGCGATTCGATCCGGCAGGCGACATTTTGCGGCGGCGGGGCGAAGCAAGAGACATGCGCGGGGGCGTTCCCGCGTCATCAAGGAGCAAGCCATGAACAAGATGGAACTCGTCGAGCACGTCGCAGGCGAACTGGAACTCTCGAAGGCCAAGGCCGCGGATGCGATCGACGCGGTGCTCGACGGGATCACCAAAGCAGTGAAGAAGGGCGACGAAGTGCGCCTGGTCGGTTTCGGCACGTTCTCGGTAAAGAAGCGCGCCGCCGGCAAGGGCCGCAATCCCGCCACCGGAGCGGAGATCAAGATCCCGGCGTCGAAGAGCGTTCGCTTCAAGGCTGGCGCGGCGCTGAAGGCCGCCGTCAACAAGGGCAAGTGATCCCGCGTTTCGGCCAATTTCGGGAGCGCATGAGCATTCTCCGGATCAAGGGCGCTTCGGCGCCCTTTTTCTTTGTCCGCCGCGAGTCGCTTGCGCGACGGTAGGGCAGTTGCGTAAAGAAGGTGCGCGGGCGGTTAGCTCAGTTGGTAGAGCATCTCGTTTACACCGAGAGGGTCGGCGGTTCGAGACCGTCACCGCCCACCACTCAGGCCAGGTCTTGTCCGTCGCCAGCGGAAAGTTCGTGTACGGCTCTCTTGCGGGCGAGACCGCTGCGGGGAACGCGCGCCTAAGTGTCCAGCTCCAGCATCCGCCGGGTGTCGAAATATTCCGAAATCTCAGCGATGCTGTCGCCCTGGAACCTGACAAAACAGCATATGTCCACGTCCGCCGCCTTGCCGGTTCCGCGCTTGCGCAGCGTCGCCGTGCGGCGGAACGCCACGCGATCCGCCTCGAAGACGGTCTCGTGAACCACGGTCCCGAGATTTTCATATTCGATGAGAATCGCCCAGAGCATCTGGGCGCAGGCGTTCTTGCCGCGCACGGGCGTCATGGAGCGATAATTCTTCCACCCGTCGCCGCGATAGACGATGTCGGGCGCGGCGTGCTGGAGCATTCCCCGCACGTCGTTTTGCGTACGGAATTCGAAGGCCTTTCGCAGAATGCGCGCCAGCCTCTGACGGTCGACGGATTGATGACGATCGTCCCCCCTCCGGCATCGCCGCCTCCTTTTGGCCTCGACGTGGCGTCAACGAGCTTCGAATAAAAAAATCCGCCGTGCAAGCTACCAGCGCCGCGTGCGCGGGATTGGCTTGTATGCAAAGGACCTGTTGATAGGATTGCATAACCGTGGCCGTGCGCCAGGAAGGGTCGTTACATGCGTGTCAGGAACCTGTCGGCGGCATTGATCGCAGGCGCGGTCACAATCCTCGGAATGACCGCGGTCGCGCGTGCGGACATGTCGTTTCGCGTCGTGTCGATCGGCGGCGCGGCCTGCCACGACCGCTGCGCCATGGCCATCGTCGCCGACGGCGAAATCACCGACGCGACTCCGGACGAATTCCTCGATTTCGTGCGCGCAAACGCACAGGCCAGGAATCTTCACAGCGTCGTCCTGCTGAATTCGCCAGGCGGCAAGGTCGTCGCGTCGATGGCGCTCGGCCGGGTGTTTCGGAAAGTCGGGGCGCTGACGATCGTTGCGCGCGCAGGCGTCGATTCCGATGGGCGCGGCTACATTGCGCGCGGACGCTGCTTCTCTGCTTGCGTCTATGCGCTCATGGGCGGACGCAAGCGTATCGTGCCGCCCGAAAGCGTCGTCGGCATTCATCGCATGGTCGCGATCGAATCCGGGGCGGATCCGGCTGGCGGCAGTATGGAGAGGCGCCGATTCGACAATGGCGACATGCGCAACATGCTGTCGAAATATTCCGCCGACATGGGCGTGAGCCGCGATCTTATCAATACCGCCGAGCAGACGCCCAATGATGGGATTCACATCGTTTCGTCGCGCGAACTGGCGAAGTGGCGTCTGGGAACGTCACGTTTTTGACGCCGCGACGCGCTCGAAGCTTGACTTGCCGCGGTGACCATCATATTCCGCACTCCGTTCCGCGTTGCGCGAGCATCTGCGGGGGAGTAGCTCAGTTGGTTAGAGCGCCGGCCTGTCACGCCGGAGGTCGCGGGTTCGAGTCCCGTCTCTCTCGCCATAAATCCAGTTGTGACAGCCCGGTTGTCACAATTCAGCTATGATAATCCCACTGTCCATTCCGTGCGCCGGCCCGCGGCATGAATGCAGGCCGGCCCGGCTGATTGGCGCGGTCGAGGCTGCGGCGAAAGCTGTGCGCTTCCCGCGTCCGGCGGCCCGGATGACAGTCGCCGCTCAAGCAAATGTCAGCGTTTCCTAGGCCTGAGCGCGCGCCGACCTCCAGATCGCGCCAATTCGCCCCTCTCGCCGCCGGTGGTGGCCGGCCAGGCTCCGCGCGGGTTCGCCGATCCAGATCGCCAGGAAGCGTCGAGGCGGTTTAGACTTTGATATGAATCAGGGTTTGATTGCGCTGTCTCCTTTCGGCTTGCGCCATAATGTGCGCTGCGATACGGATCGCCAGCCGTGAGTCCGGGAGGAGGTTCCACCCTGCGCGAGCGGACCTAGCCCCGGAAAACACATGCCCGGATTTCTGGAACAATACCTCGCGCTGGTGATCTTCGCCGCTTTGTCGGCGGTGATCGCTATTGCGCTTCTCGTCGCGCCGTTTCTGCTGGCCTACAAATCGCCGGACACCGAAAAGCTTTCGGCCTACGAATGCGGTTTCGAGGCTTTCGACGACGCGCGCATGAAGTTCGATATCCGCTTCTATCTCGTCTCGTTGCTCTTCATCATCTTCGATTTGGAAGTGGCCTTCCTTTTCCCCTGGGCGGTGGCTTTCCACGATGTGGGCTGGCTGGGCTTCTGGTCGATGATGGTCTTCCTCGGCGTTCTGACGATCGGCTTCGTATACGAATGGAAGAAGGGAGCGCTGGAATGGGATTGAGCGATCACGGACCTACGCTCGTCGCCCCCGCGCCCAAAGGCGTGCTGGACCCGGCGACAGGCAAGCCGATCGGTGCGAACGATCCGTATTTCCTGCGGATCAACGATCAACTCGCGGACAAGGGCTTTCTCGTCACCTCGACCGACGAGATCATCGCTTGGGCGCGCACGGGCTCTTTGATGTGGATGACCTTCGGCCTCGCGTGTTGCGCGGTCGAGATGATCCAGCTTTCCATGCCGCGCTATGACGTCGAGCGGTACGGCTTTGCGCCGCGCGGTTCGCCGCGCCAGTCCGACGTGATCATCGTCGCCGGCACGCTGACGAACAAGATGGCGCCGGCGATGCGCAAGGTCTACGATCAGATGCCGGAGCCGCGCTATGTGATCTCGATGGGATCGTGCGCCAACGGCGGCGGCTACTATCACTATTCCTATTCGGTGGTGCGCGGTTGCGACCGCATCGTTCCGGTCGACATCTACGTGCCGGGCTGCCCGCCCTCGGCGGAGGCGCTGCTCTATGGCGTGCTTCTGCTTCAGCGGAAGATTCGCCGTACAGGCACGATCGAGAGATAGCGAAAACCGGGCAGGGCGTTCGGCGCCCCGCCATAGAATACGGCCCGGAGTTGGCATGGACAGCGACTTGAAATCCCTGGGCGACGCCATCGCGGCGGCGTTGCCCGGCGCAGTGACCGGGGTCTCGATGGCCTTTGGCGAGTTGACGCTTGATGTGCAGCTGACGCGCTGGCTCGATGTCCTGAAGCATTTGCGTGACGCGCCGGACTGCCAGTTCATCAATTTCACGGATCTCGCCGGCGTCGACTGGCCGCAGCGCGAGAAGCGGTTCGACATCGTCGTCCACCTCCTGTCGCCCCGACACAACCGACGTATCCGCCTGAAGACACAGACCGACGAGACGACGCCGGTTCCCTCGCTGAGCGGACTTTACAAGGCTGCGGGCTGGTACGAGCGTGAAGCCTACGATCTGTTCGGAATCGTCTTTTCCGGCCATCCCGACCTGCGCCGCATCCTCACCGACTACGGTTTCGACGGCCATCCGCTGCGCAAGGACTTTCCGATGACCGGCTACGTCGAGCTCTGGTACGACGACGAGCAGAAGCGCGTCGTCTACAAGCCGGTGAAGCTCAGCCAGGAATACCGAAATTTCGACTTTCTCTCGCCATGGGAGGGCGCGGACCCCGTGCTGCCCGGCGATGAAAAAGCGAAGGGGCAGGGGTAGGCCCGATGACCGAGCAACAGAGCCTGCGCAACTTCACGATCAACTTCGGGCCGCAGCATCCCGCCACACATGGCGTGCTGCGTCTTGTGATCGAACTCGACGGCGAGATCGTCGAGCGCGTCGATCCGCACATCGGGCTGCTGCATCGCGGAACCGAGAAGCTGATGGAGGCGCGCACGTATCTCCAGAACGTGCCGTATTTCGACCGCCTCGACTATTGGGCGCCGATGAATCAGGAGCACGCCTTCTGCCTCGCGGTGGAAAAGCTGCTTGGCGTCGAGACGCCCCGCCGCGGCCAACTCATCCGTGTTCTGTATTGCGAGATCGGCCGCCTGCTGTCGCATCTGCTCGCCGTCTGCGCCGTCACCGCCGACGTCGGCGCGCTCACCCCGCAATTGTGGGGCTATGAAGAGCGCGAAAAACTGATGGTGTTCTACGAACGCGCCTGCGGCGCGCGCGTGCACGCCAATTATTTTCGTTTCGGTGGCGTGGCGCGCGACATTTCGGATCAACTGGTCGAGGATATCGGCAAGTTCTGCGATCCGTTTCTTAAAGTGCTCGACGACCTCGACACGCTTGTCATCGGCAACCGCATCTTCAAGCAGCGCAACGTGGACATCGGCGTCGTCACGCTCGAAGACTGCTGGAACTACGGTTTCTCCGGCGTGATGGTGAGGGGCTCGGGGGCTCCGTGGGATCTGCGCAAATCGCAACCCTACGAATGCTACGAGGAAATGGATTTCGACATTCCCGTCGGCAAGAACGGAGACTGCTACGACCGTTGCGTGGTCCGCATGGAAGAAATGCGGCAATCCGTTCGCATCATAAAGCAGTGCGTCAACAAATTGCTCACAGCGAATGGCCGCGGGCCGGTTCAGACGCCCAACCACAAGATCGCGCAGCCCTCGCGCAGCGACATGAAGCGCTCGATGGAGGCGCTCATCCACCACTTCAAGCTGTTCACCGAGGGCTTCAAGCCGCCGCCAGGCGAGGTTTACGCGGCGGTTGAAGCGCCAAAGGGCGAGTTTGGCGTCTACCTGGTGTCCGATGGCGGCGACAAGCCGTATCGCTGCAAGATCCGCGCGCCGGGCTTCCCGCACCTTCAGGCGATCGACGACATGTCGCGCAAGCATCTGCTCGCCGACATGACCGCAATTATCGGCACGCTCGACATCGTGTTCGGGGACATCGACAGATGACGGTCGTCGAATCCCTTAAAAAGCGGGCGAGCTTCCTCGTCATCGGCGGCGCGTCCTTCGCACTGGCGCTCGGCGTCACGCGCTACAGCTCCGGCGAACCGCTTGTGCAGCCGAATTCCGATATAGGCGTTCTCCTCGGCCTCGCGCTCATCGCGCTGTATTTCGTGTTGCAAGACACGCGCGACAGCGGCGACGCCGGCAATGCCCCGAAGACAGGGTTGAACTGACATGTCCGCTCGCCGCCTCGCTGACGACCAGCCCTCAAGCTTCGAGATGACGCCCGAAACCCGGGCCAGGCTCGATCGCATCATCTCGAAATACCCGGAGGGCCGCCAGGCATCGGCGGTCATTTCGGCGCTCTGGCTTGCGCAGAAGCAGAACGATTACTGGCTCCCGCGCGCCGCGATCGAGAAGGTGGCCGACACGCTCGGCATGCCCTACATACGCGTGCTGGAGGTGGCGACCTTCTACACGATGTTCAATCTTGAGCCGGTCGGGAAATATTTCATCCAGATGTGCGGCACGACGCCGTGCATGCTCAGCGGCTCCGACGGCATCAAGGCGCTGCTCGAAAGGCGCATCGGCGCGCAGCGCAAGGTGACGGACGACGGCATGTTCTCCTGGCTGGAAGTCGAATGTCTTGGCGCCTGCTGCAACGCGCCGATGGTGCAGATCAATGACGACTATTACGAAGATCTGACGGTAGAGAATTTCACGACGTTGCTCGACAACCTTGCCGCCGGACGCCCCGTGGAGACCGGCTCGCAGACCGGGCGCGTCGCCTCGGAGCCGACGGGGGGCTTGACCGCTCTCACGAGCCTGTATGGCGCGGATGGAAAATCCGGCCCGCAATCCCTGAAGAAGTGACGGCCGCCATGCTCGCTGACAAGGACCGTATCTTTCAAAACCTCTACGGCTACGGCGACGCCGGCCTCGCCGGCGCGCGCGCGCGCGGCGCCTGGGACAACACCAAAGGGCTGATCGACAAGGGCAAGGACTGGATCATCAACGAGATGAAGGCCTCGGGCCTGCGCGGCCGCGGCGGCGCGGGCTTCCCGACCGGTCTCAAATGGTCGTTCATGCCCAAGGCGACCGACGCGCGTCCGTCCTATCTCGTCGTCAATGCCGACGAGTCGGAGCCCGGCACCTGCAAGGACCGCGAGATCATGCGCAATGATCCGCACCTGCTGGTCGAGGGCTGCCTGATCGCCTCGTTCGCGATGGAAGCACACGCCTGCTATATTTACGTTCGCGGCGAATATATCGCCGAGCGCGAAGCCCTCCAGCGCGCCGTCGACGAGGCCTATGCTGCAAAACTGATCGGTAAGGACAACGTCACGGGCTGGCCGTTTGATCTTTATGTCCATCATGGCGCGGGCGCCTATATCTGCGGCGAGGAGACCGCCCTGCTCGAAAGCCTCGAAGGCAAAAAGGGCATGCCGCGCATGAAGCCGCCGTTCCCGGCCAACATGGGGCTCTACGGCTGTCCGACGACGGTCAACAATGTCGAGTCGATCGCGGTCGCGCCGACCATTCTGCGCCGCGGCGCGGCGTGGTTCGCTGGCTTCGGCGCCAAGAACAATTTCGGGACGAAGCTTTTCTGTGTGTCAGGTCACGTCAACAAGCCCTGCAACGTCGAAGAGGCCATGTCGATTCCGTTCCGGGAGCTGATCGACACGCATTGCGGCGGCATTCGCGGCGGCTGGGACAATCTCCTCGCCGTCATCCCCGGCGGTTCGTCGGTGCGTTGCGTGCCGGCCGAACAGATCATCGACTGCCCGATGGACTTCGATTCGCTCGGCAAGCTGCGCTCCGGCCTTGGCACGGCGGCGGTCATCGTCATGGACAAGTCGACCGACATCGTGCGCGCGATCGCGCGCCTGTCCTATTTCTACAAGCACGAGAGCTGCGGCCAATGTACGCCTTGCCGCGAAGGCACGGGCTGGATGTGGCGCGTCGTGTCCCGCATGGCGGAAGGTCGCGCCCACAAGAGCGAGATCGACATGCTGCTGGAAGTCAGCAAGCAGGTCGAGGGCCACACGATCTGCGCGCTCGGCGACGCGGCAGCCTGGCCGATCCAGGGGCTGATCACCCATTTCCGCGGCGAGATCGAAAAGAAGATCGACGCCTATTCGGCGAAGGCCCCGCATCAGCCGGTCGAGCCCGTGCGCACGGCGGCGGAGTGACGTCATGACCAAACTCATCGTCGATGGAATCGAAGTAGACGTCCCCGCCGAATTCACGCTGTTGCAGGCGTGCGAGCAGGCCGGCAAGGAAATTCCGCGCTTCTGCTATCACGAACGCCTGTCGATCGCCGGCAATTGCCGCATGTGCCTCGTCGAGGTGAAGGGCGGCCCGCCGAAGCCGACGGCGTCCTGCGCCATGAGCGTGCGTGACCTGCGCCCCGGCCCGAACGGCGAGCCGCCGGTTGTGCTGACCAATTCGCCGATGGTGAAGAAGGCGCGCGAAGGCGTGATGGAATTCATCCTGATCAACCATCCGCTCGACTGCCCGATCTGCGATCAGGGCGGCGAGTGCGATCTGCAGGATCAGGCGATGGCCTATGGCGTGGATTCCTCTCGCTTCGCCGAGAACAAGCACGCCGTTACTGACAAATACATCGGGCCGCTGGTCAAGACCTCGATGAATCGCTGCATCCATTGCACACGCTGCGTCCGCTTCACCGCGGAAATCGCCGGGACGTCCGACATGGGCGCGATCGGCCGCGGCGAGGACATGGAGATCACCACCTATCTCCAGACCGCGATGACATCCGAACTGTCGGGCAATATCGCGGATATATGCCCGGTGGGCGCGCTGCTGCCCAAGCCGCAGAATTTTCGCGCGCGCCCCTGGGAGCTGAACAAGACGCCCGGCGTCGACGTGATGGACGCGGTCGGTTCGAATATCCGCATCGACACGCGCGGTCGCGAGGTGATGCGCATTCTTCCGCGCGTCAACGACGCGGTGAACGAGGAATGGATTTCCGACAAGACACGCCAGGTCGTCGATGGCCTGAAGCGCCAGCGGCTCGACCGCCCCTACGTTCGCGAGAACGGCAAGCTGCGTCCAGCCTCGTGGACCGAGGCCTTCGCCGCCATCGCCGCCAGGGCGAAGACTGTCGCGCCGGAAAAGATCGGCGCGCTGGCGGGCGATCTCGTCTCGGTCGAGGAAATGTTCGCGCTGAAGCAGCTCGTCGAAGCGCTCGGCTCCAGGAACATGGACTGCCGGCAGGACGGCGCGAAGCTGCATCCGCAGTTCGGCCGCGCGTCCTGGCTGTTCAACACGACCATCGCCGGCATCGAGCAGGCCGATGCGCTGCTGATCGTCGGCTCCAATCCGCGCCGGGAAGCGCCGGTGCTCAACGCGCGCATCCGCAAGCGCTGGCGCGCCGGAAATTTCGCGATCGGCCTGATCGGCGAGAAGGCCGATCTGACCTACGACTATGCATATTTCGGCGCCGGGCCCGAGAGCATCGCCGAGTTCGTGTCGAAAACGCCGAAGGATATCGCCAGGCCGATGATCCTCGTCGGACAGGGTGCGCTCACGCGGCCTGATGGCGCGGTTGTTCTCGCCGCGCTCGCCAAGGCGGCGCATGACATCGGCGCGATCAAGGACGGCTGGAACGGCTTCAACGTGCTGCACACGGCGGCGGCGCGCGTCGGCGGCCTCGACATAGGCTTCACGCCGGGCGAGGGCGGCCATTGCGCGACCGCCATGTCCAATGGCGGCGTCGACCTGCTGTTCAATCTCGGCGCCGACGAGATCGACGTCGCCCCCGGCGCTTACGTCGTTTACATCGGCACGCACGGCGATCGCGGCGCGCATCGCGCCGACGTCATCCTGCCGGGCGCGGCCTATCCGGAAATGTCTGGCCTTTATGTGAACACGGAAGGCCGTGTGCAAAGATCCGACCGCGCGGCGTTCCCGCCGGGCGATGCGCGCGAGGGCTGGGCGATATTTCGCGCGCTGTCGGATGCGCTCGGCAGGAAGCTGCCCTTCGACTCGCTCGGCGAGCTGCGCGCGGCGCTCGTGGCGGCGCACCCGCACTTCGGTCATGTGGACGAGATCGCGCCCGCCGACGCCGGGAGCATAAAGGATCTCGCCGCGCTCGGAGGCGCATTCGACAAGGCGCCGTTCGGCCATGTCGTGTCCGACTTCTATCTTACGAATCCGATCGCCCGCGCTTCCGCGGTCATGGCGGAATGCTCGGCCGTCGCGGCCGGCGGATACAAGCAAGCGGCGGAGTGAGCCATGCTGAGCGAACATCCCTGGCTCTGGCCCGTTCTCTGGGGCATCGTGAAAAGCCTGGTTCTGCTTGTCTGCGTGCTGGTCTCGACGGCCGTGCTGATCTATGGCGAGCGCAAGATCTGGGCGGCCGTCATGTTGCGCAGAGGCCCGAATGTCGTCGGACCGTGGGGCGTCCTCCAGCCTTTTGCGGATTTTCTGAAATTCATCCTGAAGGAGCCGATCCTACCGGACAGCGCCAACAAGGTCGTATTCCTTCTCGCGCCGTATATCGGCGTCGTGCTTGCGTTCATGGCCTGGGCGGTCATCCCGGTGAACGAGGGTTGGGTCGTCGCCAACATCAACGTCGGGATTCTCTATCTCTTCGCCGTGTCCTCGCTCGGCGTCTATTCGATCATCATGGCGGGCTGGGCGTCGAACTCGAAATATCCTTTCCTGTCGGCGTTGCGTGCGGCCGCGCAGATGGTGTCCTACGAGGTCTCGATCGGCTTCGTCATCGTCACCGTCCTGCTGTGCGCCGGCTCGCTGAACCTGACGCAGATCGTCGAGGCGCAGAACACCAGGTTCGGCTTTCTAGGCTGGTACGGGGTGCGCCTGTTCCCGATGTTCGTCATCTTCTTCATTTCGGCGCTCGCCGAGACGAACCGTCCGCCGTTCGATCTTGCGGAAGCCGAATCCGAACTGGTCGCGGGCTACGCAGTCGAATATTCGGCCTCGCTCTATCTCTTGCAGTTCCTGACCGAACTCGTCGCCATCCTCACAATGTCGGCGATGATGGCCGTTCTGTTCCTCGGCGGATGGCTCTCGCCCTTCCCCTGGATTCCGGTGATAGGCGCGTCGAGCGTCTTCTGGTTCCTGCTCAAGGCGTGGGGCGTCGTGTTCATGTTCTCGATGACGAAGCTCATCGTGCCGCGCTATCGCTACGACCAACTCATGCGGCTCGGCTGGAAGGTCTTGCTGCCGATTTCGCTGGTCGCCGTCGTCGTCGTCGCCTTCGTTCTGAAACTCGCGGGGCATTGAGGGCCGCATCATGAAACTCGACGCCGCAGTCCGCTCCCTCTTCCTGACGGAATTCCTCAAGGCGTTCGGTCTGGCGATGAAGTATTTCTTCAAGCCGAAGCTGACGCTGAACTACCCGCACGAGAAGAACCCGCAATCGCCCCGCTATCGCGGCGAACACGCGCTGCGCCGCTATCCCAACGGCGAGGAACGCTGCATCGCCTGCAAATTGTGCGAGGCGATCTGCCCCGCGCAGGCGATCACGATCGAGGCCGGCCCGCGCCGCAACGATGGCACGCGCCGCACGACGCGCTACGACATCGACATGATGAAATGCATTTACTGCGGCTTCTGTCAGGAGGCCTGTCCGGTCGACGCCATCGTCGAAGGTCCGAACGCCGAGTTTGCGACCGAGACGCGCGAGGAATTGCAATACGACAAGCAGCGGCTGCTGGACAACGGCGATCGCTGGGAGCGCGAACTTGCGCGCAATATCGCGCTCGACGCGCCCTATCGCTGAGGGGTGAACACATGACCGCGGCCGTGGCCTTCTTCTACCTGTTCTCAATGATCATGCTGGCTTCGGCCTTCATGGTCATCGCCGCGCGCAACCCCGTGCACTCGGTGCTGTTCCTCATCCTGGCGTTCGTCAACGCCGCAGGGTTGTTCATGCTCGCCGGCGCGGAATTCCTCGGCATGATCCTGATCGTCGTCTATGTCGGCGCGGTCGCGGTGCTCTTCCTGTTCGTCGTCATGATGCTCGACGTCGACTTCGCCGAAATGAAACGCGGCTTTCTGCAGGTGCTGCCGATCGGGGCGATCATCGGCGGTATTGTCGCGATCGAACTCATTCTCGTCGTCGGCTCCTGGACGGTCGCCCCCGCTGGCAGCGCGCCCGTCGGCTCGCCGATCACGCCCGGCGTCACCAACACTGTTGCGCTCGGGCGGGTGCTTTATACGCAATACATCTACCTGTTTCAGGCGGCTGGCCTCGTGCTGCTCACTGCTATGGTTGGCGCAATCGTGCTGACGCTGCGCCACAAGGTCGTGAAGCGTCAGGTGATCGCCGAACAGAACGCGCGCACGCAGGCGAGCGTCGTCGAAATCAAGAAAGTGCCCTTCCGGGCGGGGGTTTGAGGACGGACATGGCGGTTTCACTCACCCACTACCTCGTCGTCGCGGCCATCCTGTTCACGATCGGCGTCGCCGGCATCATTCTCAACCGCAAGAGCATCATCGTCATCCTGATGTCGGTCGAGTTGATCCTGCTTTCCGTCAACATCAACCTCGTCGCCTTCTCGGGCTCGCGCGCCGATCTGACCGGCCAGGTGTTCGCGCTGTTCATTCTGACCGTCGCCGCGGCCGAAGCTGCGATTGGTCTGGCGATCCTTGTCACCTACTATCGAAACCGTGGTTCGATCGCGGTCGAAGACATCAACGCGATGAAGGGCTGAGATGTACCAGTCAATCGTCTTCCTCCCGCTCCTCGGCTTCCTGATCGCGGGATTTTCGGGCAACCGCCTCGGCGCGCGCGCGACCGAGATCATCACGACAGGCCTGTTGTTTGTCTCGGGCGTCCTGTCATGGGCCGTCTTCGCGGACATCGGTCTCGGCCATGGCCAAGCCAGTGCGCCGATCCTGTCGAACTGGATCACGTCGGGCGGCCTCAGGGTCGACTGGGCCTTGCGCATCGACTCGCTGACGGCGGTCATGCTTGTGGTCGTGACCAGCGTCTCCAGCCTCGTGCATCTCTATTCGATCGGCTACATGCATGAAGACCCGAGCCGGCCGCGGTTCTTCGGCTATCTCTCGCTGTTCACCTTCGCCATGCTCATGCTGGTGACGGCTGACAATCTCGTGCAGATGTTCTTCGGCTGGGAAGGCGTCGGCCTCGCCTCCTACCTGCTGATCGGCTTCTGGTACGAGAAGCCGTCGGCCTGCGCGGCGGCCATCAAGGCCTTCGTCGTCAACCGCGTTGGCGATTTCGGTTTCGCGCTCGGCATCTTCCTTGTTTTCGTCCTGACCGGTTCGGTCTCGTTCGACGCGATCTTCGCCGCCGCGCCCGGTCTTGCGCACAAGAGCGTGAGCGTATTCGGCTTCGAATGGGATGCGTGGACGATAACCTGTCTCCTTCTTTTCATGGGCGCGATGGGCAAGTCGGCGCAGTTCCTGCTCCATACCTGGTTGCCTGACGCGATGGAGGGTCCGACCCCTGTTTCCGCGCTGATCCATGCCGCCACCATGGTGACGGCCGGCGTATTCATGGTCGCGCGCCTGTCGCCGCTGTTCGAGCTTTCGCCTGTCGCGCAGGGCTTCGTGGTCGTGATCGGCGCGACGACGGCGATCTTCGCGGCGACAGTCGGCCTCGTGCAAAACGACATCAAACGCGTCATCGCCTATTCGACCTGTTCGCAGCTTGGCTACATGTTCGTCGCGCTCGGGGTCGGCGGCTACGCGATCGGCATCTTCCATCTGTTTACGCACGCCTTCTTCAAGGCCCTGCTGTTCCTTGGCGCCGGCTCGGTGATCCATGCGATGCACCACGAGCAGGACATGCGCAACATGGGCGGTCTGCGGAAGGACATTCCCTTCACGTTCTGGATGATGACGATCGGCACGCTCGCCTTGACCGGCTTTCCCTTCACTGCCGGCTATTATTCCAAGGACGCGATCATCGAATCCGCTTACGCGGCGGGCGCGCATTCATCAGCGGCCACTTACGGCTTCCTGATGACGTTGCTGGCTGCCGGCCTCACCTCATTCTATTCCTGGCGACTTGTGTTCATGACCTTTTTCGGCTCGCGTCATGTCACAGCGGACGAGCATGGCCACGCCGCCAACGATGATCACGCGCACGACGATCATGGCCATGGCGGCCACACGCCGCACGAAAGCCCGCTCGTCATGCTGATCCCGCTCGCGACTCTGGCCCTCGGCGCGCTCTTTGCCGGTCTGGCCTTCTCCGGCGATTTCATCGGCCATCGTTTCGATGAGTTCTGGAAGGGGACGGTCGCAGAAAACCATATCATGCACGCCATGCACGAGATCCCCGGCTACGTCGGCTATCTGCCGACCGTGCTGATGATCGTCGGCTTCCTCGTTGCGCTGTGGTTCTACATTCTCGCGCCTGGCACGGCCGATCGCCTGGCCAGGGCCAATCCGGTCCTCTACCGGTTCCTGCTCAACAAGTGGTACTTCGACGAATTGTACGATGTCCTGTTCGTGCGCCCCGCCTTCTGGCTTGGCCGGCTGTTCTGGAAAGGCGGCGACGGGCGGGTCATTGACGGACTCGGCCCCGATGGCGTGTCGGCCCGCGTTATAGATATCGCCAGGGGCGCCGCGCGGCTTCAGACCGGCTATCTTTATCACTACGCTTTCGCGATGCTGATCGGGGTCGCCGCTTTCATCACCTGGTATCTCCTCGGCGGGGTGCGCTGACATGAACGGCTTCGGCATTCTCTCGGCGCTCACCTTCCTGCCGCTTGTCGGCGTGGTCGTGCTGATGTTCCACCGTGGCGACGACGCCGCGACGCTGCGTTCGGTCCGCCATGTTGCGCTTTGGACGACGATCGCGGTCTTCCTGCTGTCGCTCGTTGCATGGGGCAGGTTCGAGTCGGGCGCCTCGGGTTTCCAGATGCTCGAGCAGCAGAACTGGGCCGGCGGCGGCCTGGTCTACAAGCTTGGCGTCGACGGCCTTTCCTTCCCCTTCGTCGTGCTGACGGCCTTCCTGATGCCGTTCTGCATCCTGGCGTCCTGGGAGTCGATCACGGTTCGGGTCAAGGAATACATGATCGCCTTCCTCGTGCTGGAGACGCTGATGATCGGCGTGTTCTGCGCGCTCGATCTCGTGCTGTTCTACCTGTTCTTTGAAGGCGGTCTCATCCCGATGTTCCTGATCATCGGCGTGTGGGGCGGCAAGCGCCGCATCTACGCGGCCTTCAAGTTCTTCCTGTACACGCTGCTCGGTTCGCTGCTGATGCTGATCGCGATCATGTGGATGGCGAATTTCGCGCACACGACCGACATCACGATTCTGCTGAAGACGAAATTCCCGACCGATGTGCAGAAGCTGCTGTGGCTGGCCTTCTTCGCTTCCTTCGCGGTGAAGATGCCGATGTGGCCAGTCCATACCTGGTTGCCCGACGCGCACGTCGAGGCGCCGACCGCCGGTTCCGTCATCCTGGCCGGCATCCTTCTGAAGATGGGCGGGTACGGGTTGATCCGCTTTTCGCTGCCGATGTTCCCGGACGCATCACACTATTTCGCGCCGCTCGTGTTCACGCTCTCGGTGATTGCGATCGTCTACACCTCGCTCGTCGCGCTGGTGCAGGAGGACATGAAGAAGCTGATCGCCTATTCCTCGGTTGCGCACATGGGGTTCGTCACGATGGGCCTGTTCGCCATGAACCAGCAGGGCGTTCAGGGCGCGGTCTATCAGATGGTCAGTCACGGCCTTGTGTCAGGGGCGCTCTTCCTCTGCGTTGGCGTCGTCTACGACCGCATGCATACGCGCGATATCGCGGCCTATGGCGGCCTCGCTCAGCGCATGCCGCTTTATGCGGTCGCCTTCATGGTCTTCACCATGGCGAATGTGGGTCTGCCCGGCACGTCCGGGTTCATTGGCGAATTCCTGACGCTGATCGGCGCGTTCGCCGCCAATTCCAAGGTCGCGTTCTTCGCGACCTCCGGCGTCATCCTGTCGGCGGCCTACGCGCTCTATCTCTACCGCCGTGTGATCTTCGGCGTGATCGACAAACCCTCGCTCGCGTCCATCCAGGATCTGTCCGGCCGCGAAATCGCCATCCTTGCGCCGCTGGTCGTCCTCGTCATCTACTATGGAGTCCATCCCGGCCCGATCCTCGACGCCAGCGCCGCCTCGGTCGCCGAATTGGTGAAGTCGACGCAATCCGTCGCCGGGCCGGTGAAGTCGGCCGCGACGGACCAGGCCGGACTTGCGGGGCTCAAAATCGCCGGCGTCAATTTCAGGGTTCCGGAGCAGGATTTGCGCGAAAGACGGGCTTCCGCTTTTTCCCATTCCGCTCCCAGCGCGCACTGAGGCAGAACGATGTATCCGCTCTCTTTTTCCATCGCTCATGCCTTGCCGGAAACGATCCTGGCCGTTGGCGCGCTTCTGTTGATCCTCGTCGGCGCGATCCGCGGCGAGAAGTCGGCGCCGCTGGTCGCGGAACTTGCGATCGGCTTGCTTACGCTGGCCCTGGTCGTGATCTTCATCGGCGCCAAGACGACGGCGACAGTCTTCGACGGAGCTTTCATCGACGATCAATTCGCACGCTACATGAAGGCGCTGGTATTGATCGGATCGATCGTCACGCTGATCCTCTCGCGCGACTTCCTGCGACGTGAAAATATCGACCAGTTCGAGTTTCCTGTCCTGGTGATGCTGTCGACCCTCGGCATGCTCATGCTGACGTCCGCCAACAGCCTGATCTCGCTCTATCTCGGGCTTGAGCTGATGTCGCTCGCTCTTTATGTCGTCGCGTCCTTTCACCGCGACAATCTCAAGGCGTCGGAGGCCGGTCTCAAATATTTCGTCCTCGGCGCGCTGTCGTCGGGAATGCTGCTCTACGGCGCCTCGCTGATCTACGGATATGCCGGCTCCGTATCTTTTCCCGGCATAGCCGCCGCGCTGAAGAGCGGTCCGGCGATTGGCGTCGTCTTCGGCCTCGTGTTCCTTTTGGCCGGCCTTGCATTCAAGATGTCCACCGTTCCGTTCCACATGTGGACGCCCGACGTATATGAGGGCGCGCCGACGCCGGTCACCGCCTTCTTCGCCTCCGCGCCGAAGATGGCCGCCGTCGCCATAACGCTGCGCACGGTCATGGTCGCCTTCCCCAACATCACGCACGAGTGGCGCCAGATCGTGATGTTCATCTCGGTCGCGTCCATGGCGCTTGGATCGTTCGCCGCCATCGGTCAGACCAACATCAAACGTCTGATGGCCTATTCGTCGATCGGCCATATGGGCTTCGCGCTGGTGGGCCTTGCGGCCGCGAACGCGGCGGGTGTCGAGGGCGTCGCGATCTATCTGGCGATCTATCTCGTCACGACGCTCGGCGTGTTCGCCGCCATCGTCGCCATGCGCGTGCAGGGACGGAGCGTGGAGAACATCTCCGATCTCGCCGGTCTGTCGCGTACCGATGGCTGGATGGCCTTC
This sequence comes from Pseudomonadota bacterium, assembly GCA_021781815.1. Classification (GTDB taxonomy): domain Bacteria; phylum Pseudomonadota; class Alphaproteobacteria; order Rhizobiales; family Beijerinckiaceae; genus JAJXWB01. The sequence goes on along the minus strand of JAJXWB010000009.1, from coordinate 75,692 downwards.
TTTATGGCGATGCTGATGTTTTCGCTGGCGGGCATCCCGCCGATGGCGGGCTTCTTCGCGAAGTATTACGCCTTCCTCGCCGCCGTGCAGGCTGGCTTGACGCCGCTGGCCGTCATCGGCGTACTGCTGTCGACGGTCGCCGCCTTCTATTATCTGCGCATCGTCAAGGTCATGTACTTCGACGAGGCGGCGCCGGCGTTTGATCGCGCGCCGTTCGCCGTGCGTGCGGTTTGCGCGGTCGCGACTGCGCTCGTCTTCTGCTTCTGGGTCTATCCCGCGCCGATCGTTGAAGCCGCGACCAATGCGGCCAGGGCATTCTTCTGAGACCGGGAACCCATCTCCCCCTCCCGCTCGACCGGAGACATCCAGCGTCTGCGGATTCGTTGAGAGAGCAGAGCGCCGGGGAGGGGGCGTGACCGCGTCCTTCCGCGTCGGCGCCTTTGCCGCATCCCGTGGCCACCGTTTGGCGTTTCTCGATTCGGTCGGGTCGACCAACACCGAGGCCATGTCGCGCGCTCGTGATTTTGGCGCGAGCGGTCCCCTGTGGATTGTCGCCGGCGAGCAGGCGGCCGGCCGTGGACGCCTCGGACGCCAATGGTCGTCGCCGCCCGGCAATCTCTACGCGAGTTTGCTGCTGACGGATCCCTGCGAACCGCATCGCGCGCCCGAGCTGGGATTCGTCGCCGGCGCAGCGCTGGCCGAAGCCGCGCGCGCGCGGGTGGGCGCGGTCGCCGGCCTTGGTCTCAAATGGCCGAACGATCTCGTCTGCAACGGCGCCAAACTCTCGGGCATGCTGCTTGAGGCGACGCGATTGCCCTCGGGCGTGTTCGCCACCGTTGTCGGCATCGGCGTCAACTGCCGCTCGCACCCGCAGATCGGCGCCTATCCGACGACGGATCTCGAAACGATCCGCAATGGCTCCGGCGACCCCGCCAGCCTGTTCGAGGCGCTGTCGGACGCTATGGCGCGCGCGCTGGCCCTTTGGGAGCGCGGCGGGAATTTCGACGCCATTCGCGGGCTCTGGCTCGGCGCCTGCCCTGGCCTCGGCGCGCCGATCAGGGTTGCGCTCGGTCAACGGATTGTCGAGGGTGTGTTCGAGACGATTGATCCGCACGGTCGCCTCGTCGTCTTGACGGCGCAGGGGCCTGTCTCCATTGACGCGGGCGACGTTCTGCTCGGTCCGCAATGACGGGCCAGGGCGACAGATGGATGGATTGATGACGCATTCGACTGACGAATTCGTATTTGCGGCGCTCGGCGGTCTTGGCGAAATCGGCCGCAACGCCGCCCTCTACGGATTCGGCGCGCCCGGCAAGCGTAAATGGCTCATGGTGGATTGCGGTCTCTCCTTCGCTGGCCCCGACCTGCCGGGTATCGATCTCATCTTCCCCGACGTGTCGTTCGTGGAGACCATCCGGCGCGATCTCGTGGGCCTCGTCATCACCCACGCGCACGAAGACCATATCGGCGCGATCGCCGCGCTGTGGCCGCGTATCGGCTGCAAGGTCTATGCGACGCGCTTTGCCGCGAGCCTGCTTGAGGCGCGTCGCCTTGGCGAGCCGGGCGCGCCAAAGGTCGAGATCGTCGAAATGCGGCAGGGCGCGCGTTTCAAGCTCGGCCCCTTCGACATCGAACCAATCGCCATGGCGCACTCGATTCCCGAGAGCTGCGCCCTCGTGCTGCGCACCGCCGCCGGCGTCGCCGTGCATACCGGCGACTGGAAGATGGATCCGGAGCCGGGGATCGGCTTGCCGACGGACGAGGCGCGGCTCCGCGAAATTGGCGATGAGGGCGTCGATGTCCTGATCTGCGACTCGACGAACATCATTCGCGAAGGGCAAAGCCCATCCGAAGGCGAAGTCGCGCGCACGCTTGAGCGTCTGATCGCCGCCGCGCCTGCGCGCGTCGTGGTGACGACCTTCGCCTCCAATCTTGCCCGCGTGAGGGCGGTGGCGCTTGCCGCGCAGGCCGCGGGGCGCTCCGTCGTCGTCGTCGGGCGCTCGCTCGACCGCGTGATCGAGGTCGGGCGCGAATGCGGCTATCTCGACGGAATCAAGCCGTTTCTATCCCAGCAGTCCTATTCCGACCTGCCGCGCGACCGCGTCGTCGTGGTCGCGACCGGCAGTCAGGGCGAGCCGCGCGCGGCGATGGCGCGTATCGGCGCGCGCGAGCATCCAGCCGTCAAGCTGGCCGCCGGCGACCGCGTGATCTTTTCGTCGCGTACGATTCCCGGCAACGAGCGCGACGTGAACCGCATCATCAATGGCCTGATCGACCAGAAGATCGAGGTCATCACCGACCGCGACGCGCTCGTCCATTGCTCGGGCCACCCGCGCCAGGGCGAGGTGGCGCGCCTTTACGAACTGCTGCGGCCGAAGACCTTGATCCCGGCGCACGGCGAACCGCTGCATTTGTCCGAGCACGCCGCTTTCGCGCGCGCCCGGGGCATTGGCCATGTCGTCTCGCCGCGAGACGGCGACGTGACGCTGCTTGCGCCAGGCGAACCGGCGGTGATCGACCAGATCGCGCACGGTCGGCTCGTCGAGGACGGCGGCGTGCTCATCTCCGCTGACGACGAGGCGATCGCGCAGCGCGCGCGCCTCGCTTTCTCCGGCGTGGTATCGATCGCGCTGGCGCTCACCTCCAAAGGCGACCTTGCGGGCGATCCGGACGTCGTGTTGTCGGGCGTGCCGCAGCGCGGCCGCGACGGCGCCATGCTCGACGCTGTCGTTGACGAGGCGATATTCTCGACGCTCGACGGCCTGTCGCGCCCCCGGCGCCGCGACGCCGATGCCGTCGCCAATGCGATCGAGCGCGCCGTGCGCAGCGCTCTGTCCCAGGCCTGGGGAAAGAAGCCACAGGTCCATGTTCTCGTTCTCGAAATCTGATGCGGAGTTGCAAATGATCGGTCGGCTCAATCACGTCGCCATAGCTGTCCCGGACCTCGCCAGATCGGCTGCGCTCTACAGAGACACGCTCGGCGCGAAAGTGTCGGCGCCGCAGCCCGAGCCCCGGCACGGCGTGACCGTTGTCTTCGTCGAACTCCCCAACACCAAGATCGAGTTGCTGGAGCCTCTCGGCTCCGGGTCGCCCATCGCCAAATTCCTGGAAAAGAATCCGGATGGAGGCATGCACCACGTCTGCTACGAGGTGGATGACATTCTTGTCGCCCGAGACCAGCTCAAGGCCAGGGGCGCGCGTGTGCTCGGCGACGGAGAACCGAAGATCGGCGCGCACGGCAAGCCCGTGCTGTTCCTGCATCCCAAGGATTTCAACGGCGCGCTGGTCGAACTCGAACAGGTGTGAACTCGGCGCGTCGTCGGCCTGCACGCCAACGTGTGGGCCGGCGACGGGCCACCCCGGAAATTCGCCATGTCCCTTCCGCTGCCCATTCCGACCGCGATAGCGATTTACATCACGATCTGGTGGATCGCCCTGTTCGCCATCCTGCCGCTCGGCGTGAAATCGCAGCACGAGGACCCCGACGGGCGTTTGCTGGGAACCGATCCCGGCGCGCCGATTGCGCCGCGCTTGCTGCTGAAGGCGGGCCTCACCACCCTGGTCTCGGCTATAGCGTTCGTCGCGCTGATGGCCTATATCGCCTGGCAGGGTTGACCCCTCGCCCCTCGGGCGATACTCCCGGTGCGCCCGCAAGGGAGCGCGTAGCTCAGTCGGTAGAGCATCTGACTTTTAATCAGGAGGTCCTGGGTTCGAGTCCCAGCGCGCTCACCACCTGCCATTTGTCCGGTCCGGACACATGGGTGACAGAACGTACCGCAACATGGGTTGCGGCTCTGTGCGAGAGGGCGAATTCATCAACAACAGCGCGGCTGGCGGGCTAGTGTGGCGCCGGGCGGGAAGCTCGCGGCCGATCGCGCGGCCGGTCAGAACACCCGGATCTGCGACAGCTCCACACCGTTCGGATCGGCCACATGCACCGCGCAGGCGATGCAGGGGTCGAATGAATGGATCGTCCGCTGGATCTCCAGCGGTTGCGAGGGAATTTCGAGCTTGTGGCGGTCGGCGAGCGCGGCCTCGTAGGCGCCCGGCTGGTTCTGCGGATCGCGCGGCCCCGCGTTCCATGTCGAGGGGACGACCGCCTGATAATTGGCGATCTTGCCGTCGCGAATGACGATCCAGTGCGCCAGGGCGCCGCGCGGCGCCTCCATGAAGCCGACGCCCCTGGCTTCTGTCGGCCAGGTCGAGGGATCCCATTTCGCGGGATTGTGCACGGCGGTCTCGCCGTTCCTGATATTGGCGACGAGCGTGTCGAGCCAGCCCTTCATCTGGTCGCCGATGATCTTCGTTTCCAGCGTGCGGGCGGCCGTGCGGCCGAGCGTCGAGAACATCGCTTCGATCGGCAGATCGAGCTTCTTCAGCGCATAGCCCGCGAGTTCCTTCGTCTGGGCGTGGCCGGAGGCATAAAGCATCAGCACGCGCGCCAGCGGCCCGACTTCCATCGCCTTGCCGCGCCAGCGTGGCGATTTCAGCCACGAATAGCCCTTGTCCATGTCGAGATGGTCATAAGGCGGCTTCGGCCCGTCATAGGCGAAGGCCGTCTCTCCGTCATAGGGGTGCAGGCCTTTCGCCTTGCCGCCGGAATATTCGTACCAGGAATGCGAGACGAATTCCTGGATCTGGCCGGGATCGTTGAGATCGACCGGCTCGATATGCGACAGGTCGCGGTTCAGGATCACGCCGGCGGGCAGCAGGCGTTTTGTCGTATCGGCGCTGCCGTCGAGCGGGAAATCGCCGAAGGTCATGAAGTTCCCGAGGCCCTCGCCGCGAGCGAACCAGTCCTTGTAGAATCCGGCGATCGCCAGAGTATCCGGCACATAGACCTGGTCGACGAACGCAGTGATGCGGCCGATGATGTCATGGACCTCCGACAGCGCGACGATATTGAGCGTGGTCGCCGCTGCGCCGCCTGCGCTGGAGTGGGGGTCGGTGGAAAGCGGCGTCGGCGCCCCGCCGACGAGGAAGTTCGGGTGAGGATTCTTGCCGCCGAAGATCGCATGCAGCCGCGCGACGTCGCGTTGCCACGCGAGGGCCTCGAGATAGTGCGCGACCGCCATGAGATTGGCCTCCGGCGGCAGCTTGTAGGCTGGATGGCCCCAGAAACCACCGGCGAAAATGCCGAGCTGTCCGGCGTCGACAAAGGTTTTCAGCCGCTTCTGCACGTCGGCGAAATAGCCGGGGCTTGATTTCGCGTAGGACGAGATTGACTGCGCCAGTGTCGATGTCGCGGCCGGATCGGCCTTGAGCGCCGAGACGACATCGACCCAGTCGAGCGCATGCAGATGGTAGAAATGCATAACGTGATCGTGCACGTATTGCGCTGATATCATCAGGTTGCGGATGAGATTGGCGTTGGCGGGAATGTCGTATTTCAACGCATTCTCCACGGCGCGCACCGAGGCGACGCCATGCACCAGCGTGCAGACGCCGCAGATGCGTTGCGCAAATCCCCACGCCTCGCGCGGATCGCGACCGCGCAGGATGATCTCGATGCCGCGCACCATGGTGCCGGAGGAATAAGCGGCCTTGATCGTGCCGTCCGATTCGGTTTCGGCTTCGATCCGCAGATGTCCCTCGATCCGCGTGATGGGATCGACGACGATGCGCTGGGTCATGGATATTCCCTTCAATCCGCCAGATTGTCGGCCACGAGTTCGAGCAGGTTCTCGACCTTGCGGTCCCACTTGAAATGTTTGGCGCCGAGCGTGAGCGTGATCCGGCACTGCCCGCAGGCCGTGACAAAGCGGTCCGCCCCGGCGGCGTCCACCTCGCGCTGCTTCAACTCGAACGCCTTGTAGCGAATCGGATCGGCGCGCGAGTTCGAGACGACGCCGCCGCCGCCGCCGCAGCACCAGCTCAGCGCGCCGTGGTTTTCGAGTTCTTTGATTTCGAAACCGAGCGCCTTCAGCACGTCGCGCGGCGCCTGCATGACGCCGCCCCGGCGCACGAGCTGGCAAGGGTCATGGAAACTTGCGCTCTGGCCGACGCGGTTCAGCTTGATCTTGCGGCTCGCCACCACCTCCTGCAGGAACTCGGTCATATGGATGATCCGCACGGGCAGCTTGTCGCCGTACCAGCGGCCTGCCTCCCAGCGCGCCGCGCCATAGGCATGGCCGCATTCCGGAAGAACCAGCGTATGCGCGCCGATCCTCACCGCCGTATCGATGATCTTGCGGGTCATCGTTTCCTGGAGATCAATATCGCCGTTGAGATAGCCGATATTGGACGCCTCGAAGCCTTCTGTATGGTAGGTCCAGCTCAACCCGGCCTTGTTGAAGACTTTCGCGGCGTCGGCGAGAGCCTTGGTGTGGTCGGTCAGCTCCGCCGGCGCCACGGTGAGAAGATAGTCGGCCTTTTCGAGGTCGATATTCATCGTGACGCCGAATTGCTCGCCGGTGTCGCGGATGATGTCGGCGAAATCGTCGGCGGGGGTTGCGGGACTGCCCCATGCGCGCGCGGTGCGGTCCATCAGTTGCAAGCGGTCGGGAACCAGCCCGGCCTTGAACATGCCGTGCCGCGCTTTCTTGATGAGGTCCGCGATGTCGATCCCCATCGGACAAGCGAGCGTGCAGCGACCGCACAAGGTGCAGGCGTCGAAGATCAACCGCTCCCATTCTTCGAGCGTCTCGATCGTGACGCTCGGCACAATGCCCAACAGCCGGTAGATCGGCGCAAACGGGCCGGCATGCCGATGATACGCCTGCTCGAACGGCTGAAGCTTGTTGATCGGCGTATAGGCGGGTTCGCCGGTCGAGATATAGAAATGGCACGCTTCTGCGCACATGCCGCAACGCACGCAGGATTCGAGATGCGCGGCGGCCACCGCGCCGAACTCACGCACGAATCCGCGCATCGCCGCATCGCGCCGCTCGCTGTCGCTCATCTCGCCCTGGACGTCGTAGGGGACGCCGGCGGCGGTGGTTTTGGCGGTCATAGCTCGGCTCCCCTCTGTCCCATGCGAACGCCGGTCATCCCGCGCGAGAAGACGAACAGGAAGGCGTGCATGAGCTTCCCGAACGGAAACCAGATCAGAAAGGCGCAGATGCTCAGGATGTGCAGCGCGAGCAGAGTCTCGTAACGCGCGCCGAGATGGGACGTCGCGAGCAATCCGGTCACGACCGGCAGAAACGTGAGCAGCCAGCTCAGGTAATCGTCGTTGCGCGAGATGAGCTGCAGCACCGGGCTGCGCAGCCGATGCACAAGGCCCGCAATCAGCGAGGCCCCGGTGATCACGGCGACCATGTAGATCAGGTTGCTCGGCAGACCCGGCCAGTTCAGCCCCGTCAATCCCTTGATGAAGAGGATATGCGGGGTGAACAGCAACACGACGATCGCGAGGCCGAAGTGAAAGACATAGCCATTGACGAACGTGAACAGGCCCGCCTGCTGGAACGGCTTGTGCGGCCACATCTTCACGAAGACGCCCTTCAGGGCGGCGACGGCCGGCGACAGCGCGCCTTCGCGCGGGTTGGCCGGAACGAGGCGCCATGGCGCCGTCAGCGCGCCGACGATACGCCAGACCGCGCCAAGCACGAAGATGATGAGGGCTGCCTGCAGCGCAGGCCCGCGTGCGAAGTCGAGAAGCGTCATTTCTTGCCTCCTTCGCTCGCCGCCTGTTCCTTGACGTAGGCGGCCTGATGGCGACGCGACGCCCAGGCTGCGCCCGCCCCGAGCGCCGCGCCCGCCACCGCTGCGCCGGCCAGCGCCGGCCCGAGATCGCGAAGGCTGGTCGACAGCGGCCGGTAGAATCCGCCCTGGTCCCAGAAATCCGGCTCGGAGCAGCCGAGGCAGCCGTGTCCGGACTGGATCGGGAACGACACGCCGCCGTTCCACTTCAGCGTCGCGCAGGAATTGTAGGTGACGGGGCCCTTGCAGCCGACCTTGTAGAGGCAATATCCCTGCCGGGCGCCAGCATCGTCGAAACCATCCGCGAACAGACCGCGCTCGTAGAACGGGCGCCGGTAGCAGCGGTCGTGAATTGTCTCGCCGAAGAAGGCTTTCGGGCGCCGCAGATCGTCCAGTTCCGGCAGCTTGCCGAAGGACACGAGATAGGAAATCACGCCGGCCATCGCTTCGGGGATCGGCGGACAGCCCGGAATGTTGATCACCGGCTTGTCCGTGACGATCTCGTCGACCGGCGCCGCGCCGGTCGGATTGGGCCGCGCTTTAGGAATGCCGCCGAACGCCGCGCATGTGCCGACCGCGATGACCGCCAGCGCATCCTTCACGCTGGCGCGGAGCATGTCGACGTTGGCGACGCCGGCGATCGTGGAATAGAGGCCGCCGTCCTTTGTCGAGACCGCGCCGTCGACCACGACGATGTATTTTCCCTTGTTTTCCGCCATGGCGGTTTCGCGCGCCTTCTCGGCGGCTTCGCCGGAGGCGGCCTGCAGGGTGTGGTGATAGTCGAGGGAAATGAAATCGAAGATCAGACTTTCGAGCGTCGGCGAAAACGAGCGCGTCAGCGATTCGGTGCAACCAGTGCATTCCTGGAACGAGAGCCAGATCACGGACTGCCGGCGCGCCGCCGCCAGCCCCTCCGCCATGGCGGCGGCCGAGCCGGCCGGCAGAGCCATCAGCGCGCTGACGTAACTCGCATATTTGAGGAAGGCGCGCCGCGACACGCCACGACTGTCGAGGATTTCGCCAAGGGTCTGTGATCGCTGCATCGCATTCTCCTTCAGGCGTCGCGGCGCGTCCGCGTTGATTGGTCCGCGCACAGGGCCGCCAGGCGGCGGGCGGCGGCGCGCATATCTGCCGGGTGGCTGCGCACGATCAGCGGCGCGTCGGCGATTTCGATGCTCTCCGTCGCAATGCGGTCGCCCTCGCCAAAGTGGCGCACGAACCACACTCCGGAAAAGCGCGTTTCCCAGATTTCCGAATGGCCGGCCGATTCGATGGTCACGGCCACTTCGCCGCGCCCGAGCCAGGCTTCGAGTTCGGCGCGATCCTCCGTCGTCAGCGGCATGGCCGTCAGCTCGATCGTCGCGGCGCGCCCCGTCTCGGCGTAATCTTCAAGCCGCGCCGCGACCTCCGCGAGAACCGCGTCCGCCATGCCGGTGAGCGCTGGCGCTTCGCGCGGCGCGTGGGGGTGCGACGAGGCGGGGGCCAATGTCATCGCGCCCACCGTTCGACCAGTGATTCGATGGCAGCGCACGCAGCGGGCATCGCCGCGGCGACCGGCGGCGTCGGGACGAGACCCCAATCGGTCGAGTCGGGAGCGATGCCGACAAGAGCGCGCCGTTCAGGAAGGTATCCCGCAAACCGCGCCGCGCTCATCAGGTCAGCGAGGCCCGCCTCGTGTACGGAGGAGGCGACGCCGCTGACCTGATCGTCCATTGCGCCTCCCTCGAATACGCGCACGTCGCCGGGCGCGCCGCCGAATCGGGCGGCGTCGACGACGATCAGGGCGTCCGCGTCCTCTATGTCCGGCAGCAGGGCAAGGCCAAGCGTGCCGCCTTCCAGCAGCGCCACGCGCCCGCCCGGCGCGCGCGCCTGCATCGCGTCGATGGCGAGCGGACCGATTGCATCGTCTGTGAGAAGCCGGTTGCCGAGACCGAGCACGAGAATTTTGCGCTGCGCACGCATAACCGACCTTCCGCTATATTCGCGGCGGGGGCGGTGAATGGTGCATCGCCCTCACGCATTCAAACATGCAGAGACGCGCAGCCGTCCGATATGACCTGGGTCAACGCCGCCCGGAAAAATGCGACGCGCAAAAAAAACGCGCGACGTCTCCGCCGCGCGTTTCTGAATGGGGGCTGTCGCTCTCAGTATTTCGCGACGACCGGCATCGGCGCCGCGCCGAACTTGTAACTGTAGCCCAGCGAAGCCTCGAACTGATGCATCGACAACGTGATGCTCCGCATTGTGTTGAAGCCGTAGGGCGTCATTTCCGGTCCGGTGACGTTGTGCGTGGGCACGAAGGTCCCCGCAAAGTCGATCGACGAGTTCGGGCTGATCTTGTAGCCGAAGCCGCCGGTGATGTGATCCGTCACGATGCCGGGCGCGAGAATGTTGAAGGTCACGTCGCTCCAGCGGACCGGATTCGTGTTGTGCGCATAGCCGGCGCGCAACGAGAGATCCGGAGTCACGCGCCATTCGGCGGCGACGGTCCACACGTCGACGTCGTGCCAGCCAAAGCCCGGACCGCCCGCGCCGCCCATCTTCATGCCAAGGCCCGGAGGCTGAACGAAGGGGACGATCAACGTATAGCCGGGGTTCGAGATGGCGGCGACGCCACTGTAGAAGATGTGCTTGTACTCGGCCATGAGCGTGAGCGTCGGGAGGGCGTCGTAGGCCAGACCGGCGGTGATGTTGCCGGGAATGTCGAACCGCCCGCCGTCAGCGAACAGGCCCGAATAGGATGCGAACGGCGTCATGGCCATCGGCGTCTGGCCGGCGATGCCGATCCGCAGCGTCGGCAGCGCCTTCCATTCGACGCCCAGTCGCGCGCCGCCGCCGACCGATGTGCTGACGCCGTTGTTGCTCATGCCCCAGGGGTTGGCGGAGAAGGTCGCCGCCATGCCCGGCGGGAAGGGGAAGGGCGGGAAGGCGAAGATGCCCAGGCCTTCAGCCTTGAACATCTGCATCGCGAAGATCGGCGCGATGCCGACGGAGACGTTGCCGAAGCGCTTGGCGACACCGACCGAAATGAACATCTGCTTGAGGTCGACGCCGGTCGGGCCTCCGCAGAACACGCCGACGCCGATTCCGGGGCATTGCCCGTTCGGGTTAAGGACGCTGGGATAGCTCGTGTTCATGCCGCCGTTGCCATACATGGCGATGCCCCACGCCGTCGTGGCGTCGATCGGGCTCGAATAGGCGATGTTCGGCATGACAAAGAAATTCTGGCCGCTGTTCACCGTTCCGGACAGCGCGCCGGGCGCAGCGAAGCCTGGACCGGAAGCCGAATAACCGCGAAACGGCATGAAGGCCGAGACGCCGCCGGTGATCATCTGCGGCAGGTCGACAAGGCCGGCCGGGTTGATCGACAGCGCCATGGCGTCCCCGGGGTTGGCTACGCCCGCGCCGGCGACGGCTTTCTGCAACGTGCCGTACCCTGCCTGGAAATAGCCTTCGGTGGCGGCCGCGGGGCTCGCCGCCGCAGCAGCCAAGCTGAGACCAGCGGCCACCTTGTAAAACAGACCTTTCATGCTTCCTCCCCGGTTGAGTTTTTTATTTTGCTGACAAATTCCAACATATTCTCATATAATGAATAGAGTTCAGAATTTGCGTCGCCGGCGCCTTTACGGTCAAGTTGCAAGTTGCCGTTTTGTTGAAATTCACCCGAATATTTGACCATGACGTTTTGGCGCCACACCTGCGCGATCCCCGGGATGGGCCGTCCTCCGCGCCGCGGTCTCTTGATGCAGAGCAAAGCGACGCGCGCTGTCCGGTGCGAGGTGTCGTGCGTCGCAGCGCGCCGGTTTGCGCGTCGAGCGAAGGTGGACTGGCGCATGTGTCTGACGGTGCCCTGCGAAGTGATCGCGGTGAACGGCGTGACGGCTCGAGTCCTGCGGAGCGGCCAGACGCTCGACGTCAGTCTCATGCTGCTGGATGAGCCGGTCGCCGTCGGCGACTGGGTCGCCGTGCACGCGCAACGCTACGTCCGTTCCCGCCTGAGCGCGGAGGAAGCGCGACAAATCCTCGCACTTTACGACACTATCGTCGCTGGCGTCGCGCCGACCGGCGAATCGGACGCCAGCGCGTAACCGCCGGATCGGCGCGTCAGAGCTGGCCAACGCCTTCGCTGACGAATTCAGCGCGATGGGCCGCGGGCGATCCCGCGCCGCAGTAACGCCCTACTACATATGTGAATATTGTGATAACTTATGACAATCAGCCTGCCAAAGGCTGGGAAACGAGGATTGAGGTGAGGCAGGTCGCGCTCGTCAGCCCGGTGTCGCCGTCGCTCGCGGCGGTTGCGTCGCCATTCGCGCGGACCGGCGCGGGAATCATCCTCAAAAAATTGACGCGCCCGGGGGCTCCGGCCGTCTTACAACAACGGTGGACCCAACCATGTCTCTCTCCTTGCTCAAGGATTTCGAAGCTTCTGATGAACTGGAGGCGCTTTCGGATCGCGCGCGCGAAGCCAGCGACTTTCTGAAGGCGCTGTCGCATGAGGCGCGCCTCCTCGTTCTGTGCATTCTCGCCGAGGGCGAGAAATCCGTGACCGAACTCGAGCAGATTCTCGGCGAACGCCAGTCGACGGTCTCTCAGCAACTCGCGCGCCTTCGGTTTGACCGGCTCGTCAGGACGCGGCGGGAGGGCAAGACGATCTATTATTCCCTCGCCAGCGAGGATGTGCGCACGATGCTTCACGCAATTTACGCCGTCTTCTGTTCGCCGGCGTGCGAGAAGCGCATCGACGAGCCAACGGCTGACCAGGTTCCAGCCCATGACGCCGAACACGCCGGCGATGCGGAGCGCGGCGCCTGATTATCCTGAGCCGGCCCGACCGCAGCGGCGAAGCGCCGCTGCCGCAGGGCGCCGGTCCCTGATCTGGACTACCCCGCGCGCCGGGGCCGGAAGCTGTCCGGGGCGATCTGCGGAAACAGGCTCTGCCGGTGTTCGGCGACATAGGCCCTGAATATTTCGACGGCCTTGGTCGGCTTGCGGTCGGCCGGATTGAGCAGAAACCATTGCCGCACCAGCGGCAGCCCGATCACAGGCAGCGCCACCAGCTTGCCCTCCGCGAGTTCCGCCAGACATGTGTGCGCGGAAATCACGGCGAGGCCGAGGCCTGCCATCACCGACTGCTTGATCGTCTCGTTTGAGCCCATTTCGACGACCTCGAACGGGCGGCCGCCGCCGAAACGGTCGAGAAACCGCTCCATGAGCGTGCGCGTGCCAGATCCCGGCTCGCGGCCCAGAAATCTCTCATGCAGCAGATCCTCGGCCAGAATTTCCGGATCTCCCACGAGGCGATGGCTGGGCGGCGCGACAAGCACGTGCGGATGGTCGCCCATGACCTCGCTTTCCACTGCGACATGCGCCGGCGGACGCCCCATCAGAAGAATGTCGAATTCGTTGCGTTCGAGGGCGCGAACGATTTCGCCCCTGTTACCGATCACGAGCTTGACGCGGATGCCCGGATGCGTCGCCCGAAATCCGGCGACGATGGAGGGCGCCAGATATTTCGCCGTGCTGACGACGCCGAACACGATTGAGCCGGCCGCGCCCGCGCGCAGCGCCGCGATGCGCTCCGCGGCCCGCGTGATGCGCCGCTCGAAATCATGCGCCACGTCCACCAGCTCCGCGCCGATTTCGGTCGGCGTGAAATGAGGCGTCGACCGGTCGAAAAGGGGAGCGCCGACGCTGGCTTCCAGTTGTTTCAATTGAATGGTGATCGCCGGCGGAGTGACGAACAGCGTCTTGGCGGCGCCGGTGACGGAGCCCGCATCGACGGTCGCCGATAGCGCGCGCAATTGCTTCCAGGTCAGGCCACGAAAATCTTCCATTTAGATAACCTAAATCAAAGTTCCATTTTTTTAAATTTCTTTTTGCCACGCGTGCGGACATTTTGCTCCGCGGCGGCCACAGAGCCGCGTGGAGGCAGGACATGGCAGAGGCGGGGATCCTCACGCAGCAGGCGACGGGCGAATATCTGGACGCCTATCTCGATCGCTGGCGCAAGGCTGGGGCGGACCGGGACGCGACCGCCGCCACGATGGCCGCGCTGGCGCAGGCGACAGCCCGGATTTCCGCGCTCATCCGGCTGGGGCCGCTCGCTGGCGCGCTCGGGGCGGAAACTGGCGGCGCAAACGCCGATGGCGATTCGCAGAAAAAACTCGACGTGCTCGCCAACGAGGCCGTGCTGCACGCGCTGGAGCAGGCGCCGGTCGCCTATTTCGCGTCCGAGGAAGAGGACGAGATCCAGTCGCTGCGGTCCGATGGCGCCGTCGCGGTCGCGGTCGACCCGCTGGACGGATCCTCCAACATCGACGCCAACGCTTCCATTGGCACGATCTTTTCAGTTTTCCCCGTGTCGCCCGCTGGAGCGACCGCCTCCTTCTTCCGTCCCGGATCAGAGCAGGTTGCGGCCGGCTATGCGATCTATGGACCGCATACCGCGCTCGTGTTCACCCTGGACGAGGGCGTCGACATATTCGTGCTCGATCCGGATGGCCGTTACCGGCGCGCCGATCTCCGGATTGCCATTCCGAAAGCGTCCCGCGAATACGCGATCAACGCCTCGAATTATCGTTATTGGCGCGAGCCGATCCGCGATTTCGTCGATGATCTGATTGCCGGCGCGGAAGGCCCGCGTGGCAAGGACTTCAACATGCGCTGGCTCGCCTCCCTCGTCGGCGACACCCATCGCATCATGCAGCGCGGCGGCGTGTTTCTCTATCCAGCCGACGCGCGTCCCGGTTATGAGCGCGGACGCCTGCGGCTCATCTACGAGGCGGCGCCAATCGCACGGCTTGCTGAGCGCGCCGGCGGCGGCGCCACGGACGGTCAGAAGCGCATCCTCGAAAAAATTCCGAGCGAACTGCACGAGCGCACGCCGCTCGTCTTCGGGTCCGCCGACAAGGTCGCTCGCGTCGCGCGCTATTACGCCGACCCGTCCCATCAACGCGCCCGCTCGCCGCTGTTCGGCGAACGCGGCCTTTTTCGCGATTGAGGTTTCGCCATGTCGATCAAGCATCCGGTCATATCGGTCGTCGGCTCCTCCGGCGCCGGCACCAGCACCGTCAAACACACGTTCGACCAGATATTCCGACGGGAGGGCTTCAACGCCGCCTCGATCGAGGGCGACGCCTTCCACCGCTATGACCGGTCCGACATGAAGGCGGAAATGGTCAAGCGGGTCGCCGCAGGCGATCATACCTTCAGCCATTTTTCCGAGGACGCGAATCTGCTGGGCGAACTCGCTGCGCAATTCCGGAGCTTCGCCGAGACGGGTCGCTGCAGGTCGCGCCATTACGTTCACGACGCCGCCGAAGCGGAGAAGTTCGGCGCCCAGCCCGGCCAGTTCACGGATTGGCGTGAGATCGGCGAAAACTGCGATCTCCTGTTCTACGAGGGACTTCACGGAGCGGTCCGCACGGAAAACTTCGACATCGCCTCGCATGCCGATCTCAAGATCGGCGTGGTGCCTGTCATCAACCTCGAATGGATCCAGAAAATTCACCGGGACCGGGCGTCGCGCGGCTATTCCACCGACGCTGTGACCGATACGATCCTGCGGCGCATGCATTCCTACGTGCATGTGATCTGTCCGCAGTTCACCGAGACGGATATCAATTTCCAGCGCGTTCCGATCGTCGACACGTCAAATCCGTTCGTCGCCCGCTGGATACCGACAGCCGGCGAATCTCTGGTCGTGATCCGATTCAGGAACCCGCGCGGGATCGACTTCTCGTATCTCGTGTCGATGATCCAGGGCGCATGGATGAGCCGCGCCAATTCCATTGTCATCCCCGGCGACAAGCTCGATCTCGCCATGCAGCTCATCCTCACGCCGATGATCCTGCGGCTGGTCGACCGGGCGCGCGCCGCCAAATGAGGGAGCTAACCATGACAGCCGCCGACATCGTCGACCGCGCCGCGGACACGGCGCCAACCATGCGCGATCTCGCCAATGCGCTGCGCGCCCTCGCGATGGACTCCGTCGAGAAGGCGAAATCCGGCCATCCCGGCATGCCGATGGGCATGGCCGACGTCGCCGCCGTTCTGTTCACCAAATTCCTCAAGATCGATCCTGCCGACCCAGCCTGGCCGGACCGCGATCGCTTCGTGTTGTCGGCCGGTCACGGCTCGATGCTGCAATATGCGCTGCATCACCTGCTCGGTTACGCGGACATGCCGATCGAGCAGTTGCAGAAATTCCGCCAGCTCGGATCGACCACGCCCGGCCATCCCGAATACGGCCACACGCTCGGCGTCGAGACGACGACGGGCCCGCTCGGTCAGGGGATCGCGACGGCCGTCGGCATGGCGCTCGCCGAGCGCATGCTGAATGCGCGCTATGGCGGCGATCTTGTCGATCACCGGACCTATGTCATCGCTGGCGACGGCTGCCTGGAGGAAGGCGTCAGCCACGAGGCGATCGACCTTGCGGGGCACCTCGGACTCGGGCGTCTGGTCGTGCTGTGGGATGACAATCGCATCACCATCGACGGCGCGACCGATCTTTCGACATCGATGGATCAATTGTCCCGCTTCGTCGCGGCGGGATGGCGCGTTGCGCGCATCGACGGGCATAACGCCTGCGAAATCGAGACCGCGTTGCGCAAGGCGGGCGACACGGACGACCGGCCCTGGCTCATCGCATGCCGCACGACGATCGGCTTCGGCGCGCCGACGCGCGCCGGAACCTCCAAGGCGCACGGCGAGCCGCTCGGCGCCGAGGAGATCGCCGGCGCGCGCGAAAAACTCGGCTGGCCCTATCCGCCCTTCGTGGTTCCCGAGGCCATTCGCGCGACCTGGCGCGCTGCCGCCGCGCGCGGCGCGCAAGCGAGCGACGCCTGGCGCGGCCGGCTTGCCGCTTCGCCGCTTGGCCCGCGCTTTCTCGCGCAAATCTCCGGCGACATGCAGGGCGCCGTTGCGGATGCGATCGATGCGCTCAAGCGCGAGTTCGCCGCCTCCGCGCCGAAGATCGCCACGCGAAAGGCGTCCGAAACCGCTCTTGCCGCGATCAATGGCGCGACCGAGCTGACCATAGGCGGTTCCGCGGATCTCACGCATTCCAACCTCACGATCACCAAGGGGCTTGCGTCGATCGGCCCGCAATCCTTCGGGGGCCGCTACATTCACTATGGCGTGCGCGAGCACGGCATGGCTGCGGCGATGAACGGCATCGCGCTGCACGGCGGTTTTGCGCCCTACGGCGGAACCTTCATGGTCTTTTCCGATTATGCGCGTGGCGGCGTTCGCCTGTCGGCTCTCATGGGCCAGCGCGTCGTCTATGTATTCACCCACGATTCAATCGGTCTCGGCGAGGACGGTCCGACGCATCAGCCGGTCGAGCATCTCGCCATGCTGCGCGCGACGCCCAATCTGCTCGTTTTCCGTCCGGCGGATGCGGTGGAGACTGCGGAATGCTGGCAGGCCGCGCTCGAATCGCGCGACGCGCCCTCCGCACTGGTTCTGTCGCGTCAGGCGCTGCCGATGCTGCGCGGGCATTATGTCGAGGAGAACCTGTCGTCGCGTGGCGCCTATGTGCTGCGCGAAACCGATGGAGCGCGCGACGTGACAATCCTGGCGACGGGATCGGAAGTCGAAATTGCAATCGCCGCTTCCGATCTTCTGGCGAAGGAGGGCCTCAAGGCCGCCGTCGTCTCGATGCCCTCATGGGAGCTGTTCGAACGACAGAGCGAGGATCGCCAGCGCGCGGTTCTCGGTTCCGCGCCGCGCGTCGGCGTCGAGGCGGCGGCGCGGTTCGGCTGGGATCGCTGGATCGGCGAGCGCGGACGGTTCGTCGGCATGAGCGGTTTCGGCGCATCCGCGCCGGCGGGGGGTCTGTACAAGCATTTCGGCATCACCGCGGATGCGGTGGCCGCAGCAGCGAAATCAATTCTCGTCTGAGGGGAACAAACATGGCGCGCATCACTATGCGGCAATTGCTGGACCATGCCGCCGAGCATGGCTACGGCGTTCCGGCGTTCAATATCAACAATATGGAGCAGGGGCTCGCCATCATGGAGGCGGCGAAAGCCGTCGACGCGCCGGTCATCATCCAAGCGAGCCGTGGCGCAAGATCCTATGCCGGCGACATCATGCTCGCCAAGATGATGGAAGCGCTGGAGCTGATGTACCCGGCGATTCCGATCTGCATCCACCAGGATCACGGCGACCGCGTATCGACCTGCCTGTCTGCGATCCAGCACGGCTTCACCTCCGTCATGATGGATGGTTCGCTGAAAGAGGACGGCAAGACGCCGGCCGATTATGATTACAATGTCGGGATCACGCGGGAAGTGACGCGGCTCGCGCATATGGTCGGCGCCTCGGTCGAGGGCGAGCTCGGCTGTCTCGGCTCGCTGGAGAGCGGGCACGGCGAGGCCGAGGATGGACACGGTTTCGAGGGCAAGCTCGACCGCTCCATGCTGCTGACCGATCCCGATGAAGCCGCCCGTTTCGTCGCCGACACCAAGGTCGATGCGCTCGCGGTTGCGATCGGAACGTCGCATGGAGCCTACAAGTTCACGCGCAAGCCGACGAGCGACGTGCTGGCGATGGACGTGATCGAACGGATCCACGCGAAATTGCCGAACACGCATATCGTCATGCACGGTTCCTCGTCCGTGCCGCAGGAATGGCGTGAGGTATTCAACGCGAATGGCGGCGAGATGCGCGAGACCTACGGCGTTCCCGTCGAGGAAATCGTGCGCGGCATCAAGCATGGCGTGCGCAAGATCAATATCGACACTGATCTTCGGCTCGCATGCGCCGCAGAGTTCCGCCGCGTGGCGAACACATCGCGCTCGGAGTTCGATCCGCGCAAATTCCTGAAGCCCGCGCTCGAAGCCATGAGCAAGGTCTGCCGCGATCGCTTTGAAGCGTTCGGCGCAGCCGGCGCAGCCTCGAAGATCAAGGTTCTGCCAATGAGCGAGATGGCCCGGCGCTATGCAAGCGGCGCGCTGGACCCGCAGTCGATGGCCAGGACTGCCGCCTGAAACGAAATTGTCCCTTTGGGGCAACGCCACGAAAAATCAGGAGACGTGAAAATGGACCAGTCAAATCGCTACGCCAATCTCGATCTAAAGGAAAAGGATCTGATCGCGGGCGGCCGGCACGTTCTGTGCGCTTACATCATGAAGCCGAAGGCCGGGCATGGGAACTACCTGCAGACGGCTGCGCATTTCGCCGCGGAATCGTCGACCGGCACCAATGTCGAGGTCTCGACGACCGACAATTTTACGCGTGGCGTCGACGCCATCGTCTACGAAGTCGATGAGGCGAAGGAGATCACGAAGATCGCCTATCCCGTCGAATTGTTCGACCGCAACATCATTGACGGCCGCGCGATGATCGCCTCGTTCCTCACGCTGACGATCGGCAATAATCAGGGTATGGGCGACGTCGAATATGGCAAGATGCACGACTTCTATGTTCCGCCCGCCTATCTTCGGCTCTTTGACGGTCCCGCGACGACGATCAAGGATCTGTGGCGCGTTCTGGGCCGGCCTGTGGTCGACGGCGGTTTCATCGTCGGCACCATCATCAAGCCGAAGCTCGGCCTGCGCCCCGAACCTTTCGCCAGAGCGTGCTATGATTTCTGGCTCGGCGGCGACTTCATCAAGAACGACGAGCCACAGGGCAACCAGACCTTCGCGCCGTTCAAGGAGACGGTTCGCGCCGTCAACCAGGCCATGATTCAGGCGCAGGACAAGACGGGCGAAGCCAAGCTGTTTTCGTTCAACATCACGGCTGACGATCATCACGAAATGATCGCGCGCGGCGAATATATCCTCGAGACGTTCGGCCCGAACGCCGATCACGTCGCCTTCCTGGTTGACGGCTATGTCGCCGGCCCTGCGGCAATCACCACCGCGCGTCGCAATTTTCCGAAGCAATATTTGCATTACCATCGCGCCGGGCATGGAGCGGTCACGTCTCCAAGCTCGAAGCGCGGCTATACCGCCTTCGTCCTGTCGAAAATGGCGCGACTGCAGGGCGCCTCGGGCATCCATACCGGAACGATGGGCTTCGGCAAGATGGAGGGCGAGGCCGCCGACAAGGCGATGGCGTACATGATCACGCAGGACAGCGCCGACGGGCCGTTCTTCCATCAGGAATGGCTGGGCATGAACCCGACGACGCCGATCATTTCCGGCGGCATGAACGCGCTGCGCATGCCCGGATTCTTCCAGAATCTCGGTAATTCCAACCTCATCATGACGGCCGGCGGCGGCGCGTTCGGACACATCGACGGCGGCGCGGCCGGCGCCTTGTCGTTGCGTCAGGCGGAGCAGTGCTGGAAAGCCGGCGCGGACCCGGTGGAGTTCGCCAGGGAACATCGCGAATTCGCGCGCGCGTTCGAGAGCTTCCCGCACGACGCCGATGCACTGTTTCCGGGGTGGCGCGAAAAGCTCGGCCGCGTCGCGGCGTGACGCGGGCTGGAAGGTCGAGGGCAATTCCCGGCGGCCGTAGGTCGGCCGGGAATCCTCGCGACAAAGCCAAGGCGCGGGAGTCCTGACTTCCGGCTGACGCCGGGTGGGATTGCCGCAGAACTTCGGGGAACGTCACATGAACGCCTTTGATCGCTCCATCAAGATCGCGCCGTCGATCCTGTCCGCGGATTTTGCGGCGCTCGGCGCGGAATGCCGCGCGATCGAGGCGCAGGGCGCCGACTGGGTGCATGTCGATGTCATGGACGGCCATTTCGTGCCGAACCTGACGATCGGTCCGGCGGTCTGCGCGGCGCTTCGGCCGCATATTCGGACCGTGATGGACGTGCATCTTATGATCGCGCCGGCCGATCCATATATCGAGGCGTTCGTGAAAGCCGGCGCCGATTTCGTCACCGTTCACGCTGAGGCGTCGGCGCATCTCGACCGCAGTCTTCAGTTGATCCGCTCGCTCGGCGCAAAGGCGGGCGTCTCGCTCAATCCGTCGACGCCGGAAAATGTGATTGAATATGTCCTCGATCGGCTCGATCTCGTGCTCGTCATGAGTGTCAACCCCGGCTTCGGCGGGCAGAGCTTCATCACGAGCCAGATCGAGAAGATTTCTCGAATCCGCGCGATGATCGGCGACCGGCCGATTCATCTCGAAGTCGACGGCGGCGTGACGCCGGAAACGGCGCCGCGTGTGGCCGCAGCCGGCGCTGACGTGCTGGTCGCAGGATCGGCCGCGTTCAAGGGCGGTTCGATCGCTGCGCCGGAAATCTATGGCCGCAACATCGCGGCGATCCGGGCCGCCGCAACAGGTCGCTGAGCGGTTACGGGCGCTTTGCGTGAGGCGGAACGCGGAGTGGCGCGTGCCTTCCGACGCCAGTCATCCGTTCTGGATTTCCTTTCATCTCATCCTCAGTCTCTGATCGCTGAGTCTTCGTGATACAAGCGCCCAACGGCGCGTACGCAGCAGGCGCTTCGATTGGACGCTGACTCCCGGCAGGCCCCCATGACGCCCGCAGGGGTAGCCGGGATGACGAGATGGCGAAGCTGAACGTTGACGCAAATCAGGTCGAGGATTGGAACCATCTTTCGCTTCAGGCGCCGCCGGAGGCGGCCGCCACGCCGGGCGCGCATGTTTTTTGGGCGGGCGTGATTCTGATCGGCGTCGGCGCGGGCGTCAGCGCGGCTGTTCTCGCCGAGATTCTTTTCGCCGTGCAGTCGCTGGCCTGGCCTGCGCCGGACGGAAGCATCGTCGAAGCCGCGCTTGCGGCCGGGTTCTGGCGGCATGTCGCCATTTTGCTCGGGGCAGGGCTCCTGACCGGCGTCGCCCAGTACCTGCTTGTGCGTCTGTCGGCCGGCAACGGCATCGAAATCACCACGGCGCTGTGGTTCAAGGCGGGACGTCTGCCGCCGTTGCGAACGTTCGGAAGCGCGCTGCTGTCCGTCCTGACGGTGGCGATGGGCGAGTCGCTCGGCCGTGAAGGCGCGCCCAAGCAGATCAGCGCCTTGCTCGCCAATTTCATATCCGATCGGTTCCGCTTCTCCGATGAGCAGCGCAGGCTGCTCGTTGCGTGCGGCGCCGGCGCCGGCATGGCCGCGATCTACGACGTGCCGCTCGGCGGCGCGCTGTTCGCGCTGGAGGTCGTCCGCGGCGTGCTGTCGCTCAGGCTCGTATTGCCGGCGCTGGCTACGTCGGTGATCGCGACGGTCATCGCCTGGTCCGTCGTGCCGAATGCGCCGACGTACCGGCTTTCCATTGGCGGAGGCGAGGTCTCGATCCTGATATGGTCCTTGTTCGCCGCTCCGGTGGCGGGCGTGGCGTCCGTCGCCTTTGTGCGAATGATCGCGAAAGCCGATCGGATTCGTCCGGAATCGTGGCGCCGCTTTCTTGCGCCGCCCACGGCCTTCGCGCTGCTCGGGCTGGCGTCTGTCGCCTTTCCGCAATTGCTCGGCAACGGCAGGGAGCTTGCGCAACTGACGTTCGATGGCGCAGTCCCGCCGCTTTCGCTTGTGCTCTTGCTGGGACTGAAGCCCCTCGCCATTTTCGTCTGCCTCGCCAGCGGCGGCGTGGGCGGCCTGTTTACGCCGTCGCTGACGTTTGGCGCTCTCCTCGGCAGCGTGCTTGGACTGTTCTGGACGTGGCTCTGGCCGGGCGCTCCCCTCGGGGCGTTTGCGGTGATCGGCGCCGGCGCCGTCCTTGCCGCGACGACACAGGGGCCGATTTCCGCAGTCGTCCTGATGATCGAACTGACAGGGCGCGATCGTGCGTTCATCGCGCCGATGCTGGTGGCCGTGACGATCGCGACGCTGACGGCGCGCACGATCGACCCGCGATCGATCTACGACGCGCGTCTGACCGACGATGAACTTGCGGAGCGCCAGCGGCTGCGGGAGCCGGCGCGGCATTAAGGGCGAGGCGATGCGGCCAGATGAGCGTCGCGCGCGCCGCAGCGATGGGCCGCATCGTCGCGGTCGACCGCGCCAGCGCGCCCGGTTAGGAATGGCGTCGTTTGCAGTCGCCGCTCCGGATTTCCATATGAGACCGCCAATCGCCGTTCCAGCGCTTCAATTCGTGTCGAGCCTGATCGTACTGGCGATGCTGGCGGTTTCGCCCGCCGCCGCACAGCGGGCCGAGGAGACGTTGGAGGATTCGGTCTGTCGGTTGATCGAGGCGTCGGCGCGCCGCGAGAAACTGCCGGTCTCGTACTTCACCCGCCTGATCTGGAAGGAAAGCAGCTTCAGGCCCTATGCGGTGAGCCCGGCGGGCGCGCGCGGGATCGCGCAGTTCATGCCGCAAACCACTAACGAGCGCGGATTGGCCGATCCCTTCGATCCGGAAGAGGCCATCCCGAAGGCGGCGGCCCTTCTCGCCGAGTTGCGGGCGCGATTCGGGAATCTCGGGCTTGCGGCGGCCGCCTATAACGGCGGCCCGGCGCGCGTCGACAAATGGCTGTCGGGCGCGGGCAGTCTGGCGACCGAGACGCAGGACTACGTGATGAGCGTCACCGGCGAACCCGTCGACGCCTGGAGAGTCGAGGCGGCCGCGCGGCGCGTCGACCTTCCGGAGGCCACGTGCAAGGCGACGACGGCGGCGCTGCGGCGCGCCGAGCCGCGACTGCTGGCGCGCGTGGCGCCTCTGGCGCCCTGGGGCGTTCAGTTGTCTGGCAATTTCTCCAAATCGCGGGCGCTCGCCTCGTTCGAGCGTGCGAAACAGGGACTTTCCAGCGTGCTTCGCGGCGTAGAGCCGATGATCATCGGCACGCGCCTTCGCAGCAGGGGCGCTCGGCCCTTCTACCGCGTGCGCGCGCCCGCGCAGACCCGCGAGGCGGCCACGGCGCTCTGCGCCCTTATCCATCGCGCCGGCGGCGCCTGCGTGGTTTTGCGAAGCTAGGCGGCGACAACTGGCGGAACGTCCGCTAGGTTTCGGCGGATGAGCCCGCTTGCAATCATCAATCCGACATCCGGCGGCGGCGGATGCGGCCGGAAGGCCCCGCGCGTGCTCGACGCATTGGCGCGCGGCGGGCGATCCCCCGATGTCGCTGCGACCGACAAGCCCGGCGCGGCGGCGCAGATCGCAGCGCGCGCCTACGCCGATGGCCGTCGCGCCTTTCTGTCGATGGGCGGCGATGGAACCTTGTTCGAGATCGTCAACGGCCTGATCCCCGCGGCGCTCGGCGACTTGCGCACGGCGATAGCCGTTGCGCCGCTTGGCACAGGCAATTCGCTCGTCCGCGATCTGCCTTCAGTTGCGGTGTCGGACGCAGCCACGGACGAGGCGTTCGCGCTCGCGCGCCCGACCGATCTGCTGCGCGTGACGTGTCGCGAGAAAACATTTTACTGCGCCAACATGATCAGCTTCGGATTCGCCGCGGCTGTTGGCCGCGTCGTGACCGATTACCTCAAGCCGCTCGGGCCGGCGGCCTATCTGGTTGGCGTGCTGTGGCGGGTCGCCTGGCTCTCGCCGCACATGCTGCCCTGCCGCTGGGCCGACGGCGCCATGCGCCGCGAACGGCTAACCTTGCTGTCGGTCGCCAACAGCCGCTACACGGGCGTCGGCATGTTGATGGCGCCGGCTGCGCGCATCGACGACGGTCTCATGGACCTTATCGTCGGCGGCGTGGTCGGGCGCCTCGAACTGCTGCGGCTCTTTCGCGGAGTGTTCGACGGCAGCCATGTTTTGCATCGCGCCGTCCGGCAGGAGACGACGGCGGCGCTCGAATTCGATATCGCCGGACCCATCGGCATGATCGCCGACGGCGAGTATCTTGAGGCGACGCCGCTGCGTATCGACGTCGTTCCGCGCGCCATTCGCATGCTAGGCGTCCAGATCGCCGTGTGATTCATTTGCCTCGCCGCCGGTACGCGCTCGGCGTCTCGCCCGTCCAGCCGCGAAAGGCGCGCGCAAAGCTCTTCTCGTTGCGAAAGCCCGCGGCATGGGCGACCCGCTTGATCGGCGCGCGCCCCCGCGCCAGCGCCTCGCTGGCGATTTCCATCCGGGCGTCTTCCTTCAACTCGCGCAGCGAGGCGCCTTCCGCCTGAAGCCTCCGGTGCAATGTGCGCATCGACAGCGCCAGCGCATCGGCGATCGCCTCGGCGCCGGCGAACCGCGCTTCGGGCGCGCGCAGCAATTCGCGGACGCGATCGACCAGCAGGCGGTCGCGCCGGTAGGGCAGGACAGTCAGCGGCAGCGCGCGCTTGAGCATCGCATTGAGAGCTGTTTCGTCGCGCTTCAGCGGCAGCGTGAGGTAGCGCGCGTCGAAGGTAATTTCGGCGCGTGCGGCGCCGAAGCGCGGATCCTTGCAGAAAATGGTCGGGTAGACCGAAACATGCGCCGGTTCAGGGTAGGGGAACGCCGCCGAGCGCAACGCGATGGCGGAATCGATCGCCCAGCACGAATAGCCGAGCGCATAGCGAAGCAGCGTCACCAGGCAGAATTCGCGGCTCGGACCGAGGTCGCGATTCTCGACGATCGAAAGGGCGGCGAGGTCGTCCGCGACATGAAGTTCGAAATGAATGTCATCGGTGAGGATGCGGTGATGCCGGCGCCAGCGTCTGAGCGCGATCTCAAGATTGGCGGCTGTCAGCGATGCGCGGCACAACATGCCATAGGCGCCCCACGGCAGCTTCCGCGAGAACCAGCCGAGCGCCTCGTCGTCCAGTTCGCGCATTGCGAAGCCGGCGAGAATTTCAAACTGCGCCGCGGTCACGCGCCCGTCCGCCGCATTGAGCAAGTCTGGCGGGATATGCGCCCTTTCGAGGGCAGGCCCTGGGTCCATGCCATAGGCGCGATAAGCCGCCAGAATTCCCTCGACGAAGGCAATAGGTGTGACCGCCCGGCCGGCGGCGGACAGAAAGGGGAGGGCAGGGCGTGAGGACATCGGGTGCGAGCGTCAACGATGATGGCGGAAAATGCAACTCTTTCGGCGCCGCTGGCGCCGCGACCCCGTTAAGGTCCATGCTCACGCGAAACGGGAGGCCTTCATGAACATTCCGGGCATCGATCTGGGCTTGAGCGAAGAAATTCGAATGCTTCGCGACACCGTCCACGCCTTCGCGCAGGCCGAGATCGCGCCGCACGCCGCCGAAATCGACAGGTCCAACGAATTCCCGGCCCATCTCTGGAAGAAATTCGGCGACCTCGGCCTGCTCGGCATGACCGCTCCGGAGGAATACGGCGGCTCGAACATGGGCTATCTCGCGCATATCGTCGCGATGGAGGAAATTTCGCGCGCATCGGCGTCGGTCGGCCTGTCCTACGGCGCGCATTCCAATCTCTGCGTCAACCAGATCCGCCGCAACGGCACGGACGCGCAGAAAAAGAAGTACATGACAAAGCTGATTTCCGGCGAACATGTCGGAGCGCTCGCCATGTCCGAGCCGGGCGCGGGCTCCGATGTCGTGTCGATGAAACTGCGCGCCGACAGGAAGGGCGACCGTTACGTGCTCAACGGCTCGAAGATGTGGATCACCAACGGCGGCGACGCCGACACGCTGGTCGTCTACGCCAAGACCGATCCCGACGCCGGCCCGCGCGGCATGACCGCGTTCATCATCGAAAAGACTTTCGCGGGGTTCACGCATGGCCAGCATCTCGACAAGCTGGGGATGCGCGGCTCCAACACATTCCCGCTGTTCTTCGACAATTGCGAAGTTCCCGAAGAGAACGTGCTGGGCCAGGTCGGCGAGGGCGTGAAGGTTCTCATGTCCGGTCTCGACTACGAGCGTTCGGTTCTCTCGGGCGGCCCTCTCGGCATCATGGCCGCGTGCATGGATGCGGTTGTGCCCTACATGCACGAGCGCAAGCAGTTCGGTCAGAAGATCGGCGATTTCCAGCTCATGCAGGGCAAGCTCGCCGACATGTATTCGACCTGGCAGGCGACACGCGCCTATGTTTACGCGCTGGGGCGCGCCTGCGACACGGCCGACCACGCGCGCAGCCTGCGCAAGGACGCGGCGAGCGCGATCCTGTATTCGGCGGAAAAGGCGACGTGGATGGCCGGCGAGGCGATCCAGGCGCTCGGGGGCGTCGGCTACACCAACGAATTTCCGGTCGGCCGCCTGTGGCGTGACGCCAAACTGTACGAGATCGGCGCTGGCACATCGGAAATCCGGCGCATGCTTGTCGGTCGCGAATTGATGAGCGAGACGAAGTGAGAATGAAAACGCCCTTCATTGCAGGGAGCATGGCGACGCAGCAATCCAGAGCCCGATCGTGACTCCGGATTGCGTCGCCGCCCTCGCAATGACGAGTGACACAGGTTCGAGGAAACCCCGATGGAAGCCCTGAAATCCAGCATCAACCCGCGCTCGGACGAGTTCAAGGCCAATCACGCGTCCATGCGTGCGCTGATCGACGACGTGCGCGAAAAATTCGCCTCGGTCGCTGCTGGCGGCGGCGCGGACGCGGCGGCGAAACACGTGGCGCGCGGAAAGCTTTTGCCGCGCGAACGAGTCGATCATCTGCTCGATCCCGGCGCGCCGTTTCTCGAAATCGGCCAGCTCGCAGCTTTCGGCATGTATGACGGCGACGCGCCGTCGGCTGGCGTCGTCACGGGCATCGGCCGCGTGCAGGGCGTGGAGTGCATGATCGTCGCGAACGACGCGACGGTGAAAGGCGGCACGTACTATCCGATGACCGTCAAGAAACACCTGCGTGCGCAGGAAATCGCGGAGCAGAACAATCTGCCGTGCATCTATCTCGTCGATTCCGGCGGCGCCTTTCTGCCGCGTCAGGACGAGGTGTTTCCCGACCGCGATCACTTCGGCCGCATCTTCTTCAATCAGGCCAACATGTCCGCCAAGGGCATTCCGCAGATCGCCGTCGTCATGGGGTCTTGCACGGCAGGCGGGGCTTATGTTCCGGCCATGTCGGATGAATCGATCATCGTGCGCAATCAGGGCACGATCTTCCTCGGCGGCCCGCCACTGGTGAAGGCGGCGACCGGCGAGGTCGTGAGCGCGGAAGATCTGGGCGGCGCCGACGTGCACACGCGGGTATCCGGCGTCTGCGATCACTTTGCCGAAAATGACGCGCACGCCTTGTTCATCGCCCGCCGCATCGTCGCCAATCTGAACCGCGTCAAGCCGGTGAACATGAATCTCGGCGGCGCGGAAGAGCCGGTCTACGATCCGCAGGAAATCCTCGGTATCATTCCGACAGACACCCGCAAGCCTTACGACGTGCGCGAAATCATCGCGCGCGTCGTCGATGGTTCGCGTTTCGACGAATTCAAGATGCGCTATGGCGCGACTTTGGTGACGGGCTTCGCGCAGCTCTATGGGTATCCGGTCGGCATCGTCGCCAACAATGGAATTCTGTTTGGCGAATCTGCACAGAAAGGCGCGCATTTCATCGAGCTTTGTGCGCAGCGCGGCGTTCCGCTGATTTTTCTGCAGAACATCACCGGCTTTATGGTCGGCCGCAAATACGAGAATTCCGGCATCGCCAAGGACGGCGCGAAAATGGTGACGGCTGTCGCCACTGCGCAGGTGCCCAAGCTCACGCTCATCATGGGCGGCTCGTTCGGCGCCGGCAATTACGGCATGTGCGGCAGAGCCTATTCGCCCCGTTTCCTGTGGATGTGGCCCAATGCACGCGTGTCCGTCATGGGCGGCGAGCAAGCCGCCAGCGTGCTCGCCACCGTGCGCCGCGATGGCATCGAGATGAAGGGCGGGACGTGGAGCAAGGACGATGAAGAAAAATTCCGCGCTCCGATCCGCGAACAATACGAGACGCAGGGCAATCCGCTCTACGCCACGGCGCGCCTGTGGGATGATGGCATCATCGACCCCGCGCAGACCCGCCGCGTGCTTGGACTATCGTTGTCGGCGACGCTGAATGCGCCGATCCAGCCGACGAAGTTCGGCTTGTTCAGAATGTGATTTCCGACCATGTGGGCAATCCGTAATTGCGAGCGCAGCGAAGCAATCCAGAGCTACGGCCCGGCTCTGGATTTCTTCGCCGCTCGGCGTCTCGCAAAGACAGACTAATGCGCGCGAGTTGATAATCAGCGATCCACGGGAAACGCCATGTTCGAGAAGATACTCATCGCCAATCGTGGCGAAATCGCCTGCCGCATCATCAAGACCGCGCGCCGCATGGGCGTCGCCACGGTCGCCGTCTATTCCGAGGCCGACGCCATGAGCCGCCATGTGCGCATGGCCGACGAAGCTGTGTTCATTGGCGCCTCTCCGGCGCGCGAAAGCTACCTCGTCATTGACAAGATCATCGCAGCGGCCAGGCGCACGGGCGCGCAGGCGATCCACCCAGGCTACGGCTTTCTTTCTGAGAACGAAGCCTTCTGCCATGCCTGCGAGGAGGCTGGCGTCGTCTTCATCGGCCCGCCCGTCGGCGCGATCCGCGCCATGGGCTCCAAATCCGAAGCCAAGAAGCTGATGGAGGCGGCGAGCGTGCCGCTGACGCCCGGCTATCACGGCGACGATCAGGATTCCGCGCGTCTGAAAGCGGAAGCCGATAAAATCGGCTATCCCGTCATGATCAAGGCGGCCGCGGGCGGCGGCGGCAAGGGCATGCGCCTTGTCGACAGGGCCGAGGATTTCGAAGCGGCGTTGGCGTCGTGCAAGCGTGAGGCGAGCGCGAGCTTCGGCAGCGAGCATGTTCTCGTGGAACGCTACATAACACGGCCGCGCCACGTTGAATTCCAGGTATTCGGCGACAGTCATGGCGAGTACGTCTATCTGTTCGAGCGCGATTGCTCCGTGCAGCGCCGTCACCAGAAGGTGCTGGAGGAAGCTCCGGCGCCCGGCATGACTCCTGAGCGTCGCAAGCAGATGGGCGAGGCGGCGGTCGCCGCCGCCAGGGCCGTTCGATATGTCGGCGCCGGCACCGTGGAATTCATCGCCACGCAGGATGGACAGTTCTTCTTCATGGAGATGAACACGCGCCTGCAGGTCGAGCATCCCGTCACCGAGATGATTACCGGCCTCGATCTCGTCGAATGGCAGTTGCGCGTGGCGTCCGGCGAAAGGCTGCCGCTGTCGCAGGAGCAGTTGCACATCAACGGTCATGCGCTGGAGGCGCGTATTTATGCGGAAGATCCCGCGAGGAATTTCCTGCCGTCGACAGGGAGACTCGTGCATCTCGCCCCGCCCGCGGAAAGCCTCAACGTGCGTGTCGACACCGGCGTGGAGGAGGGCGACTCCATCAGCCCGTTCTATGATCCGATGATCGCGAAACTGATCGTGTGGGATGACGATCGCGAACGCGCGCTGGCGCGCATGCAGCAGGCGCTCGCCGATTATCGCGTTGTCGGCGTCAACAACAACATCGATTTTCTTTCTCGCCTCGTCGCTTGTCCCGCCTTCGCGCAGGCCGATCTCGACACCGGCCTGATTGAGCGCGAGCGCGACTTTCTGTTTCCTGGCGCCGCCGGCCCGCCGCCGGATGTCTTTGTCGTTGCCGCTTTGGCCGATCTGTTGCGGGAGAAGCAATGGGCGCAAGAAAAGGCGCGCCGCAGCGCTGATCCGTCCTCCCCCTGGCACGCGCGCGACGGCTGGCGTCTCAACGGCGCCGCGCGACGCGCGCTGATCTATCGCTTCGGCGAGACGCAGACGAGCGTCGGCGTCGCCAACAGCGGCGACGGCTTCGTGCTCACGGTCGATGGCGTGACCGTCGTCGTCCGCGGCAGGAGCGACGCGCGCGGCAAGATGCGGGTTGAACTCGACGGCGTGCGCATGGACGCCGCAGTAATCGCCGCAGGCGGCATGCGTCATGTATTTTTGCACGGCCGCACATGGCGGATCGCGGCGGTCGATCCGCTGCACGTGTCGTCCGAAGGGGTCGGCGCGCATGGCGGTCTGCTCGCGCCGATGCCCGGCAAGGTGATCGCTCTTCTGGTCGAGCCGGGCGCGCAGGTGGAAAAGGGCGCGCCGCTGCTGATCCTGGAGGCGATGAAGATGGAGCACACCATCGCCGCGCCGTCGCGGGGCACGCTGAAATCGCATCGTTTCGCGGTTGGCGATCAGGTCGGCGACGGCGCCGAACTTGTAGATTTTGAACCGACGACGAAATAAGTCC
This sequence comes from Pseudomonadota bacterium, assembly GCA_021781815.1. GTDB lineage: Bacteria > Pseudomonadota > Alphaproteobacteria > Rhizobiales > Beijerinckiaceae > JAJXWB01. The sequence goes on along the minus strand of JAJXWB010000009.1, from coordinate 45,068 downwards.
GAAACGGGGTGCGGCAAGACGCCCGGAGCGGAACACGAGAGGGAACCGACATGACCAAGCCAAGCTATGACAAGGGGGCGACCGACGTTCCGCTGATCGAGCAGACGATCGGCGCCTATTTCGACGAATCCTGCGCCAGATATGCGCCGCGCGAAGCGTTGGTCTCACGACATCAGGGCGTCCGCCTGACCTATGCCGAATTCCGGCGCCGCGTCGATGCCCTGGCCTGTTCGCTGATGCGGCTGGGCCTCGCGAAGGGCGACCGCATCGCCATCTGGTCGCAAAACAATGTCGAATGGGCGTTGACTCAATTCGCCACCGCCAAGGCCGGTCTGATCCTCGTCAACATCAACCCCGCCTATCGCCGCGCCGAGCTTGAGTATGCCATCAACAAGGTCGGTTGCCGCGCCATCATCCTGTCGCCTGCGTTCAAGACCTCGGACTATATCGGGATGCTTGTCGACCTCGCGTCGGAGCTGATGTCCTGCGCGCCCGGAAAACTGGTTTCACAGCGCCTGCCGACGCTGAAATGGGCCATTCGCCTTGGCGCCGATCACTCACCGGGCATGCTCAATTTCGACGATCTTCTGACGTCGCCGTCCGATGCCGAAATGGCGGCGCTGGCGGCGGCCGGCGCGACGCTGAAAGCCGACGAGCCCATCAACATCCAGTTCACCTCCGGCACGACAGGCGCGCCGAAGGGAGCGACCCTCACTCACCGCAACATTCTCAACAATGGCCGTTTCGTGGGCGAAGCGATCCGTCTCACCGAGAACGACCGCCTCTGCATTCCCGTGCCGCTCTATCATTGTTTCGGCATGGTCATGGCCAATCTCGGTTCGCTCACGCATGGCTCCTGTCTCGTCTATCCCGCGGATTCGTTCGATCCGCTGAGTGTGTTGCAGGCCGTGAGCGAGGAGCGCTGCACCACGCTCTACGGCGTCCCCACCATGTTCATCGCCGTGCTCGATCATCCGGATTTCGCAAAATTCGACATTTCGTCGCTGCGCACGGGCATCATGGCGGGAAGCCCTTGCCCGACTGAAGTGATGAAGCGGGTCATCGATCAGATGCACATGGGCGAAGTCACGATCGCCTATGGCATGACCGAGACCTCGCCGGTTTCCACGCAGAGCGGCGTCGACGATTCGATCGAACTGAGGGTCTCCACCGTCGGGCGGGTGCAGCCGCATGTCGAGATCAAGATCGTCGACGCGGAAGGAAACATCGTTCCGCGTGGCGTGACCGGCGAATTCTGCACGCGCGGCTATTCGGTCATGCGCGGCTACTGGGGCGATGTCGCCAAGACGGCTGAAGCGGTCGACGGCGATGGCTGGATGCACACCGGCGACCTCGCGACCATGGACGAGAACGGATATTGCAACATCGTCGGTCGCATCAAGGACATGGTGATCCGTGGCGGTGAGAACGTCTATCCGCGCGAGATCGAGGAATTCCTCTACCGCCATCCAAAGATCCGGGATGTGCAGGTTGTCGGGCTGCCCGACCGAAAATATGGCGAGGAACTCTGCGCCTGGATCATTCCGCGCGAGGGCGAGCAATTGACCGAGCAGGACGTGCGCGACTTCTGCAAGGGCCAGATCGCCCACTACAAGGTGCCGCGCTACATAAAGTTCGTCGACGCCTTCCCGATGACGGTCACCGGCAAGATCCAGAAATTCCTGATCCGCGATCAGATGAAGGAAGAGTTGGGGCTGAGCGACATCAAGACGGCGTGAGGCGGCTTCCGGCGGCGCCGGCGCTTTTCGTTCAGAGCTTGTTAAGCGTGTCAGCCGTTGTGTCCGCTGCCCGGGACTGCTGTAAACGCGCGTTTACCTGCGCCGGGGATGCTCTCGGCGCCGGCCCCGCAAGGGGCGGGCGTTCCGCGTTTCATCCCGGACTTCAGCACCATGCGCGCCGCCGTCACGTCATCGACCGCCCCGCAGATGTCGATCAAGCCAGCGAGCGAACGCGTGGCGGTCGCCGCGCCGGCGCGTTTGGTGTCGCAGCCGTCGATCATCGCCTTCGTGCTCGCCTGCGACATCGCCGCGGTCGTCGCGAGCGGCCTGGCGACGCACGGGCGCTGGTACGCCGCCGCCGACAGCGGCCTTGTCGCGGCGCTGGCGCTTGTGACGACTGTGACGATCCTCCTTCTGAAGTCGCGCTGGACCTATACGATCGCCGCGTTGTCCAGCCCTGGCCGTCAGATCGGACATATCGGCGTCGCGCTGCTCGCGGCCATCGGCAGCCTTATCGTCGTCGCGGTGTTGGCCGGCGTCGGCGCCGAGCCGGTGCGCGGCTGGGCGCTCGAATGGTTTGCCGTCACGTTTGGCCTGATGGCGGTGGGCCGCCTGGGTCTGGCGCAGGTGCTGACAGTGTGGGCCGGCGAAGGCCGGCTTGCGCGCCGCACGGTGATCGTCGGCGGCGGCAGACCCAGCTTCGATCTGATTGAACGCCTCGACAGATCTGGGTCGAACGCGATCCGCATCCTCGGCATTTTCGACGACCGCGACAAATATCGCTCGCCTGAACACGTCGGTCGCTACGCCAAACTCGGCCGCTTTGAGGATCTCGAAGCGTTCTGCCGCGAGCAGAAGGTCGATCTGCTCATCATCGCGCTGCCGCCGGCGGCGGAAGAACGCATCCTGCAGATTCTCAAAATGCTGTGGGTGCTGCCTATCGACGTGCGCGTCGCCGCGCTCGGCTCGAAACTCAAACTGCGCTCGCGCGCGTATAATTATATCGGCGACGTGCCCTTCCTGCCGGTGTTCGACAAGCCGATGTCCGACTGGAGCGTCGCGCTGAAGGCCATCGAGGATCGTTTGCTCGCCGCGCTCGGTCTGCTTGTTCTTTCGCCGCTGCTGGCGGTGATCGCGCTGGCGGTCAAACTGGATTCGCGCGGGCCGGTCTTCTTTCGGCAGGCGCGATATGGATTCAACAACGAGGCGATCGGCGTCTACAAGTTCCGTTCGATGTACGTCGACCAATGCGACGCCGACGCCGCCAAGCTCGTGACCAAAGGCGATCCGCGCGTCACGCGCGTCGGCGCTTTCCTGCGCCGCACGTCGCTCGACGAACTGCCGCAGCTCATCAATGTGCTGAAGGGAGAGCTATCGCTGGTCGGCCCGCGCCCGCACGCCATGCTGGCCAAGGCCGAGGGGCGCATCTACGATCAGGTCGTGACCGGCTATTTCGCCCGTCACAAGGTCAAACCCGGCATCACCGGCTGGGCGCAGGTCAATGGCTGGCGCGGCGAGACGGACACTGTCGAAAAGATCGAACAGCGCGTCGCGCACGATCTTTTCTACATCGAGAACTGGTCGATGCTCCTCGACCTGCGCATTCTCGCAATGACGCCGCTGTCGCTGGTGAAGACGAAGAACGCGTATTGAGGCGCCGCCGACCCGGCGCATCCGCGCAGATCGGCAGCAATGAGCGCGCCGGGGCGCCGCCGTCCCGGCTCGCCGCTTCCGCCCGCGTTTGGGCCCGCCTTGTTCTGCGCCTCGCCCCCGCCTATTGTCCGCGCCGATGAACGATCGGACCGACACAAACGCGCAGGCCTTTGAGGGCGTTCAGCCCCTTAGGGCGCAGCGGCCTGTGCGCCGGCGCCGGTTCCGACCCGTGCCGCTGCGCATCATTTTGCCCAATCTCGTCACGCTGCTGGCCCTGTGCATGGGGCTGACAGCGATTCGCTTCGCGATCGAAGAGCAGTTTCCCACGGCAGTGCTGGCGATCATCGCCGCCGCCATTCTCGACGGCCTTGACGGCCGCATCGCGCGGGCGCTGAAGGGTACGTCGCGTTTTGGCGCCGAACTCGACTCGCTGGCCGATTTCGTCGATTTCGGCGTGGCGCCGGCCCTTATCCTCTATCTCTGGAGCCTGCACGAGATCAAAAGCCTCGGTTGGTTCGCCGCGCTGATCTTCGCCACGGCCGCCGCGCTGCGTCTGGCGCGGTTCAATGTCATGATCGACGATCCGGACCGTCCGGCCTGGACCGCCAAATTCTTCGTCGGCATGCCGGCCCCGGCCGGCGCCTGCCTGGCGCTGCTGCCGCTCTATCTCAACCTGTCCGAACTCCGGGTCCCCGCGGGCCACGCGCTCGCGCCGTGGCACATCGCCTATATGCTCTTCCTCGCCTTCCTGATGGCGAGCCGCATCCCCCATTTCTCCGGCAAGACCATCGGCCGCATTCCCCGGGAATATGTCGTGTTCGTTCTGTTCGGCTTTGCGGCCGCGATCTTGCTGCTGGCGACCTATCCGATGGAAATGCTGGCGGCGCTCTGCATCATCTATCTGGCGATGATCCCGTTCGCGGTGCGCAGCCATAATCGCCTGCTGGCGGCGGACGAGGCAGCACCGTCGCCGCCTGCGCCAGCGTCCTGAACCAGGCGCGAAGCTGTTCACAAATCCGAATTTCTCGATTAGGGTCCGCCGCGATCAGCCGGGGCGAAGCTTTTTTCGCGCCGGAATTCGTTTGGCCGATCGGCCGAAGCCTAGTCTCCTCGGGCGGCTCCTTCGCCATTTGAACGGGACAAGCGTCGGACCGGACGCAGGGATGCGCAGCGGGACCGAAAAGCGGGGCGCTCCCGGTAAAGGAATCAGATGGCGAAAGAAGAACTTCTCGAATTTCCGGGCACAGTAGTCGAACTGCTGCCCAACGCCACCTTCCGCGTGCAGCTCGAGAACGATCACGAGATCATCGCGCACACGGCCGGCAAGATGCGCAAGAACCGCATTCGCGTCCTGACTGGCGATCGGGTTCTCGTCGAAATGACGCCCTACGACCTGACCAAGGGCCGTATCACCTATCGCTTCAAGTAATTCCAGGCAGGACGCGACGTGACAGACAGCAGTTCAGGCGCGCGTCCGAAGCTCGTGCTGGCCTCGGCCTCCGTCCGGCGCCTGGAATTGCTTGCGCAGATCGGTATGAAGCCGGACGCCCTGTTGCCGGCCGATGTCGACGAGACTCCGAAGAAAAACGAACTTCCTCGTGCGGTCGCCCAGCGGCTCGCTTCGGAAAAGGCGCATGCCGCCACGCGCATTGCGGCGGCGCGCGATGAACTGGAGGGCGCCTTCATCGTGGCCGCCGACACCGTAGTGTCGGTCGGCCGCCGAATCCTGCCGAAATGCGAACTGATCGAAGATGCGGGCGATTGCTTGCGCCTGCTCTCGGGTCGGCAGCATCGGGTCCATACCGGCCTCAGCATCGTCACGCCGCGCGGCGCGGAGCGCCGGCGCGTTGTTGAATCGCGCGTGCGCTTCAAGCGCCTTTCGGGCGCGGATATGGAATCCTACCTCGCGTCCGGGGAGTGGCGCGGCAAGGCGGGCGGCTACGCCATCCAGGGGCTTGCCGGCGCATTCGTCGTCCGGATCGTCGGCTCCTATTCCTCTGTCGTCGGGCTGCCGCTTTATGAGACGCAGGCGCTGCTTGCCGGCGACGGCTTCCCCATACGCGCGAGCTGGGCCAATCGGGCCTGAGACCGGAGCCCTTCGATGTCCGACGGCGCGAATGCTTCAGCGATGCGAAAATGCCCGATCTGCGGCAAGCCAGCGGACGCGAAATACCGACCGTTCTGCTCGCGGCGCTGCGCCGATGTCGACCTCAATCGCTGGTTCTCCGGCCGCTATGTCATTGCCTCCGCGCCCGAGGAGGATGAGGACGAGGCCTCCCTGCCGGCGCTCGACCGCCCTCCGTCCTGAGGACGGGCGCGTGTCGCCGACAATCGCGCTTGCCAAGCGCCGAATGGCTTTCTATAAGCCCGCACGCGCTCGCGAAGCGGCCGTGCGCCCAGGTAGCTCAGTTGGTAGAGCATGCGACTGAAAATCGCAGTGTCGGTGGTTCGATTCCGCCCCTGGGCACCATTAGATCTTTATAAATCAAATACTTGATTGGATCGCCCAGCTCGGCGTGACGCCTTTGTGAGCTCTTGGGCGCGGTTGGGATTTTGCCAGACACAAGCTTGCTCGATCTGGTTTAAAGCGTGGCGCTTCTGAATGGCGCATGACGGTCTCGGGCTGACTTGGTCGCAAAAATAGGCCGAAACACGCGTTTCGGCGACGTTGAGGAGGGTCTGACGGTTTGAGCCATGGCCCCAGCTCACACGCCACCGAAAATTTGTGAATCCTCCGACTGCATCAATGCACTAGGGTTTAGCGGGCGCCGCGGCCGTCGGCTCGGGCGCAGCGGTCGCGGGCGGCGGCGCGGTCGCGACTGGCGCCGACGCAGTCCATTGCCGATAATTCTCCTCGGTGACGGTCGGCAGGTGCTTCACGAAGGCGGCGATCGACCAAATCTCCCCGTCCGACGCGCCGATGGCGCCGAAGCTGGGCATGGCCGTCATGCGCAGCCCGTTGCGGATGGTCCAGAAAATTTGCCGCGCGGTGAGCTCTCCAGCCGACTCCTTGAGATCCGGCGGATCCGGATTGAGCCCCTCGGAAAATTTCGCCCATTTGACGCCCGGCGCGCCGTGACAGTTGGCGCAGCCGCGAGCCGCGAAGGCGCGTGCGCCGGCGATGGTCTGCGCACTATCCTCAAAATTGTCCGGCGCCCGTAGATTCTCTGCGCTCCGAATTACCGCGGCGTCGCGAATCCTGCCGAGCGCCCACGCGACTGCCGCCGGATCCTTGTCGCGCGCCGCGACGTCGTAGAACCCGCCAAAGAAGAAAACAGCCGCGCCGATCGCGACGAGAATCGCGAGGCCGCCCATGAACGCCAGAAATCGCATGACAGTCTCCTCCTCCGGAGTCGCAGTCCGGCCCCGGCTGAAAGATACATTGGTCAGCTTCAGCCGACGTCCAGCTAGCCCCACACCTCCCGCGTCGGCGGCCAGACGAGCGAGCCATCGTAAACAAGGCCCGGCGCGCGATCGCGGGCAAGCAGCAACGGCCCGTCGAGATCGACGAATTTTGCTCGCGGCGTCAGCAGCATTGCGGGCGCCATGGAAAGCGACGTACCGACCATGCAGCCGACGAACAGCGCAAATCCCAGTCTTTCGCCCTCGTCGGCAAGCGCCAGCGCTTCGGTCAGGCCGCCGGTCTTGTCGAGCTTGATGTTGATCGCGTCATAGCGGTCGCGCAGGGCCGCGAGCCCAGCCCGATCATGCACGCTTTCGTCGGCGCAAACAGGAATCGGCCGGTCGATCGACGCCAGCGCGCCATCGCGGCCGGCGGGCAGCGGCTGCTCGACCAGCGCCACCCCCGCCGCCGCGCAGGCCGCGAGATGCCCGGCGAGATCGGCCTCGGCCCACGCCTCGTTGGCGTCAACGATAAGCTGCGCGTCCGGCGCGGCTCGCCGCACCGCAGCGATTCGGTCAGGATCGCCAGCGCCCGCCAGCTTGATCTTGAGGATTGGCCGTTCCCTGGCCCGCGACGCCGCGGTCGCCATTTCGTCGGGACTCCCGACCGAAATCGTAAAGGCCGTGGTCGCTGGCGCGACCCGATGCAGTCCGGCCATTTCATATGCCCGAACGCCGAGGCGCCTGGCGTCGAGATCCCACAGCGCGCAATCCAGCGCATTGCGCGCTGCGCCGGCCGGCAATGCGGCTTGCAACGCGCAGCGATCGCAGCCCGATTCGACCTGCGGTCGGGCCTTCTCGATCGCGGCGATCACGCTGTCCACGGTTTCGCCGTAACGTGCGTAGGGCACGCATTCGCCGCGCCCGGCGTGAACGCCGTCAGATACGGTGGCCGTTACGACGACCGCCTCGGTCTTGGCGCCGCGCGAAATCGCAAATTTCCCGGCGATGGGAAAGCGTTCGGCGGCGACAGCGACGGTGCGGACAGTCATTGCCCGACTATAGGCGATTCTTTCTCCGTCAGGCGCCCGCGGGCGGGTCGCCTCGCATCTGGCTCACTTCCGCGCGCCGCAAAAATGTGAGACTCATCCGATCTGTCGCTACGGCCAGGCGCCCACGGAGTTTCATGCCCGCAACGCCAGAATTCACGATCGACCGCGCCGGCGGCGAAACGCGCCTGCATCTCGGCGGAAGCTGGACGCTGGACGCGGGCGCAGAGATGGAGCGTTCGTCCGCCAGCCTTGTCAACGCTGCGGCCGAGGGGCGCACGGCCGTGATCGACCTGTCCGGCGTCGAGCGCATGGACACTGGCGGCGCCTGGCTGATCGACCGCGCCCGCAAGCTTCTGGAGACGGCGGGCGTCGACATCCGGATCGAGAATCCGCGCCCGGATCAGGCGACACTGCTGGTGGAAGCGGGCTGGCGCGCGTTCGAGCGGCCGAGGACCGCATATGGTTCCCCGCTGATCGCGATGTTGGTCGACCTCGGCGAGAGCGTGGTCAACGCCTGGCGGGATTTCGTCGCAGGCATCGCCTTTCTCGGCCGCTCGGTCGTTGCGCTCGGCCGCGCGCTCGGCCACCCGCGCCTGTTCCGGCTGACATCGCTCGTCTATCACATCGAGAACTTCGGCCTGCGCTCGACCCCGATCATCCTGCTCATCAATTTTCTGGTTGGCTGCATTGTCGCGCAGCAGGGCATTTTTCAGCTCCGGTATTTCGGCGCGGAGACCTTCGCCGTCGATCTCATAGGCATCCTGATCCTGCGAGAGCTCGGCGTGTTGCTGACGTCGATCATGATCGCCGGCCGCTCCGGCTCGGCGATCACGGCGGAACTCGGGTCAATGAAAATGCGCGAGGAAATTGACGCGCTGACCGTGATGGGCCTTTCGCCTATGGACGTTCTGGTCACGCCGCGGTTGCTCGCGCTCATTGTCGCCTTGCCTCTCCTGACCTTCCTTGCCGACATGGCGGCGATCTTCGGCGGCATGGTCGTCTCCTGGGGTTATGCCGGCCTCGGGCCGGAGGCGTTTCTGTCGCGCCTGCAATATGCGATCGGTTTCAACACGTTCATGGTAGGCGTGATCAAGGCGCCGTTCATGGCGCTGGTCATCGCCCTCGTCGGCGCAATGGAAGGGCTCGCAGTAAAGGGGTCCGCCGAATCCCTGGGCCGCCAGGTCACCGCTTCTGTGGTGAAATCCATCTTCATGGTGATCGTCGTGGACGGCCTGTTCGCCATGTTCTTTGCAACGATCGAGTATTGATCCGATGATCGGGCAGGCCGGTGAACAGCAGCTGCGCGAGGTGGTCATCGGCGTCCGCGGCCTCCTGGTCGGCTTCGGCGACCGGCTGATCATGCGCGGGCTCGATCTCGACGTCTACCGAGGCGAGGTGCTCGGCTTCGTCGGCGGCTCGGGCACCGGCAAATCGGTGCTCACCCGAGCGATTCTGGGTCTCGTGCCGAAGCGTGGCGGAACGATCGAAGTATTCGGACAGGACATCGATCAGATCGGCGACCAGGGGCGGCGCGCGCTCGAACGGCGCTACGGCGTCATGTTCCAGCAGGGCGCGCTGTTTTCCGGCCTGACCGTGAAACAGAACGTCCAGATGCCAATGCGCGAACATTTGAATCTTTCGGAGCGGCTGATGGACGAACTCGCTCGGCTCAAGATCGAGCTGGTCGGCCTGCGACCGGACGCTGCAGACAAGTTTCCGTCGGAACTGTCTGGCGGTATGATTAAAAGAGCGGCGCTCGCCCGCGCGCTGGCGCTCGATCCGGAACTCGTCTTTCTCGACGAGCCGACCTCCGGGCTCGATCCCATCGGCGCGGCCGAATTCGACGATCTGATCCAGACGCTGCAACGGACACTTGGGCTGACGGTATTCATGGTGACTCACGATCTCGACAGCCTTTATGCGATCTGCGATCGCATCGCCGCGCTGGCGGACGGGAAGGTAATCGCAGCCGGTCCGATGGAGACCATGCTCGCTTCCGATCATCCCTGGCTGCGCGCCTATTTCCACGGCAAGCGCGCGCGTTCCATCGTCGCGCCAGGCGATGCGCTCGCGCGGACGGAGGGCTGATATCGTGGAAACACGCGCCAACTACGCGCTGATCGGCGCTTTCACGCTCGCGGTCATCCTGGCGGCCTTCGGCTTTGTTTTCTGGTTTTCCGGGCCGTCAAAGGCGACAGCCCGCCGCGGATTCGATGTGGTGTTCACCGGCTCGGTGGCAGGCCTGTCGAACGGCGGCGCAGTCACCTTCAACGGACTGCGCGTCGGCGACGTAAGCAATCTCAAGCTCAATCCGAGCAACCCGAGCGAAGTGATCGCGCATATCGAGATCGACAAGACAATACCGATCAAGAACGATACGCGCGCGCGCCTTGAGTTTTCCGGCTTGACCGGCGTCGCCTCGCTGGCCTTGTCTGGCGGCGGCAAGACGACGCCGGACAAGGTCGCGACATCAGGGGAGGAATATCCCGTGATCCGGGCCGATCCCTCCCAGTTCCAGAACCTGATCGAGACCGTGCAGCGCATGGCCGACCAACTCGGCGCCTTCACCGACAAGGCCAACAAACTGCTCGACCAGAACTCCGATTCGATCGGCCGCACCGTCAGCAACGTCGAGCAGATGACTGGATCGCTCGCCGACAAATACGACGGCGTCGGCCCGCTGCTGCAAAGCCTCAACAGGACATCCGCCAAGCTCGACCAGGCTCTCGACGGATTGAACGGCATGATCGGCGGCTCGGATGGCAACGCGCAAAAAGCGATCGCCGAGATCGGCGAGGCGGCCCGTTCGGTCAGGAAACTTTCCGACAATCTCGACGCCCGCATGAAGGAGATTGCGGCCAATATCGCGCGCTTCTCCGGCTCCGGCCTCCACCAGTACGAGGCGCTCGCGGTCGATGGACGAAAGACGCTCGACGAAATCAACCGCGCCGTGCGCTCGCTCGAAAGGGACCCAAGCCAGGTCATCTTTGGCGCCAAGCCGGCGTTGCCGGAATATAAAGCGCGGTAAGAATGCGAGCTTGCATTCGCCCCGGCCATGTATTTGATGGCCCTCAGTTCCAGCTTGCGGTCGCGGACCGGAGACGCGCGTGCCCTGCCTGACGCCTGATGAAAAGATGCGCCGACCGCCCGCGTTGCGGCGCACGGGCGGCGCTGTCCTCGTCCTGGCGTGCTCGCTCGGCCTCGCCGGCTGCGCCGCCCCGCCTCTGCCGAGCTACGACCTCGATTCGGCGTCGACTCAGGGCCTGCGCCTGCGCGCCTTGCGCGGCACGCTCGCGGTCGACGCGCCCGAGGCCGATGAGACGATCGATTCGGACCGGGTATTGGTGCGCACCACCGGGAATCAGCTCGCATACCTGTCGGACGCGCGCTGGAGCGAGCGCCTGCCGGCGCTCGTGCAATCGCGGCTGATCGAGACGTTCCAGAACGCGCGTCAACTCAAGTCTGTCGGCCGTCCAGGCGACCTCGCCGACTATTCGTTGCAGATGGAGCTGCGCAGCTTCGAAATCGACGCGACCGCCAACGAGGCGCGCGTCGACATCGCCGTCGTCCTCCGGTCCCGGCGCTCAGGCCGCCCGGTTGCAGCGCGCATCTTCGCAGCGCGCGCGCCCGCGCCCGCGACGGCCAACGGCGCGGCCGCCGCCGCGCTCGACGCCGCTCTGAGCGAGGTCATGCGGTCCATCGTCGCGTGGACCAGCGCGCAAATCTAGCTGGCGTGCGGGATCGCGAACAGCCGGTATCTTCCGGGATTCCTTGTTGTTGAGTTCTGCGTTCACGCATTCTGCGCGCGGCATGAAGATGTTTTGCACGATGTCGCGCGCCCGGGCGTCGATGGTGATTGGACCGAGCAGGCTTGCGCGGTTCTGCCCGTTCACGGCCGCTGGACAAGCGGTTCCGAGGTCCGCGCGACGTTCGCGCAATTTCGGGAACAGATCATTGAGCCCGGTCAGCGTCCATTTGCCCGGACGCGCCACGGTCACGAGATTTAGCAATTGATATCCTGTCACCGAAATATGCGCATCTGCGTTGCGCCGGCGCATAAGCGAGAGAAGCAATCTTGGCGCCAGATGCGCGCCGCGCGGTCGCGCGATTGGGCGGCCGAGCCTTCGCCAGCTCGGTGGTGGATGCGTCGGCCCTGCTTTTGGCGTCGGGTTCGTGGGTTCCATCGACTGAATCTTCGTCATGCGGTTCTGCGGAAAACGGAGTAATGTAAATAAAAACAGATAGATGATTAAAAAATGCGTTCGGAGCGGGCTTGACACGAGCCTTACAGATGAAATAATTCGTATGTGAATGTATGTCGCACCCTCGCAAGAGCGGGTCGAGAGAGCGATTCCGAAACGGAACGCTTCCAAAAAAGACGAGCGTCGGCTTTGTGCCGGCGACGACAACGAAATCGGGTAGGGAAACGTCATGGACAACGCAGGGATGGGGCGCCGCGATGCGCTTTGGGCGATGGGGCTTGGGCTTGCCGCCGGCGCCGCGGGCGCGGGGAGCGCGCAGGCTGAGGCGGCGTCTACGATGATGCTGCCGTCGGGCGCAAAGACATTGGCGGAGCTCGCGGCGCGTCTCGCCAAGGCGCCGCGCCGTCGTGATTTCAAGACCGTTCCGATGATCCTCGACAACAAGGATTTCTGGGACCACGAGGCTCTCGCCGAGGTGATCGCCTATCGTGGCGGCCCCAGGCAAGTGTGGGACAATGTCGACGTCGCCGGTCCATGGCTCAATCTGATGCGCAACGCGACGAACGTGCAGGTGTTCTCCTACAGGCACCCGGACTTTCTCGCCGTTTCCGCGACTCATGCCACCGCGCATCTCGCCTTGCTCGACCAAGCCATGTGGGACAAATATCAGGTGGCCAAGATCGCGGGCGAAAAATTCCCGAACAATTCGTTGATCGTCGAGCAGAAAGGCGCCGCGGCCGACGCGAAGGATTTCGAAAATCCGGAAGGCGCCTATTCCTCGCACAATGTTTCGATCCCGGCGCTGCAGAAACGCGGCGCTGTGTTTCTCGCCTGCCATAATTCGCTGTGGGAACTGAGCGAGCGGCTGATGAAATCGGGCGTCAATCCGGACAAGCTTTCGCACGAGGCGATGGCTGCCGAAATGACCAATCATCTCATTGCCGGCGCCGTGCTGACGCCCGGCATTGTCGGCACGCTGCCCGAGCTGAACGCCGCCGGTTTCTATTTCGCGAAATGAGGGTGGCGATGAAGCGATTTCTTGGGCAGGCGACGGTTGCAGCCGTCGCCGGGCTGGCAATGTGTGTTTCGGTTGGCGCGCCGCGCGCGCAGACCGTGGCTCCGAAAAACGACGTCTATCCTCCCTGGCAGCACGGCGCCAACAACGACATTGAGGCGAGCCGGAAGGGTTTGGACTTCACCGAGCCGGACGCCGACAATCTGGCCGATTTTCACGGATCGCCGATCGATCCGAAACTCGCGCTGTTCGTCGGCGGCAATTATTTCTTCGCCATGGCGCAGTTGGTCGAGGCGTTCGAGAAGCTGCATCCCGAATTCAAGGGGCGGATCTATTGGGAGACCATTCCGCCCGGTCTTCTGGTGAAGCAAATTCAGGCGGGCGGAACGATAACCGTCGGCAACATGACCTGGACGGTGAAGCCCGACGCCTATTTCGCCGGCCTGGTGAAGGTCAAGCAATATATCGACGAGGGCCTGCTTGAGGCGCCGGCGACGCCCTATGTCACCAATACGCTGACGATCATGCTGCCGAAGGGCAATCCGGCGCATGTGTCGGGCCTCGCCGATCTTGGCAAGCCCGGCGTCAAGCTGGTCATGCCCAATCCGGCCTATGAGGGCATCGCCCGCCAGATCAAGGCGTCGCTCGCCAAGGCGGGCGGCGAGGATCTGGTCAAGGCGGTGTACGAAACCAAGGTGGCCGACGGCGGCGCAATCCTTACCCACATCCATCATCGCCAGACGCCTCTCTATCTCATGCAGGGCCGCGCCCAGGCGGGCGTCACCTGGCAGTCGGAAGCGGTGTTCCAGGAAAAGGCAGGCCATCCGATCGAGCATGTGGATATTCCTGATGCGATCAACAGCACGGCGATCTACGCCGGCGCTGTCGTGAAGGGCGCCCCGCATCCGGAGGCCGCGAAGTTGTGGCTCGACTTCATCCGGTCTCCGGGCGGTCTGAAGATCTTCGAAAGCTACGGTTTCAAGCCCTATACGGGCGGCTGAACGGGAGGCGCGGCATGTCGGCGACGTCGGACTCCATCGCTCCTCGCACAGCAAGTGCGCGCGGGATCGACCTGAGACCATATCTGTTTGGCGCGGGCATCGGCGTCGTGAGCTGGGCGGCGTTCGCCATCGCCCATGAACCATTGGGAATCACCACCGCCCTGTCGCGAGCCGCCGCGCCGGTCGCGTCGCTCTTTTTCGGGAGCGACGTCGTCTCGCAAAATCCCTACTGGAGCCCGATGCCGTTCGCCTGGGATTACGGCGTCCTGTTTCTGTTCGGCGTCGTGGGCGGCGCTCTGGCCTCGTCGCTGGCGGCCGGAACCTTTCGCTTCGAGCTTGTGCCCCGGTTCTGGCGCGAGCGGTTTGGCGGCTCGCCGCTGAAGCGGGTGCTGGGCGCTTTTTTTGGCGGCGCCGCCATGATGTTCGGCGCCCGTATGGCGGGTGGCTGCACCAGCGGACATGGCATTTCCGGAACCCTGCAACTGGCGTTGTCGAGTTGGGTCTTTCTCATCTCCATATTCGCCAGCGGCCTGATCGCCTCGCGCCTCGTCTTCGGGACAGCGTGGAAAGGCGGCCGCAGATGAGCCTGATCCTCCCGCTCGCGATGGGGTTCGCGTTTGGAGCGCTGGTGAACCGCGCCCGCGTGACCGACTGCAACGTCATCGAAGGTCAGTTCTGCCTGTGCGACTTCACCATGATCAAGGTCATGCTCCCGGCGATGCTCGTCGGCGGCCTTGGCGTGCTGGCGCTGGTTCAGGCCGGCGATGCGCATTACTACATCAAGGACGCCAACATGCTGGGCGTCATTCTCGGAGGCGCGATTTTTGGCGTCGCCCTCGTATTCTATGGCTATTGTCCGGGCACCGGCCTGGCCGCGATCGGCGCCGGCAGCGTTCATGCGCTCGTCGGCGTGGTCGGCATGATCGCCGGCGCGATCCTCTATGCCTTCAGCTATGGCTGGATCAAGGCGCATATTCTCGATGTGTGGGCGCTGGGCAAGGTTCGCTTGCCCGCGCTGACCGGCGTTCCGGACCTGGTATGGTTCGCGGCCGTCGGTGTCCTGGCGGCTGCTGCGTTCGCGTGGATCGAGCGGCGTTCCGTCGAGAGCTAGAACCGCGACGATCGCGAAGATCGCGCAACAATGAAAGACGCGTCGGCAAGGCGCAGCGTTTCGGGAGGGATGAATGGTGGTGACGGGCGGAGTCCGTGCGCGTTTCGCCGCGGCGTTTTTTTGTGCGCAATTCCTGGTGTGCGCGCCGTCTGTCGCCGCGACGGCCGTCGATGACGACGCTTTGGCGACGCGCGGCGAATATCTCGCGCGTCTTGGCGATTGCGGCGCCTGCCACACCGCCGAGGGCGGCAAGTACATGGCCGGCGGCCTGGCGTTCAAGACACCGACGGGAACGATCTATTCGACCAATATCACGCCCGACGCCGGGACGGGCATTGGCGGCTACTCGCTGGAGCAATTCGGCCGCGCCTTGCGTAAGGGTGTCGCCGCTGACGGCCACAATCTTTATCCGGCAATGCCCTATCCGTCCTTCGCCAAGATCGCGGACGACGACGTGAAGGCGCTCTACGCCTATTTCATGAAACGCGTGGCTGCGGTCGAACAGGCCAACAAGCCAAACGAGATGCGATTTCCGTTCAGCATCCGCTGGGGTATGGCGGTCTGGAACCTGGTCTTCCTTGAGGACAAGCCCTTCGTCGCCGACCCGGCCAGGGACGCGCTCTGGAACCGCGGCGCCTATATCGTGCAGGGTCTCGGCCATTGCGGAACCTGTCACACGCCGCGCGGCCTGGCGATGCAGGAAAAGGCGATGAGCGACGATGGCAAATATTATCTTGCCGGATCGACGCTTTCGCCCTGGCGCTCCATCGGCCTGCGCAACCTGGCGTCCGAAGCCGACATCGTGCAATTGCTCGCAACCGGCGCGAACAACTACGCCATGGCGTTCGGCCCGATGACTGAGGTGATTCATTTCAGCACCCAGCATTTCACGGATGAAGACCTGCAGGCGGTTGCGCACTATCTCGTCTCGCTGGCGCCCGCTGGCGCTGCGCGGCCGACCGTGTTGGCCGTCGACGAGAAGGCGCTCTACGGCAGCCGCGGCGGCCTGGGCTATGCGCAGTTCTGCGCGTCCTGTCATCGCCGTGACGGTCAGGGCGCGGAAAAGGTGTTCCCGGCCCTGGCCGGCAACCCCTCGCTCCTGTCCGACGATCCGACGTCGGTGGTTCACATTGCCCTGACCGGCGGCGCATCCGCTGAAACAGCGCGCAGCGAGCACAGATTCAACATGCCCGCCTATGCGACGCTGGGCGACGACGAGATCGCCGAAATCCTGAGTTTTACGCGCAATTCCTGGGGCAACCATGCGAGCGCAGTGACGGCGGCCCAGGTGAAGGCGATGCGAGAGGAACTGGCGTTGGCGCCGCCGCCTGCGAAAACCAGCCTGACGCCGCGCTTCGCCGATCTGCTGGCCGCGCCCGACGCCGAGCGCCTGATTCTTGGCGCGCGGCTGATGACGGAGACGAAGGCCCTGTTGCCGAAAAATGTAGGCGACGTGCTCAATTGTTCGTCCTGTCACCTGAACGGCGGCACGGTTCCCAAGGCGTCGCCGTATTTTGGCTTGACCGGACTGTTCCCCGGCAACAATCCGCGCGCCGGGCGCGTGATCAGCATCGAGGACAGGCTCAACGGCTGCTTCAAACGCTCGGAGAACGGCGCGCCGCTCGCCGCGGATTCCGAAGAGATGAAAGCCATGGTCGCCTTCATGGCCACGCTGAAGGCGGACAAGCAGCCGGATGGCAAGATCGTTGGACGCGGAACCGCCAAGATCGACAGAAACCTGAAACCCGATCCGGTGCGCGGCGAAAAATTATACAAGGCTGAATGCGGCGTCTGCCACGGCGACGATGGCGATGGCGCGAAGGATTCCAAGGGAGAACGCCTCTTTCCGCCGCTCTGGGGCGACGCCTCGTTCAACATCGGCGCCGGCATAGCGCGAACCTATACCGCAGCCGGCTTCGTCAAGGCGAACATGCCGATCGCCCACGTCGCAAATTTCCCGCAGGACCAGGGCGGGCTCTCGGATCAGGACGCAGTCGACATCGCCGAATATTTCACGCACCAACCCCGCCCGGATTTCCCGGAAAAGGTTGGCGACTGGCCAAAAGGCGGCAAGCCGTCCGACGCCCGCTATTGATGTAGGGATCGGCGCTCCGGACAGCGACGGGGCGCCGGCTGCCGATATCCGATGCGCGACCGTCCGCGTCCGCGAGCGACAATGCCGGGTCGTTCAGGGCCCGGCCGACTGCATGGCGCGAACGCATGCGAGAGCGGCTCGCCTTGGGGGAGGCGAGCCGCCTGTCAGGTTCCGCCGTACTCGCGTCATCGGACGTGCTGAGCGGCGCCGATGCCTCCAGAACCCAACACTCTGCGCCGCATGCGGTCGGGTTCTTCCGCTCGGGCGGCAACACTCCTTATCGAGACATTGCCCATGCTGGCCGAACTGATCGGGCAGGGCGCTTGCTCCGGGTTCAGTGAAAGATTCGATTGGCCGGTCTTCAGTTGCCCAGCAGGCTGGCCGGAGGCGTGACCTGGATGATCGCGGCCTCATTGGCTGTGCCGGTCTGGGTGACTGCGATCTTCGGGGTCAACCCGAACTGGACGACGCCGACGACATTCGCGAATGCATTCTGCTTGACGGTCGTATTCAGATTGTTGCCGGTTTGCACGATCCCGATGACGCTCGCTGAAGGAGCCGGAACGCGATAGGTGGCTCCGCCGGCCGAAAAGCCCAAGGTTCCGCCTGCCTGGGCCGCGCCCGCTGTGGCCAGAACCAGCGCCAGTCCTCTGATCAATGTCGAGATTTTCTCTGCGTTCCGATACATGGCCTCGCCTCCGCTTCGAAAAACTTTCAAGAGCTTGCGCCCAATGCGTCGACCCAATGCGTCGACCGCGGAATCAAGATCTTCCGCGGTCGCCAATCCCCCGCGAGATCAGGCGCAAGTCTCATATGCCTGGCCTTCCCCCGCAGACCTCAATGCTGGAGCACGATCGAGGTGTTGTTGCCGCCGAACTGGAATGTTCTGGAGACGTTCCGGTTCAACAAACCGCCCTGTGTCGTGACCGCGGTGTTTCCCCAGCCCTTCTGGAGGGTGCTCTGAATGTTCGTGTTGTAGACGCCGCCTTGCGCCACGCCCACGCCATTGCCGAAGCCCCATTGGGTGACGGTGGACAGGTTGAAATTGGCGGCGAAGGCCGGAGCCGACGCCAGGGCCAGCACGGACGAAACAAGAAGCAGCTTTTTCATGACGATTACTCCATGATTACAACGAAACGCCAAAAACCCCTGGCTACTCTCCACGAGATGAAGACGACTAAGCGGCTCCACAGCATAACATTACTTATTGTCCGATGCGGGCGGGAGATGGATAAATGGGTATTCCGGTAATGCTTTTGGTTCTGAAAGATTTTCGGTCAAAAGGCGTAGCCTCGCGCCGAACCGGGTGTCGAACTTTCCTGACTCCCCTGATCTCGGTCAGGAACGCCGCGCGGCAAGGCAGGAATCGATGGCGCCCGATTTGAAAAGCGGCCCGCCCTGGGGGAGGCGAGCCGCCTGTCAGGTCGCTGCGGACCCGCGCTGCGAAGCCCGGGCGCAGAACCCAACCCTGCGCTCAGTCGCTGGCCGGAGCTCATGACGCGACAGGCGTGCGCGGCGAACTTCAGTCGCCCTGCATGATGATGGCGCGGTTATTGCTGCTGTGCTGCTCGATTACAGTATAGCCGGGCCCCTTCCGCGTCGTGACGACCGGCTTGTCGTCTCGCGGTCCGCTCTGGATGATCAGCGCGTGACTGGAGCCATTGTCGGAGCGTGTCACGACGACTTGGGCGACCGCGCCGGTCGCCGCCAGCAGGCCGCAAACAGATTTGAAAGCCCATCTCATCATGGCCTCCTCAAGTCTTCAGCGCCGCCCGATCCGCAGATCGTCGCGGCTCATGGGCCGCCCAGGAGGCTGAAAGGGCTGCCGAACTGGATCACGACGGCAGTCGAATGCCGACCCAGTTGGGAGATAAGCGAACCGTTGCTCGCCCCTTGCTGCACGACGACGGTTTTCAGGTTTGTCCCGGCCTGGGTCACCACAGCAAGGTTCAATGCGCTGTTTTGCACGACCAGCGTCGTCCGGTCTCCGCCAACTCCGACGGCCGCGTAGATGCTCGTGGCCGGGCTGGCGTAATTGTAGCTGGAGAATCCTTCGGTCGTCGTCCACTGCGAGGTGAATCGGGGCGCCGGCGAGGCCGCTGCGGCTTGCCCGAGTGCGACCGGCGTCGACAACAAACCGAATGCCAGCGCCAGAGCTGTGCCTGCATTCATTTTCATGGCTGCACTCCGCATTGGAAGCTATAAATGCGTCGCCTTGGCAGCGGGGCGGATTTTCCAATCACGCCGGGACGGAGAGATCGGGCGACTACGCGACGCCTCGCCCGATCTTCCTGCCTTCAGCTACTGCTGGAGGACGATCGAGGTATTGCCGAAGCCGAACTGGAAGGTGCCGGATCCGTTGATATTGTGATGGCCGCCCTGCGCGGTGACAGCCGTGTTGCCGTTGCCGCCCTGGACCGTGGTCTGGGCGTTGAAATTGTGCCAGCCACCCTGAGCCACGCCCGCGGCGTTCTCGAAGCCCCACTGGGCGACGGTCGACAGGTTGACATTGTTGAGCCCGCCAGCGAACGCCGGAGCCGAAACGAGGGCGAGCACGGTCGAAATGAGAAGAACCTTTTTCATGACTGACACTCCCTGCCGCGCGATGACGCGCGTCGATTACGCTGAACTTGCGCGCTGGTGCGAACTCAATTGTTTGAATACGCAGCAATGAAACTAGTACTGATAGGCATTTGCAGGGAGATACATAAATGGTCATTGCTGTACTGCTTTAGGGCGCTGCCGCGCGCTCGCAAAAGGCGTACCGTCCTGCCGGCGTTTTGGCCGCGGCGGGGCTGGGAATGTGGCAGGGCTGCCAGTGGCGGACTGCCCGGCGACGTTGCGTGTCGTTCGACGAAATGCCGGCGGTACGACGCTCGACGAGCTGGCGCTTGCATATCTTTCTTGATATATTTCCTATTATAGGAAATATTAGCCCGGTTCATTTGCGCGTCACTCAAAAGCAGTACTTGCGGCCCGACGATCGTGCGACGCGGTTGGTCGCAAGTCGGGTCAGTCAATTCCGGGCGGTCAAAAATTGTGGCCTGATTGACACATTGACCTGTAAAGCGGCTCATTGGCGTCGAATTTGGTTTCGGTGCGGCGGTTGGGTCAGTATAAATTCTGACCGAAAGAGGCGAATCTTTTGATGAAATTACGGTCCGAGGGATCGCGCGTCGTTGTATCGCGTATCGTGTGCCGCGCGTCCTTGACCGCGGCGACGCTGTGCGTGGCGTGCGGGGCGACGCTGCTGAATTTTGGCTCTGCTGTGGCGCAGACGGCGGCCACACAGGCTTTGACCGACATTAACCGGATCAACCCGACCCAGGTGACGCCGACGCCGGCGCCGCCGCCGCCCGGCGGAGTGGGGTTGTCGGTCCTCTCGGCGCAGGCGCAGGCGCCGGCCAATGCCGCCAAGGTGATCGGAGTCGTTCGGCGCGCCGTGGTGGTCGACGGGTTCCCGGAACTCGCGTCCGAGACGGCGGGCGTGGTCGCCCGGATCGAGGGGCGGCGCGTCAGCCTGGCCGATGTTTACGCGGCGGCTGCCGAAATTCAGCGGGCGTATGTTGCGGCAGACTTCCCCCTGGTGACCGTGAAGGTCCAGAGGGCGGATTTCCGGACGGGTCAGGTTCGGTTCGAGATCGTCGATGGATTTGTCGAAAGTCTCAATCTGTCAGGAGTTCCAGAACGTGCGCGCGATCTGGTGGCGGCGCGATTGCGTCCGCTCCTTGGGCAGCGTCATCTCAGGTCGAGCGAGTTCCAGCGCCGCGTGCTTCTGCTCGGAGAGATTTCCGGACTGACAGGCGGGGCCAAGACGAGCCCAGGTCAGGCGCCCGGCGGCATCGTGCTGTCGATCGAATCGTCCGACCAGGTGATGCAGACCACGCTCGGGGTCGAAAACAATCTGCCAAAGGGTCTGGGAACATGGTCTTTCCCGTTGGCGGTTTCATTCAACAACGCGCTGGGATGGGGTGAGAATATCCATGCCGAGGCGGCGACCGGATCGGATTATTCCAACGGCGCGGCGCGGTTTCAGGCTTACGGCGCCGGGCTTACACTGCCGGTCCTTGCGGACGGACTTGCGTTCTCGGCCGGCATCGCCGGCGTCCGCACGGCGCCGACTGTCGAGCCTGGCGCCTTCCCGTTGTTTCCCACCGAACAGGAAGGCAGCAATTATCAGAAGACCTATACCCGCCTGACCTATCCCGTGTTGCTGACGTTGCAGAATGTCGTTCGGCTTCAGGTTGGCTATGATCACGTCGATTACCAGGTGAAGGGCTGGCCCTTCCTGACAGGATTCAATGTTCAGGACGGGGCGCTTTATGGCCTGACCCGCGACCGCTACGATGACGTTCGCCTCGCGGGCGAGTGGATCACGCATTTCCCTTGGGAATACGGCGGTTCGGCGACGACGGCGCTTTTCCTGTCGCGTGGCGTCGGTGGCCGCGGCGCGTCTGTGGGCGAGACGATCCCGCTGTCGCGGCCCGACGCAAGCCCGACCTTCACCAAGCTTCGGCTCGATATGCGCATTTCGCAACCGCTGCCGGAACAGTTCACGCTTTCCGGGTTCCTGAAGGCGCAGACCAGCTTCGGCGGTTCGCTGATGCTTCCGGAAAATCTCGCGCTCGATGGGCCAGACGGCGTCTCGGGATTTGCGTCCGGCACGATCAACGTCGACACCGGCGCAGCCGCGCGCATCGAGCTCTCGCGGCCGATTCCCTTCTCCTTCGAGTCGACGGCCGGGGTTGCGACTCCTTATCTGTTCGCGTCCTGGGGTCGTGGCGTTCACGAGTCGCTCTTCCCGATAGTGGCGCCGTTCTGGTACGAACAGCGGGCGATCCAGGCCGAGGCTGTCGGCGGCGGCGCGCACGCTGACGTCGCCCTGTTCGGCGGCCCGTTTCAGGAATCGCTTCATATCGAGTTCGCGAAATCCTTTTCCAACATCCCCTATATGGGCAGCGGCTACCGGACTAATCTCAACTACGTCATGAAATACGCCGGGACGCCGTCGATCTTCCCGGTTCCGACCACCCGTCAGGGAGGCGGCCAGCAGCCTATCTGGACAGGGCTGTATGCGGGTCTTAACGCCGGTTACTCGGCTGGCGGCGGCGCCAGCGGCTCGACCGCATCCGTGCCGATCCTCACGTTCGCGGACGTGGGCGGCGATTATAGCGGCGCGTCGGCGCTGTCCGCCACCGGCCAATCGAAGACGGTCGCAAGCGGCTTCCTCGGCGGCGCGCAGTTCGGGGCCAATTCGCAGTTCAACCGCGTCGTGGTTGGTTTGGAAACGGACATTCAGGGCTCCGGCGTCCGCGGTCGCTCGACCGCCTATGGGCAGGGCGCCACCACCGATGGCGCCGGCGTTGCGACCGTCACGTCGGCGGTCGAGAACGAGAAGACCGTCAACTGGCTTGGCACGACTCGCGTGCGCGCGGGCTTCCTGACCACGCCGACGCTCCTTGTTTACGGTACCGGCGGCGTCGCATACGGCGGCGTCACGACCCATACGGACATAGTGCAGGCCTGGAGCGGTGGCGTAGCTGGTCCTATCCTGCGGCCCTCCGGCGCGCGCCTGGACGGCGGAACAGTGCGGGGGGGCTGGACGGCCGGCGCCGGCGTGGAATGGATGTTTGCGCCCAATCTAAGTCTGAAGGGAGAATACCTTTATTACGACCTCGGCTCAGTCTATTCGTCAGCAGGTTTCCTGAGCGAGTTTCTTCCGACTGCAATCGGGGTCTTTCCCGACGTCAACGGCGTCGCCTCGCGCCAAAGGTTCAACGGCCATATCCTACGCGCCGGATTGAATTACCATTTTGGCTCGTTCGACGAGAACGGGCCGCTGGCGCCGGTCTTCACCAAGTCGGGCCCCCTGGCGCGTCCGCGCGGCGACGAGCCGCGGCGCTGGGATGGCGTCTATGCGGGTCTGAACGTCGGTTACGCCTGGAACACGGCCGCCGCCATTTCGATGGCCGGCGCGCCGGTCGCCGTCGGGCCTGGGGTCAATCGCTCGGGTAATTTCGTCGGGACGTCGGCGCTGGCCGCGACCGGGCAGGTCGTTCCTGCGGCCAACGGCTATGTCGGCGGCGCGCAGGTCGGCTACAACGCCCTGATGGGGCGGCTCGCTCTCGGCGCCGAGGCGGATTTCGACGGCGCGGGAGTCCGCGGCCGCGCCTCGACGACGGGCGCCGCAACCGCGACCACAACAGCCGGCGGCAGCGATCCGGTGCTTTCGGCCGCAGAAGCCGAGAAGGGCGTCGATTGGCTCGCTACTCTTCGCGCCCGCGCCGGCTATCTGGCGACACCTGGCCTGCTTGCCTACGGCACAGCCGGCTTGGCGATCGGCGGCGTGAACGCGCAGACGATCCTGAACCAGCAATGGGCCGGCACAGTCGGCAGCACCTTCATTACGTCGGGCGCTGTCGGCGACTATGCGGGTACGCGCGTCGGTTGGACCGCGGGCGCTGGACTTGAGTGGATGCTGACGTCCGACTTCAGCCTGAAGGCCGAATATCTTTATTACGATCTCGGGTCGGCTCAGTACCTGACCAGCGCGCTGGCGTCAGGGTTTCCGCCGGGCAACCTCATGGTGACGACCTCGCACACCCATTACAACGGCCAGGTGGCGCGGGTCGGGTTGAATTATCATTTCAACACGCTCGGCGCGCTTCCGACTGTCGTCGCCAAATACTGACGGCCGGATCGCGCGCGGCTGCGCAACGACGGCCTGCGCAACGCATTAAGAAACCCGACGCGTTGCGCGTCGGGTTTTCATGTTTTCAGCCGCAGGATCGGCGGATCGATTCAATCGGCGCGAACGGCGAGGCCGCATGGCGGCGCGATGGTCGCGCTCGCGCATTCATCCCCGATCGCGCTTTGCGTCTGCATGGCGCAGTTGATCGGATCGACGAATTCTCCGGCCTTCATTGCGACTTCGGTGCGATTGCGTGCGCGCAGCTTCTTCATGAGATGCCGCACATGCACCTTGACCGTGCTCTCGCACATGTTCAGCTCGAACGCGATGATCTTGTTCGGCTTGCCCTGCCGGAGCGCCTGCACCACCGCCAGTTCGCGGTTGGTGATGGAGCTTCCTTGCGCCGGCGGTCCGGATGGCGTTGGCGCCTGACGGGCCGCCAGCAGGCATTCCGCCGGAACGTAGGTGCCGCCGGCGTTCACGAAGCGCATCGCCTCGATCGCAATGTCGAAGCCAAGGCTCACTGGTATATAGCCGCGCGCGCCATGCCCGAGGGCATCCAGTGCGCCGGTCATGTCTTCCTCGTGCGCAAGCACGATCGTCGGCACGTTCGGCAGCGCCTGAAACAGCGACATCAGTTCCTGTTTCGACTGTGCTTCAGACAGCCGGATCACCGACAGGATCATCAACGACGCTTCGAGCGATGTCGATGTTGTCAACACGTCCTGAACACAGGAGAAAGATTCCACCGCTATGGTCGAGCACGAACTCAGGCCTCGGGCGAGACATTCCCGAATGAACGGCCGCCGTTCGATGACCGCGAATTTGCAGATGTTCTCGATGCGATCCGTCAGGAATGGCTGGGAATGGACAGTTGGACCGCACTCGTCCCAGTTTTCGCCCTTCTCTCCGGGCGCTCCGTTACCGCCTGCCAATGACGTCGGGCGAATGGTTTGATCGGAATGATGACGCGTGTTCTCACGCCACGAACCGTACGCAATACCCCCCATTGCAACCTCCCCCAAGAGGTTAGAAGCGCGCCGCAATTAACGATACTTCCGATTAGCGCATTGTAAAGGAATTTTCTTAGAAAATGCCGCGTTCCGGGTACCTCTTAAGAGGTAAACAATTGGATCAGATGGCGATTGTATAAAATGTCGCTAATGAATTGTGGCGAATTGTCACGACGTAGCTTTTATGCCGTCCAATCGAGCAATAATCCAAACGTATTCTGTGCTGTTCCATGCGCGAATATTTGGTCGGTCCACCGCGCGCCGCATTCATCCGATGCCAGTCATTTCCCGGCGATCAGTCTGGTCTGAAGCGGGTCGATCGGCGCTGATTGCGGTGTTGGCCGCGATGAGGGCTCAGGCGCAAGACGCATCGGGAGGGAGCCGAACGGGGAGCGCCCATACTCGCCCGAGCGGTTGGACGCGGCCGCTACGGTCAATCCAGCCTGCGAGCGGACCGGGACGACGAACGAACGAAGCGCCAGAAGCCCGCCGGCGATCGCCCCAACTGCGGCGATCAGGGCTATGGACTGATCGAACTGGCGCCGCGCGGTCTCGCGACCGCATTGGATCGGCGTCGTGTCTTCCGGCTGATGGACGAAATAATCGGCGACCGACATGACGGGCCTCCCGCATGCACAGCGCGTTCACTTGCGGAGGATTTTCCGAAGCTCCGCCGCCCCGTGGCGCTTTCATATTGCGGTGATTGTCGCCACGATTTGGCGACGGCGCTACTCGCCCTTTTGGGTGGAACATGACGCGCGGCTATGTCGAAAAGGAGTATGACGAGCGGCCCAAATGGGGGACGTGTCATGGTGGGCCTGTTCGAGGGCTGTCCATGCCGGCGAGCCTCTGAGGTATTCGATGGAAAAAAGGCGGATCTGCCGCCATCTTTGGCGATAACGGCGGCTGTCAGCGTTCGGGGCCGCGGGCGCAAGTTGATGAAGCGAACGTGGACGACGCGCGCAGGCGGCTGCGAATTTGTCATCCCCGGAGAGAGGCGGCGTCTGGCGCCAGCGCCGCCGCCGGGATAACGTCGCGCCGACAATCCAGGATCGAACAAGGGACGATCGCGAAACATGAATCTCATCCAGAAGCTGAACTGGCGCTATGCGACGAAGAAGATGGATCCGGCGCGCGCCGTGTCGCGGGACAAGGTCGAGCGCATTGTTGAAGCCGTGCGCCTTGCGCCGACATCGAGCGGGCTGCAGCCATTCGAGGTGATTGTCGTCACCAACGACGCTGTGCGCGAAAAGATCAAGCCGATCGCCTGGGGGCAGGGTCAGGTCGTCGATTGCTCGCATCTTCTGGTGTTCGCCGCGTGGGACGACTACACGCCTGACCGCATCAACATGATGTTCGATATCACCAACGAACAGCGTGGCGGGACGAACGAGGGATGGGAGGCTTATCGCAAGATGCTTCTCACCAACTATCCGCCGCGCGGACCGGAGGCGAATTTCCAGCATGCCGCGAGGCAGGCCTATATCGGACTTGGCGTAGCTCTGGTCGCTGCCGCGTTCGAGGAGGTCGACAGCACGCCGATGGAGGGGTTCGACGCCGGGGCGCTGGACGAAATCCTCAATTTGCGGGCGCGCGGACTGCGCAGCGTCGCACTCTTGCCGCTCGGCTATCGCGAGGCGGACAAGGACTGGCTCGCCAGCCTCAAGAAGGTCCGCCGCCCCCGCGAGAAATTCGTCAGCTACGTCGAATAGCCGGGGAATGATCGCTGCGGCGGCGCCGGCCGCGAACTCTCGCGCCCGGTCCGCCCGGCGCGGGCGGCGGAGCCCGGCGCCTGCGCGCGCCTGCAGGCGAAATGAAGCTGGCTGCGCAGCGCCGCAATGATTGCGAATGATCCCGCGATGACAATGCAAGATCCGCCTTCTGTTCGCTCAGTCACGGTGCGGGCGCTCGCGCTCGGCGACCGGATCGACATCGCGGGCCTGGAGCGCGCGGACACGATCGCAACCGTGCCGCTCGCATTTCACGCCGGACAGGGCGGACGCGTCGCGCTCTATCGCTTCGGCATAGCGGTCCTTGCCGGGCTTTCGCCGCTGGAAGAGGAGGAAATTGTCGCCCAGCTCGCAGGCCGCATCGTCGGCGAACGAGCGAAGCCCGAGGACGAGGAAACAGTGACCGTCATGATCGCGCCCGGCGCGGAGGACAAGGTTCCGCCCGGCGGGCCGATCACCGCGCCGAATCTGACCGACGAGCGGTTTCTTGTCATCGCCGATGCGCTTGCCAAATCGGTGGCCCTTGCGCGCGACGAACGGCGGGTCAATGCCGTGTTCGAGACGATCGATCCTTTTGCGGTCCAGCTTGCGCGCAGCGGCAGGCCGCCGTGGCGTCGCCGCACCGTGCTTGAACTGATTGGGCAGACGCTGCTCGTGCAGCATCGCGTTTCCGGTCGCGTCGCCGTGCAGGAAAAGCCCGACATTCTGTGGGATCGTCCCGACCTGGAGCGTCTCTATCAGCGCCTCAACGATGAATACGAACTCGACGAGCGCGCCCAGACCCTGAAGAACAAGCTCGATGTCATCGTCGAAACGGCGCGCGCGCTGACCGATATCATCGAGGCCGATCGCGCGACGCGACTTGAGGCGATCGTGATCGTGCTGATCTTCGCGGAGATCGTGATCAGCATTTTCCAGATCGTGTTTCTGAGCGGCAGACACTGAACACGCGCTGACAATGCAGCGCGCGCAATTGCCGGGGACGGTCGTCGTCGCGCGTTCACCGACCCTGTCGCTGCGCCAGCGCCGAGCGGATCAGCGGCGCGCGGTCGTTTCCGAAATACATGTCGTCGCCGTCGACGAATATCGTCGGCGAGCCGAAGCCGCCGCGCGCAACCAGCTCCTCCGTATGTTCACGGAGCCTGGTCTTGACGTCTGCGTCTGCGATTCCCGCAAAAAAGCCAGCGGGATCGACGCCGACGCGCTTGCAAATCCCTGCGAGAACATCGTCTTTCGAAATGTCCTCGTCCCGGCCCCAATAGGCCTCGAATGTCGCCCGCGCAAAATCGACCAGCTTGTCCTGCCGCTCGAGCAGGATGCAGCCGCGCATCGCTTTCACGCTGTTGACCGGGAATACGCTGGGCGGCATGCGAATCTGAAGTCCGGCGAGGCGCGCCCAGTCTTCCAGATCCTTCAGCATGTACGCAGCCTTGGCCGGCACGGGGTTTTTGCGCGATTCATACACCGTCGGATTGATCGTGTTGAAAATGCCGCCGACCAGAATGGGTTTCCAGACGATCTCGGCGCCAAATTCCGCCGCGATCGGTGGAATGCTATGGAACGCCAGATAGGTCCAGGGGCTTGAACAGTCGAAGTAGAACTCGATCATCTTTTCCTCCGCGCGCCTATCATTGCGCGGTGGACCGGGAACTGTCGAGCCGGGATGAACGGAGAACGGCGTGAGCGATCTTGTCTATGTCAACGGCGCGTTCGTCACGCGGGACGAGGCCAAAATTTCCGTATTCGACCGCGGCTTCCTGTTCGCCGATGGAATCTACGAGGTCTGCGCCGTGCTCGACGGTCGCCTCGTCGACAATTCTGCGCATCTCGACCGTCTCGATCGTTCGGTCGCCGCGATCGATCTGGCGCTGCCTCTTGCGCGTGACGCGCTGATCCGCGTCCAGAAGGCGTTGGTTGCGCGCAACGGTGTTGCGGAGGGCTTGGTCTACATGCAGGTCACGCGCGGCGCCGCCGACCGCGACTTTTCGTTTCCAGCCGGCGCGACTCCGACCCTCGTCGCGTTCACGCAGAAAAAGCAGATCCTCGACGCGCCGGCGGCGGCCTCTGGCGTCTCGGCGATCTCGACGCCGGATCTTCGCTGGGCGCGACGTGACATCAAGTCGGTGGCGCTGCTCGCGCAGGTGCTGGCGAAGCAGGCGGCCCGCCGCGCCGGATGCGCCGAGGCGTTCATGGTCGAGGATGGTCTCGTCACCGAAGGCGCCTCGTCCACGGTCTTCATCATCACGCGCGACGGCGAGATCGTCACGCGCCCGCTCTCGACCGCGCTTCTGCCGGGCTGCACGCGAAAAGCGGTGCTGCGGCTGGCGCGCGAAACGGGCATGAATATCGTCGAACGCGCCTTCTCGATCGACGAAGCTTGCGCTGCCGCCGAATGTTTCTTCACCAGCGCAACGGCTTTCGTCATGCCGGTCGTGTCGGTCGACGGCCGCATGATCGGCGCGGGCAAGCCTGGTCAGGCAACGCTGCGGCTGCGCGAAATCTATATCGAAACCGCCCGCGCGACCGCCGAATGAAAGGCGTGACCGCATCGCCAGCGGATGCTATGCGAAGGCCAAATCGAAAGACGGCACATGCATCCCTTTACGCTCGCGATCGTTCCCGTGACTCCGTTCGAGCAGAACTGCTCGATCGTCGTGTGCGCCAAAACCAACAAGGCGGCCATCATCGATCCCGGCGGCGACTTGCCGCGCATCGAGGCTGCATTGGCCGAGACGGGCGCTACTCTTGAAAAGATACTCATTACGCATGGCCATATCGACCATGTAGCGGCGACTGCCGAGCTTGCGCGCAAGACCGGCGTTCCAGTCGAGGGACCGCAACTCGGCGACAGGCCGATGCTGGAAAACCTGCCGCAGATCGCCGCTGGCTACGGTTTTCCAAAGGCGGATGCAGTGCATCCCGACCGCTGGCTCGAAGATGGCGATGTCGTGACCGTGGGCGCGCTGAAATTCGATGTTCTGCATTGTCCCGGCCATTCGCCGGGCAGCGTCGTCTTCGCCTGGCGGCCCGAGGGCGAGGATGTCGGCAAGCCGCGTCTTGCGATCGTCGGCGACGTTCTGTTCCGCGGTTCCGTCGGCCGCACCGATCTGCCGGGCGGCAGCCATGAGATGCTGATCCGCATGATTGAAACGAAGCTCTTTCCTCTCGGCGATGATACAGATTTTCTGCCGGGACACGGCCCAATGGGCACGATCGGCGTCGAGCGCCGGACAAACCCGTTCCTTTGACCGGGCGCCGCTCAGTAACGGTTTTCTAACGCGTGGAACCCTAAAGTGCTCGATCGGCCACATGAGCCGTCGGCGCGCGCATGACGCGTGACCGGACACCGCTCAACGAGGCGGGGCAGGGATAGGCGATGGTTGGCGTCAGATCTGTCGGCGCGTCGAAGAGCGCGGCGGTTTCGCTATTCAAATTTCGGACAATCGAATCGCGCAAGGTGGACGCATGATCACCTCCTCCTTCTGGCGCGAACGTAGCGTCTTCGTCACCGGGCACACCGGCTTCAAGGGCGCCTGGCTCGCACTGATGCTTGAACGCCTCAACGCGCGCGTGACCGGATACGGCCTCTCTCCGGCGACGTCGCCTTCGCTCTACGACCTCGTCGGCGCCAGCGCCGCGCTTTGCGACGTGCGCGGCGACGTGCGTGATGCGGCGCTGCTCGACGGCGCGCTGCGCGCGGCCGATCCGGACGTCGTCATCCATCTGGCGACACGTCCGCCGCGTCGCGCTCATGCAGGAGCCGCGGTCCCGGAGCGCAGCGCGCGCGCGGAGGGGGATCGCGCCGTCATCGAGGCCGTGCAGAGCGCGCCCTATGTCCAGACGGCGCTGATCGTGTCGCCGGAGGCGCGAAAGACCGCGCGCGCGAAAGCGAGTCGCGCGCCGGGCGGCGCGCGCGTCCTGTCGGTGTTCTGCCCCGATCCCGTTGGCGGCGGCGATTTCGCTGGCGCGACCGTTGCGCCCGCGTCGGGACTGCACGTGCTCGACGCGCTTTACGGCCTGCTGCTGCTGGCGGAAACGGCCTGCCATCGAGACAGCCGCATATCCTCGTACTGGGCCTTCGCCAGTCCCGACGACGCGACCGCGCTCGGTTGGTCGCCGCTGCTCTCTCCGGCGGAGGCGGTCGAATCGGCAGCCGCCTGGACGGCCGCCTTCGAGGCTGGCGCCGACATGCGCGCTTTCACGCTGGACCAGATCGACCGCTACCTCGGCCAGCGCGTTCGACTGACGTCGCCGCGCGCGGACAGCGCCGGCGCGCCGCTGCGCGCGGTCGCGTGAATGGCTAGCCAGCAACCTTGAAATCGGAAATGCCGCCGTGCGCGGCGGACCATTCGGCGGGCTTTCGCAGGAAGCGCTCGACCTCGTCGAGCTTGTCCTTGTCGAGATAGCCGCCGGCGCGCGCAACCGCGAGAACGTCCCACCACGTCGCGAGGCAGTGCAGCTTGATGCCGAGCTTTTCGAGGTCTTCTCGCGCGCTTGGGAAAATGTCGTAGAAGAAAAAGACGAACGCATGCTCGCAGACCTGTCCGGCCTGGCGCAGCGCATTGCAAAAATTCACCTTGGAGCGACCGTCCGTCGCAAGATCCTCAACCAGCAGCGCGCGACCGCCCTCATGCAGATCGCCCTCGATCTGCGCGTTGCGGCCAAATCCCTTCGGCTTCTTGCGAATGTATTGCATCGGCAACGCGAACCGATCCGCCATCCACGCGGCGAAGGGGATGCCCGCCGTCTCGCCGCCCGCGATCACGTCGAGCGATTCATAGCCGATCTCGCGTTCGATCGTAGTAACGGCGAAATCAAGGATGCGCTTGCGCAGGCGCGGATATGAAATGATCTTGCGCATGTCCGTATACACCGGGCTCGCCCACCCGGAGGTGAAGATGAACGGAGTTTCAGGATTGAACAGAACCGCCTTCACCTCGATCAGCATCTTCGCGGTTTCCTGCGCGATGAGCTGACGTTCGAGGGCTGAGGGGGAGGGGGCTTGAGTCATGAGGCGGCGTCCATCTACGAAGATCGACGCTTGTCTAGAACATCGATCCAGAAAGTGGAAACCGAATCCGCGGCGCCGCGAATCGCCTAGTCTTTCGCCTCCGGCCCGTCGATTGGCTCGAACTGGTCGGCCGCCACGCCCCACATGACGGTGTTCGACGCAAACCGCACGTCCAGCCGCTCGGCGGCGTCCCGGCCGCGCCCCCTGTAGCAGCAGAGCACCGTGCCCAGCTCGCCCACTGCTGCATCCTTGCGCTGCGCAATAGGAGAGGCGGGTCTGACGCGAACGCGCTGTCCGGGTGTCATGAGAGCCTCCGCAAAGGGCGCAGCCGGGTTGCTGCATTGCAATAGTGTCACCACGGCGCCGCGGTAACGCAAGGGAAAAATGGCGAAATTCTGCACGACCTTATAGCGCGGCGCCCAAAAAACAGCCTTTCGTGGGCGCTGGAGGCGGATTGCCTCCGCACTGGGCGTCGAGCGTGTTCGCGCTGTGCGGTGCGCCTGTCTCCGCGGGTTCCGCAGGCGCGTCGAACATCGCCGGTCGCGGCGGCTTCAGAAGTTGCGGAAGCAGCGTCGTCCGTAGCGACCCGGATGCCAGCCGCGCGGACAGGAATAGAGCGGCCGGCAGGCGCCGTAAGGTCCTCGGTGGAAGCCCGGGCCGCAGCCCTGGGCGACGCGCGCGATCAACTCTTCGCCATTCGCAATGCCTGTTGAGAACGGCATAGCTCCGGCTGGATCGACGCTCATGCCGACGGCGAACACTATGGCGGCGAAAAGGATTTTGCGCATGATTCGCTCCATCTGGCGGATTTTCTTCAGTCGGTTGAGGCGCAGACGAAGGCTATCGTCCTGCGGCATGCTGTCAACGCCCACGTTGACGGCGCGCGCCAATTCGCGTATCCATTTCTCGCTGCGTCGCAGCATTGGCGCTCCGGTCGCGTAGGCCGCCTGTTGGCGGCGCCTCCCGTTGAGCGTTTCGGATGACCTTTCGACGGCCCATTTACGCGGGGCTGTTTTTCCATAAGCCCTTGCCCGCGTTCATCCGCGCTCAGGCGGGGCAGCCCAATGAAAGTTACAACGTGACCGATTTTGCAGGCCTCGGCGTCGCCGAGACCATCCTTCGCGCTCTTCGCGACGAGGGTTACACGAATCCGACTCCCATTCAGGCCAAATCCATCCCGGCGCTGCTGCGCGGCGGCGATCTGCTCGGCATAGCGCAGACCGGAACCGGCAAGACCTGCGCCTTCGCCGTGCCGATCATCCAGCGGTTGATCGCCAACCCGCAACGACCGGCGCCGGGCGCCGTGCGCGCATTGATTCTTGCGCCGACCCGCGAACTCGCCGTGCAGATCGGCGAGAGCTTCCGCGCCTATGGGCGTCATGCGGGCCTGCGCGTCGCCGTCATCGTTGGCGGCGTGTCGATGGGGCCGCAAATCCAGAATCTCGCGCGTGGCCTCGATGTGTTGGTCGCGACGCCCGGCCGGCTTCTCGATCACATGGACAGCCGGCGCGTGAGGCTCGACACGACCGAAGTCGTCGTGCTCGACGAAGCCGATCACATGCTCGATCTCGGCTTCATCGTTCCGATTCGCAAGATCGTCGGCAAGCTGCCGAAGGCGCGCCAGACGCTCTTCTTCTCCGCGACCATGCCGCGCGAGATTGCGACGCTCGCCAGCGAAATGCTGAACAATCCAACCCGCGTCGAGGTCACGCCGGTCGCGACCACCGCCGAGCGTGTCGAGCAGAGGGCGTTTCTGATCGAGCAGAACGGCAAGCGCGACCTCCTGATCGACATCCTGTCGCGTCCCGAGGTCAAGCGCGCGCTCGTCTTCACCCGGACGAAGCGCGGCGCCGACCGTGTGGCGATGTATCTGGAGGATGCGGATATTTCATCCGGTGCAATTCATGGCAACAAGAGCCAGAACCATCGCCAGCGCACACTCAACGACTTCAAGGCGGGCCACACGAAAGTGCTTGTTGCGACCGACATCGCCGCGCGCGGAATCGATGTCGATGGCGTGACGCATGTCGTGAATTTTGAACTGCCGGAAGTGCCGGAGACCTATGTGCACCGTATCGGTCGCACAGCGCGCGCCGGCGCCGATGGCATTGCGATTTCCCTGTGCGACAATAGCGAACGCGCGTTGCTGCGCGCGATCGAGAAGACGACGCGCCAGGAGATCCCGACCGAGGACCGTCGCGATCCCTCGCGCCGCAACGAACCGCACGAGGAAAAAGCGGCCCCGCGCAAGCCGCAGGGGCATCGCCCGCACAACCCGGCGCGCCCGCATGCGCCGCGTCAGGATGGCGAGCGCAAGCACGGAGAGCAGCGCGCCGCGCATCGGCCCGCCGGCAATCGCGCCGAGCACGCGCACAAGCAGCCGTCGAAGGCGCCGGGCCGTGCGCAGCGGCGCAGGAGCCGCAACGGCGGCGGCTCCACGCAGGGCTGACGATCATTCGGGAGCGCCCCGCCTCGCGCCTTCGGCGGGACGTAGGGCGCTTTCAGTTTCTCACGACCTCCGCCGTTTGTCCGAACAGAATCTTCTTCTGCTCGTCGGTCAATTCGGACGGCCGCTGCATCTGGATCGCTTCCCCCGCCTTGTAGGCCCGCACGGTGCCCGGCCGCGCCGCGATCGCCTCAAACCAGCGCTTCAGATTGGGAAAGTCGGCGAGAGTTTGGCCCTGGCGCTTCCATGGCGCAATCCACGGATAGCAGGCCATGTCGGCGATCGAATATTCGCCCGCCACGAATTCATGCTTTCCCAGCTGCTTGTTCAGTACGCCGTAGAGACGGTTGGTCTCCTTCACATAGCGGTCGATCGCGTAGGGAATCTTTTCGGGCGCGTAGATGTTGAAATGATGGTTTTGCCCGGCCATCGGGCCGAGGCCGCTCATCTGCCAGAACAGCCATTCCAGAACCTTCGCCCTGCGTCGCGCTTCGGACGGCAGGAAGCGCCCTGTCTTCTCGGCCAGATAGACGAGAATCGCTCCCGACTCGAACACGGAGATCGGCGCGCCGCCGTCGGCCGGCTTGTGATCGACGATCGCCGGCATGCGATTGTTGGGCGCGATCGCGAGGAATTCCGGCCTGAACTGTTCGCCCGCGCCGATGTTGACCGGGTGGATCCTGTAGGCGAGGCCGGCTTCCTCAAGGAACATGGTGATCTTGTGGCCGTTTGGCGTTGGCCAGTAGTGGAGATCGATCATGTCTGGGTTTCCGCTGGGCGAGCGAAGATCGCCCGCCCGGCAGATTTATGGAATTCGGCGCCCGAGGCAAGGGCGCCTGCTCGTCACCAGCTCGAGGTGAACAGGCCCGGGCGATTGTAGATCGGCGACTGCAGTCCGGCCGCGCCGTAGACGCCTGCGCAGGGAGCGGCCTGAACAACGCCGTCGACTGTGCAGGTGCAGGTTTTCGTCACCTGATGGTAGACGGTTGTCGGCGCATATTGCACGGTCTGGACCGCCCGATAGGTCGTGACCGGCTCAAGATGCGTCTGCGTGACCGGCTGCATCACCGTTTCAGGTACGGAATACGTACGCTGCCACGTCCCCGAAGCCGGCGCGGCATAGCCGTAATCATAGGACGAATTTGCGTAGCCGTAGCCGTAGCCGTAGCCCGGGGCGGATACATAGGCAGGCGCTGCGGCATAGCCGTAATCTGACGCGCCGTAACCATATCCCGGCGCGCCATAGCCGTAACCGCCGTAATAGCCGCCGGCGGCGACCGATCCGCCGACAAGGGCGGCCGCAGCGGCGGCCGGTACGATCGAGCGACGGCCATATCCGCCATATCCTCCGTAACGGCGATATCCCGCGTCGCCATAGCCTGCACGGCCATAGCCTGTATGACCGTAGCCCGCGCGGCCGTAACCCGCATGGGCGAAGCCCGATCGCGCAGCCGGGCCAGCCGCGGAATAGCGTGCGCCGCGATATGCGCCGGCTTGCGCGGCGGTCGTGGCGATGATGGCGGCGCAAGCGGTCGCTGCGATGCCGAGGATCGAAATGGGACGCATGGAAAACTCCTGTATCGTTTCGCGCCGGCTGCGATGCCGAAACGGCGCAATATGCAACGACGACGAACGCCGCGGCTGGGTCGAGCAAGGAATGGTCCATGAGGTGGAGAGGCGGCGGTTACACGATCCAGTCGAGCGAGCGGCCGACCGCCTTGTTCCACGAAGCAAGGAGCCGCGTGCGCTGCGGCTCGTCCATCTGCGGCGTCCATCGCCGGTCGGCGCGCCAGTTGGCCGAGATGTCGGCCGTCGAAGCCCAGTAGCCAACTGCGAGCCCGGCCGCATAGGCCGCGCCGAGCGCGGTCGTTTCGATCACCTTCGGGCGAACGACGGGCGCGTCGAGAATGTCGGACTGAAACTGCATCAGCAGTTCATTGACCACCATTCCGCCGTCGACGCGCAATTCGCTGATCGCCACGCCGGAATCCTTGACCATCGCATCCAGCACTTCGCGCGTCTGGTAGGCGGTCGCTTCCAGCGCCGCCCGCGCTATATGTCCTCTGTTGGCGAAGCGCGTCAGGCCGGCGATCACGCCGCGCGCGGAGTCATTCCAGCGCGGCGCGTACAGGCCGGAGAAGGCCGGCACGAAATAGACGTCGCCATTGTCCTCGACGCTGCGCGCCAGAGTCTCGATCTCCGACGACGTTTTCACGAGCCCGAGATTGTCGCGCAGCCATTGCACAAGCGCGCCGGCGATCGCGATCGATCCTTCGAGCGCGTAGACCGCGCGCTCGTTCCCGAGCTTGTAGCCGAGCGTCGTCAGCAGGCCGCAGGTCGATGGAAAGGGCTTGTCGCCCGTATTCATCAGCATGAAGCAGCCCGTGCCATACGTGTTCTTGGCCTGTCCGGGTTCGAGGCAGGCCTGCCCGAACAGGGCGGCCTGCTGGTCGCCCAGAACGCCGGCGAGCGGAACGCCAGCCAGCGTGCCGCGACAGACGCCATACGTCTGGCTCGACGAGCGGATCGTCGGCAGGCAGGCGCGGGGAATGTCGAACAGGGCGAGAATCGCGTCGTCCCAATCGAGAGTTTCGATATTCATCATTTGCGTGCGTGAGGCGTTGGTGACGTCGGTGATGTGCAATCCGCCGTCGGTCCCGCCCGTCAGGTTCCATGCGAGCCATGTGTCGATCGTGCCAAACAGCACGTCGCCTCGGGCAGCCGCGTCGCGGGCGCCCGCGATGGCGTCGAGCAGCCATCGCAGCTTCAGGCCCGAGAAATAGGTCGCGAGCGGCAGACCTGTCGTCGCGCGCAACCTGTCCTTGCCGCCGTCGCGTTCGAAGCGCGCGACGAGCTGATCGGTGCGCGTGTCCATCCACACGAGCGCATTGTGCAGCGGCCTGCCCGTATGGCGGTCCCAGATCAGCGTCGTCTCGCGCTGGTTGGTTATGCCCACCGCGGCGAGATCGGACGCCTTCAATCCGTTCTGTGCGAGCGCGCCGGATATGACGCTCTGCGTGTTCGCCCAGATTTCCATTGCATCGTGTTCGACCCAGCCGGGCTTCGGGTAGATCTGGGCGTGCTCCCTCTGGTCGAGCGCCACGATGTCGCCCTTGCGGTCGAAGACGATGAAGCGCGAGCTTGTCGTGCCCTGGTCGATCGATCCGACATATCTGCTCATGCGATCTCCGTCGTCTCGACGCCGGCGCCGGCGAGCGCGTACGCCTCCCTCGTGCGTTAACCTACCGGCTGCGCTGCGGACCGCAACCGGCGCGGCGCGGCGCTCGATCCCGCGCGGCCCTCCGCATGCCAGTCGGCGCGCGGCTTGCGATTGCGCTGGTCTTGTCGGACAATGCGCCTCGTCGTGGGGCAGGGGCGGAGTATGTTGCGTGCGTTTCTATATATGGCCTGCGCGTTCGCGCTGGGGCTTTCGCTGGCTGGCTGCGACAGGTGTGGCGACCCCGTGAAGATCAACGTGCCCGGCCTCAGCGCCTGCAGCGATACGAAATAGGCCGACCGGCGATCGGCGGATTCTGGAGAGAACGAGAATGCTGGCAATGGATCCGGTCGCGCCGGGGACTGAACCTTCCGCGACGCGGCCCGCGTCCACCGTGCTGCTGGTGCGCGATACGATGGACGGCCTGGAGGTCTTCATGGTGGTCCGCCACCACCAGATCGATTTCGCATCGGGCGCGCTCGTCTTTCCCGGCGGCAGTCTGGACAAGGACGATCATGTCATCGCCGCCGACCCCAGGCGCTGCGGGGCGGCAATGAGCATGGAAAATTTGGCGCGTTCCTTCCGCGTCGCCGCAATCCGCGAAACATTCGAGGAATGCGGCGTGCTGCTGGCGCGCCCAAGCGGCTCGAACGACCTGATCGATGGGGAGCGCGCAGCGGCGATCGGCAAAAAGGCGGCGGGCTGCGTCTTCTCGGAGTTGCTCGCGGCCGAAGATCTCGAACTCGCGCTCGACCTGCTCACGCCCTTCGCGCACTGGATCACGCCGACGGCGCTGCCGAAGCGGTTCGACACGCATTTCTTCATCGCCGCCGCGCCTGCCGACCATCTTGCGGCGCACGACGGTCAGGAAAGCGTGGATTCTGTCTGGATCAATCCGGCGCGCGCCCTCGTGGAGGCGAAGACCGGGAAATACACCATGGTCTTTGCGACGCGCCTGAACGTCGAGATGCTCGGACGTCAGAACGACGTGACGTCGGCAATCGAGGCCGCCCGTGTGCGAAAGATCGTCACGGTGCAGCCGGATGCACAGAAGAACCCGGACGGCAAGGGGTTCATCCTGAAGATCCCGCCGGACGCGGGTTACGACGGGGACACGTTTACGTCGTAACCCAGGAGGCAAGCTTCGCGCTCGCCGAGCGGCTTGCGTTCAGTTCAACGCCGCTTCTGGCGGCGGCGGCCATGCCGGCTGGGTCCCCATTTGCCACGTGTCCGGGAGGCAATTGTCCTTGCCCGCAAGCGTTTGAGGATTGTAAACGGCGACGCTCTATGGCGCCATCGGTTGGCCGAATCTGGGAGGAGCCCATGGCGCAACACCTCGAAAGGTTGCTTGAAGCAGCCAAAAAGGCGCGCCCGTCGCCGGCGCAGCGAGAAGAGCAGCGCCGCAGCTTCGCTTACGGCAATACAGCATTTGAAAATAGCCTGATCGCGCGCGAGATGGTTGATCAGCAAGCTGAGGCCATCGCTCGTGAGCGCGATGAGCGAGGCAAGTGAACGGCGCGACAGCCGAGCTCTCGAGCCGGAATTGATCTCGGACTCCGTAAAACGGGCGGAAGCCGAAGCCGCAAACGGCCTTCGGCAGTACGACGCCGGCATTGCGCTTGCTCAGACAGTAATAGAGCGCGGAGGGTTCAAGCTTCGCGTTTCTCATATTCTCGGGTTGCAACGAGAGGCCCTCAAGGGAATTAGCAGCTATGCGGGCAATTTCCGTCCTGGCCCCGTCGAGATCAGCAAGAGTCAGCACACACCGCCAGACGCGCACCTCGTTCCCGAGCTGGTAGAGGAGATGTGCGACTACGTGAATGATCGCTGGTCATCCGCGAGGCCTTGCATCTGTCCGCCTATGTCATGTGGCGGTTAAATTGGATCCACCCATTCGCAGATGGCAATGGGCGCACCTCGCGAATCGTCTCCTACCTCGTGCTGACAGTGCGTTCTGGCTTCATCTTGCCAGGCGTGCCTTCGATTCCCGATCAGATCGCCAGCGATCGCACCGGATACTTCGAAGCGCTCGATGCCGCCGATGCGGCGCTCCGCCATACCGGCGCCATGGACGTGTCTAAGATGGAAGAACTGCTCGCGGGAATGCTTGCCCGCCAACTGGCGTCTTTCTACGAAAGCGTAGGGGGCCGCCTGCCGGAGCCTTAGTCGTTGAGCGGCGGCAAACCGCGAGCGTGATATGCGTCGCTACATGAGCGCTAGTGCGCCATCAGCACGGGTAGCGTCATCGACGAGAGGATTGTGCGCGTCGCGCCGCCCAGCACGAATTCGCGCAGGCGCGAATGGCCGTAGCCGCCCATCACCAGCATGTCGGCGTTGGCGTCCGCTGCATAGGACAGGATCAGCGCGCCGACATCCTCGCCCCGCGGCAGGGTCTTGAGCTCGGCCTTGACGCCATGACGCGCGAGGTTGCGGGTAACGTCGAAGCCGGGAAGGTCGGCGGTGGCGCGATGACCGTTGACCATTGTCACGACTTCCACGCGCCCGGCGCGCTTCAGGATCGGCATCGCGCTCGACAAGGCGCGCGCAGCCGCCGCGCCGCCGTCCCAGGCGACGATCACATGACCAAGCTTTGCAGGTCCGCGATGGATGTAGGGCAGGATCAGCAACGGCCGTCCGGAGTGGAACAGCACCCCTTCGAGCAACAGATTGCTTGCGCCCTGATCCGGGCTTTCCGGCTGTACCGCGATCGTCATGTCGAAGTTGCGCGCAATACGCGCGATCGTGTCCGGCGCGTTGCCGGGCGGAGGTTCGACCTTCACCAGGTCGCTCGCCCCGGCGCGCGGCGCCGCCTTTTCGAACTTGTCGTAGCCTAGCGCGATCTCGCGCATCGCCGCTTCCTGCGCGCTCTGGACGAGTTCGTAGGGAAATTCGCCCATGAAGGTAGGGGCGGGCGGCAATTGCTGGACGACGCCGACCACCGTAGCATGGGCGCCAAAGGATTCGGCGAGCGAATGCGTGAATTCAGACAGCGCCTCGGCGTCTTTGGCGCGTTCCAAAATTACCATGATGTCCTTGACGCCCATCGCCAACTCCTCTGTCGCGCATTCACCTACGACAACAAGGTGACCGACGCGTTGCGCAGGATCAAGGGGCGCGCGCGGCTCGCCGGCGCGCATTTCCGTTCAATTCGAGCGAATCGTGAAAAGGCGCGTTGAGCCTCGATGGAAATTCCGTGCGTCGGCGCCGATCCGTTTAACGCCGCTGCAGCCGCGGAGCGCCCATGGTCCTGCATCGCATGGAGGAAGACATGGTCCGTCCGGATCTGCACCAGCCCCGCCGTTTGCCCGATGCTCTGGCGAGAGCGCCCGCGCGTCCGCACCTGGATGCCGTCGCCTGGAACGCGGCCCGCGCCGCGGCCGAGGCGAGCGTCGCAGAGTCGGTCGCTCTGCTGTTGGCGCAATTGGCGAAGGCGTCGCCGCAGCGGCGTGTCGAGGCGGCCTGACGGCCCTGCCTCACCACATGCGTTCGAGCTGGGTCTTGCGTTCGGCCTTGCGCGCCTTGCGGGCCGCGTAGCGTGCGTCGCGCTCCGCCTTCTTTTCGGCGTCCATCATCGCCTTCAGTTCCGCCTCTTCAGCGCGCTTGCGCGCCAGTTCGGCCTCGTCTTTCTTCCGCTGCTCCTCAAGGGCTGCAGCCTCGGCGGCTTCTCGGGCGATCCGGTCGGCCTCCTCGCGCGCCCGCAGCGCAGCGCGTTCGGCCTCTTCGCGGGCGCGGCGCTCCGCTTTTTCGGCGTCGCGCTTCTGGCGCGCCTCAAGAATGGCTCGACGCTCCTCGGCGCGGGCGACCATGGCCGGGTCGTCCGGTCCCGGTCGCTTCTGGAATTTTTCGATGAGAGCCTTGCGGGCTTCGGCGGCGGCGGTCTGGCGATCCTGAAAGCGTGACCCTTGGAATTGGCGCATTTTTTCCCGGTTGCGTATTGGACGGATGTGACGGAATGCGCGCAGTGCATGCCAGAGCCGGGGCGACTATGCAAGCGGCCGCAGGTCAGAACTCCCGTGCATTGCCGTCATGACTCGATGTCCTGGTTCTGTCGCCGACTCTGACATGCTAACGCATGAAGCTCAGGAGACGCCCATGCCGCTCGATGAGAACGCAATCGCCACGCTCGAGGCGGTTTCGACCGCCACGATCACAACAGTGCTTCTGAAGAAGGGCCTGCGTAACGTCTGGGTGCGCGGCGCCAAGCCGATCCGCGCCGGTCAACCGCGTCTCGTCGGGCCGGCGTTCACGCTCCGCTTCGTGCCGGCGCGCGAGGATCTGGCGACGCCGGAATCGTGGGGAGCGCCCATCTCGACCCGCGCCGCGATCGAGGCCATGCCGGCGGGCGCGATAGCCGTTATCGACGCCATGGGCGTTCACGACGCCGGCGTATTCGGCGACATTTTGTGCGCACGGATGGTCAGAAGGAATGTGAGGGCGATGGTCACGGACGGCGTCGTGCGCGATCTCGCGGGCGTTCTTTCCACAGGCCTGCCGATCTGGTGTTCGGGCGCGGCCGCGCCGTCGTCGGTCACGGGCCTGACTTTTGTCGGCTGGGGCGAGCCGATCGGCTGCGGCGGCGTCGCGATTTTCCCCGATGACGTAATCGTCGTCGACGACGACGGCGCGGTTCTGATCCCTCAGGCGCTGCTTGCCCATGTGCTTGCGACAGCCCCGGAGCAGGAGCGGATGGAAGCCTGGATCATGGAAGAGATCGCTCGCGGCGAGCAACTGCCTGGCCTCTACCCGATGAACGAAGCGACGCGGGCGCGCTACGAGGCGAGCAGAAAATGACGCTGACAAGCGCAGCCGCCGGCGTTTTCCCGATTGCGCCGACCCCGTTCGCGCCGGATGGCGCGATTGACTGGCCAAGTCTCGATCGGTTGTTCGAGTTTTACGCGGAGATCGGCGTGGACGGCGCGACAGTGCTCGGCGTCATGGGCGAGGCGCCCAAGCTCGAGCTCGCCGAATCCATTGCGATCGTAAGGCGCGCGGTGACGATTCTGGCGCGAAAGCCGGTCGTCGTCGGCGTCTCCGCCCCGGGCTTTGCGGCCATGCGCGCGCTGGCGCGCGACGCGATGGAGGCCGGCGCCGCGGGCGTGATGATCGCGCCGCCCAACACGCTGCGCACCGACGACCAGATCGTCGGCTATTACGCAGCTGCGGCCGAAGCCATCGGCGCGGATGTTCCGTTCGTCGTTCAGGACTATCCGCTCGTCGTCAATGTCGTGATGTCGCCGGGCGTCATTCGCCGCATCGCCACGGACAATCCCAACTGCGTGATGCTGAAGCACGAGGACTGGCCCGGTCTTGAAAAGATTTCGACGCTGCGCGCATGGCA
This sequence comes from Pseudomonadota bacterium, assembly GCA_021781815.1. GTDB lineage: Bacteria > Pseudomonadota > Alphaproteobacteria > Rhizobiales > Beijerinckiaceae > JAJXWB01. The sequence continues at coordinate 2,412 of JAJXWB010000009.1, read as the reverse complement.
GGCGGAAGGCGCGCTGAAGCCTCTGTCGATCCTGACCGCCAATGGCGGGCTGTTCCTCGATTTCGAAATGGAGCGCGGCGCCGACGGCTCCAACACCGGCTACGCCTTTCCCGAAATGCTGATCGACGTCGTGCGGTGGTCGAAGGCCGGCGAACGCGATCGCGCGCACGATCTGTTCGACGCGCATTTGCCGCTCCTGCGCTACGAGCAGCAATTGGGCGTGGGTCTCGCCGTGCGCAAATACGTCCTGATGCGGCGCGGGATTCTCACGCATGACGCGCAGCGCAAACCGGGCGCCGGCCTGAGCGTCGCAGCGCGGGCCGAGGTGGATTACCTGCTGGCGCGCCTGGCGAAAAAAGACGCGCGCGCGATCGCTTAGCGCGGGTGGCTTTCTCGGCTATCGGCTATGCGGCGAAGGTCGCGTCCGCTTCCATCGCAAGGCCGCCGCTCGCATTCTGCGCCCAGAGGCGGGCTGCTGTTCCGTCAGCGTTGGGCGCGCCGCAGATCGCGAACGGCGCGATGTCGAACAGCGGACTGACCGCGCGAAAATTGAAGGCGCGCATCGGGCGCATTGTCTGGCGGCGCAGAAGATCGGCGATCAGCGTTGCGATCAGCGGGCCATGGACGACGAGGCCCGGATACCGCTCGACCTCCGTCGCGTAGCGGCGGTCGTAATGAATCCGATGGCTGTTGAAGGTGAGCGCGGAATAGCGAAACAGCAGCACGTCGTCAGGCGCGATGTCACGGCGCCAGACAGCGCCGGCAGGCGCTGGCTTCGCCGGCGGCGCGGAGTCGCCGGGCGCGGGCGCGCCGCGATAGACGATATCGTTCTCTTCGGTCAGCGACCCGCCGGACGAACTCGTGATCTCGTGACGCACGCGCACGAAGACGAGCGGACCCGAGCGGCCGTCCTTCATGCTCACATCGGCGATCGTCGATGTGCGACGAACGGAATCTGCGATCCGGAGCGGCGCGCCGAACTGGAGGCGCCCGCCTGCCCACATGCGGCGCGGCAATTCGACCGGCGGCAGAAAGCCGCCGCGCCGCGCGTGCCCGTCCGGGCCGATATCGGACTGGCGATGCAGCGGCGTGAAAAAAAGCCAGTGCCAAAGCGGCGGCAGCGCGTCGCCTGCCGCCGGCCGCGGATCGTCGCGATCAAGAGTCGCTGATAACGCCGCCGGAGGCGCGAGCGTGATCGTGTCGTTCGCCGTTTCCTGCCGGCCGATCCATGCGGCGAGCTTTGCAATGTCGATAGGTCCGGCGTCCGTCATGCTCGTGTGCCCCTGATGTCCGAGGGCGAACATAGTCCGGGCGCCTGCGCGGCGCCATGCGGGGCAGGGCGCGCGTTTCGCCCAACCCGACTGCAACGATCAGAGGGATGATGCGAAATTGGCATATGCCCAAACGGAGTTTCAGCTTCAAAATGGAGCGCCCGATTGCATCCGTTCGGTTCGCGCTGACGCCTTGGCGTCCATCTCGTGGAAGCCGCGAGATCGCGTGCTGGAAATTCCGCCAGGCGGGCGGATGGCCGGCCAAGGCGGGGCGGAAAGGCGACAGTCATCGCCTTCGCCGATAACTCAACTGGCGGTGAGTTAGAATGGTCGGAGTGAGAGGATTCGAACCTCCGACCCCCTCGTCCCGAACGAGGTGCGCTACCAGACTGCGCTACACTCCGATATGCCAACGCCGAAGCAGCGCGGGCAGCGGTCTTATAGTCAACGGTTGCAGGCCCGGCAACCCTGCCAAAACGGAATTCGCAATCGCAGCCCAACTCCGTTGCAAAATGGAGGCGCGCTGCGGGCGGGGTTGCAGGCCGGCGCCCTGCGCTCTATGGTCCGCGCCCGCCGGTATCGGCGCACTGGGGCGTCGCCAAGCGGTAAGGCAGCGGATTTTGATTCCGCCATACGGAGGTTCGAATCCTCCCGCCCCAGCCAACCATTCCCCAGATTCACAGACTTTGCGGGACCGGCCTGTGAGGCCCGCGTTCTGTGGGGCTTTGCCAGGTCGGAGACGCCAGACCGGTCTGCGGCGACCCGGATTGCCCTTGATTCGGCCCCCGGTCTGCAATGCCCGATTCAGCGTCTCCGGAATTTCCCGGCGAGCGCCGCCGAGACCGGTTCGCGATTGTCGCAGACAGGTTCAAGTGGTGGGGGTGCGGCTGATCCGGCCGCCTCAGATGTAGAGGCCGCGCTCCTGCTCGGCCCAGGCGAGCGGAAGGTTGCGCGCGAGCCGCCTGACGGCGAGGTCGGCAGGGGCGCGTCCCTCGGCGATCGCCTCGACAATGCGTGGAGACAGATAGGCGAGCGGCGCCAGGAACCGGACGTGGCGCTCGGCCAGCTTTTCGCGCTCGGCGATGGTCTTGAAGTCGGCGGTTGGGTCGAGGAGCAGCTCTCCAACCCATGCTTTGGAACG
>JAJXWB010000050.1 GCA_021781815.1 Pseudomonadota bacterium | reverse complement strand
GCTCGCGCATGGCGATGATCTTCCAGGAGCCGATGACCGCGCTCAATCCTGTCAGGACGATCGGCGACCAGATCGAGGAAGCGATGAAGGTCCACACGCGGATGAGCGCGGCCGAACGGCGGGCGCGCACGCTGGAAACGATCGGGCAGGTCAATCTGCCGGATCCCGCGCACATCATCGGCGCATTTCCACACCAATTGTCAGGCGGCCAGCGCCAGCGCGCGATGATCGCCGGCGCGCTCGCGCTCGATCCGGCGCTGCTGATCGCGGACGAGCCGACGACCGCGCTCGACGTGACGACGCAGGCGCAGATTCTGCGGCTCATCGCCGAGTTGCGCGCGCGCCGTGGAACCGGCGTCCTGTTCATCACTCATGATTTCGGCGTTGTGGCGGAAATCGCACACCGCGTTGTGGTGATGCAAAAGGGCAGAGTCGTGGAAAAGGGACTGGCTGAGGACGTTCTTGAACGCCCGCAGCATCCCTACACGCGGGAACTGATCGCCGCCGTGCCATCGCTTGAACCGGCGCGACGCGCCACTCTGGGCGACGCGCCCGTCGTGCTGCGCACGAAGAACCTGCGCAAGGTCTATTCGTCGGGTGGACTGTTCCAGAAAAAGCGCGTGGTCGAGGCGGCGAAGGACGTGTCGATCGAGATCCGGCGCGGCGAGACAGTCGCCATCGTCGGCGAGTCGGGATCCGGCAAGTCGACGGTCGCGCGGTGCATCGCGCGCCTGATTGATCCGACATCGGGCGAAATCGCGATCGACGGCGTTGATTACGCGAGGCTCCCGGAACACGCCCTGCGCGATCACCGACGACGCATGCAGATCGTGTTTCAGGATCCCTATCGATCGCTCAATCCGCGCCGCACGATCGCGCAGAGCATGATCGAGGCGTCCGTCAATTTTGGAGCGCGCCCGTCGGACGCGATGAAGCGCGCCGGCGAAATGCTCGATCTCGTGCATCTGCCACGCCAGGCGCTCGATCGCTACCCGCATCAGTTCTCGGGCGGTCAGCGCCAGCGCATCTGCATCGCGCGGGCGCTGATGCCACAACCGGAAGTGGTGATCGCCGACGAGGCCGTTTCGGCGCTCGACGTGTCGATTCAGGCGCAGGTGCTGACTCTGTTCGACGAAATCCGCACAAGGTTTTCCCTGGCGCTGCTCTTCATCACGCATGACCTGCGCGTCGCCGCGCAGATCTGCGACCGGATCGTCGTGATGCAGAAAGGCGTCGTGGTCGAACAGGGCGTGGCGAAGGACGTGTTCGCCGCGCCGCAGCACGCCTATACGAAAGCTTTGTTCGCTGCGGCGCCGGGACGGCGTCCAGGGTCGGCGACCAGCGACTGACTCGTTTCGCGCCGTTGCGCCGACGGCGGAGGCCTCGTCGGCGACCGGCGCGCGCTGGCCGGCCTGTTTATCATGGGTCATCTCCAATTGATTCAATCCGGGCAATCGCTGCGGCGGCGCCGGTCTGATATAATGCTCGCCATGCAAGGCTATGGCGCGACGTTTTTCGAGACCCCGATCGGCCTGTGCGGGCTCGCCTGGAGCGGGCGCGGCGTGACGTTGGCGCAGTTGCCCGAACAGACGCCGGAAGCGACGCGCGCGCGTGTGCGGCAGCGCGCAAAATCGCCGCGGGAGCGCCCGCCGCCGCCGCCGATTTCGGACGCCATCGCCTGCATCCGCGCTCTGCTGCGTGGCGGGATGATCGATCTGACGACGATTGCGCTCGACATGGACCGGATCGATGAATTCGATCGTCGCGTTTACGAAGTTTCCCGCTTCATCCCGTGCGGCGAGACGCGCACCTATGGCGCCATTGCGCGCGCGATCGGCGAACCGAACGCGGCGCGCAGCGTCGGCCAGGCGCTTGGCCGCAATCCCTATGCGCTGATCGTTCCCTGCCATCGTGTGGTCGCCGCTGGCGGCAAGACCGGCGGATTTTCGGCCGGCGGCGGCGTTGTGACGAAACTTCGCATTCTCGACATCGAGCGCGGCGCGGCGATGCGCGCAGACGCCGGCCTTGACGAGCCCCAGTTGCGTCTGCTGTGAGCGCCGCCGTCAAAACCCCTGGAACGTCGCAAATTCCTCAACCGGCGAGCGCGTCGTCTCAAGCGTGTTGATCTTCGCGCTCCAGTCGGCGTAGCCGAGCGCAAAGCCGCAGACCAGAACTTCATTGGCATCGAACGCGAGTTGTTCGCGGATCTGCGTGTGGAAATAGGCAAAGGCCTGCTGCGAGCAGGTCTCGAGTCCGTTTGCGCGCGCCGCCACGCAGAGAGCCTCAAGGAAGTAGCCGTAGTCGAGCCACGAGCCAATTTCGAGTCTGCGGTCAACCGTGAACATGATGCCGACCGGCGCGCCAAAGAACGTGTAGTTCTGGCTGAGCTGCCTGCTCATTGCGGCGGCGTCGCCTTTGGCGATGCCGAGCAGCCCGTACATGTCGAAACCGACCTTGCGGCGGCGCGACTGATAGGGCTCGAAAAACTGGTCCGGATAATATTTGTATTCCGATTTTCCGCGCGCCATGCCGCCGGCCAGAAATTCGTCAAGAATGGCCTTCGACAACCTGTCCTTCGCCTCCCCGGCCACCACATGCGCGCGCCAGGGTTGCATGTTGGTGCCGCTTGGCGCACGCGAGGCCACACGCAGCAGATGCTCCACAGTTTCGCGAGACACGGGCTTGTCAAGAAAGGCGCGCACCGATTTGCGCCCGGCGATCGCGTTCTCGATTGCTACGCGCTCGGGCCCGGTGAATTTGGTTTGCTGCATTCGACTCGTCCTATTGCAGTTCGAAGAAGCGCAGGACGACGCGGTCGGGAAACCGGGCGCCGGCGCAGATGAAGATGCGGCGCGTCAGCCATTGCAGCTCAGGCGCCGACGCCTCGAAGCGGGGGATCGCGCGAAAATAGATCAATGACTGATCGACCGTTTCGCCGCGGGCCAGCGCGTCCATCGCGTCCTTCGGGCCGTGGCGCAAGCCGTTGTTGACGACATAGACGAGGCCGTCGTCGGTCTCGATCACGTAGCGGGCTTCCAGTTCGGTCACCCCGTCGCGCCGCATAATCTGGAAGTCGGCGCCGCCGGGCTGAACCCGCCCGTTGAGGCGCGGGCCTCTCACCGTTCCACCGACGATCGGGATCACGCGGCGCAGCCCTGCCGCCGTCTCGCCGATGACGATCGGCGCTCCGACTTCGACCGAAAGATCGGCGATCGGAACAAGGCCGGGAGCCGCTGGGTTCGAAAAGGCGTCTGTCATTGCCTGCGCTACGAAAATGTCGGACAAGTCAGGCTAGCTGCGTCATGGCGGCAGGGCAAGTCGCCTTCGCAGCGCCGTCAGTCCGAATGGCTGACGGCGGCGTTCCGAATCGTTCTGGCCGCGACGACCGGGCTTGCTCCGGTCATCGCCGCTCCCCATGCACAGCAAGCCAAACGGTCGCCTGTCGTGCGTCCGTCCACTCGACGCGGTGTCGCACATGCGCCGGCAGTTCGAGCCAGTCGCCGGCGCGCAGTTCACGCGGCCCGGACTCGCCATCGATCAGTACTGCAGCCGAGCCGGAGATCACGCAGACCCACTCGTCCCAAGCCTGATCGTACCAAAAGCCGGGCGGACTGGCCTGAGCCATCGAGACGATACGCTCAATGCGCACGCCGGGCCATCTGGCGAGTTCATCGACCTGTTCCTGCGCGAGAGGCTCGGAAAGGCCGTGGAGAACGCTGCCGGCGCGGACCACGCGCGTCACCCGAAATAACGGGCAAGAATCTCGCCGTAGATCTCCGTCAGATTTTCGAGATCGGCGATTTCGACATTCTCGTCGGTCGCGTGAATCGTCTTGCCAACGAGACCAAATTCCAGAACCGGACAGTAATTCGTGATGAAGCGCGCGTCCGATGTGCCGCCGGTCGTCGAAAGCTCGGGCGTGCGCCCGGTGATCTTTTCGATCGCCGCAACGACAAGATCGGTGAAAGATGAGCGTTGCGTGCGAAAAGCGATGGAATTTGTGGGATGAATCGTCACGCGCGCATCCGCGCCCTGCGCAGTTTCCTCTACGATTTCCCTGATGCGCGCGCCCAGCGTCTCCGGAGTCCAGATGTCGTTGAAGCGCACGTTGAACTTCAACCCCGCCTCGCCGGGGATGACATTGCGCGCGGGATTGCCGACATCGAACGAGGTCACGACCAGCCTCGTCGGATCGAAGGCCGCGTTGCCTTGGTCGAGAGGCGCAGCGCTCAGCGCCGTGACGATGCGCGAGAGAATCGGGATCGGATTGTCGGCTTGCTGGGGATAGGCCGAATGGCCCTGCCTGCCATGCACGACCACATCGCCATTGAGCGAGCCGCGCCGGCCGATCTTGATCATGTCGCCGAGCGCCTGCGGGTTCGACGGCTCGCCGACGATGGCATGCGAAAACCGCTCGCCGCGCGCGGCGGCCCACTGCAGCAGTTTCACGGTGCCGTTGATCGAGGGGCCTTCCTCGTCTCCAGTGATGAGCAGCGAGATCGAGCCTTTCGGCGGGCCATGCCGGGCGATGCGCTGCAACGCGGCCGCTGCGAAGGCGGCGATGCCGCCCTTCATGTCGCAGGCGCCGCGTCCCCAGACGCGACCATCAGCGAGTTCCGCCGAAAAGGGCGGAAAGCGCCACAAGCTCTCGTCGCCGGTTGGCACGACATCGGTATGGCCGGCGAAGGTCAGATGCGGCGCGCCGATTCCGATCCTGGCGTAGAGGTTCTCGACATCGGGCGTGCCTTCCTCGGAGAAGGTCACGCGATGGGTTTCGAAGCCCGCGCCTGTGAGGAGTTCTTCGAGATAGCCAAGCGCCCCGCCCTCGGCGGGCGTGACAGACGGGCAGCGGATCAGCGCGCGGGCGATGTCCAGAGCCGAGGGCGTCATCGCCTCGGCGTCCCTGGAACGACATCCAGCAATTCCGCCAGCGTCCACAACGCGATCAGCGCAAGCGCCGCCTCACAGCCCCACACGCTCCAGCGCGGCATGATGTCGGCCACGCGTGGTTGCAGCCAGTCAACAGCGCCGGCCGCCAGCATGGCAAGCGGCAACAGGCCAGCGAACCCAAGCGGCGCCGGCCGTCCGCGATCGCGAAAGCGTTTGGCCGCCAGATTCACCCAGGAGATCGTAATCAGCAGCAGCGCAAAGGCATAGACGACGATATAGGCGTTGGCGGCGAACGCGAGCGGATCGTAGAAGACGCGCTCGTCCAGCGTCCGATTTGCGTAGGGCAGCGCCGCCGGCAGAATCGCCGTTCCAGCCGCCAACCCAATGACGAGCGGCGCGGCGGCGGCGATCCAGCGCGCCCGGCCGATACGCCCCTGATCTGTCCGGTAGAGGAAATGAAAGCCGGACGGCGCCTCGCCCGACATCAGTCCCTCAGCAGTTCGTTGATGCCCGTCTTGGAGCGCGTCTGCGCGTCGACCGTCTTGACGATCACGGCGCAATAGGTCGACGGGCCCCAGTTCTCGCCGGGCAGCGGCTTGCCCGGCACGTTGCCGGAGACGACGACGGAATAAGGCGGCACATAGCCGATGTGCGTCTTGCCAGTCGCGCGGTCGATGACCTTGGTCGAGGCGCCTATGTAAACTCCCATCGCAAGGACGGCGCCCTGGCCGACCACCACGCCCTCGACCACCTCCGAGCGTGCGCCGATGAAGCAATCGTCCTCGATGATGGTGGGGCCGGCCTGCAGCGGCTCCAGCACGCCGCCGATGCCGACGCCGCCCGACAGATGCACGTTCCTGCCGATTTGCGCGCAGGAGCCGACGGTCGCCCAGGTGTCGACCATCGTGCCGGAATCCACATAGGCGCCGAGATTGACGAAGGACGGCATCAGCACGACGCCTGGCGCCACATAGGCCGAGCGGCGCACGATGCAGCCTGGCACCGACCGGAAGCCGGCGGCCGAATGTTCGGACGCGCCCCAGCCCTCGAATTTAGAGGGAACCTTGTCCCACCAACTGGCGCCGCCCGGCCCGCCGGAAATCGGGGTCATCTCGTTGAGGCGGAAGGACAGCAGCACCGCCTTCTTCAGCCATTGATTGACGGTCCAAGCCTCCTTGCCGGATTTGGACGGATCGCGCTCGGCCACGCGCGCCTTGCCGGAATCGAGCAGCGCCAGCGCCTTCTCGACTGCATCCCGAACGTCGCCCGTGGTTGCGGGGCTGATGTTGGCGCGATCCTCGAAAGCGGCTTCGATGACGCGTTGCAATTGGGCTTGGGGCATTTCGTCTCGGGGCTCCGGCTCGCGGGAAGGCGTGGTTTGGTCGGTCGCACGCGCCCTGTCAATGCCGGCCTTTTACGCCGTTTGGATGTTTGCAGGCCAAGCGGTATGTTTAACGGGAATTGTCGAGGGGAAATCGTCATGTTGCGCGCTATTCTTGCAGGACTCGCGATCATCGCCATCATCGCGCCGGCCGCGGCCGCGCCGAAGGGGAAAGCGCGACCGCCGTCGGTGATCGACGTCTCGAACGAGCGAACCGTCGCCCTGAAGGCCTTCTCCCTTCTGACAATGGGGCCGAATGGCAAGGCGGTCGCGAAACTGACGAAGCCCCTGGCTGCAGGAGGCAAGACCAGGATCAGGCTGGCGTCCAAGGCATGCGAGTATATCGCGCGCTGGGAATTCGAAGACGCGGGCGACGAAGCGCAGGTCAATCTCTGCAGCGACCCCAAAATCGTTCTGACGGACTGACGAAGCAGCCGGCCGCGACGCCCGGCGACAGCGCCGGGTGGGCCGCGGCGCACGCTGCGCTGTCGCCACGCCGCCGCCCATCTTCCGCACATCGACGGCAGAAATGGCCTGGGCGATTTGGTCTGGCCTTAACCGGCCGGGGGCGGTATTGCGCCACGATCTCGCCAATCCGGGCCCGGCGCCCGATGGCCGACTCCGAGGAGCCAGATGCTGGTCGCCAGACGCGAACGCTACGTGGAATGGGGCGACTGCGACCCCGCCAGGATCGTATACAACCCCCGTTTCTTCGATTGGTTCGACGGCTGCACGGCCTGGCTGTTCGAGACAGCCGGCATGAACAAGGCATGGCTCTACGCGAACACGAGTTTCACCGGATTTCCGCTGGTGGAATCGCGCGCGCGCTTCCTGAAGCCCTCACGCTTCGGCGACACCGTCATGATCGAGACGACGGCGACCGACATCCGACGTTCGTCCTTCGACATTCGCCACCAATTGTTCAACGGCGGCGAACTTTCGGTCGAGGCGTTCGAAACGCGAGTGTGGACCGGCAAGCACCCTGACGATGCAAACCGGCTGAAGTCCATGCCGATCCCCGACGACGTGATCGCACGGCTGAAGGGCGAGCCGAAGCCCGCGCAATGACGGTTCACGCGGAGCCCGCGTTTCATTGCAGGCGCCAGGGTTGCATGGAGCGCCGCCGTCTCAGGGCGGCGGCCGGTCTTCCCTACGCCTTGCCGCGCAGAAAATTGACGATGCCGGAGAAATCGTCGCCGGAATGGCCGGCAGCGCTGAAGAGCGAATAGAGCTGCGCCGCCGCCGCGCCGAGCGGCGTATTGGCGCCGGCCGAGGAGGCCGCCTCCTGCGCGAGCTTCAGATCCTTCAGCATGAGGGCGGCGGCGAAGCCGGGCTTGTAATCGTTGTTGGCGGGCGAAGCGGGGACTGGACCAGGCACCGGGCAATAGGAGGTCAGCGACCAGCTCTGGCCGGACGAGGTCGATGCCACGTCAAACAGCGCCTGATGGGTCAGGCCGAGCTTTTCGGCGAGCACGAAGGCTTCGGCGGTTACGATCATGGTCGCGCCGAGGATCATGTTGTTGCAGATCTTGGCGGCCTGACCGGCGCCGGCGCCGCCGCAATGGACGATCTTCCGGCCCATCGCCTCAAGCAGCGGCCTGGCTGCGGCAAAGGCGGCGTCGGCGCCGCCGCACATGAAGGTCAGCGTCCCGCCTTTCGCGCCGCCGACGCCCCCGGAAACCGGCGCATCGACGCTCGCCAGCCCCGCCTTCCCGGCGAGCGCATGCGCGGCGCGCGCACTTTCGACGTCGATGGTCGAGGAATCGATCAGAAGCGCGCCCGTCTTCGCTTTCGGCGCGATTTCGGACCAGACTGCCAGCACGTGCCGGCCGGCCGGAAGCATGGTGACGATCACGTCGGCGTCCGCGATGGCCTCGGCGGCGCTGGCGCGCGCTGCGACACCGGCCTTGGCGGCCTCCTCGCGCAGAAGCGGCGCAAGATCGAACCCGCGCACGTCGTGGCCCGCCTTCACGAGATTTGCGGCCATCGGCCCGCCCATATTGCCGAGCCCGATGAATGCTACGATCGTCATAGTGCCTGCTCCCTGCGGTCTATCTTGAGTTTCGGTAGCATAACGCCGCGCGGCCGTCTCGGGCTGGCGTTGCATGGGCGAAGTCCTGATCACGCAATTGTCAGGCCGGTCGTGTCGCGGGACCGGCCGTCCGCGTTCTAGAGTGACGCCGTGACCTCCGGCGACCACAACCACACATCGAACGCCTGGCGCCGCATGGCGCCGCTGGCGTTCGTCGCGCTGGCGCTCGTCGCCTTCTTCGTCCTGGGGCTCCATCGCTGGCTGACCCTCGATCGATTCGTCGACAGCCACGCGGCGCTGCGCGCCCTCATATCCGCGCACCGCGTGGCGGCGTTCGCCTCGTTCGTGATTGGCTACGCGCTGTTCGTGGCGATCTCCGCGCCGGGCGCCACCGCCTTGACCGTCGCGGCCGGCGCCCTGTTCGGCTGGGCGCAAGGGCTGATCGCCGGCGCGCTCGGGGCGACGCTCGGGGCGTGTGCGCTGTTCCTGGCCGCTCGGTCGGCGCTTGGCCCCTGGCTCGTGGCGCGCGCCGGTCCGAAGTTCAATCGCCTGCGCTTGAGTTTTTGCGCCGATGCGATCGGCTACTTGCTGTTTCTGCGCCTGTCGCCGCTCTTTCCGTTCTGGTTCGTCAACCTCGCCGCGGCGCTGGCGGGCGTTCGATTCAGAACCTTTCTGTGGACCACAGTCGTCGGTATCCTTCCGGCGACGGCCGTCTTCGCAGTTGCCGGCGCAAGCCTCGAACAGATCGCCGCCGCGGCCGAAGCAACCCGGCAGGCATGCCAGGCCGCCGGCCGCGACGGCTGCCAGGCGCCGCCTCCCTTGTCGGCCATCCTGACGCCGCAGATACTCGTGCTGCTTGTCGGCCTGTCGCTGGTCGCGCTGGCGCCCGTGCTGGCGAAGAAATGGCGCGCGGCGCGCAAGGGAGATCAAGCTCAATGAGCAGGCGGGGCCCATGGAGACGCTGACGCCCGACATCTGCGTGGTCGGCGCCGGCGCCGGCGGCTTGTCCGTCGCCGCCGGCGCGGCTCGCTTCCGCGTTCCGGTCGTGCTGATCGAGAAGAGCGAGATGGGGGGCGATTGCCTCAACGCCGGCTGCGTACCCTCGAAGACCCTGATTGCTTCGGCAGGCGTGGCCCAGACGATGCGCAACGCCGCGGACTTCGGCATCCATGCGACAGAGCCGCGCGTCGATTGGACGGCCGTGCGCGCGCGTATCCGGCGAACGATCGGCACGATCGCCCCGGTCGATTCGCAGGCCCGTTACGAGGCCATGGGAGTGCGCGTCATCCGCGCTCCGGGCCGCTTCGTCGACGATCGCACGATCGAGGCCGGCGACTTTACGGTGCGCGCACGCAGATTCGTGATCGCGACAGGCTCCTCGCCGGCGGCGCCGGCGATACCCGGCCTTGAATTCGTCCGCTCTCTCACGAACGAAACGATCTTCGACCTCGACGAACTGCCGCGCAGTCTGATCGTGCTGGGCGGCGGCCCGATCGGAATAGAACTGGCGCAGGCGTTCCGCCGGCTGGGCGCCGAAGTTCTCGTTCTCGAAGCGCGGACCGCATTGGCGCGCGAAGATCCGGAACTCGCGCGCGTCGCGCTCGACCGCTTGCGGCGCGAAGGCGTCGAGATCCGCGAAGGCGCGAACGTGCTGCGAATCGAGCCGCATGGCGCCGGCGTGCGCGTCGCGATCGCCGGCCGGACGCTCGAAGAATATGTCGACGGTTCGCATCTTCTGGTCGCCACGGGGCGGCGGCCCAATGTCGAGGCCCTCGGTCTCGACCGCGCAGGCGTGCGCTACGATCGAAGCGGCATTGCGGTCGACCGCCATTTGCGCAGCGTCAGCAATGGTCGCGTCTATGCTGTGGGCGACGTCGCGGGCCGGGAACAATTCACCCATGCGGCGAGCTATCACGCCGAGATCGCGCTGCGGCGGATATTGTTCCGCCAGCGCGTCGCCGAGCGCGCCGAGCGGATACCGCGCGTCGTCTACACCGACCCGGAAATCGCGTGGACCGGGCTTTCGGAAGACGCGGCGCGCGCGCGCCATCGGACCATCCATGTCCTGCGCGCGAGTTTCTCCGACAACGACAGGGCGAAGACGGAGGGAGTGGACGCAGGCCATCTCAAGGCGATCACGGCGCGCAACGGGCGCATCCTGGGCTGCGGCATCGTCGGTCCCGGCGCCGGCGAACTGATCGCGCCATGGACGCTCGCCATCGCACAGGGGCTCAGGGCGCAGGACATGACTTCGGCGATCGCGCCCTATCCGACCCTGTCTGAAATTTCGCGGCGGGCGGCCGCCGAAATCTACGCAGGCCGAATTGACAGCGCGTGGGTCCGCCGCGCGACTGCGTTCCTGCGAAAATTCGGGTGAGCGGATGAACGAAACAGGCAGCAGCGACATGCAGTCGGCGCGCGATATTGTCCCCGCGCGTCCGCCGCGTTTCGGTCTCGCCGGCCGCGTGCTCGTGCTGATCGTTTGTTTCGTGTTGTTGGCGGAAGTCGCGATCTACATTCCCTCGATCGCGAATTTCCGCGCCAACTGGCTCCAG
>JAJXWB010000049.1 GCA_021781815.1 Pseudomonadota bacterium | reverse complement strand
ACTGTGCAATCCAAGGAAGCGAACTGGAGTGCCTTACTGAACATTGTCGAAGCATGGACAAGCCAACGGCCTGGTTCTGAATGTGAGAGGATATTCATGGCGGCAGGCGTCCCATGCTCCCGGTATAGGACTGTTGGAGAGGCGATGCGCGAACCCCAGATGAGCGCCAGAAGCCTGCTGAAGAAGATCAAGAGCGCAGATAAGGCTTTCGCGGTTGCAAATGCGCCGTACCGCATGTCGCGGAGCATCATAGAAACGGGAACCACGCTGCCAGAGCTCGGAGGCGACACGCGGGAAGTCCTGAAAAACGTTTTGGGTCTTGCCGACGACGAGATTAAAGATCTAGTCGCGCGAGCGATCGTCGAGAACTGACCCGAGGTTCGATGACGCATGGTCAGACGATTCGCTGCCTCGGCGATGGTCTCCGCGTCAACTGCGTCGTTCATCTGTCTTTTGACAAATGACTCTACGCAGATCGGCGGAATCAGGGGACTTCGTACCCGATGCCGTGTATCGCTCGGCCGCAGTGATGAGCACTGCCGCACGCCCCCCGAGCGACGTACGCCTCCGGCGTAGGCCGCAGTGGATCAGCTTTCAGGATTTTGAGCCCGCCTGCTTGCGGTGCTCTTTGATCAACTCGACGAGCGTATCGATGCCATCGTCGGCGAAGGCCATGACCAAGTCGTCGCCTGGTCCGTAGACCCAGATCACGCCGTCCTCAGTATCCAAGCCATTATAGTTGCGGGCATGATCACCCGCAAGGCCGGACCAACAACGCTCGCTGGGCTATTCCGCCGGATACGCAGCTTCAGAAGCGGCCGACAAGTCTTCCATCTATCCCCCATGGTAGCATGCGTCACGATTTCCCAAGTCTCTCGCGTCGAATCTTGATACCCGCTTTTTCACGATCCCAAGTGTCGGCGGTGAGACCCTGCTGACGTAAGATGTATTTTTCGACCTTCTGCGTTGGGGTCCGAGGCAGGTCGTTCATGACGCGCACATAGCGTGGCATCATGAAATGCGCGAGGCGCGGACTCAGGAATTCCAGCAATTCTGTGGGATCGATCTTTGAGCCGGGAGCTGGAGCGACGATCGCGAGAACATCGTCTTCGGCCATCTCGTTTGGCACGGCGACTACCGCACATTCTCGAACATGAGGATGAGCGAGTATCTCTGCCTCGACCTCAAAGGATGAGATATTCTCACCTCGACGACGGATAGCGTCCTTCATCCTGTCAACGAAGAAGAAATTGCCGTCCTCGTCCTTCCGAAACGCATCGCCTGTATGGAACCAGCCATTCCTCCATGCCTGCGCGGTGGCTTCAGGATTCTTGTGATAGCCGGAGTTGAGCGCCCACGGCGCGTCAGTCCTTACGATCAGCTCGCCAACAGAACCTGCTGCAACTTCGCAGTCATTGCCATCGACTATCCGCAAATCGACCCCCGGGCGCCGCTTGCCGCAGGTGCCGACCACCGTCGGATTGGCCCCGGAAACGGTCGGCACGCTGACCTCCGTCATATTGAAAAGTGTGTAAACTTTGCATCCGAAACGTTCCGAGAACTCGCGCGAGTCGTCAGGAAGGGGAATCATCGTCACCTTCTTGAGTGAATGATCGCGGTCACGGGCTTCCGGTGGGCATTTCGACAGGAATGTAGACATGACGCCGAGCAGGATCGTGTAAGTCGCGCCAGTCGCCAGCACCGTTGGCCAGAAGGCTTCCGTTGTGAAGTCGCCCCCCATGGCGATGGCGCCGCCGCGATTGAGCATGCCAATCACCGGCAGCGTGCCGCCGACATGAAAGAAAGGAAGATAGATCAGATAGCAATCGGATGCGTCGAGCATCGGAAAGGCCTGTGCGCCGCCCATGTGCCAGAGATGCGCATAGGAGCTCAATACGCCCTTGGAGCGGCCCGTCGTGCCCGATGTGTAGATGATAGACTGGACGTCCCAAGGTTCGATGGGCTGGTCCAATGGAGGAATCGAGGATGGGTCGCCGTCGACGCTTTCGAGCGTAACGCAGTTCATCCCGGGAATGGATATAGCTTTGTCTCCAAAAACTACGAGCGTACGGAGGTCCGCGCGGTCGACATCAGCCAGTCTCTCGACGAGCCCGGAAGCAATGATCATGACCTCGGCGCCGCCGTTGGCGATCACGTGCGCGAGAACATTACCCTTGTAGGCCGTATTAATCGGTACATAGGTGGCGCCGAGCCAGTTGATTGCGAACCAGACGCGAACCATGTCGACGCCGTTAGGCAGCCAGACGTTGACAAAGTCTCCCTGCCTGACGCCAAGCGCGGCAAGACCCGCGGCTGTACGCTCGACTGACAGACAAAATGCGCCATAGGTGATGGAGCTGCCGTCGGGCAGCTTGATATACGCTCGGTCAGGATGCGCGGCGGCGCGCGTCTCCAGCACGTAACGCAGAACGCAATCATCGCGCTTGGGCACACGCGTATCTGTGTACGCTCCTTGAGCCGTCATCTCTCTCCTCCCCGATCAGACATGATAATATCGAAAGCTGTCTATGGACTTATTGAAGGCTCACGTCCTTTAGGGCACGACCGATCTTTGTCAGCGTTTCGGCGCAATCAGACAACTGCTCGGCCGATATTCCGCGCGTACCCTGTCGGAAAAACTCTATTGTCCGCTCGCGCAGGTCGCGCCAAGCTTCGACGCCTTTTGGCGTCAGGCGAACGATCTTCACACGCCGGTCAGATTCGTTTTCAATGCGCTCGGCATACTGAGCCCGCTCGAGCCCCTTGAGAACGGCGTCGAGGTTTTGTCTGCTCACGCCGAGATATGTGTAGAGGTCTGCGAACGGCATTCCCTGCGCGATGTCGCGTGACAGGGCGCCGAGCACCGCGCCCTGAACCGCAGAAATGTTCAATTGTTTGGTCGCCTGCGCCTCGTAGATGTTTGCCGCCTGGAACAGGCGGAAAAACAGCCGGTTGTTGAGATCGTGACGTTGCGATTGCGCGAACTCCTCGGCCGCGCGCGGCGTTCTGGTCGCCTTACCGTTGGTCGCGTGTCGCCCCATTTAGCGTCTCCCGATGATTGGTAAAGATATTGACACAAAATCGATTTGTCCATACCCTTCGAAAATTCTGCTTCCCGCTCAGAAAGAAGTTCATACATGGCGTTCCGTAAGATCCTGATCGCCAATCGCGGCGAGATAGCTTTGCGCATCGCGAGGGCGGCTGCCGAACTCGAAATCGCTACGGTCGCGGTCTTTCCCGCCGATGATGCAGACTCGGGGCACGCGCGTGCTTGCGACGAGGTGCGCGAATTACCCGGCCTCGGCGCTGCGGCCTATTTAGCCATTGACGCCCTTGTCGCGGTGGCGCGCGAAGCCGGCTGTGATGCGGTCCATCCTGGCTACGGGTTCCTATCGGAGAGCCCGGAATTTGCGCGGGCGGTCGCTGCGGCGGGACTTACGTTCATCGGACCGTCGCCAGAATCGCTCGAATTGTTTGGCGACAAGGCCGCCGCACGGAAACTCGCGCGCGATTGCGGCGTGGCCGTGCTCGAAGGCGTCGACAGCTCCGCCACGCGACAGGACGCCGAGGCCTTTTTCCACCGGCTCGGCGCCGGCGCGGCTATCATGATCAAGGCTTGCGCGGGCGGCGGCGGACGCGGCATGCGCGTCGTGCGGGACCGCGCCGATATACCGACCGCATGGGAACGATGCAGGTCCGAGGCGCAGGCCGCCTTCGGTTCGGATGCGCTCTATGTCGAACGTTATCTGCCGAGCATCCGGCACATCGAGGTGCAGATCGTCGGCGACGGAATCGCGGTTGCGCATCTCGGCGAGCGCGAATGCACAATCCAACGACGGCACCAGAAGATCGTCGAGATGGCGCCGAGCCCGGGCTTGCCGCCGGCCGTTCGCGACGCGATGTGCGCAGCGGCCGCGACAATGGCGCGCAAGGTCGGATATCGCGGACTGGGAACCTTCGAATTCCTCATGCCTGTCGGCGGCGATGATTTTGTATTCATCGAGGCCAATCCACGCCTGCAGGTCGAACATACCGTCACCGAGGAAATCTACGGCGTCGATCTCGTCAAGACGCAGATCCGCATCGCCGCTGGCGCTCATCTGGCCGAGGTTGGGCTGTCGCCGCCGCCTGCCCCGCGTGGCGCCGCCGTACAATTTCGCGTCAACATGGAAAAGATGACGCCGGACGGGGGCGCCCGGCCGACTGGCGGCGCGCTCTCCGCCTTCGCGATTCCCTCGGGACCGGGCATCCGCGTCGATACTTTCGGCTATCCCGGCTATCGGACGAGTCCACGCTACGATTCTCTGCTCGCCAAGGTCATTGCCTGGTCGTCCGAGGGTATGCCGGACGCGCTGCGTCGCGCGCGTCGCGCCCTGCAGGAATTCCGGATCGAGGGCGTCGAAACCAATATTCCGATCCTGCGAGCAATCGTCGACAACGAGGATTTTCTCGCCGACCGGATCTCGACTGCCTTCCTGGAAACGCATGTCGCGCAGCTGCTCGCGGCTGCCGCCGCGTTCGAGCCAAAGGCGGCCTCCGGTGAACGGCAGAGGGGACGCGACCTTCGCAATTCCGATCCGCTCGGCGTCTTCGACGGAACGGTGGCGATTGCGCCGCCGCGGGCAGCCGCGGCGCTGGAAAA
Organism: Pseudomonadota bacterium; assembly: GCA_021781815.1. GTDB lineage: Bacteria > Pseudomonadota > Alphaproteobacteria > Rhizobiales > Beijerinckiaceae > JAJXWB01. The sequence continues at coordinate 6,271 of JAJXWB010000049.1, read as the reverse complement.
AGGATCGGAACCGGCGCCTGAGGGTCTTGTCGCCGTGCCGGCGCCGCTGCAGGGCACGATGATCGCCTGTTCGGTCGCAAAGGGCGACAGACTCCACGCCGGGCAGCAAGCTTTGGTGATCGAGTCGATGAAGATGGAGCATCTCGTCGCCTCTCCCGTTGCGGGCATAGTCGAGGACGTGCTGGTGGCGCCGGGCGATACGATCTTCGAAGGCGAGGCGACGTTGTACCTGCGGCCGTCGGAGGTCGGCGAGGCGAGCGTGGAAACGAGCCACGCGATAGACCTCGACCATGTCCGCGGCGATCTCGCCGAGGCGCTGGCGCGACGCGGCGACTTGCTCGACGAGAACAGGCCCGACGCCGTCGCGCGTCGTCGCAAGACCAACCAGCGCACCGCGCGCGAGAATGTCGCTGATCTCTGCGATCCCGATACCTTCATCGAATACGGCGGGTTGGCTCTCGCCGCGCAGCGTCAGCGCCGCTCGCTCGACGAATTGCGCCGCGTGAGTCCGGCCGACGGCATGGTCACGGGCATCGGGGCTGTGAACGGCGCACTGTTCGGGGAAGAACAGGCCCGTTGCGCGGTAATGGCTTACGATTACACGGTATTTGCGGGTACGCAGGGCGTCATCAACCACAAGAAGAAGGACCGTCTTCTCACGCTGGCGGAGAAATGGTCAATGCCAGTCGTGCTGTTCGCTGAAGGTGGCGGCGGCCGGCCGGGCGACGAATGGCCGACGCCGGCCGGGCTGGAGACCACAACTTTCGCTCGCTTCGGCGCGCTCAACGGCAAGGTGCCAATAGTCGGAGTCGTCTCCGGCCGTTGTTTTGCCGGCAATGCAGCACTGCTGGGCAGTTGCGATGTGATCATCGCGGACAAAACGTCGAATATCGGCATGGGTGGTCCGGCGATGATCGAAGGTGGAGGGCTCGGCGTGTTCCGGCCAGAAGACATTGGGCCGGTGGAAGTGCAGGCCGCCAATGGCGTGATCGACGCACTGGTCGACGACGAGGCCGAGGGCGTCGCCGTCGCCAAGAAATACCTTGGCTATTTTCAGGGACGTGTGAACGAATGGTCCTGCGCGGACCAGCGCCTGCTACGCCATGCTGTGCCGGAGAACCGCCTGCGCGCCTACGATATCAGGCCGGCGATCGAGACGCTCGCCGACGCCGGTTCGGTGCTGGAGTTACGACCTAGCTTCGGCAAGGGCATGATTACCGCTCTGATCCGTATCGAAGGTCGACCCGTCGGCGTGATAGCCAATAATTCCAGGCACCTCGGCGGTGCGATCGATGCCGATGGCGGCGATAAGGCGGCGCGATTCATCCAGTTGTGCGACGCGTTCGATATTCCAATAGTTTCGCTGTGCGATACGCCTGGCATGATGGTCGGACCGGAGATCGAAAAGACCGCGCAAGTGCGCCATGTCTCGCGTATGTTCGTCGCTGCCGCGCGGGCGACCGTCCCCTATTTTACAATAGTACTGCGCAAGGGGTACGGGCTCGGCGCTCTGGCCATGGCAGGCGGCTCAAGCCAGGCGTCGTTCTTCATTGTGGCGTGGCCAAGCGCTGAGTTCGGCGCAATGGGGCTCGAAGGCGCCGTCAAGCTCGCCTATCGCAAGGAGCTGGGGGCAATTGAAGACCCTGTTGCGCGAAAGGAATGGTTCGATGAATTGGTCGCGAAATCCTACCAGGAAAACAAGGCGCTGAGCGGAGCGACATTCCTTGAGGTGGACGACGTGATCGACCCTCGCGAAACGCGCCGCTGGATTGTGCGCGGACTGAAATCCGTGCCGCAACCAAAACGCTTTGGCGAACGCAAGGTGACACGCGTCGACTTGTGGTGAACAGCGGCAGAAGACCGCGGGGGAGAGGAAAATGACAAAGGAAACGTCGGAGGCTTACACGCGCGACGAGGCTAGCTACCTGGCGCATGTACGCGCATTGCAGAGCAGGATCTGGCCAGCCGGCATACCGCGCGAACCCGTCTTCCCGTTCGGTCAGAAACTTCTGACCGCCTATCTCCGCGAATGGGCCCGCATCCAGCCGGACAAGCCCGCGCTCCTGTTCTACGGGCGCGCGACAAGCTATGCCGAACTCGATCGGCTGAGCGACCGTTTCGCCGCCCTTCTGACGCGGCTCGGCGCGAAAAAGGGCGACAGGATAGCGGTCTTCCTGCCGAATTGTCCGCAGTTCCACGTTTGCTTCTTCGGCATACTCAAGGCCGGCTGCGTGCATGTGCCGATCAATCCGATGTTTACTCGGCCCGAGCTGGCCTATGAGATCAGGGACACCGGCGCGCGCATCATCGTCGCCCACGATCAGCTCGCCCATCTGGTCCAGGACGTGCGCACCGAATGCGAGATCAAACGCGTAATCGTCACAAGTTTTCTGGATGCGCTGTCGGCGCGCCCAGAGGGCCCCCTGCCCGCCGCGCTGACCACGCCGCGGATCGAGCATGCGGATACGCTCGACCTGATGAGTGCGCTGGCTGCGGAGATCGATGCGCCGCCGCAGATCGACGTCGCGCTCGACGATATAGCTGCGCTCAATTACACCGGCGGGACGACCGGTATGCCGAAGGGCTGCGTCCACAGCCAATTCGACATGCTGTTCACCGGCGCTGTCATGAGTTCGATCTCCATGAACGTGACGGCCGAAGATGTGATCGTCAATTTCTGGCCGATTTTCTGGATGGCCGGCGAGGATGTCGGGATCATTCTGCCGGTTGTGACTGGCGCGACGTGTGTCCTGCTCGCGCGATGGGATCCGGCGGCGTTTATGTACGCTGTGCAGCATCGCCGCGGAACGATTTCCAACATGGTGGTCGACAACGCCGTCGAGATCATGAACCATCCGGACGCCGGCAATTACGATCTTTCCTCGCTGCGCGAGGTGCTGGTTGCGTCGTTCGTGAAGAAACTAAATCCGACCTTCCGCGAAGGCTGGCGCAAACTGACCGGCACGGTTCTGCGCGAGGCTGCCTGGGGCATGACCGAGACGCATTCCTATGACGCGTTCAATCGCGGCTGGCAGGACGACGACCGCGACCTGAAGCAACGCCAGATCTTCTGCGGCATTCCCGTGCCGCAGACCGATTTCAAGATTCTGGAATTCGGTTCGGACAGGATCATGCCGCTCGGCGTCGAGGGCGAATTGTGCGTGCGCACGCCCTCGCTATTGAAGGGCTATTGGAACAAGCCGGACGCGACTGTCGAAGGGCTCGTCGGTGGCTGGCTGCGCACCGGCGATATCGGCATGATTTCCGAACAGGGGACGATCCATTTTCTGGGCCGTCGCAAGGAAATGCTCAAGGTAAAGGGCATGAGCGTGTTTCCGTCCGAAATCGAATCCGTGCTCGGACAACACCCAGCCGTGACCGGCAGCGGCGTGATCGGGCGCGTAGATGAATCACGCGGGCAGGTTCCGGTCGCCTTCGTCACCGTACTGCCGCTGCGCAGGGCCGAGACGACCGAAGCGGCGCTCGAGGCTTTCTGCCGCGAGCGGCTGGCCGTGTACAAGATTCCGGAAATCAGGATCGTCGAGTCCTTGCCGATGACGGCGACGGGCAAGGTCAAGAAAGAAGAACTCGCGAAGCTCTACGGCTGAGAAAAGCGCGGCCGCCGTGCAACGGCCGCGTCGTGTTCAGTTCTTCAGTAGCTTGCACTCGCTCTGGGCTTCCGGAATGAAGGCTTCCGAGCCCGGTATTTTTTTGACGAGCGTGATCAGGTCGCTCGGGCTTTTCATCGCTTCCGGCGCCTTGGTTTCCGCGTAATAGATGTCGCGCATCAGACGACCATCGGCGCGGATCCGCGCGCCTTTCGTGAAGAAGTCCTCGACCGACGTGCTCTTCATCTTGGCAAGCACCACCTTGGTGTCGGTCGTGCCAGCCGCTTTGACCGACTTCAGATAGTGAAGGACGGCGCTGTAGACGTTGGCTTGTGGATCACTCGGAAGTTTGCCGAAGGCTTTTTTGAATCGCTCTGCCCAGGCTTTTGCCTTGTCGGATTCGTCCCAGTAATAGCTCAGCACGAGCGGCATGCCCTGCGTCGGCTTGTTGCCGAGCGCCTCTATGTCGACGGTCGTCAGCGAGAACGGAATGAAGCGCTGGCCAGATTTTCCGACATTGAATTCGGCCGCCTGTTTGATGACGTTGGTCATATCGGCGCCGCCGCCGATGAAGCCGATGTTCTTGGCGCCCGAGCTTTGCGCTTGGAGCAGATAGGAGCTGAAGTCCGGCGTATTCAACGGAAAGCGCGCCGCGCCGATGAACTTGCCGCCACCACCTTCAATCAGCTTCTGCGCGTCTTTCTCGATCGAATGCCCGGCCGCGTAGTCGACCGTCAGGAAGTACCAGGATGTCGGCTTGTCGCCGGAAGCCCCCTTAATGGTGAGGTTGGCGATTTCATAGCCGTCGTTCGCCCACTGCATGCCGTTCGGCGAGCAGGACTTACCGCTGATATCGCGGCTCGACGCCATGGACACGACGAGGATCTTGTCTTTCTGCTCGGCTATGCCCTGCACGGCCAGCGCCACCCCGGAGCTGTAGATGTCAAAGATTGCGTCCACGCCTTCGGTATCGAACCACTTGCGCGCTATCGCGGACCCGAGATCCGGTTTATGCGCATGGTCAGCGAAAACGAGTTCGATTGGCTTGCCGAACATGGTCCCACCCATGTCCTCGATTGCGAGCCTTGCGGCCGCGACAGAGCCTGGGCCAGTGATGCTCGAATAGACCGAGGCCTGATCGTTGAGTACTCCGATCTTGACCGGCTTTTCCTGCGCATAGGCCGCGCCAATCAGAACGAGCGGCCAGGCAATTGCTGCACAAACTGTTGAAATCCTTCGCGGCATTGCGTCCTCCCGAGACTTTATCGCGCCGAACGCCTGTGGGCGTAGTGTGAAAGATTTCACCTTCCGCGGATCATGTCAACATCTTTACATTTCATGTCGGATGTGGCTTATGCCGTCTCAGCCATGGCCGGGCGGATTTTGTGCTTCGGTCTTGCTTCATGGCGATCAGACACCACTGGCATTTGCCGGTTGTGAATGCGCGGCGAAGTGGAACGCCATCGCTGGACCCGGTAACAAATTGATGAGCAAAGGTACTTTGCCAAAATTTGGGAGGTTTGGCCTGCTGCCGGTTTCGTGGACACCGAGAAAAGGTGTTTCATGAACCCGGAGGTGGGCTATGGCGAGGCGAGTATTCAGTCGGGAGTTCAAGGTCGAGGCGGTTCGCCTGGTGCGCGAGCGGGGTGTGAGCGTCGCGCAGGCGTCTCGGGACATCGACGTTCACGAGAACGTCCTGCGCAAATGGGTGAAGGAGTTCGGCTCTGATCCGAAGCAGGCCTTCCCCGGCCACGGGCAGCAGAAGCCCGAGCAGCTGGAGATCGAGCGTCTGCGGCGCGAAGTGACGAAGCTGAAGGCGGAGCGCGACATCCTAAAAAAGGCCGCGGCCTACTTCGCGAAGGAGTCGATATGAAGTTCGGCTTTATCGCGAAGCACCGATCCGTTTGGCCGGTGGCATGGCTATGCGAAGCGCTGGGCGTCTCGAGATCCGGGTTCCACGCCTGGCTGCATCGCGGGCCGAGCGCCAGGACGATCGCCGACGAGGAACTGACGACGAAGGTGCGTGCGAGCTTCATCGCCAGCGCCCGCACCTACGGGGCTAGAAGAGTCTGGCGGGACGTGCTCGCCGACGGCGCCTCCTGCGGCCTGCACAGGATCGAGCGGTTGATGCGAGCAAACGCGCTTCGGGCGCGGCCGCGCCGCCGTGGCCTGCCGAAGGACGAGGGCGAGCGGTCAACTGCAGCCGTGGCGCCGAACGCGCTCGACAGGCAGTTCTCGGCCGACCAGCCGAACCGCAAATGGATCGCCGACTTCACGTACGTCTGGACGGCGGAGGGCTGGCTCTACGTCGCGGCAGTCATCGATCTGTTCTCGCGCCGCGTCGTCGGCTGGTCGATGAAGGCCGAGATGACGGCGCAACTCGTCACCGATGCTTTGCTGATGGCGATCTGGCGACGCGGCAAGCCGGACGCGCTCTTGCACCACTCCGACCGCGGCTCGCAATATAGCAGCGATCAGTTCCAGCGGTTGATGGCCGACAATGGCGTCGTCTGCTCGATGAGCCGTTCAGGCAACGTCTGGGATAACGCGGCGATGGAGAGCTTCTTCTCGTCGCTCAAGACCGAGCGCATCGGAAAGAAAGTCTACCGGACGCGCGACGACGCCAGGGTCGACGTGTTCGACTACATCGAGCGCTTCTACAA
>JAJXWB010000027.1 GCA_021781815.1 Pseudomonadota bacterium | reverse complement strand
GCCGCGCTCTCGCCCGCGCTCGATCTCGTGTGAGGCTATCATGACCGCCGCAATGAACGACGATTACGACGCGATGAGCGACGCGGATTTCCGCAAGATGGTCCGCGAATTCATCGAAGCGGAATGCCCGATCGAAATTCGCCATTTGCCGCGCCGAATCCGCTGGCATGAAGTCAAGCCCTGGAGCCTTAAGCTGTCGAGGCGCGGCTGGCTCGCGCCGGCCTGGCCAAAACAATACGGCGGCATGGGCATGTCCGTCGCCAAGCAGATCGCCTACCTGGAAGAACTCGACCGCGCCGGCGTGCCGCGGGCGCCTGACATGGGCATCGTCATGCTGGGTCCGCTACTCATCAATTACGGCTCGGACGAACAGCGCAAGACATATCTGCCGCGCATTCTGGCCTGCGAGGACGTCTGGTGTCAGGGCTATTCCGAGCCGAACGCCGGATCGGACCTCGCGTCGCTGCGGCTTGAAGCCGTGCTCGATGGCGACTGCTGGGTGGTCAATGGGCAAAAGACATGGACGACGCTGGCGCAGGACGCCAACTGGATTTTCCTGCTCGTGCGCACCGACAAGAACGCCAAGAAACAGGAGGGCATCTCGTTCCTGCTTGTCGATCTTGCGACGCCCGGCGTCACTCGCCGTCCGATCATGACGCTCGGTGGGCACGAAGAGTTCTGCGAAACGTTCTTCGACAATGTGCGCGTGCCCAGGGAGAACATTGTCGGCGAGATCAACCAGGGCTGGACGATGGCGAAAGCGCTGCTCGGCTTCGAACGCATCTTCCTTGGCGGGCCGAAGCTGTCGCAGGTCGCGCTCAATCGTCTGGCCATGCTCGGCCGCGCGACCGGCGCATTCGCGGACGACCGATTCCGGGACAAGTTCACGCAATTGCGGTTCGATGTCGCCGATCTCACGGAAACCTATTCGCGCTTCGCCGACATCCTGCGGCGCGGCGAAGCGCTCGGGCCGGACGTGTCGATCCTGAAGATATTCGCAACATCCACCTACCAGAAGATAACCGAAGCGCTGGTCGAGCTTTCCGCCGAGAATGGATCGATCGACGAGCCCGCGCCCTATGGCAATGATACGCTCGATGCGCTCGCACATTATTGGCTGGCGCGGCCAGCGACGATCTACGGCGGATCGAGCGAAATTCAGCGCAATATCGTCGCCAAGGCAGTGCTCGGCCTGCCTGGGTGATCGCAAGCATTTTCTTCCCGCGCGTGGGGAGCGGAGATGCGTTGGCGCATGTTATTTCAGGAAACCCGGCCCAGATGAAGCTCACTCACGAACACGAAGAACTCCGGCGCTCGCTGCGCCGGTTCGTCGAAACGGAAATCGATCCCTACGCCGATGCGTGGGAAGAGGCCGAGATATTTCCGGCGCACGATCTCTTCAGGAAGGCCGGCGCCGCCGGGTTTCTCGGTATCTGCAAGCCCGCCGAATTCGGCGGACTCGGACTCGACTATTCCTACAGCATGGTGGCTGCCGAAGAATGGGGGCGGGCGCTGGCTGGCGGCGTCGCCACCGCGCTTGGCGTGCAAACGGACATGGCGACGCCCGCGCTGGCCAAGCACGGCAGCGACGCGCTGCGACGCGAATTTCTGACGCCGGCGATTTCCGGCGAGCAGGTCGCCTGCATCGGGGTGTCGGAAGAGGGCGCGGGCTCGGACGTGGCCTCGATCCGCACGCGCGCGGTGCGGGATGGCGACGACTATGTCATCAATGGCTCGAAGATGTGGATCACCAACGGCACGCAAGCCGACTGGATGTGCCTGCTCGCCAATACGTCGGACGGCCAACCCCACCGCAACAAGTCACTGATCGTCGTGCCGCTGAAATCGAAAGGCGTCACCGTCGCGCGCAAGCTGCGCAAACTCGGTCTGCATGCCTCGGATACGGCGCAACTCTTCTTCGATAATGTGCGCGTGCCCGTACGCAATCGCATCGGCGATGAAGGACGCGGATTTATTTACCAGATGGAGCAATTCCAGGAGGAACGGCTTTATGCCGCGGCGAAGGCTGTCAGCATGCTTGAGACCGCGATTGCGATAACGATTGACTATGTGCGGGAGCGCAAGGCCTTCGGCAAGGCGCTGGTCGACATGCAGACAATCCAGCACAAGATCGCCGCCATGCACGCCGAGGTCGAGGCGCTGCGCGCGATCACATGGGCGGCGGCCGAGCAATACGTCGGCGGTGGCGACGTGACGCAGAAGGCCTCCGTCGCCAAATATCTCGCAGGCAAGCTGGCGCTGGAAATTCCCAACGCCTGCATGCAGTTCTGGGGCGGCCAGGGATACATGTGGGAATCGCGGATCTCGCGCATCATGCGCGACATCCGGCTGACCGCGATCGGTGGCGGCGCAAACGAGATCATGTTGCAGGTCATCGCCAAGAATCTGCGATTGAGCGGCGATGGACGCAAAGCCCCGCCCGCGCAGTAGAGAGTCCCGGTCGCGCGCCAGGCGCGCGACGGGGACCGACACGACGTTTACTTGTAACCGCGCTCCTGCCACCACGGGAAATAGGCCGGCATGTCCTTCGATACCTTATCGGGGAAGTTTGGCGGGCGCTTCTCGAGAAAGGACGTCACGCCTTCGCGCACGTCCGCGGAACGCCCGCGCTCGAAAATGCCGCGCGAATCGATCTTGTGCGCCTCCATTGGGTCGTCGGCGCCGAGCATGCGCCACACCATCTGGCGCATGAGCGCGACCGCCACCGGCGACGTGTTGTCGACGATTTCCCTGGCGATCCTGCGCGCTTCCGGCAGCAATTCGTCGGGTGGAAGAACTTTTGACACGAGGCGGCCGCGAAGGGCTTCATCTGCGTTGAACACGCGTCCGGAGTAGATCCATTCCAGCGCCTGCTGGGGACCGACAAGGCGGGGCAGGAACCAGCTCGACGCAGCCTCCATGACAATACCTCGCCGCGCGAAGACGAAGCCGACGCGCGCCTCGCTCGAGGCAAGGCGAATGTCCATCGGCAGCGTCATGGTCGCGCCGATGCCGACAGCCGGGCCGTTGATGGCGGCGATGACCGGCTTCATGGACTTGAAGATGCGCAGGGTCACGCGACCGCCGCCATCGCGGATCGCCTCGTCGGAATAATCCGGTCGGCCATCCGCGCCTGTCTTTGGTTGCGCGCGGTCCTTGCGTTCCGACAACTCGAACGTGCGCGCGCCCGCCGACAGATCCGCGCCGGCGCAGAAGGCGCGGCCCGCGCCGGTCACGATCACGACGCGCACGTCGTCGTTTCGGTCCGACTCATCAAAGGCCGCAATCATCTCGTTCATCATCTGCGTGGTAAAGGCATTGAGCTTTTCCGGGCGATGCAGCGTGATCGTCTGGATATGGTCGGCGACTTCGACGCGGATCGTTTCATAGTTCATCTGGCGTTTCCTGTTCTGGTTCAGCGCTTCAAAAAGGGGAAAGCGCGGCAGCTTGTCAAACGTGGGCGCCAATGTGCGGCGCGTTTCGCAGTTCGGACATGCGATTTGCGCATCGAAAGTGATGCGACGCGCGGAGCTTGTCGCGCCGGCGCAGGCCGGTAGACTGTGGGCGAACGTCTTTCGGAGGAATGCATGTCCCTATTCGATCTAACCGGCCGCGTCGTCATCGTCACCGGCGGCAACGGCGGCATTGGCCTCGGCATGGCGCAGGGACTGGCGGCGGCGGGGGCGTCGGTGTCGATCTGGGGACGCAATGCCGAGAAGAACGCGGCTGCGCTCAAGACGCTGGCGAATGGCGCCTGCGAGGCGCGCGTGTGCGATGTCGCTGATCCAGAGTCGGTCAAACAGGCCTTCGACGAGACGCTTGCCCGATACGGTCGCATTGACGGCTGCTTCGCCAACGCCGGCATTGGCGGAGGCGGGCGACGCTCATTCCTCGACCGAACGCAGGCTGAGTGGCGCGAAATGTTTGCGACCAATCTCGACGGAGTGGTGCAGGTATTCCAGCATGCCGGCCGGCACATGAGGGAGCGAGCCGAGAAAGGCGATCCTTTCGGCCGTCTCGTCGCGACATCCAGCCTTGCGTCGATTTCGGGCACTGCGCGCAACGAGCATTATGCTGCGACCAAGGGCGCGCTCAATTCGATCATTCGTGCGCTCGCGGTCGAACTGTCGCGCTATGGCGTGACGGCGCATTGCATCCTGCCGGGCTGGATACGATCGGAAATGACGCACGGTCTCATGGACAACGACAAGTTCGTCGCCAACGTTATGCCACGCATTCCAATGCGTCGCTTTGGCGAGCCCGAGGATTTCGCCGCCATTGCCGTTTACATCATGAGCCGCGGCTCGTCCTACCATACCGGCGACATGTTTCTCGTCGACGGGGGCTACGCGATCTTCTGACGCCATATTCTGATCGCGCGGCCATGCGTCGCGCGATCAGTCCGTGAGCCCGCTTCGTCACATCGGCGCCACAGACGCTGCGCCGCTTCGGCCGGCGCGGGCGCTCGATTCAGACACTCCTGCCTGCGCCGGGGCCGGATAGCCCGCGATTTTGAACCGTGGTTGGACGATATGCTTAATTAAAAGTTTCGATCCGCATACGCTCGAACGCAAAGCGTTCGGCAGCCTGCCGCCGATGATCGCAGGTCGGATAATCCGCAGAAGTTAACACGTTTTTATACATAACAAATGATCGCCGGGGTCGATTAACTTCGCCGTTACGTCAGGCGCCGATTGTGCGACGCAAGGGAAGCAGAGGCGCGTAAAAGCGCCCCCTCAGGAGCGGCGTGTCATGCGTTCGGGTCTTTTGGCGGTATCGGTATTGGTGGCGTCGGCGCCCTCGGCGGCCAGCGCGACTGATTGGTATACCGGCGCCCCCGGTTACCAGCCAGCGCAGCCTACTTCCTACATTTCCTACTTCGATCCCATGCCGCCGCCAACCTATAGCGTCGCGCCAACTCCCACGGCGACTGAAAGCTACGCGCCTTCGAAAATCGGAGTGGCCATCGACTCGGCGGTGACGGCCGACACGAAGAATTCCAAATTTGCGACGATCATCGGCACGATCGCCCCGTTTTCCGATTTCGACCAGTCGGGCATGCGTCTCAGGATCGGCGGCGTCGTCGGGCAATATGCGTACACCAACTCGACGCTTGGCCGCATCAACGGCACGCAGGAAGATGGCTCCTTCATGATCGGCTACGAGTGGGTCGGGCGGAAAGGGTCGTTCGCAGTCTACGGCGGCGCTGATTACAACAATAACAAGATCGACAAATTCGACGCCAACAACACCGCGGTCGGCCAAGCGAGCGGCGCGAAGATCGCCATTGATTTCAATTACCGGCCAACGAACTTTACGATGTTTTCCGGGGTGGCGTCGTTTTCGAGCGCGCATAATTCCTACTACGCGCGCTTGAAGGCGGGTTACGCCATTGCGCCGCAGGTCTTCATCGGTCCCGAAGCAATCTTCATGGGCGACGATTTCTTCCAGCAATGGCGGATGGGCGGCCATGTGACAGGCGCGACGTTTGGCGCTGTACAGGTTGGCGCCTCGACCGGCGTGCTGGTCGACAAGGTGCGCGGCACAGGTCTTTACGGCATTCTCGACGCGCGCCTCGGCTTCTGATCGAACGCCTTTACGTTACGTTAGCAACTCATCGCTAGCGTCCCCTCCATCGCGCCGCGCGCCCTGTCTGGCCCGCGGTCGCATTTCCGCGCGAAAATTCGGTCGTCTCATTTCTTGATCGGCTTGCCAGGCGCGGTGTCCAGTCGGATCGCAACTTCCCATCCGGCGATCAGAGTCCCGTAACGTTAACCTAAGCGTAAAGCGTCGCCGGTATTGTCAGGCCGTAGCGTCAGGGAGTTGCGTTCGATGTCGGCGGCAATGCGCGCCATAGCGTGGGGGATTTCGGGGCTTATAGCTCTTCTTCTCCTCACGCAGCCGGTGAGCGTGCACAGTCAGCTCGCGCTGAGCATGACGGTGATCGCCGGCCTTATTTCCGTTTGGGTTTTCGGCCGCGGTCTGGTCGCGCGCCAGCTTTTCCTTGCGCTCGCAAGCTTCGTCGTCATTCGATACATGTACTGGAGATGGACGAGCACGCTGCCGCCGACCAGCGACCCGGTCGCCTTCACGCTCGGATTCGTGCTGCTGATCGCTGAAATGTATTGCGTTCTGATCCTTTCGATCAGTCTGGTCATCAGCGCTGATCCGCTGGTGCGACCGCGTCTTGAGCGCGAGGACGACGACAAGCTGCCGGTCGTGGACGTGTTCATTCCGACCTATAACGAGGACGAGTACATCCTCGCCACGACGGTCGCTGCGGCGAAGTCGATGGACTATCCGGCGGAAAAGCTCAACGTCTGGCTGCTCGACGATGGCGGCACCGATCAGAAATGCAACGACAAGAATCCGGAAAAGGCCGAAGCGGCCCGCCAGCGGCGGATTTCGCTTCAAGCGCTCTGCGGCCGGCTTGGCGCGATCTACTTGACGCGCAAGCGCAATGAACACGCCAAGGCCGGCAATATGAACAATGCGCTGGCGCACGTGAAAGGCGACATCATCGTCGTGTTCGACGCCGATCATGCGCCGTTCCGGGCGTTTCTGCGCGAGACGGTGGGCTATTTCGCAAAGGATCCCAAGACTTTCCTGGTGCAGACGCCGCATGTGTTCCTCAATCCGGATCCAATTGAGAAAAATCTGCGCACCTTCAACGAAATGCCGTCCGAGAACGAAATGTTCTACGGCGTCACGCAGCGCGGCCTCGACAAGTGGGACGGGTCGTTCTTCTGCGGGTCGGCGGCGCTGCTGCGTCGCGCGGCGCTGGAGACGACCGGCGGGTTTTCGGGCATCACGATCACCGAGGATTGCGAGACGGCGTTCGAGCTGCATTCGAAAGGATGGAACAGCGTCTACGTCGACAAGCCGCTCATTGCCGGACTTCAGCCCGAGACCTTCACGTCGTTCATCGGCCAGCGCTCGCGCTGGTGCCAGGGCATGTTCCAGATCATGATCCTGAAGAACCCGGCGATGAAGAAGGGTCTGAGCTTCATTCAGCGGGTCGCCTATCTGTCGAGCATGACGTTCTGGTTCTTCCCGGTGCCGCGCATGATCTTCATGTTCGCGCCGCTGACGCATATCTTCTTCGACATCAAGATTTTCGTGTCGAATTTCGACGAGGCCATTGCTTACACCGCGACCTACATGGTCGTGAATGTGATGCTGCAGAACTACCTGTACGGACGCGTGCGCTGGCCATGGGTGTCGGAGCTGTACGAATACGTGCAGGGCGTGTTCCTGGCCAAGGCGATCGTTTCGGTCGTGATGAGCCCGCGCAAGCCGACGTTCAACGTCACCGCCAAGGGCCTGACGCTTGACGACGACCATCTTTCAGAACTGGCCTGGCCGTTCTTCGCGATCTACGGATTACTTTTCTGCGCGGGCGCCGTTGCTGCCTACCGCTACATGTTCGAACCGGGGGTCGACAACCTGATGCTGGTCGTCGGGCTCTGGAATCTGTTCAACATGATGATTGCGGGGGCGGCGCTGGGCGCGGTGGCCGAGCGGCGCCAGCCCGACCGTCATCCCCGTCTGCATATCGCCCGGCAGGGTACGCTTACCGTCGACGGGCGCGACCTGCGGGTGGCGATCAAGGACGTTTCGGCCGGTGGCGTTTCGATCGCGATGCTGAACGAGTCCGACGCGATGCAGTTCGAGCCGGGCGTGACGCAGGGCCGTCTGGGGATTGATCCGCTGGGAACGATCATCAAGGACGAGACGCTCCCTGTCACGTTCATCCACAAGTCGGGCGTCGCAGACGCCACGGTGCTCGGTTTCGAGTTCGGCGCGATGGAGCCGGACGAATACTACGTGCTTGCCGACCTCATGTATGGCGATTCCGAGGCTCTGCCGAGATTCCTCGCCACGCGGCACAAGCACAAGAGCATCCTGGCCGGAGGCGGGCGCTTCATTTGGTGGGGCTTCACGGAACCGCTGCGCGCGATTTCGTATCTGTTGAAGCAGGAGAAGAAAAAGCAGTCCGAGCAGGTGGCCGACGGACCTCCCAAGACGTCGCTGTCCTGGCTCCGGCGCTTTGCGGCCGCGGGCAAGGAGAAAACCGCGGAGGCAGCGGTCGAGGCGGCGATGAAAAAGCAGTCGGCGTAGAAGAGAGAAGCGACGAACATATGCGTGGACGCGTGACCATGATCTGCCTGGCGACCGCTCTTGCGGCGGCGCAGACGAACGTGTGCTTCGCGCAGGCCATTTTCACGACCGCGCCGTCAACGCTCACGCATGTCGTGCCCAATGCGCCTGCGCCTGCGCCAATCTATGTCCCGCGCTCGCAGCCACAGGCGGATTCCACGCCGGCTGCGCCCACGTTCACTCCTGCGCAAATGGCCTCGCCCGAATCGTTCAGGCCTGCGCAGTCCGACCCGGCGGCGGCGAGCGCCGCCGCGTTCGACGCTCCGCCCGCTTTGACGCTGCGCCACCTCACCAACAATATCCAGGGCTTCCGGATGGCCGGCGAAATCGCCTCGTCCGAATGGCCAGTTTACATCACGGCGGCGCAGGCGCGCCAACGAATCAAGTTTCAAGTCGGCTATCTCACGGCGATTTCCGTGATGCCCGAGGCGTCCTATCTGACGCTGACCATCAACGACACGATCGTCGGCCGCACCAACATTCGCGCGACCCATTCGGTGCGCACCTTTGAATTCGATATTCCCGCGAATTTGCTGCAGGCGGGCTTCAACTCGATCCGGCTTACCGCCGAGCAGCGTCATCGGGTCGACTGCTCGTTGCAGGCGACCTACGAATTGTGGACACAGATCGATCCGTCGCAGACGGGCCTTCTGCTGCCGCGCAGCGAAGGCGTGACGAATCTCGCCGAACTGCCGGCGCTGTCGCCGGATGCGCAGGGGGCTCTTCCGATCCGCGCGGTCGTGCCTGGGCGCACGAACCTGGCAAACATAGAACGCATCATGCGCGTGGTGCAGATGATCTCGCTGGTCGGCCGCTTCGAGCAGCCGGTGGTCGACATCGGGCCGCCCGCGAACGGCGAGTATGGCGTCAATCTTGTGGTCGGCCCGGCGCAGGATGTCGCCGGGCTCGTCGATATGGCGGGCCACGGCGCGATCCTGGGCCCGAGCGTCATCGTGCTGCCCGCGCGTGCGGACCGGCGGACGACGATCGTCGTCACCGGCGCGAACGACGAGCAGGTGAGCGAGGCGCTGGCGCAGTTCGACATGCAGGCGCAATTGCTTGGCGCACCGGCGGGACTGCGGGCGGCCGCGGCTTTTCCTGGCTTGCGCATGGAAGGCGGGCAGCGCGTCAAGCTGCGCGATCTCGGAGTCGCGAGCGAGGAATTCTCGGGTCGACTGTTCCGCGCCGCGTTCAACGTGATCCTGCCGCCGGACTTCTACCCGGCGGACTATGGCAAAGCGATCGTCGATCTCGCCGGAGGCTACGCGCCGGGACTGACCACCGAGGCGCAGATCGTCGTCAGCATCAACGGCCGCAACGCGGTCAGCGTCAAGCTGGCGAAGTCGGCCGGCGACGTGTTCACCAAGAACCCGATTCCGCTGCCGCTCGGCGCCATGCGTCCTGGCCTGAACCGCGTCGAGATCGAGGCGCAAGTGCCCATCGCCAAGGATTCAGCCTGCGACCCGTTGGCCGCTATCTCCGGAGCAAAACGCTTCCTCCTGCTCGATTCGACCGAGATCGAATTGCCGCGCATCGCGCGCATCGCGCGCATGCCCGACCTTTCCGTGACGACGACCGGCGCCTTCCCGTTCGTTGGCGGCGGCGCGCGGCCGAAGATCCTTGTTCCGGCGCCGGACCGCGAGACGATCGGCGCCGCGGCGACCATCGCCGCGCACATGGCGATCATGGCCGGCCGGCCGATCGATTTCGAGATTACGGGCGTCGTGCCGCCGAAGGGATCCGGCGCCGTGCTGGTCGTCAGCGGCGCCAACATGCTCGATCCCGGGCTGTTGCGGGCGGCGGGTCTCGATCCGCAGGCGATCCAGCGGGCGTGGAGCGGCCGGATGAGCGCGATTGCGCGTCCGCCGAAGGACGAAGCGATGTCGCGCTACGAATCCGCGGCGCGGAACCGGTTGGTTCTCGAACGCAACTTCCCGTCGGCCTGCCGCATGGCGAAGCCGCCGGGCGGATTCGAGCACGCGCTCAACAATGCGTGGCGCGGCGTCGATGCAACGGCGACAGCGAGCATACGACAGGCGCGTGAACGCGCGCTGTTCACGGATCCCGGCCGGTTGGGCGGCGCCGACCGCACGCCGGTCGGTTCGCTGCAGATCACGGGACAGGCGTCCGGCGCACTCTACGACGAGTGGAACTCCAAGGTGCGTAGCCAGAGCGAGTTCAGCGCCTACGTGCAGAACACGCTCGGCGGCGCGCAGGCCTGGGCTTCCGCGCGCGCCCGTTCGGTCATCGCCTGGTTCGGCGCGGCCCTCGTCCCCGGCGCCGTCGATCCGACGATCGCTTCGCGCGCGTCGCTTGTCGTCGCGCAGTCCATGATCGGCGACAACGCCGCGGATGTGTGGACGCTGATAACTGCGCCGAACTCCACCGATCTGGCGGAGTCCGTGCCCTGTCTCGTCGATCCGCGCGTGTGGAGCCAGATCTCCGGGCGCATGTCGATCCTCGATGCGAGCGAAGGCTCGGTTGTGTCGGCGCCTGCGACTGCGCAGCGTCTGATCGTCACTCAGCCGCTGACGGTCGAGAATTCCAGACTCATCGCCGCCGGGTGGCTGTCGCTGAACAGCCAGGTCTATGTCGCGCTCGCGCTGGCTGCGGCCATTCTTCTGGCGCTGACGACAAGTCACTTCGTGCGCAATGTCGGCAGGAGGATCAATTGAACCTCCGCCCGCTCGTCGCCCTTGTCCTGTCGTCCGCGCTCGTCGCGCCCGCGCGCGCCCAGACGCTGGCGCCGGTCATTCCGATCGGCGTCGCCGTTCAGGCGCAATTTGCGGCAGCTCAGGGGCAGAAGGCGCCTGACACGCGGCCGCTCGCTCTCGACGCGCGACCGCTTTCGCTTGGGGGGGCGCTCAGAACGCCGGAGCTGTGGCAGGCTTATAAAGCGGCCTTCATCACCGACAACGGCCGTGTGATCGACACCGGCAACGGCATGATCAGCCACAGCGAGGGGCAGGGCTATGGCCTGCTGCTCGCCGTCGCCGCCAATGACCGGGCGACCTTCGACCGGCTCTGGGGATGGACGCGCGCCAACCTCATGGTGCGCGACGACCAGTTGCTCGCGTGGCGTTGGGATCCGACGCGGCGACCGGCGATTTCCGATATGAACGACGCCTCGGATGGCGACATCCTGATCGCCTGGGCGTTGACGGAGGCGGCCGAGTTCTGGGGCGACGTCGCGCTGAAGGCGTCCGCGCGTCGCGTCGCGGTCGAGATCGGACGCAAGCTCGTCGTCTACAAGACGAAATTCGGCGCGCTGCTGTTGCCGGCCGTCTCGGGATTCGCAGCCGAGGATCGAGCCGACGGTCCGGTGGTCAACCTGTCCTACTGGGTCTTTCCGGCCTTTGCGCGACTGCCGCTGGTCGCGCCCGAAATCGACTGGCGCGGCATCGTGCAGAGTGGAATCGACTCGCTCACGGCCGCGCGTTTCGGCGCTGACGGACTGCCGACCGAATGGGTGAGCCTGCGCAACGGCGTTGCGCGGCCGGCCGACGGGTTCCCGGCGCAGTTCGGCTACAACGCCATCCGTATTCCGCTCTATCTCGCATGGGCGGGCATCGGCGATCGCGAGCATTACGACCCATTCGTGGCCTGGGCGACACGCGCCGGCGCGCGCGCGGTGATCGACGTTTCGACCGGCCGCGAATCCGGCGCGCTCGGAGAGGGCGGATACGCGGCGATCGGCGCGCTGACCATGTGCGCGGTCGAAGGCAGGCCGATTGATCGCAGCATCGTGCAATCGCGCGGCCCGGAGAATTATTATCCGGCGACTCTGCGAATCCTTTCCATTCTCGCCGCGCAGATGAGGTTCCCGTCATGTCTGCGCGGCTGACCGGCAGGAGCGCGCTCGTCGCGATGCTGGCGCTGTTCGCGCCGGCGTCGGCGTTCGCTCAGGCGTCCGGCCAGCCGTTCATTGTCGACCTGCCATCGGCGAACCCGCCGCCCGCGCAGCAGATCGTTCCCACGCCGCAGCGGGCGGACACAGGGGGCGATGTCGCGCTCGCGCCTGCGGCCACGGCGCCCGCAGCATTGCGCGCGGCGCCGATTCTCGGCGACGGGGAGGGGCCCGACGAATCCGCGCTGCGCTATTATGCGCAACTCGGCCAGATGGATCGCGTCAATGTCGAGATCGAGCGCCTGGTGCGGCTTTATCCCGGCTGGACGCCGCCGCTCGACCTGTTCAACGGAGAACCTCCCGGCAATCCGGACGAAGACGTTTACTGGGAATTGTACTCGGCCGACAAAATCGACGATCTTCGAGCTGCGATCGAGGCGCGCAAGAAGGAGGAGCCGAACTGGCAGCCCTCGCGCGATCTCGCCAACAAGCTGCGGCGCAAGGAACTGCGCACGCGGATCATGGCCTTCTGGAAGGAAGGCAAGTGGAAGGATCTGGTCGACTACGTGAAGGCGGACGGCTACAGCGCCGATGACGCCGATGTCGAAATCCTCTGGACGATCGCAGAGGCCTTCGCCAAGACAAAACAGACGAACGACGCGGTTGCAGTCTATCTGTCGATCCTCAAGTCCTCGGCCGACGAGCCGGCGCGCCTGGCCACGATTCAGAAGGCGATGGCGAACCTGCGCATGAACGACGTGGAAAAGCTGATCGCCGCAGGTCGTGTGGACGCCACAGGCCGCAGCGAATTTTCGCCGATCATGGTCGATATCGTGCGCGCGCGCATCAGCGCCTATCTGCACGACGAACGCGCCGAGAAGATGCCCGCCAACGAACTGGCGGTCTTCCAGGATTATGCGAAAGGCGCGAGCGACCCCAACCAGCCGGGTCTCGTCGCCTGGTATTATTACAAGACGAAATCGTATCGCGACGCGCTGGAATGGTTCAAGCTCTCGCTCGAACGCGGCGGCGATGCGATGGTCGCGCACGGACTCGCCAATTGCCTGCGCGAACTCGACATGCGCCGCGAGGCGGAGGAGGTGGCTTACGCCTGGCGTGAGCCTCTGGTGAACAATCTCATTCTGTTCGTCGATATTCTCGAACACGATCTGACGCTTGAATTTCCGCCCTATGTCGAGCCGGAGCGGCTTGCGCGCTACGCCAGGGTGACCATGGACGCCGCCTCGGGCGAAGGCGCGCAGGCGCTCGGCTGGTATGCGTACAACTCCTGCCAGTACGAGGTCGCGGAGCAGTGGTTCCAGCGTGCGGCCGCCTGGTTTCCGAAGGAGGCGACGGTTTACGGCTATGCGCTGACCTTGCGCAAGTTGAAGCACGACAAGCAGTACTGGGATCTGCTGAACCGCTACGACGGCCTGTTCGCCAAAGTGCTCGAAATCATCTTCCCCGACGGCATGTACCATCCGCCGACTCCATGCGACGAACTCGCGAATGCGAAGTTGCGTCCCATGCAACAGATGATTGGCAACTACACCGTGCCGGGTTCCTACCCCGCCGCGCAACCGCCGGCCGGCCCCGTGCAGTCCGGATTCACGGCGGCGCAGGCGGCAGGCTATTCTCCCTACGGCCAGACGGCGGCGGGTTACGGCTATCGTCCGCAGGCTCAGGAACTTCCGAAGATCGACCGCAAACTGTTCCCGGCGCCTGTCGATCCGGAAAACCCGCTGCGTTTCAGCTCCTCCGCGCCGCCGTCGCCTCGCGCGCCAGCGCAATTCGCGCAGGCCGCCGCGCAGTTCGCCCTGCAGCGCGAACCCTTCCGTGGCCCGTATCCGCTGGTGGCCGACCGTGTGCCTGGCGTCGGCCGCATGCCATACGAACGCTACGGCTTTGCCCTGCTGCCGGGCTGGAACGGCGTCACCGGGCCGACCTCGCCGACTTACGCCGCGCAGGTTGCGCCGGCGGGGACGTTGTGGGCGACCGAACTGCCGGAAAAGGATCGTCCGAAGACCGCATTGCAGGCGGGCGGCGGCGCGATGGTCATGGGCGGTGGGGCAAATGTCCGTGCAATGTCCGAGGCCGCGCCGACATCGGTTCCACTGGCGCCGACGTCGATACCCAGCGCGGCGCCGGCGGCCGTGGCGCCGAGCGGGGCTCCCGTGCGCGTCGTCGGCGCGCCGATTGGCGTCGTTCCGGCGGCGGCGGTCGCGGCGGCGCCTGCGTATCCTGCGGCGCAACAGCAGACGCCCGCCGCCTATGGTCAGGCGACGACGGTCGTTCCGACGCCGATAGCGGCGCCAGCGCCCCAACTGCCCGATGCCGCCGACGCCGGAACGCTGGCGCAACGCGCCATGCAATTTTTCAACGAGAAGAATTACGCGGCGGCGCTCGAGGCGCTCGACCGGCGTGCGGCCATGGCGCCGGAGTCGACCGAGCTGCGCATGATCCGCGGGTGGTCCCTGCTTCACCTCCAGAGGCCGGAGGAAGCGCGTAAGGCCTTCGCGACGCTCGGGGCAAATTCGTCGAGCCAATCCCCGCAAGGGAGCAAGTAAATGCGTAAGTCGATCCTCTCTCTGCCGCTCCTTCTCGTGCTTGGCGCATGCTCCTCGACGCCTCCCCGTGAAAATTACATGGCGCGCGCCGACGCCATGCCGGAAACGACTCCAGTCGCAGGCGCGGACGCCTCGCTGATGCTCGTGCAGATGCCGGCGCCCGGCGGCCTCGTCACCAACGTGCGCGAGCAGACCTATCCGAACGGGATCACGCAGCAGGCCGTGCTCGAAGGCGGCGCCGGTTTCGGCGAGAACAATCTCGAAATCTCGGTTCTGACGGCGCCGCCCGGCGGGCCCGGAATGCTGGCGATCGCCCGGCCGTCGCAGGATGGCGTCAGGCGCGAGATCATTGCGCGCTACCCGAAACTTGAAATGCGGATCGTGACCCAGCCGCGCCAGAACGGTCTCGGCGTGTTCGGTCTGGCGATTGGCCGTTCCAGCGGCGGGGTGCGCTGCGTTTTCGCATGGCAGTGGGTCGATGACATCCGGCATCCCGGACAGCCCTCCGGCGGTGGACTCTTTTCGTTCGGTTCGCGCGTTGCGGGGTCGGGCGACGCCATACCGGCGTCGATCCGCGTCCATCTCTGCCGCAAGGATGCGACGGTCGATGATCTCGCTGCGACGGTGGAAGGCATGACGCTCGCATCGCCGGCAATCGTCGAGCGCGCGCTTGACCCCGCGCGCCGAATCGTTCCGACGGTGTCCGCGCGCAGCGGTCGCGAATCGGTCGCTGCGGCGAGCGCTATTCCCGACGGCAGCCTGGAAAGCGCGCTCGGTCCGCAGAAAAACGTCGCGGTCGCCGAAGCGCCGCGTCAACGCAAGGCGTCGCGCGTCGCGCGTCGCAAGGCGCCGGTCGAGGGGACGAACGAAGCCGTGATCGAGCGCACGCCTCCGGCAGCGGCCGCGCAAGCCTACTCGAATGGTCCGCGCTATCTCGCGCCGGTCGCCGGCGCGCCTGCGACTGCTCCGATCAACTATGGCAATCCAGCGCCGATCGCCTCGGTCGCGCCGACGACGGCGGGACTGGACCCAAGTCTTCCGGCGGCGGCGTACCGCGGTCCCAGTTATCACGGGAACTGATCCCGCCCCGATCGTCGCCCGTGTTGGCGCGGGCGCGGCGCGGCGGCGAACGTGCGGCGTCGCAGCCCTCGTTCGCCATGTTGGCGGCGGCGTCTTCCGAACCGCGGGAGGCGGATCGACGGCGGCGCGACAAGCAGCCGCAGAGCGCGCTTAATGACCGGATTGATGAAAAGTCTTACGTTTCGCGAAAAGGCTTGTCAGCGTCCTGGCGCCATAATCCCGCTGCAACTCGGGAGAACACCATGTCCCTGTCCGAATTCGAACGCCTGCTCGAAACGCTCGTCACTGGCAATGCGCGCGCGATGCTGACGCTGACGGAGACGCCCGAGAGCGCGGACGAACTCCTGCACATGCTCGAGCGCGCGGTCACGGTCGGGAACCGGCGTGGCGCGCCGCTCGTCGAGATTCACGCTCCCATTGCGGATTTCCCCGACTGCGCCCCGACCTTCTGGCATGTGCCGATCGACGATTCGAGTCGTGAAGGCGTCGTCAGACTCGTGTTCGAGAGGACGCAGCTTCCAACAGCGGCCTGACAGCCCAACAATTGTCGTTGCCAAACTTCGTTCGCCCCCCACAATGGTCTGCGAATCACCTGACGAGGCGAGTGACGGCCCATCCGGCTCGCTGCGCTTCTATGGCGCACCGGGGAGGCGGACGCTTGGCCGGCAAACGACGGAAAGGGGCGCGGGACAAGGCTGCGGCGGCTTCACCGCCCCGGCGCCAGTTCGCCGCGCTGCCGTTTCGCAATGAAGGGGGATTACGGGTCTTGCTCGTGTCATCGCGAGAGACGCGACGCTGGGTGCTGCCCAAGGGGTGGCCGATCAAGGGCATGAAGCCGCATGCGGTCGCTGCGCTGGAGGCGCTCGAAGAAGCCGGGCTCCTCGGCAAGATCTCGAAGCGGGCGATCGGCGCGTATCATTACATCAAGCATATGCCCAATGGCGCGGCGCTCGCCTGCAAGGTAGAGGTGTTTCCATTCCGCGTTGAAAAACAGCGCAAGAACTGGCCGGAACGCGACCAGCGCATGACCGGATGGTTCGATCCGGACGAGGCGGCTCAACTTGTCGACGAACCGGAACTGAGCGATCTGCTTCGTCTTTTCACGCCATCGGTCGAAACGCCCGCAGGCGTGTCCGGAGTCTCGACCGAATCCGCCTCGCGCTGATCGCAGCCGGCCAGTGGCGCGGGCTGACCAGGGAGTCGGGCCGGCTTGCGAAATATCAATGCGCCGGCGACGCAGGCCCGCATGGTGTCTGCGGGCGTATTCGGCTGCGGGTTCGGGGCGGCTGACGAGGCAAGCATGGGTGCGTACATTCTCTCCGCCATACTGGTCGCGCTGGGGGGCTTTGCCCTGCTTGCTGACATCATCCTGGGCGCCAGCGCCAACGCCAATTACTTGATCGAGGGCGCGTTCGCGCTGTTCGGACTTGCGGCGATTGCGTTTGTCCTCTCCGTCATTCTGGGGCTGGCGAAGGAGTTTCGCGAGATCAGCTAGCGACGCCTCACCCGGATTGACGCCGAAGTCTGGATCTGGCTTGGCGTTCCGCGCGTTGGCGCGCGACATTTGGTCACATCTTTCTGAATTGAAATGCGCTCATAATTTGACTGAAAGGTCAGTCAATCAAGCGCGTAGGCTGCCCGAGAGGTGAAGGGTGGGGTCCATGGTTGCGGCCGCGACTTGCAAACCGCAGCGCGACAGACGTCGGCAAGCGTCCGAGGCGCGTCGGCTGGCGATTCTGGAGGCGGGGCTCGACATCTTCATCAGCGAGGGCTTCGCCGCAGCGCGTCTTGACGATATCGCGGCGCGCGCCGGCGTCGCCAAGGGCACCATCTACCTCTTTTTCGCCGACAAGCAGGAATTGTTCGAGCAGGTGGCGCTCGAGGCGCTCGGACCTGTGCTCGCGAGCCTCTCAAATGCTGCTGATCATTCCGATGCGCCGTTCGCAACAGTTCTCGCGCGACTGTTCGAGGTGTGCCAGCGCGAGATGCTGTCGCCACGACGGCGCGAGATCCCCCGACTCGTTCTCACAGAAGGGCAGCGATTTCCGAAGATCGCCGAATTCTACTATCGCGAGGTCGTCTCGAAAGGGCTCGACCTCGTCCGCCGCATTTCGCGGCGCGCACACGAGCGCGGCGAACTCCCTTCGGATGCGCTCGAAAGATTCCCGCATCTGCTGTTTGGGCCAGTGCTCGTCAGCATTCTTTGGCAAGGGATGTTCGCCCGGTTTGAGCCGCTTGACGTTGCCGGGCTGCTCAACGCACATCGCGAGCTGCTGCTCGCGCCGGGGCCAGCTCGAGGATCGTCGCCATGAGCGCGAAAACTCTCCGCATTCTGCTCGTCGCAATCGCGCTCGCCGTGGCGGGCGGCGCCTATTGGCTGTGGAGCGTCAGGCGACAGGCGGAGGAGCCGCTCACGTTGCAGGGCAATGTGGAGGTGCGCCAGGTCAACCTCGCCTTCAAGGTTTCCGGCCGCATCAAGGATCTCCTCGTCGACGAGGGGGACAAGGTTCAAGAGGGGCAGCGACTCGCCTCGCTCGACAAGGTCTATTTCGAGGACAGCCTGCGGCAGTTGCGGGCGCAGCAGGAGCAGGCGGTCGCCAATCTCGCCAAGCTGGAGGCCGGCAACAGGCCACAGGAGATTGCGCAGGCCGCGGCGCTGGTGGCCGAGCGCGAGGCGACTCTCGCCAACATGAAGGTGACAGTCGATCGCGCGCAGCAATTGCTCAAAACCGCCGCTGGAACGCAGAAGACCTATGACGACGCAATCATGGCGGCGAGGCAGGCGGAGGCCCAGCTCGATTCCGCCCGCGACGCGCTGCGGCTGATGAAGCTCGGATTCCGCCAGGAGGACATCGACATCGCCCGTGGCCAATGTGCAGAGCGCGACGCGACGATCAGGATCGCCGAGCGGCAACTGACCGACGCCGACCTGTTTGCGCCGAGTTCCGGCGTGGTGCTCAGCCGCGTGCGGGAAGTCGGCTCGATCGTCAATGCGGGCGAGACTGTGTTCGTGGTCAGCCTGACGACGCCCGTGTGGGTGCGCAGCTACGTGTCGGAGCCTGATCTTGGCCGCATTCGGCCGGGAATGAACGTCGATCTGCGCACCGACACGCCCGGCGTCAGGACGCTGAAGGGCAAAATCGGATTCATTTCGACGACGGCGGAATTCACGCCCAAGACCGTCGAGACTCGCGAATTGCGGACCGCGCTCGTCTATCGCATCCGTATCGTCGCCGACGACCCGGACGGCGTGCTGCGGCAGGGCATGCCGCTGACCATCGCAGTCGAGACGCCCCCGGCCACGAACCAGATGATCTCCGACAGGCTGGGGAGATGACGCTGCCGCTCGTCTCGATCGAAGGGCTGTCGAAACGCTTCGGGAAGCAGGGACCGGCGGCGATCCATGCGCTGACGACCGAAGTCAGGGCGGGGCAGGTCACGGGCCTAGTCGGGCCAGACGGCGCCGGCAAGACGACTCTGATGCGCCTGATGGCGGCGCTGCTCGAGCCGAGCGAGGGCCGCATCGAGGTCTGCGGCCATGACACCCGCACCGACGCCATCGCTATCCATGACACGATCGGCTACATGCCGCAGCGATTCGGTCTCTATGAAGATCTGACGGTGATCGAGAATCTCACGCTCTATGCAGACCTGCGCGGCGTGGTCGGATCAGCGCGCAAGGAGACCTTCGAGAGGTTGCTGGCTTTCACCGATCTGGCGCGGTTCACCGACAGGCTCGCCGGCGCGCTTTCGGGCGGCATGAAGCAAAAGCTTGGTCTTGCCTGCGCCATGCTGCGCTCGCCGCAATTACTGCTGCTCGATGAACCGAGCGTCGGCGTCGATCCGATCTCGCGGCGCGAATTGTGGCGTATGGTATACCAGTTGGTCGAGCAGGGCGTCGGCGTCGTATGGAGCACCGCCTACCTCGACGAAGCGGAGAATTGCGCCGAGGTCATCGTGATGAGCGAGGGCCGTGTGCTCTATCAGGGCGATCCAAAATCATTGACGGCGGGGATGGCGGGCCGCGTATATCAGGCGCGCGGCGCCGGAGCGGAGCGGCGCGAGGCGCTGGCGCGGGCGCTGACCCGTCCTGACATCGTCGATGGCGTCATGCAGGGCGAAGCCATTCGACTCGTAATGGCCGAAGGCGTCCAGCCGCCCACACCCGAAGCGGTCGGCGCATCGACGCCGGTCGCAATAGCGCAGGCTGCGCCCCGGTTTGAAGACGCCTTTGTCGCCATGCTGGGCGGTCAGCCGAAGCGCACCTCGTGGACGGGCGGTCGGCGCGCGGTCGAGCCCAGCGGTGCGGCGCCGGTCGAGGCCAAGGCGTTGACGCGAAGGTTTGGCGCATTCACGGCTGCGGACGCCATCACGTTCACGATCAGGCGCGGCGAGATTTTCGGTCTGCTGGGTCCGAACGGCGCCGGCAAGTCGACGACGTTCAAGATGATGTGCGGCCTCCTGCGGCCCACCGAGGGTACAGCGCTGGTCGATGGGCTCGACCTCTACAAAGCGCCGGCGGCGGCGCGCGCGCGCCTCGGTTATATGGCGCAGAAATTCTCGCTATACGGCGATCTGAGTGTGCAGCAGAATCTCGAGTTTTTCGCTGGCGCCTACGGGCTCGCGGGCGCCAGACGGCGCGAGGCGGTGGGACGCGTGATCGAGGCCTTCGACCTGAAGCTGTATCTGGAGGAAAATGCAGGCGGTCTGCCGCTTGGCTTCAAGCAGCGGCTGGCGCTCTCCTGCGCGATCATGCACGAACCGCCCGTGCTGTTCCTGGACGAGCCCACGTCGGGCGTCGATCCGCTCACCCGGCGTGAGTTCTGGGCCTATATCAACGCCATGGTCGGCCGCGGCGTAACCGTCATGGTGACGACGCATTTCATGGACGAAGCGGAATATTGCGACCGTGTGGCGCTGATCTATCGCGGCCGGAGCATTGCAGTCGGCACGCCAGAGACGTTGCAGGATTCGGTCAGAACGCCGGAGTCGCCCAATCCCACGCTCGAAGACGCCTTCATCGCGCTCGTCGAAGCGAGCGACAGGGAGCGGCGGGCGGCATGAGCGGCGCGCGCACGAGCGAGGGACGCTGGCGACGAATCCGGGCGCTGATCATCAAGGAAACGTTGCAGGTCGCGCGCGATCCGTCGAGTTTCGTGGTCGCCTTCGTGCTGCCGGCCCTGCTGCTGTTCCTGTTCGGCTTCGGCATATCGTTCGATGCGACGAGGCTGAAGATCGGGCTCGTGATCGAGGAGACGACGCCTGCGGCGCGCGACTTCCTCTCTTCACTGGCGAATACACCCTATTTCGACGTTCATCAGGCATGGGACCGGCGCGCGTTTGTCGACGATCTCGCTGCCGGCCGTCTCAATGGCGTGATCGTGCTCGCCGGCGATTTCGCCGATCGACTCGCGCGAGGCGACACCGCGGGAATTCAGGTCATTACTGACGGCAGCGATCCCAATACGGCAGGTCTGGTTGAAGGATACGTGCAGGGGGCCTGGGCGTCCTGGCTTGCGCAGCGGGCGGTCGGCGCCGATGTGACGGCGCCTGGACAAATCGATATCCAATCGCGCTTCTGGTTCAATCCCGAGCTTGAAAGCGCGCGATTTCTGGTGCCGGGCTCGATCTCCCTCATCCAGATGATGATCGGCTCGCTGCTGACGGCGCTCGTCGTATCGCGCGAATGGGAACGCGGCACCATGGAGGCGTTGCTGGCGACGCCCGTTGGCGTATTTGAGTTCATCGTCGGCAAGCTCGTGCCGAATTTCGTGCTCGGCATGTTCGCGATGGGCGTATCGGTGCTGGCGTCGCTGTTCGTGTTCAATATTCCGCTGCGCGGATCGATCACCGCATTGGCGCTGTTCACCGCCGTGTTTCTGGGCGTGGCGTTGAGCCTCGGCCTGCTGATCTCGACGGTCGCGCGGACACAATTCATCGCCAGCCAGATCGCGATGCTCGTCGCCTTTCTGCCCGGTCTCTATTTCTCGGGATTCCTGTTCGAGGTTGCGAGCATGCCGGCGCCGCTGCGCCTGTTCGCCAGGATCGTTCCCGCCGGCTATTACGTGCGGGGCCTTCAGACGATCTTTCTCGCCGGCGACATCTGGGCTGTGATTCTTCCCGCAAGCGGGGTTCTGCTGCTCATGTCGGCATTCCTGTTCGCGCTGACCGTGTGGAACACACGGCAAAGACTGGATTAAGGCGATGATCTGGACCCGTCTCGCCGCGCTCATCACCAAGGAGCTGCTGTCTGCGTTTCGCGACCCGCGCGGACGCTATGCGCTGATCGCGCCGCCGCTGATCCAGCTCTTCCTTTTCGCCTTTGCGGCGACGCTCGAAGTGAGCAATGTGCCGGTCGGCGTCGTCAATCTGGACTGGGGCGCGCAATCCGAACAATTGATAAGCCGGTTCGAGCGCGCGTCCGCCTTTTCGGAGGTGCGGCGTTACGCCAGCGAGAGAGACGCGCAGGCGGCGATCGACCGGCAGGATGTGATCGTCGTCGTCGAGATTGGCCAGGATTTCTCCCGCAAGCTGGCTGCAGGCGAGGCGCCGAGCGTGCTGGCGCTGCTGGATGGACGCAAGTCGAACAGCGCGCAGATCGTCAATTCCTATCTGACAACGATCATCAACCAGTATGGCGCGGAGACCGCGATCGGCCCGTCCTACCAGCCTGCGAGCGAAATCGTCGACCGGAGCTGGTACAATCCCAATCGCGAATACCGAACCGCCATGGTGCCTATCCTGATCGCCACGCTGCCGATGACAATGGTGCTGATGATCGTCGGCATGTCGGTTGCCCGCGAACGGGAACTGGGCACTTTCGAGCAATTGCTCGTCTCGCCGCTGCAACCGATCGAGATCATCCTCGGCAAGGCGGCGCCCGGCCTGATCGTCGGACTCGCGCAATGCGTCCTGCTGACGTTGATCGTAACGCTTCTGTTCGGGATTCCCTTGCTGGGCTCGCCGCTGGTTCTTTTTCTTGGGCTGACGGTATTCCTGATTTCGATCATCGGCGTCGCCCTGCTCATCTCCTCGCTCGTTTCGAACCAGCAGCAGGCAATGATGGGCACCATGGTCGTCATGATGCCCGCCATGATGCTGTCCGGGTTCAGCTCGCCCGTACAGAACATGCCGGACTGGCTGCAGCCGCTGGCGATGGTCAATCCCGTGACGCATATCCTCGTCATCGTCCGCGGCGTGTTTCTGCGGGACATGCCATTCTGGCTCGTCGCCCAGCGCATCTGGCCGATGGCGGCGATGGCGGTGGTCATGATGTCGCTTGCCGCCTGGATGTTTCGCCGCAAAATCGAATGAAGCCGCGCTCAAGCCGTCACAGGGTTTTGACTTGACGCAATTGTCGGGGGCAGGCTACCGGATGGAGCGCTGCCCCTCGTCCGTTCAGCTCCCACTGGCCGGGCCGGGGGGTACACGCGGGGCGCCCGGCGCAGCCTGAAAAGCGAGCAAAGCCACCCGATGGAACTGGTTAAATACGCGCTCAAATTCAGGGCGACGTTCTATGTCCTGTCGATCCTCGTCACCTTTCTCGGCGGGATGGCGATTTACGCATCGCCCAAGGACGTGTTCCCCAACGTCGATATCCCCGTCGTCACCGTCATCTGGACCTATACCGGCTTGTCCGCCGGCGAGATGGAGGCGCGCGTCACGACCTACGCCGAGTTCTCGCTGTCGAACAACGTCAATGGCATCAAGAACCTCGAAAGCCAGACGCTTACGGGCGTCGCCGTCCAGAAGATCTATTTCCAGAACGACGTGAACATCGATCTGGCGATCGCGCAGGTCGTGTCCGCGATGAACTCCATCCGCGTTGTCATGCCGCCGGGCATCCAGCCTCCGACGATCGTCCGTTACTCAGCCTCGCAGGTGCCGGTGATCCAGCTTGCGCTGTCGAGCACGAGTCAGAACGAGCAGCAGCTATACGATTTCGGCATGTATCGCATGCGTCAGGCACTGGTGACGACGCCCGGCGCGACGCTGCCGGCACCGTTCGGCGGGCGGGCGCGGCAGATCATGGTCGATCTCGACCTCGCGGCTCTCCAGGCGCGGGGGCTGACGCCGCTCGACGTCACAAACGCTGTCGTCGCCCAAAACCTGACGACGCCGTCGGGCCTCGCCAAATTCGGCGCGCTGCAATACACCGTGAAGCTCAATTCGGCGCCTGATGCGATTTCGGCGCTCAATTCGATCCCGATCAAATATGTCGGCGGCGCCCCGATACTCGTGCGCGACGTCGCGCAGGTGCGGGACGGCAGTCCGCCGCAGCAGAACATCGTTCGCGTCAATGGCTCGCGCTCGATCCTGCTGACGATCCTCAAGAACGGCAACGCCTCGACGCTGACCGTCGTCAACAACGTCAAGGCGGCGGTGGAGGGCCTGCGCGCCTCGATTCCAGCCGACACGCACATCGATGAACTGTTCGACCAGTCGGTCTTCGTCTCGGGCGCGATCGAGGACGTGGTGCGCGAGGGCGTGATCGCGGCGGGCCTGACCGGCCTGATGATCCTGCTGTTCCTCGGGTCGTGGCGTTCGACGCTGATCGTCCTTGTCTCGATCCCGCTATCGATTCTGAGTTCGCTTGCGGCCATGTGGGCGCTCGGACAGACCATCAACATCATGACGCTCGGAGGTCTTGCGCTCGCCGTCGGCATTCTTGTCGATGACGCGACGGTGGCAATCGAGAACACCTATCGCCTGATCGAGGAGGGGCAGCCCTTCCGCATCGCGGTGGTCGAGGGAGCGGCCGGAATCGCCAAGCCGGCGCTGATCTCGACGCTCGCGATCTGCGCGGCGTTCATCTCCGTGATCTTCCTTACCGATGCGGCCAAATATCTGTTCACGCCGCAGGCGATGGCCGTCGTGTTCGCCATGCTTGCGTCCTATATCCTGTCGCGGACGCTGGTTCCGATCCTGATCGACACGCTGATCAGGAACGAGCCGCATCCGGGCGGCGCGCTGCATGCGCCGAACGAGCATTACGGCGTTTTCCGTCGATTCCAGCTCGGCTTCGAAGAGAGGTTTGCGCGCCTGCGTGATGAGTACGAAGTTCTTCTGCACGCAATTCTGCGTCATCGCTGGCGCACTTCGGTCGTCACGCTGCTGGTGCTCGCCTCGGGCGTGGTCATGTTCGCATTCGTCGGGCAGGATTATTTCCCGCAGATCGATGCGGGACAGATGCAATTGCACGTCCGCGCGCGCTCCGGTCTGCGGATCGAGGAGACCGAGAAGCTGTTCCAGCAGATCGAGAACGCGATCCGAGACATCGTGCCGGCGAAGGACCTCGGCCTGGTGCTCGACAATATCGGCATGCCTCAGGTCAACTACAATCTTGCGTTCGGCGACGGCGCCACCGTCGGGGCCAATGACGGCCAGATCATGATTTCACTCAAGGAAGGCCACGCATCCACAGCCTCCTACATGAAGGCGATGCGTCGCGCGCTGCCCGAACGCTTCCCCGATGTCGTGTTCTATTTCCAGCCGGCCGACATCATTACGCAAATTCTCGACTTCGGACTGCCGGCGCCGATCGATGTGCAGATTGTCGGTCGCGATTATCTCAAGAATCGCGAAATTGCCGGAAAATTGCTGGATCGTGTCAAACAGGTGCGCGGCGTTGTGGACGCGCACATTCACCAGATCCTCGACGCGCCGCAATTTTTTGTCGACATCGATCGCGTGCGCGCGCTGCAACTGGGCGTCAGCGAACAGCAGATCGCCTCCAACGTCAACATATCGCTATCGTCGTCGTTCCAGGTGCAGCCAAACTTCTGGACGGATCCCGCCACGGGCATTCCTTATCTCGTCGCCGTCCAGACACCGGAATACAGGACGGACACGCTCGGCGAACTGCGGAATACGCCAATGACGGGAATCGCCGGCGGCGCGACGACGTTGCTGTCCAACGTCGCCACTCTGCATCGTACGGCTGAGCAGACGGTGGCCAACCATTCAAATACGCAGAAGGCTTTCGATATCTACGCGAACGTGCAGGATCGCGACCTCGCGAGCGTCGAGGGCGATCTGAACCTGATCGTCGCCGATCTGTCGAAGGAACTGTCGCCGGGCAACAAGATCGTGCTGCGCGGCCAGATCGAATCCAAAAACCAGGCGTTCGGGCGTATCGGCGTCGGACTGCTGGCGGCAATGATCTTCGTCTATCTCCTGATGGTCGTGAATTTCCAGAGCTGGGGCGATCCGTTCGTTGTGATCGCCGCGCTGCCAGTCGCCTTCTGCGGCATAGCCGCCGCTCTTTTCATCACCGGCACCACCTTTTCGATTCCCTCGCTCATGGGCGCGATCATGTCGGTCGGCGTGGCTTCGGCCAATTCGATCCTGCTTGTAACCTTCGCAAAGGAGCATCGCGAGCAGCATGGGTCCAGCGCGGAGGAGGCGGCAATCGCGGCTGGCGTCACGCGAATTAGGCCCGTGCTGATGACGGCCGGGGCTATGTTCGTCGGGCTACTGCCGATGGCTCTGGGCATCGGCGACGGGTCGGAGCAGAATGCAGTGCTTGCGCGCGCGGTGATGGGCGGCGTGGCGGTGGCGACCTGCTCGACGCTGCTGCTTGTTCCCTTCCTTTATACGCTGTTGCGCAAGGGCGCCGTGAGCCCGTTGGAGGACTATCTGTGAGCCAGTCGAACGCGCTGTTGCGCGCCCAACCGGACGGGGCGACAAACCGGGACTCTGACGCGACGTCGCAGACACGCAGGCGCGTCAGCCGCAAGCCGTTCGTTGCCGTCGGCGCTGCGGCGGCGCTGGCGATCGGCTGGGGGACTATTTCGCACGTGCGCGTCGCGGGCGAGGCGCAGCAAACGCAGCAGGCCAGCCGCGATCGCACGCCTGTCTTGCGCGTTGCGCCGGCCGAACTGCGCGCCGGGCCTGTCAAACTGCGCGTGCCCGGACAGACGCTAGCGTTCGAATCAGCGCGTCTTTTCGCGCGGGCGACCGGCTATATCGCTGAGAGGCGCGTCGACATCGGGTCGCGAGTGAAGAAGGGCGATCTGCTCGCGCTGATCTCGGCGCCCGATCTTGATCACCAACTCGCGCAGGCCAGGGCGCAACTCGTGCAATACAACGCGCAGACCGCGCAAGCGCGCGCGCAGGTCGAAGTGTCGCGCGCAAATTCGACGCTCGCCAACGTCACCTATGGCCGCACGAAGACGCTCGCCGACAAGGGATGGGAGACGCTGCAGAATCTCGACACGAACTATGCATCGACGCAGACGCAGCAGGCCAATGTCGCGAATGCGCAGGCGGGCGTCGCGGTGGCCGAAGCTAACGCCAAGGCGCAGGAAGCGACTGTCGAGCGGCTGAAACAGCTCACGGAGTTCGAGCGCGTCGTCGCGCCGTTCGACGGCGTCATCACGAGCCGCAATATCGAGATCGGTGATCTCGTCAACGCTGACAGCGCCGGCGCGTCGATGTTCTCGATCGCGCGCGACGATCTGCTGCGCATACAATCCTATGTGCCGCAATCCAACGCGATAGATCTGCACTCCGGCATAGAGGCGCGCGTCACACTGCCGGAAACGCCGGACAGGCAGTGGCCCGGCCACATCGCGCGCGACGCCGTGGCGCTCGACGCCTCATCGCGCTCGCTGCTGGTCGAGGTGGACGTGCCGAATGAAAATCACGAACTTCGTCCAGGCCTGTTCGTCAATGTCGAATTGCTGACGCCGCGCGCGACGCCGGGCGTGATCGTGCCGGCCGAGGCGATCGTCTTCAACAAGGCAGGCTTGCGCGTCGCGACGGTCGACGCCGACAACAGGATACGGTTCAGGCAGATCGTCATCGCGCGCGATTTCGGGTCGGAGGCCGAGGTGACGGGCGGACTTTCCGGCGGCGAGCGCATCGTGCTCAATCCGCCTGCCGATCTCAAGGAAGGGCAGTTGGCCCGGCTGCCCGACGGCGCGCCTCCGGCCGCTGGCAAGGTCTCGCAGCGCTAGCCGGTCCAGGGCGTCGCGGCTGGCGGGAATGTCCGCAGCAGATCGATGGCTCGGCGCGCCATCTGGTCGATAATGTCGGCGACGCTGGCTGGCCGCAGGTAGAATGCTGGCGCGGGCGGCATGATGATTGCGCCCATTTCCGTGGCCGCCGTCATCTGCCGGAGGTGGCCAAGATGCAGGGGCGTCTCGCGCGCGATCAGCACGAGCGGGCGGCGTTCCTTCAGGTGAACGTCGGCGGCGCGCGCAAGCAGATTGTCGGCCAGGGATTGCGCGATCGCCGCCAGCGTGCGCATCGAACAGGGCGCGACGATCATGCCGGCCGTGGGGAACGAGCCCGAGGCGATCGAGGCCCCTATATCCGCATGGTTGTGAACACGATGCGCCAGAGCCTCGACTTTCGTCTGCGCGTCCGGCGCAATCTCTTCGCGAAGGGTGCGTTCGGCGGCCGGGGTGATGACGAGATGCACTTCCGCGCCGCGTTCGGCGAGGAGTTCGACGATTCGCACGCCGATCGCTGCGCCACTCGCTCCACTGATCCCGACGACGATCCGCTGGTTCATGATGGCTTGCCGGCGTCGAAAATCCGGGGCCAGAGCGCGTCCACCCTAGCTTCCACGTCGGCGCTCATCTTGAGCACAGTTCCCCATTCGCGCTGGGTTTCTGCGCCGATCTTGTTGGTGGCGTCGATGCCGATCTTGCCGCCAAGACCGGATTCGGGCGAGGCGAAATCAAGATAGTCGATCGGCGTGTTCGACAGGAGCATCAGGTCGCGGGAGGGATCCATGCGGGTCGCGACCGCCCAGGCGACATCAGCGAAACTCCGCACGTCGATGTCGTCGTCCACGACCACGATCGTCTTGGTGTAGTTGAACTGCGGCAGCATGCCCCAGAGCGCCATCATCGCGCGGCGCGCCTGGCCCGGATAGCGCTTGCGGATCGAGACCACGGCCATCCGGTAGGAGCAGGCCTCCGGCGGCAGCCAGATGTCGGCGATCTCTGGAATCTGGCGACGGATCAACGGCAGCGCGAGATCGTTGAACACTGAACCGATGACCGAGGGCTCGTCGGGCGGGCGTCCGGTGAAGGTCGTCAGGTAGAGCGGATCGCGCCGCATGGTGATCGCGGTGATGCGCATCACCGGAAAGGGTTCGACCGAATTGTAATAGCCGGTATGGTCGCCGTAGGGGCCTTCGGGGGCCGTTTCAGTCGCCGACGCATAGCCTTCCAGCACGATTTCTGCATCAGCCGGAACCACGAGCGGAACAGTCGCCGCTGCGGCGAGGCGAGGGCGCTCGCCGCGCAGCACGCCGGAGAAGCGCAGTTCCGAGAGCGATTCGGGCAGGGGCAGGACGGCGGCGAGAATGGTCGCAGGATCGGCGCCGATGGCGACGGCGACGGGCATGTCCTGGCCGCGCGCGGCCCAGGCCCGATGATGCGCCGCGCCGCCGCGGTGATGCAGCCAGCGCAGGATCGCCCGGTCCTTTCCCAGAGATTGCATGCGATAGACGCCGACATTGACGTTCGCGCTGTCGTCGGCCGCAGTGTCCGGCGGGCGCGTGATGACGAGCGGCCAGGTGATGAGCGGCGCCGGTTCTCCGGGCCAGCAAGTCTGGATCGGCAGGCGGGCGAGATCGACATCAGCCCCGGTAAGGCAGATTTGCTGGCAGGGCGGGCGTGAGACGATTTGCGGCCGGGTGGACAGCGCGGCGCGCACCATCGGCCAGCGCGAAAGCGCGTCCTTCAGGCCATCGACAGGGGCAGGTTCGCGCAGGGCGGCGAGCATTTCGCCGAGTTCGCCGACCCGCTCGGGCTTGACGCCAAGCCCCGCCGCAACCCGGCGTTGCGCGCCGAAAAGGTTGGCGATGGACGGCATCGAGGCGCGCGCGCCGGCCGAGTGGGCCTGATCGAACCGCAAGGCGGGGCCGTCAGCGACGAGCACGCGGCGGTGCAGCGCCGTCATCTCGTGGACGGTGTCGACCGGCGCGTCGATGCGCTTCAGGTCGCCTTCGCCATCGAGGAAGGCGAGAAAGGCGCGCAGGTCGGAAAATGGCGGCAGATCGCGGAGCGACATTCTGTCTGCTTATTTTCTGCACCCGATCCATGCTTTGACTTCAGACAAGGACGGCTGCGCTCCGTTCGAACGAACTGGACCCGGCAAACAGAAACAGGATGCCCATGTCGATGCTCGCCGGGATTCCCCGGTTCCCGGTTTTTGGCGCAAGGTTGATGGACGCTTTGCCGCTTGCGCCGCTTGCGCTGGCGAGCGAACGCATGGTTGCAAGCGTCGTGCGGCGCCATCCCGCGCTGCTCGCTCGCCTCGGCGCGCAGACCGACAAGACCTTCCTGCTCGACGCAGTGGATCTGCCGATTCTGTTCGTGTTGCGCCCGCGCGTGTCCGAACCGCGGCTTGACGTTTACCGGCGCGGCGCCGAGCCGGCCTGGGACGCGCGTATCGCCGGCCCGCTCGCCGCCCTGCTTGGCATGGTGCATGGCGCGCTTGATGGCGACGCCTTGTTCTTTTCACGCGACATCGTGATCGAGGGCGATACCGAAGCGGTGCTGGCGCTGCGCAACGCCGTGGACGACGCCGAACTCGATCTGCCGGCCGAGGCGCTGGCGCTGCTCGGGCCGCTGGAGCGGTTCGCCGAGCCACCGCTGCGCCGCGCGCTGCGGATCGCGGAGCGCCTGACGAGCGTCGCCCTGTCGCGGGCGCCTGGACACGCTTCATGACCATGACGAAACGTCTCGAACTCGTCTGCCCGGCAGGCACTCCGGCGGCGCTGCGCACCGCGGTCGACGCCGGCGCCGACACGATCTATTGCGGCTTTGCCGACGAGACCAATGCGCGCAATTTTCCAGGGCTCAATTTTTCGCGCGACGAGATGGCGGCGGGCATCGATTATGCGCATAAGCGCGGCGCCAAGGTGCTGGTCGCGATCAACACCTTTCCGCGTGCAGGCGCTGGCGATTTCTGGCGCAAGGCGGTGGCCGACGCCGAGGCGCGCGCCGCGGATGCGGTCATTCTGGCGGACATCGGCCTGCTCGCGCATGTGGCCGACCAGCACCCGAAGCTGCGGCTGCACCTCTCCGTGCAGGCGGCGGCCGCCAACGCGGACGCAATCAATTTTTACGCGCGCGAATTCGGCGTCAAGCGGGTCGTGCTGCCGCGCGTGCTCACCGTGCAGGAAATCGCGGCGATCAATCGCGAGATCGACGTCGAAACCGAAGTCTTCATCTTCGGCGGCCTGTGCGTCATGGCTGAGGGGCGCTGCTCGCTGTCGTCCTACGCCACCGGAAAGTCGCCGAACATGAATGGCGTCTGCTCGCCGGCAAGTCATGTCGAATATCGCGAGGAGGGCGGCGACCTGGCGTCGCGGCTCGGCGGCTTCGCCATTCACCGCTCTCCGCAAGGCGCGCCGGCGCCCTATCCGACGCTGTGCAAGGGCTGTTTTCGCGCAGGCGATCATATCGGCCACGTGTTCGAGGAGCCGGTCAGCCTCGATGCGGCTGCGCTCATTCCGCAACTTGCGGATGCTGGCGTCGTCGCGCTGAAAATCGAAGGGCGTCAGCGCAGCCGCGCCTATACCGAGGCGGTCGTCAGCAGTTTTCGCCGCGCCGTGGACGCGCATTTGGCCGGGCGGCCCATCCCCGCCAGCGATCTGCGTCGGCTGACCGAAGGCCAGCAGACCACGGCCGGCGCCTATCGGAAGACCTGGCGATGAGCGGCGCGCCGATGACGAAGGACATGCGGCTTACCGTCGGGCCGGTACTGTTCAACTGGCCGGTCGAGACCTGGATGGACTTCTATGCACGGGTCGCCGACGAGGCGCCGGTCGACAAGGTCGTCGTCGGCGAGGTGGTCTGCTCGAAGCGCACGCCATTCTATGAGGACCGCATCCTCGAGGTTGTCGAACGATTGCAGCGTGGCGGAAAGAAAGTCGTGCTCGCCTCGCTCGGCCTGCTCACGACGGTTCGCGAACGGCGCGCGGCGGCCGAGTTGTTCGCCGGCGAGGCGGCGGTCGAGGTCAATGACCTGACCGCGCTCGCCTGGGCGAGACCCGGCTTCGAGGTCGGACCGCTCGTCAACGTTTATAGCGAGGGAACGCTGGGATTTCTGGCGCGAAAGGGCGCGCGCTCGATCTGTCTGCCGCCGGAGCTGCCGTTTGCGGCCGTTTCGGCGCTGGCGGCGGCGGCTGCTGCGGTGGGCGTCGATGCGGAGGTCTGGGCCTATGGCCGCATCCCGCTTGCGATGTCCGCTCGCTGCTATCATGCGCGCGCGCACAACCTCACCAAGGATTCCTGTCAGTTCGTCTGCGGCGTAGACCCGGACGGCCTCGGCGTGGACACGCTCGACGACGAGGCATTCCTGACGATCAACGGCGTGCAGACAATGTCGAATTCCTACTGCAGCGTTATCGGCGATCTCGAGGCGCTGGCGGGCGCGGGCGTTGGCGCGCTGCGCCTGTCGCCGCACAGCGGCGATTTCGTCGAGGTGGCGCGCGCGTTTCGCGCGGCGCTCGATGGCGATCTGGCGCCGGAAGAGGCGCAAAGGCGCCTTGCCGAAAACGCGCCGGGCGCGCAATTTTCACATGGCTTTCTGATGGGCGCCGCCGGCGCGGAACTGCTCGGCGTGTGATGTGGGCCGGCGCAAGGCTAATATTACCTGATCGCCAGCAGCGTCGGCCCGCCGTCCCGCCAAGATTTCGGGAGGGTATGCTTGCCTGGCTGCGGCCTGCCGTGTGCGGAGCGCATCAATGTCCATCGGTTTTGCGCGGGGCGCTTGACTGAAAATGGACTGACCGCTGATATCCGACAGCCGGACGCGGCAACGGGACTGTTTCCGTCACGCAGTGAGAGCCGCCGCATGAAACGGAACTCGGCCAGCCAAGGGGCGCCGTCGCTAGACGCGAAAATTCAGTCCCATATCGGCCGGCACCTCCGCGATTTCTTCAGCGCGACCGTAAACGAACCCGTTCCCGAGCGGCTTCTGCATGTGCTGGACCAGCTCGAAGGGGCGGGGGCGGCGATCGGGTCGGGCGAAGGGGATTGCGAGCTTGTGCGCGGGCCGAGCGCGACACAATCGCCGGACGCCACCTGAGCCTTGTCGGTTGCGTGGCCAATCCGGCTTTGCGCGGGCGCGAAAATCTCCTAACAATTGGCCGGCGCGTCCTGCGGCGCGGCGTCGACGCTCAGGCTGTCTGAGAATGGGAACATTCGATGAAACGCTTTCTGGTCGTCGAGGACGAGTTCTTTATCGCGGGCCATATCGCCTGGCTGCTCGAGGTGGACGGCGCCGAGGTGGTCGGCCCGGTGGGTTCGCTCGACGAAGCGACCGCGCTCGCAAGCAGGGAGCAACTGGACGGCGCGCTGCTTGACCTTAATATCCACGGCGGCCCGATCGACCAGGTGGCGACGATCTTGGCCAGCCGCGGCGTTCCCTTTGTCTTCGTGACCGCCTATGGCTCAGATCGCCTGCCCCGGGATTTCCGACAATCGCAGATCGTCAGCAAGCCTTTTGCCGACGAAGTGCTGCTGCGCGTCGTGCATGAACTGATGTGAGCCCCGCCGCGCCTGATCTCGCGGGCAAGCGGCTGACGCCTTCAAGGCTGAAGCACGTATATTCCCGGCGCATCGGCGAGCGCAGGCCCCATTTTCGGCGGTGCGGCGCGCGCGCCGGAGCGTTCCGCGAGCCATACCGTCCATTCGGGCCACCACGAGCCCTCCTTTCGCGGCGCGGCCTCGAGCCAGAGATCGGGGTCGACATAGTGCGCGTCGCGCGCCTTGGTCGCGATGCGGAAGTGACGGCGAGGGTGGCCTATCTCCGATACGATGCCGGCGTTGTGGCCGCCTGAGGCGAGGAGAAAGGTCACGTCAGCGTCGACCAGGAAATGAACCTTGTAGGTTGAACGCCACGGCGCCACATGGTCGCGCTCCGTGCCGACCGAAAACAGGGGCGCGTGGATGTCGCTGAGCGCGATCGGCCGTCCGCCCGCCAAAAACCGTCCTTCCGCGAGGTCGTTGTTCAGGAACAGCCGGCGCAGGTATTCGCTATGCATGCGCCAGGGCATGCGCGTCGAATCCGAGTTCCACGCCATGAGATCGGTCATCGGTTCGCGCTTGCCCAGGAGATAGTTCTTGAGCGCATAGGACCAGACCAGGTCGTTCGAACGGAGTAGCTGGAATGCGCCGGCCATTTGCGAGCGATCAAGGAAACCCTGGTCCCGCATCAGGCCTTCGAGGAAGGCGATCTGGCTGTCGTCGATGAACAGCATCAGTTCGCCGGACTCGGTGAAGTCGGTCTGCGCAGCGAACAGTGTGATCGTCTTCAGCCGATCGTCGCCGTCGCGGGCCATGGCTGCGGCCGTAATCGCCAGCAGAGTGCCGCCGATGCAATAGCCGGCTGCATGAATTCGGCGGCCGGGCGCGAGGCCGGAAATGGCGTCGAGCGCCGCGATCACGCCCAGTCGCCGGTAGTCGTCCATCGACAGGTCGCGGTCTTCGGCGGTCGGGTTCTTCCAGGAGATCATGAAGACGGCGAACCCTTGCTCCGTCAGATAACGGACGAGCGAATTCTGCGGCGACAGGTCGAGAATGTAATATTTCATGATCCATGCCGGCGTGATCAGGATCGGTTCGGGCCGCACCGTCGCTGTCGTCGGCTCATACTGGATCAATTCGATCAGGCGGTTTCTGAACACCACCTTGCCCGGCGTGACTGCGACCTCGTGGCCCGGCCTGAAGTTTTCTGCGCCCGCCGGCCGCTTGCCGGCTGCCGCGCGGTCGATGTCGTCGAGCCAGTTGTGGAAGCCGCGCACAAGGTTGGCGCCGCCTTCCTCCATGGTCTTCTTGAGGACGACGGGATTGGTCGCAAGGAAATTCGAGGGCGAGACCATGTCGAGGATCTGGCGCGCGCCGAATTCGATCATCTCCTCATGATGTTTCGTGACGCCGCCGACCCCGGTCGTCGCGTTATGCCACCATTGCTGATTGAGCAGGAACGCCTGACTGATGAAGTCATAGGGCCATTGACGCCAGACGGGGTCGGCGAAGCGCTTATCCTGCGGCAGCGGCTCGATGGCTGCCTTCGCCTCGCCGCCCTCGGTCGCGCGGCGCCGCGCATAGTCCAGCAGCCGCCATGTCTTGCGCGCCGCCTTCGTGGCGAGCCGGGTCTGCTTGCCCGGCGAAGCCGCCAGATGCACAGCCCAGTCCATATAGGCCGCCATCAGCGCGGCCGGCGACAGGCCGCCGGTCAGGCGCGCCGAGAAGGCGTGCAGCGTGTGGTCGAGGGTTTCGGTCCATGCATCGGCGGACAATGGCGGTTCGGCCTCAGGCCCCGCTGCGAAATCAACAGACGCCTGCGAAGGGGCGGATGGGGCAGTTTGCGCTGGAGCGGCGGCGGAGGGCGGCAATTGCCGTCCGACAAGGTTCAGTGCAGGTCGATTGCGATTGGCCATCACGCATCTCCCGAAAATCATCAAATCGTTACGCCCAGGCGACGGCGCAAGACTTGATGCAGAGCAAACAGCAGCGCGAGGCCGGCTCCGGACGAGGCGCGCCGCATCGTTAACCAACAGGCGATGATGGTCGCGGATCCATCGTCGCCAATCGAAGATGCAGCAGTATATCCTGTCGAATAGTCGCATCGAGAGCCACGCGCCGCTGGCGGGGGAAGATGGGGTCGCCGCAAGCTTTGATCGAGGCCATCATTGTCTGCGAGATTGAAGACGCCGACCTCGGCGAACTCGCGGCCTTTCTTGCGCGCGGATTCGGCTATCCGACAAGCTTTTATCAGTCCCTGTTCGATACGTTGCGGCGGCGCGCGACGCCCGACGCCTATCCGAAATTCGGCTATGCGCTGAAGCGGGGCGGACGGATCATCGGCGCGATCCTGTTGATCTTCACCCGATTCGGCGAGGGCGCGGACAGCTTCGTGCGATGCCATGTAACGAGCTGGTTTGTGGAGGCCGAATTCCGGCCGCTGGCCAGCGTGTTTTTCGCGCGGGGATTAAAGCGGAAAGACGTGACGTACATCAATGTATCCGCACGCGAATGGACACGGCCGATTGTCGAGCGGCAGGGATTTTACTGCTATTCGGCCGGACAATTCACCATGTCGACGCTTGTCAACGCCCTGATGGTCGGGAAGGAAGCGGGCGTCCGAGTGGTCGCCGGCAGCGCCGCGACGCAAGAGACCTGCAGCGATTTCGAACGAAAACTGATGTCGGACCATGCAGGCTATGGCTGCATCTGCGTCTGGTGCGTCACTGGCGGCGCGGCCTATCCGTTCGTGTTTCACCCTGAGCCGGTGAAGCGCGTCGTCCCCAGCGCGCAACTGGTCTATTGCAGAGACATCGACAGTTTCTTTCGCTTTGCCGGACCGCTCGGCCGCTATCTTCTCGCGCGCGGGAAGCTGCTCATGCGCGTCGACGCCAACGGACCGCCGCCTGGCCTGTTTGGGCGGTACTCGGCGGGACTCAACCCCCGATGGTTCAAGGGCGAGCGACCACGACTGGGCGATCTCGCCTATACGCAGCTCGCAATGTGCCCCTTCACGCGCGCGCGCTTTGGCGAGGAGGGGACATAGATCCCGGATTACAGTCGCCACGCTCCCGAAAGGATTTGCGCGTGGAGCGCCCGATCGAGTCGTTCATATGTCGCGCGCTCCACGTCGAGCGCATACAAAGCATCCGCGATTTGTGCGGGATCGAAGCCATCCTTCGCAAGCTCGGCCTTCTTTGGTCGGAATGTTCCGGTCGTGGCCAAATCCGCGAGAATGCGCAAGACTCGGGGGCGCGCGAAATGCGGAAGATGCGCTTGCGTCTCGCGTGCAAGGCGCGCAACATCGAAGTCGCCGTCCACCACCAGCGCGGCCATCCCGGCGCGGCCGTCCGCGGCAGGAACAGCTATTCCATAGACGCAGGCCTGCCTCACGCCGGGCACGCGCGCCAGAATGGTTTCAACCTGCGCGGTCGATACATTCTCGCCCTTCCAGCGGAAGGTGTCGCCGATCCTGTCGACGAAATAGAAATAGCCCTGTTCGTCCTGGCGCATGAGGTCGCCGGTGCGAAACCAGGCGTCACCCTTTGTGAATACGTCGCGCAGGATCTTGCGGCGGGTTTCCCCGGCGTTGATATATCCCTCGAAGCGCGCGGCGGGCGTCGATGCGAATTGTTCGATCCGGCCGATCGCTTCGCCTGTGTCGTTTGTTGCGCATCGCCGACAAAAACCGTCTGCTTCACGCCGGGGCAGGCTGGTTTCTTCGTCAAACTCCACGAGCGCAATCGGCGAACGGTGCGCAATGAAAGGCGGCATGCGGCCGATCGCGCCGGGCTTGCCCTCGACATTGAACAGAGAAAATACGCCCTCCGTGGCGGCGTAGAATTCGAGAATGCGCGGGATCGCGAAACGGCGCTGGAAGTCATCCCATATGTCGCCACGCAACCCTGCGCCGATCGCAAGCCGCAGGGCGTGATGCTGCGGCATGCCTGTCGAGGCGCGGAGCAGATAACGAGGCAACTCGCCAATATACTGGAAGATGGTTGCTCCGGACTGCGCGATATCGGACCAGAAGCGGCTCGCCGAAAATGAGCGGCGCACGATGACGCCGCCGCCGGCCACCAGCATTGCGCCCGGGGCGGCGACACCGCCTATGCTGTGATGCATCGGCAGGCAGTCGTAAAGGCGATCCTGCGGTTGCGCATCCATGAGGCCGGCAAGCCACTCGCTCCACATCATCACGCGGGAATGGCTGACATTCGCAGCCTTCGGCAGGCCGGTTGTGCCCGACGTGTAGATCAACAGCGCCGGATCGGCGAGCGTCGGTGGAACGAACAGGTCGCTGTCCAGCGGCGCGCCGGACAGGTTGGCGAGCGCGGGGCCGAGAGCGTCAGGCGCGTCCGCGCTGGCGTCGAACAACCACAGGGGAGGAGCAGCGGCGCCACGCAGCGCCTTGCGCGCAGCCTCGCCCGCGTCCGCATCGGCCAGGATCAGTTTTGGCGAGGCGGCGGCGATGCAACCGGCGAGGCTCTCGCCAGCGAGGTGCGGGCCAATCAGCGCGACGACGAGTCCGATCCGCGACAGGCCGATCCAGATTGCGGCATATGCCGGCGCATTGCTCATGACGAGCGCGACGCGATCGCCGCGATGAAGGCCTTGCGCGACCGCCCAGCGGGCGACGCGATTGGCCAGCG
This sequence comes from Pseudomonadota bacterium, assembly GCA_021781815.1. Lineage (GTDB taxonomy): Bacteria > Pseudomonadota > Alphaproteobacteria > Rhizobiales > Beijerinckiaceae > JAJXWB01. The sequence continues at coordinate 11,583 of JAJXWB010000027.1, read as the reverse complement.
CCGCGAGCGCGCCATAGGCGAGCGTTTCCGTTTCGCCGATCAGCGCGGGAGCCAGAGGCGTTTCGGCCGCGCGTTCATCGAGGACGACGCCAAGGGTGCGCGTCGAGGCCGACTCAATCGACGCGGTGCGTTCGAGCGCGCGCAGCCAGTCGTATTTCGCGCGCCGCAGCGCGGCCTTTTCTTCGAATGGTGGAGCTGCGCCGTCTGTCACGCCGTTCCGCCGGCGTCGATCGTCAATACGGTTCCTGTGACATTGCGCGCGTCCTCGCCGATCAGATAGAGGACGGCGCGCGCGACGTCCTCGATTTGCGGCAGGCGCCTGAGCGCCGCGCGGCGCGCCACGGCGGCGCGATTCTGCGCCGGCATGTGCGCCGTAAGATCTGTGTCGACGAAGCCCGGCGCCACTGCGTTGACAGTGACGCCCAGGGGGCCGACTTCGCGCGCGAGCGAGCGGGTGAAGCCGATCATCGAGGCCTTCGTCGCGGCATAGACGGAGAGGCCTGAATAGCCCGTTGACGCGACGATCGACGAGATATTGACGATGCGACCTTCGCCGGCGGCCATCATCTGCCGCACGGCATATTTTGTCAGCACCATGGGCGCGGTCGTGTTGATGCGCACCAGCCTCTCGATGTCGACAGTCGCCATCGTCGACAACATGCCCTCGACGCTGATACCGGCGTTGTTGACGAGCCCGTAGATCGGGCCGTGCTCCTTGCGTAGCGAACGGATGAAATCCGCCGCCGCGTCGAGACGATCGAGATCGAACGATGCGAAACGCACTTCGCCGCAAGCATTCCGGCGCGGCTCTTCGATCGCGTCGTCGAGCGCGCTGGATCGGCTTCGCGCTACGGCAATCGCTCGATAGCCGGCGTTCGCCAGCGTGCGAACGATGCCGAGGCCGATGCCGCGACTTCCGCCTGTGACGATCACATTACGCATCGGGTGGTTTCTTCGAGGTCTGCGCCGGGTCTCGGCTGAGCTTGCCGGCGGGCGTGAGCGGCAAGTCCGGGACGAACCGGACGATCGCCGGCGCCTTGTGCGGCGCAAGCGCATTCAGACACATGTCCATGATCTCGCGGCTCAATGCATCGTCGGCTGTGACGCCGTCGTGCAAAACCACATCAGCGACCACGAGCGCGCCCGTCACCGGATTTCTGCGTCCACGCACGAGCGCCATACGGACCAGCGGATGCTGGTTGATGATTGCCTCGACCTCCTCCGGGTTCACCTTGAGGCCGCCGACATTGACGATGCCGCCGCGGCGGCCAACGAAAGCGTAGCGGTCACCGCGCCGTTCCACCAGATCGCCGGTGTCGATGAATCCGTCCGGGCCGGCGAGGGGCGGCGCGTCCGGCGCCACATAAAACGAGGCCGCGCGCGGCGATCTTATCTGCAATGCGCCATCGGCGATTCGCATTTCGACGCCGTTTGTCGCGCGCTCGAGCAAGAACGCAGGAAATCCCTGGCGACCGTCGTCGACAGCAAAGGCGACGCCTGCTTCAGTCGACGCGTAGGCGTGGCCGATTTTCGCCTGCGGGAACGCCGCATGCAGCGCGTCGAGAATCATCTGGTCGGCGATTTCGCCGGAGAGTCTGATATAGGCGGGAGCGAAATCGCCACGATCGGGCGTCATCAACACGCGACGCCAATGCGAAGGCGTGCCGGACATGGCGGTGACGCCAAGCGCGCCGAGGCGATGCAGATGGTCGCGCAAGCTTTCGCCGGGGCTCGTCAGCGCCAGGGCCGTTCCGCCGATAATCGCCCGCAGCATTATCTGCAGGCCGCCGTAGCGGCGGATGTCATAGAAGGTCGCCCAGACGGCGCGCGCGCCGCGATCCGGGCGCTGCGGGATCGCGCCCGTCAGCGCGGCGAGCGTATGAGCCGCCAGCTTCGGCCGCCCGGACGTGCCTGAGGTCAGAAGCGTCCATTGCGTATCGAAATCGCGTCGCACCGGCGAGGCGTCGGCGACTGGAAGCGTCAACGGGACCACGCCGCAGCCGAATCCTGCGAAAAGCTGCGGGTGGTCCGAGACGATGAAATCGATCCCCGCGTCCGCGATCACTGCGCGCATATGGTCGGCGGCGAGATCGGGCGGCGCCAGCACGAAACGATGCGCAAGGCCGTCGAGTTCCACCGCCGCAGCAACAGCAGGCGGCTGCGATGCAACCGAGATCAGAACCGACCTGCCGGCGAGCAGCGGCGCGCCGCCGCCGAGCGTCGTTCCGCGGGCCAGAGCGGCGAGATCGATCGTCGTATCGCGGTCGCTGACGATCGTGCCGGCAGCGAGATCGGCGAGTCGGCGCGGGTTCGGCTCAGGCGACGACGCGTTCATACATTTCGACAAGATCGCCGACTGTCGTCGGCAGCGAATTCAATTCCGCAGATTCGAATGGATCGACATCGAAACGCTCTTCGAGACGAGCGACCAGGATCGCGAAGCAGAGGGAATCGAGTCCAATTCCCAGCAACGGGCTGTTCTCGTCGAACGGCCCGATCTTCTTTTTCTGCTGCGCGGCGACGCCCGCGATTTCCTGAAAGATGATGTCGCGAACATTCATGTCGCAGCCTCCACTGCGGTTTCTCTTACGCCGTGTTCGGCCCAGGACAAAGAGAGTCGTAGAGAATGGGTAAACGATCAGGACATAAAATACGTCTCGCGATTGCGCGTGGCGGCCCGTCAATCCGGACCTGCAAGCAAGACTGCCGCGCACCTTCTGAGTTCAACCGTGTCGGCTTACCTTCGGACGGATCGAGTTCATGCTGGACCTGCAACCTGCGCCCCGACCTGTAGCTGCGCCTTATCATCGTGCGGCGCTGTCGCTCACGCCGCTGCTGCTGCTTTGCTACATCGTCGCCATGATCGACCGGCTGAACGTCGGGTACGCGAAGCTGCAGTTCATGAATGATCTGCGTTTCAATGAGGCCGATTTCGGTATGGCTGCCGGCATCCTCTACATCGGCTACATCCTGTTTGAAGTGCCGAGCAACCTTCTGCTCGAGCGCGTCGGACTCCGGGCGACGCTCCTGCGCATCATGGCGATATGGGGCGGGGCCACCATTGCGATGGCGTTTGCATCGAGCCGCTGGGAATTCTTTGGCGCGCGCTTTCTGATCGGCGCAGCGGAAGCCGGCTTCTTCCCCGGCATCCTGTATTATCTCACGCTCTGGTTTCCGAACGCCTGGCGCGGGCGCATCACCTCGCTGTTCGCGATAGGCGTGCCCATATCAGGCCTGATCGCCGGGCCAGCGTCGAGCTGGATCATGACCAGCATGGCCGGCGTCGCGGGCCTGCGCGGCTGGCAATGGCTGTTCATGATCGAGGGCGCGCCGGCAATCCTGCTGGGCGTCGTTGCGTGGCTCCATCTGCCGGATCGCCCCGCAACCGCGCGCTTTCTGTCGACAGAGGAGAAGAGGCGCCTGGAGCAGGATCTCGAAAACGATGCTGGTTCGGCGACTGCATCCTGCACGTTCAATGACGCATTGCGGCGTCCTCGCACCTATGTTCTGGCGCTCATCTATTTCACATTCTATGCGGCGCAGAGCGTGCTGCTGCTGTGGGTTCCGACGCTGCTGCGCAATTCGGGCGCAAGAAGCCTGTCCGAAATCGGTTGGCGCGCAGCAGCGATCTTCCTTGCCGGCGCAATGGGTATGGCGCTGGTCGGCTGGAACTCCGATCGGACGCAGGAACGTCGCTGGCATCTGGTCATCTGCGGGCTCGGCGTCAGCGCCGCATATCTGGCGCTGCCGCTCGCCGCACAACGTCCCGATGCGACGACCCTCACCCTCATGGCGGCCTCGGTCGGCGTCTTCTCCTTCCTTGCCCTGTTCTGGACCTTGCCGGCCGAAGTCTTCGGCAAGGGGGCGCGTGCGGGCGGCATTGCGCTGGTCAGTTCGATCGGCGCCTCCGGTTCCGCGCTGAGCCCGACCTTGATCGGCTGGACGCAGGTATGGACCGGCAGCCTGTTCGGCGCGATTTCGGCGCTGGCGGCCTGCTTCGCCGCCAGTATGGTCGCCGTCTATTACAGCGCGCCGGGGAGGCGTGGCGCGCGCTTATGACGCTCTGGGGCGGGACTGTTGCAAAACCGTCGAAATATTTCGGCATTCTCCGCCAACCAACACAAAGCGGACGCCACGTCGCATGACGGCCTTGCCAAAGACCTATGACCGCATCGCGCCAATCTATGATCTGCTCGACGGGCCATATGAAAGGCTATGGAAACGGCGTCTGCGGGTGGATGTGTTCCGCGGGCTCGACGGCGACATTCTCGACGCGGGCGCGGGCACCGGCTGCAACATCTTCGCTTATCCGCACGGCGCGCGCATCACGGCGGTCGACGCCAGCGCGCCGATGCTCGAACAGGCTCGCCTGCGCGCCCGGCGCGTCGGCCGTGCGATCGACTTTCGCCACATGGATCTCGCGAATCTCCATTTCGCGGATGCGACGTTCGATGCGGTCGTCGCGACATTCGTGTTCATGTGCATCCCGGAGGGCGGGCAATTGCCGGCGCTTCGGGAACTCGCGCGCATCTGCAAATCCGACGGCGAAATCCGGCTGGTCGATTATTGCATGTCGGAACGCCCCCTTGTGCGGGCGGGAATGCGCGTCATGTCGCCCTGGCTCCGCTTCGCCTTCGACGGAACCTATCGCCCGCGCACCGAGGAATATTTCGAGGCCGCCGGATTGTTTTGCGTTCATGAGCGGCTGCTGTTCGGCGATGTGGTGAAGATGACGATCCTGCGCCGCAAGTGAGGCGTGGAGCAACTTCCGTTCCTGCGCAAGTCGATCAGGCCTCGCCCTCGCACAGGCGGCAGAGTCCGCGGTGCGGCGGTGCGCCGCAGCGTCCCCGGTCTGTTCGAAGTCCCGGCCGAGAAGGGCCCCGGGGTTTCCTGTCGCCCGCAGGTCTTCCGAAATCGTCAGCGAGCGCCTACCTGTATCGTGACAGCCCAGAGGGTCGTATCCTCTGGAGACAGACACGCCGGCCGGGAGCAGGAGCCGTGGACGACAATCTGATCATCGCCTGCCCGCATTGCGGCGGGCTTAACCGATCGCCGCGGTCGCGGCTTTCGGCGGGAGAACTGCCGACATGCGGCAGATGTCACGCGCCTCTCTTCGATGGGCGCCCAACGGAATTGAGCAGCGCCGAGGCGTTCGATCGCCTTGTCGGCAAGACCGAAATACCTGTTCTGGTCGATTTCTGGGCCGCCTGGTGCGGACCGTGCCGGGCGATGGCGCCGGAATTCGAAGCGGCGGCGCGAAGTCTCGAACCGCAGGTGCGGCTGGCCAAGCTTGATACAGAAGCTGCGCCGGACATAGCCGCGCGTTACGGCATCCGGAGCATTCCAACCATGATCCTGTTTTCGCGCGGACAAGAGGTTCGTCGTCAGAGCGGCGCGATGAGCCGCTCGGCGATCGCCGCTTTCTCCGGCGGCGCAAGCTCCAGTGTTTGACTTCGGTCGATCAACGAACGAAAGGCCGCGTATGACCAATGTTGCAATTTCCGCACGCCGGAGGCTTGGCGCGAGCGACCTGACCGTCTCGCCCGTCGGCCTCGGCTGCATGTCTCTCGCCGGCGTCTACGGCGCGGCCGACGACGCCGAATCCGAGAAGCTGATCCTTCATGCAATCGATTGCGGCGTGAACCATCTCGATACAGCCGACATGTATGGCTGGGGACACAGCGAGAGCGTTGTGGGCCGCGCGATCAAGGGGCGACGCGACGAGATCGTGCTCGCCACGAAGTTCGGGCAGGTCCGGCGTGAAGGGCAGGGCAACGGCGTCGACGGCCGTCCGGAATATGTGGCGCAGGCCTGTGACGCCTGCCTGCAGCGGCTCGGAGTCGACGTAATCGATATATTTTATCAGCATCGCGTCGATCCGCACGTGCCGATCGAGGAAACTGTCGGGGCGATGGGGAAACTCGTCGCGCAGGGCAAGGTCCGCGCGCTCGGCCTTTCGGAGGCGCGGCCCGAGACGATCAGACGCGCGCATGCAGCGCATCCGATCGCTGTCGTGCAGACCGAATATTCGCTGCTCTACAGGCAGGAGGCAGAGGAGACGCGCGCGACGACCCGTGATCTGGGCATCAGTTTTGTCGCCTATTCGCCGCTGGGCCGCGGTTTTCTCACCGGCGCCCTGAAAACTCTCGATGACATCGACGGACGTCGGGCGCAGCACCCACGCTTTCAGCCCCAGAATTTCGCGAGCAACCGCGTTCTGGTCGAGCGCATCGAGGCGCAGGCCGCGCACAAAGGCTGCACCGCCGCGCAGATCGCGCTCGCCTGGGTGCTGGCGCAGGGCGAGGATGTCGTCGCCATCCCCGGAACGCGCTATGCGGCGCGGTTTGACGAGAATCTCGGCGCGCTCGATGTGACGTTGACATCGGCGGAGGTCGCGGAACTGTCGGCGTCCATCCCGCCAGGCGCCGCGTCGGGGACACGCTATCCGGCCGGCGGCATGGGGGCGGTGTACCTGTAGGGATGTTGCGGAGCAAAATTTAGATTGATTCTAAACTACGACGCCCTAGGATGGCGCCGCAACCGGCCCCACCCCTGTGTCGGGCCGGCAACACGATTGCACAGGAGGCGCAGTTGCAACTCAAGGGTTCGAAGACCGAACAACACCTGAAAGACGCTTTTGCCGGCGAGTCGCAGGCAAACCGCCGCTATCTCTATTTCGCAAACAAGGCCGACGTTGAAGGTCATGCTGACGTCGCCGCGCTGTTCCGCTCGACGGCCGAAGGCGAGACCGGCCACGCGCACGGCCATCTCGAATATCTCGAAGCCTCGGGCGATCCGGCCACGGGTCTGCCGATCGGACCGACCAAGGACAATCTGGCGGCCGCAGTGGCGGGCGAGACGCACGAGTACACGGACATGTATCCAGGCATGGCGAAAGATGCGCGCGCGGAAGGTTTTGACGAGATCGCCGACTGGTTCGAGACTCTCGCCAAGGCGGAGCGCTCGCATGCCAATCGGTATCAGAAGGCTCTGAACGAACTGGGTTGATCCGGCTCGGCAGGATCGATGTCGGTTCCGGCGCCTGGCGCAAGTCAGGCGCTCGGGAATCCGGAAACGTCAACGGGCGCCGGAGAACCGGAGTCCAGCGGCCGCGGGAAGGAATTTCCGGGCGCCGTGCGAATGCCGAATGAAGGAAAGCCCGTGGCCGTTCCCCGTGAAGGCAATCTCGAAGCGCCGACGCGCCATCCGCTCGACTGGCGGAATCCGGAATTCTATGACGAGACGGCGTTGAACGCGGAACTTGAGCGCGTGTTCGACATCTGTCATGGCTGCCGCCGTTGCGTCAGCCTTTGCCAGTCATTTCCGACGCTGTTTGATCTGGTCGACAACTCCGATTCGCTGGAAGTCGACGGGGTCGCCAAGGCCGATTACTGGAAGGTGGTCGACCAGTGCTATCTGTGCGACCTCTGCTACATGACAAAATGTCCCTACGTGCCGCCGCACGAGTGGAACCTCGATTTCCCGCACCTGATGCTGCGCGCCAAGGCGCTGCGCCACAGCAAGGGCGAGACGAAGCTGCGCGATCGCGCGCTGACGTCGACCGATCTGATGGGCGCGGCGCTCGCCAACCCGGTTGCTGCGCCGGTGGTCAACGCCGTCAACAGGAACACGACGCTGCGACGGGTTCTGCAGCGAGTTGGCGGCGTCCATGCCGAGGCCTGGTTGCCGGAATTCACGACAAAGCCGCTGCGAAAACGCCTGTCCGTACTGCCCGTCGATACGCCGGGGCAGGCGGCGGGCCGCACCAGGGGCAAGGTCGCGCTGTTCGCAACGTGCTTCATGAACGCCAACGAACCCGCGCCCGGCGAAGATCTCGTCGCCGTGTTCGAGCATAACGGCATACCCGTGACGCTCGCGCAGAAAGAGCAATGCTGCGGAATGCCAAAGCTCGAACTCGGCGATCTTGAAGCGGTGCAGCGCGCCAGGGATGCGAATATTCCCGTGCTCGCCCGCCTCGTTGATCAGGGCTGGGATCTGACTGCGCTGGTGCCGTCCTGTGTGCTGATGTTCAAGCAGGAAATCCCGCTCATGTTTCCGGATGACCCGGACGTGGCGAAAGTGAAGGCGGCGTTCTTCGATCCGTTCGAGTATCTGATGATCAGGCACAAGGAAGGCTTGCTGAAGACAGACTTCAAGCAGGGGCTGGGCAAGGTCGTCTATCACGCCGCCTGCCATCAGCGCGTGCAGAACATCGGGCCGAAGACGAAGGAGGCGCTGTCGCTCATCCCCGACACGACGATCGAGACGATCGAACGCTGTTCGGGCCACGACGGCACCTACGCAGTGAAGGAAGAATTCCACGCGCTGTCGATGAAGATTGTCAAGCCGGTCGTGACGCGCGTCGATCAGGCTGCGCCCGATCATTACGGCTCGGACTGCGCAATGGCGGGCCACCACATTTCACGCGCCAGAGGCGTCGGAAGCGCCGAGCATCCGATCACGCTGCTGCGCAAGGCATATGGAGTCTAGTTTGATGCTGACGCACGAGAATCTGTTCAGTCTCGAGCAGTATGCGCGCGTGCGAAACGAATTTCGCGCGAAGGTGATGGCGCACAAGAAACTCAGGATCGCGCCGCTCGGCGAGCATGCCTCGCTGCATTTCGAGGACGCGCTCACGATGCAATATCAGGTGCAGGAGATGCTGCGGCTCGAACGCATCTTCGAGCCGGAACTGATTCAGGAAGAACTCGACGTCTACAATCCGCTCATCCCTGATGGGCGGAATTGGAAAGCGACCTTCATGGTCGAATATCCCGATGTCGAAGAGCGCCGGGCGGCGCTGTCGCGGCTCATTGGAATCGAGAAGGCTGTCTGGGTGCAGGTCGCGGATTTCGCGCGCGTCAGCCCGATCGCCAACGAGGATCTGGAGCGCGAAACCGGTTCCAAGACTTCGGCCGTGCATTTCCTCAGGTTCGAGCTGACGGCGGACATGGCGGATGCAGTGAAGGCCGGCGCGGCGATCCGCGCGGGCGTCGACCATCCAAACTATCAGGCGGAGATTACTCTGGCGCCCGAAGCGCGCGATCTTCTTGCCGCAGATCTGGCCTGATCGGTCAGGTATTCGGTGAGATTTCGTCGCCCTGGCCGCAGAACGCAGCATAAAGGGCGTTCAGCACGAGGCGCACTTCGTCGCTCGCCAGCGAATAATAGATCGCCTTTCCCTCGCGCCGGGTCGCTACAAGCCCTTCGAGTCGCAGGCGCGACAATTGCTGGGAGACAGTCGACTGGCGCTCGCCCAGAAGCGACTCGAGTTCGCTTACGGATCGCTCCTGCTCCGCAAGCAGGCACAGCAGCACCAGCCGCGATTCGTGCGACAGCGCCTTCAGGAAGTCGCTGGCCTCGCGGGCTTTTTCGAGCATCCGGTCGAGATCGTCGAAGTGGGGCTTTTCGAGCACGGGTGACAGCATCGATCACTTGGCCTCTTGCGGCGCGGCGCTGACGCTCGGGGGAAGGTTGCCCGGTCGTTCATGCCGACAGGTTACCGACGCAACAGGGAGCGCATCGGCCGATATTGCCTCCCGATATAGTGACACCTTCTAATATTCGCAACTGTAAGTAAAGAGTTACCGGAAGCGTCGCCGTTCGGAGCCGGCGGCGTCCCGCGATGGAGCTTCGTTCCGCTCAGCGAAACTGAATCCCGCCGTCGACGTCGACCACCGTTCCGCTGACGTAGCCGACGCGGTCGGAAACGAGCGCGGTCGTGAGCGCGGCGATCTCTTCAGGCTCCGCGGGGCGGCCGAACGGCAGGCCAGTCAGAAATTCCTCCCAGCGGCGATCGTCGCCGTCGCGTTGGCGTGCGCGCGCTTTTGAAAGCTCGACGATACGGTCGGTGCGGGTTGAGGCGGGGTTGACGCCGAAAACGCGCACGCCGCTGCCGGGCGTCTTTCCGCCGACGGCTCTTGTGAAGGCGATGAGGGCGGCGTTGCCGGCCGCGCCGCACACGTAGTCCCACCTCGGCGCGACGCCGGCCAGTCCGATGATGTTGACGACGCTCCCGGAGCGCCGCGCCATCATGTCCTTCAGATAGAGCTGGGTCAGGTGGATGTAGCCGAAGACTTTCAGACTCCAGGCGTCGCGCCATGCGTCAAGCGTGATGTCAAACAGATCGCCGCCAGGAATCGAGCCGGCGTTGTTGACGAGAATGTCCGGCGCGGGGTGGGCGGCGGCGAGGCGAAGGCGCTCGTCCGCCTTCGACAGATCGGCTGCGAAGGTCGACGCCGACTTGCCAATTTCGCGCGCCGCCGCCGCAAGCCGGCCGGCGTCGCGCGCGACAAGCACGGTCTCGACGCCTTCTGCAGCCAGCGCCTGCGCGCATGCAAATCCGATGCCCTTCGACGCGCCCGTGACGATCGCGCGCCTGCCCTGCAATCCAAGATCCATGATCTTTCCTCCTGTGTTGCGGGCATTGTCGCGCAACGGGGCAGCGTTTGAAATGCTGGCGGCCACGCGCGCTTGCGATCAGGAGTGAACTAAGAGCGGCTACCCGGAAGGGGCGAGGGCTTGGCCGCATCGGCGTCGAGGCGCTGTTCACCATCCTGCGGGCGATCTATGTTCGTTTCGATGGCGCACAGACGCCGCGCAGCCGGGCGGAGCGAGACACATGAAGGATTTTGCCGGCAGGATTGCAGTCATAACTGGCGGCGGCACGGGCATGGGGCGGGAACTTGCCCGGCAGCTTGCGGCCGAAGGCGCCAGCATCGCGATCTGCGACGTGTCGGCCGAGGCGATGGCGGAGACAAAACGCCTGTGCGAGTCCGACGGACTGCCGCAGGGACTGCGCGTGACGACCCATGTCGCCGATGTGTCCGACGAAAGGCAGTTGCAGCGGTTCCGCGACGAACTCGCAGAGCGCCACGCGACCGACCACATCCATCTGCTGTTCAACAACGCAGGCATAGGAGGAGGCGGCAGCTTTTTCACCAACACGCGCGAACAATGGGAGCGAACGTTCAACATCTGCTGGGGCGGCGTCTATCTGGGCGTACGGACTTTCCTGCCAATGCTCGTCAAGGCGGAGGAGGCGCACATCGTCAACACGTCCAGCGTCAATGGCTTCTGGGCGAGCATCGGGCCGGGCGTTTCGCACACGGCGTACAGCGCCGCCAAGTTTGCGGTGAAGGGATTTTCCGAGGCGCTAATGACAGATCTGCGACTCAACGCTCCGCATGTGAAATGTTCGGTCGTAATGCCCGGACATATCGGCACCTCGATCGTCTCCAATTCGCGCGCGATCCACAATGGCGGCGGCGACGCGATCAGCCCCACGGAGATTGCGGCGCTGCGCGTGCGTGTGACGAGAAGCGGGATCGATGCGTCCTTGATGACGGATGCGCAGGTCGCCGCAGCCGCCGGCGATGTGGCGAAGGCCTTTCTGGAGCGGGCGCCGATGACGGCGGCGCAGGCGGCGACGGTCATTCTCGAAGGCGTTCGCGCGGATCGATGGCGCATTCTCGTCGGCGACGACGCATACAAACTCGACGCGCGTGTGCGCGCTGCGCCGGACGATGCCTATACGCCGGAATTTCACCGCGCGTTCGTCGATGAGGTCGGGTGGCTGCTGGG
>JAJXWB010000048.1 GCA_021781815.1 Pseudomonadota bacterium | reverse complement strand
CGGAGCGAACGGTCGATGGATTGTGGAATACGATCGGCGCGCTGCTGCCGGCCTTCACGCCGCAAGAATGCGCGAACTTCTTCGCTGCCGCCGGCTACGAGCCAGCATGAGAGGAAAACGCTCTAGTCACCAAGTTGTGGCATCTGGCGCCGGCGGGGCCCTGCCGAGATCCGCCGGCGTCATATCAATGACTGATCATCCAGGGCCGCGCAGAGGGGAAGCTCTTGGCGCCGCCAACGTTGGTGGCATTCGATTTCCTTGTCTCGCTGCTGCAGCAGGCACAGCCCGCGCCATGCGCAGAGGAACGGCGCGGCGCGTGCCGGCTGCGCTCGTTCGTCTCGTGCCCATTCCTGCTGGACGCAGACATCTGCGCTAGCCGCGGCGCAGTCAGCACGGCCCGCGGCGTAGAAACGCCGCAGCCCGGACAGTCGCAGGGCTCGCGATATTCGGCCATCGGCCGGAGTGCGGTGAAGGGGCCGCACTCCTCGCAAAGATAGTCGTAGACCGGCATGGCCGCCTCACTTGTCCAGAACGATCGGCATTTGCACGGAGCCGTCGATGAACTTCTTCGGCCCCGCCGCGCCGGGCAAGATGTCAAAGTCGAAAATCTGTGTCGGCAACCACAGCGTAGCGCAGGCATTGGGCACATCGACGACCCCAGACACATGGCCCTGTACGGGCGCGGTGCCGAGGATCGAATAAGCCTGCGCGCCGGAATAGCCGAACTTTTTCAGATATTCGATCGCATTGAGGCAGGCTTGGCGATAGGCGACGGTGACGTCGAGATAGTGCTGCTTACCCTCCTCGTCGACGGATATGCCCTCGAAAATCAGATAATCGTTGTAGTTCGGCGTGATCGGGCTCGGTTTGAAGATCGGGTTCTTGATCCCGTATTTCGACATACCGTCCTTGATGAGGTCGACCTTGATATGCAGCCAGCCTGCCATTTCGATGGCGCCGCAGAACGTGATCTCGCCGTCGCCTTGGCTAAAATGCAGATCGCCCATCGAGAGGCCGGCCCCCGGCACGTAGACGGGAAAATAGATCTTCGAGCCGCGCGACAGGTCCTTGATGTCGCAATTGCCGCCGTGCTCGCGCGGCGGCACGGTGCGCGCGCCGGTCGCCGCCGCCTTGGATTTCGCCTCGCCTTTCAGCTTACCCATGTGCGCGGTGGGGCCGAACGGCGGATTGGCGAGACCCGGCACGCGCGTTGGGTTGGTGGCGATCAGCGCCGCCTCGCGCGAATTCCACGTCTCCAGCATCTTGGGATCGGGCAGACAGCCGATCAGGCCAGGATGGACGAGGCCCGCGAAGCGGACGCCCGGAACGTGGCGCGACTTCGTGAACATGCCCTCGAAGTCCCAAATCGACTTCTGCGCCAGCGGGAAGTGGTCGGTCAGGAATCCGCCGCCGTTCTGCTTGGAGAAGAAGCCGTTGAAGCCCCATTGGCTGTCGGGCTTGGCACCGATATCGAGAAGCTCGACGACAAGAAGGTCGCCAGGCTCCGCGCCCTTGACGCCGACAGGGCCCGACAGGAAGTGGACGATAGACAGGTCTATATCGCGCACGTCGGACGCATCGTCGTTGTTCTTGATGAAGCCCCCGGTCCAGTCATAGGTCTCGATGATGAAATCATCGCCGGGAGTGACTGTCGCCGCCATGGGAATGTCGGGGTGCCAGCGGTTGTGCACCATCTCGTTGTCGTATGCCGACTGTGTAAGATCCACCTTGATCAGCGTATCAGCCATGATGTTCTCCTTTCATTGCTGTTTGCGGGTCATACAGACAGGAAGCTGGCGACCTTCGCCTCGTCGACGGAGGCGCGATCCTCTGCATGCACAACTTCGCCGTTCTCCAGCACGAGGACGCGGTCGGCAATGTCGAGCGCAAAGGAAAGGACCTGTTCCGAGACGATGATCGAAAGGCTGCGCTGGTCGCGGATCTTCTTCAGCGTGCGCGCCATTTCGAGGATGATCGAAGGCTGAATGCCCTCGGTCGGCTCGTCGAGCAGCAGCACCTTCGGCCGGCAGGCGAGGGCGCGCGCGATTGCGAGCTGCTGCTGCTGGCCGCCCGAAAGATTGCCGCCCTTGCGCCTCTTCATCTCGAGCAGCACGGGGAACAATTCATAGATATCGCAGGGCACATCCTTTTCACCAGTGACGGTCAGCCCCGTCTGGATGTTCTCCTCGACGGACATGGTCGGGAAGATCATGCGGCCCTGGGGCACGTAGCCGACGCCTCTGGCGACGCGCTCGTGGCTCCTGAGGCCAGCGATATCCGAACCGTCGAGGCGGATCGCGCCGGCGGTGGATTTCGCGATCCCCATCAGCGCCTTCATGAGCGTCGTCTTGCCCATGCCGTTGCGCCCCATGATGGCGAGGATCTCGCCAGGCGCGACGTCGATGTTGATCCCGTGTAGCACCTCGCTCTGGCCGTAGGCGACGCGCAAGGAGTCGATTGCGAGCATCAGGGCCTCCTCAATGTCCGAGATAGACTTCGATTACCTTGGGATCGTTCTTGACGTGCTCCATCGAGCCTTCCGACAGAACCTTTCCCTGGTGCAGGACCGTCACCCGATGAGCGATATCCTCGACGAATTTCATGTCGTGTTCGATCACGAGAACCGAACGCCCCTGGATTATCTTGTGCAGCAGTTCCGCGGTCTTGCCCCGTTCGCTGACGCTCATGCCGGCGACTGGCTCATCGAGCATCAACAGCTCCGGGTCTTGGATCAGGAGCATGCCGATTTCGAGCCATTGCTTCTGGCCATGACTAAGATACTCGGCGCGCTCGTCGAGCCGGTCGGCAAGGAAGATCGTCTCGGCGATATCCTCGATCCGTTCACGCACTTCCGCGTCGCGTTTGAAGGTCAGCGCCCCGAACACGTTTCGGCCGCGCGGGAAGGAAATCTCCAGATTCTCGAAAACCGTCAGATCGTCGTAAATGGACGGGTTCTGGAATTTACGCCCGATGCCCGCCTTGACGATGCCATTCTCGCTCATGCGGGTGAGGTCCTGATCGTGGAACCTGATCGAACCGGATGTCGCGCGCGTCTTGCCGCAGATAAGATCCAAAACCGTCGTCTTTCCCGCGCCGTTCGGCCCGATGATGACGCGAATCTCGTTGGGATCGACGAAGAAGGAGACGCCGTCCACCGCCTTGAAACCGTCGAAAGACACCGAAAGGTTGTCGACGTACAGGAGCGGGTCCTTGTAGGCAGGATCGGTGACTATCATCGGTTCACTCCGCCGGCGTCTGGTTGAGCGGGGACTTGCCGTTGACCGCGTCGCTGGCGGGCTTCAGCTTGCCGAGGTACGGCGCAATGTAGTGGCTCAACATCCCGGCCAGGCCGTCGGGAATAACGAGTACGACTGCGATGAACAGGGCGCCGAGACCGAACAGCCAGAGCTCGGGGAAGCTTTCCGATAGGGTCGTCTTTGCGAAATTGACGATCAGCGCGCCATAGACAGAACCTAGGATCGACATACGCCCGCCGACCGCCGTGTAGATGACCATTTCGATCGAGGGCGTGATGCCGACAAAGGAGGGCGACATGAAGCCGACCTGCAGCGTGAACATCGCGCCGCCGACGGCGGACAGGGCGGCAGCGAAGCAGAATGCGAAGATCTTGAAGTCCGCCACGGAATAGCCGGAGAAGCGGACGCGATCCTCCTTCTCCCGCATGGCGACGAGAATTCGCCCGAGCTTCGATTTCGTCACATATTGCGTCAGCAGGATCGCGCCAAGCAGCAGCAAACAGTTGACGAAATAGAGGATGAATTTTGCGTGGTCGGTGCGGATGTCCCAGCCCAGTAGCGTGCGCAGGTCCGTGATGCCGTTGATGCCGCCCGTATAGCCCTGCTGACCGACGATGAGGATCGAGAGGATGAGCGCGACGGCCTGCGTGATGATCGCGAAATACACGCCGCCGACACGGCGCTTGAACATGGCGGCGCCAATGACGAAGGCGAAGGCCGTGGGCACGACGATGACGGCGATCACCGACGCCGGCAGGCTGTGGAAGGGCTTCCAGAACCAGGGCAGCGCGGTGAGCTGGTTCCAGTCCATGAAATCAGGTATGCCCGGCGTCGACTGGATCTTGGTGTTCGCGACGCTAGAAGCCTCGAGCTTGAGGAACATGGCCATGCAGTAACCTCCCAGGCCGAAGAAAATTCCCTGACCGAGACTGAGGATGCCGCCGTAGCCCCAGCAGATCACGAGCCCGACGGTGACGAAGGCGTAGGTGAGATACTTGCCGACGAGATTGAGCCGGAAAGTGTCGAGAAACGCCGGAAAGACGACCAGGATCAGGGCGGCGAAGATCAGAAGGCCGATGAGTTCCTGGCGCCTGAAGAACGGGTTTTCGCGCGCGTCATTAATGTCTTTCATCGCCGCACCTTCGTTGCAAAGAGACCCTGCGGGCGGATCATCAGGATGATCACGACCCCGATGAGCGTCGCCACCTGCGCCATCGAGCCCGACGTGAAGAATTCCAGCGTCGACCGCGACTGGGAGATCGTGAACGCCGAAGCGATCGTGCCGATCAGGCTCTGCGCGCCGCCGAACACGACGACGAGGAACGAATCCACGATGTAGAGCTGGCCCGCCGTCGGACCGGTCGATCCGACCATGGTGAAGGCGGAGCCCGCTACGCCTGCAATGCCGCATCCCAATGCGAACGTCGCGCGGTCGACCCGCTCGGTGTTGATGCCGACGGCGCCGGCCATCACGCGGTTCTGCACGACGGCGCGGACCTGCTGCCCCCAACGCGACTTGTACATGAGGATCGCGACGCCGATCGTGATGAGCAGCGTCAGCGCCATCACGAACATGCCGTTGATGGGGATCTCGATGCTGTCGGTCGCCTGCCACGATCCGAGCATCCAGGGCGGCAGGTCGACGCCCACCTCGCGTGCGCCGAAAACCGACCGATAGACCTGCTGCAGCATGAGGCTCAGGCCCCAGGTCGCCAGCATCGTGTCTAGCGGCCGCTTGTATAGCCGGCTGATCAGCGCCCATTCGACGAGCGCGCCCAGCGCCGCCGAGGCCAAGAAGGCGAGAATCATCGCGAAGAAGAAGTAGCCGGCGAGAAGACCTGGCGCCCAGGCCTCGAACAGCTTCGAGGTGAGGTAGGTCATGTAGGCGCCCAGGATCATGAATTCGCCGTGCGCCATGTTGATGACGCCCATCTGGCCGAAGATGATCGCCAGTCCGAGCGCCATCAGGAGGAACACGGAGAACAGGATCAGGCCGGCGAAGCCTTGCATTACGAAAATCGAGCCTAGCTGACCGAGCGTGTAGTCGCCGAACATTGCCGTCTCCGGAATTCGTCACGGTGTCTGACGGGAGCGGAGCGGGCGAACCCGCTCCGCATTGCGCTTACTGGTAACCCTTGGGGAAAGGATCGGGCTCGACCAGATCAGCGGTCTCGTAGATCACGTCGTATTGCCCGTCCGTACGAGCGCGGCCGACGCGCGTCTTGGACCACAGGTGGTGGTTTTCGTGGATGCGCACATAGCCTTCGGGCGCGCCCTTGAACTCGACGCCGGGGGAGGCCGCCGCCACCTTGTCGATGTCGAAGGATCCTGCCTTCTCGACGGTCAGCTTCCAAAGCCACGGTCCAAGATAAGCGGCCTGCGTCACGTCGCCGATCACAGTCTTGTCGCCCCACATCTTGTGGAAGGCCGACACGAAGGCCTTGTTGTTCGGGTTGTCGAGGGATTGGAAATATTTCATGCAGGCGTAGGCGCCGGCGATGTTCTCGCCGCCGATGCCGTCGATCTCGTCCTCGGTGACCGAGATCGTCAGCAGGGTTTGCTTCGACAGATCGATGCCGGCGGCCTTGAGCTGCTTGTAGAAGGCGACGTTCGAACCGCCGACGATAATGGCGTAGATGACGTCGGGCTTGGTCAGTTTGATCTTGTTGATGACCGAATTGAACTGCGTGTGGCCGAGCGGGAAGTATTCTTCTCCGACCACCTTCGTCTTCAGCACGTTCTCGATGTGCTTGCGCGCGATCTTGTTTGAGGTGCGTGGCCAAATGTAGTCGGAGCCGAGGAGGTAGAAGGTCTTTGCGCCCTTCTCCTTGGCCACCCAGTTCAGGCCGGCGATGATCTGCTGTGTCGCTTCCTGGCCGGTGTAGATGACGTTCTTCGACTGCTCGAGACCTTCGTAGAAAGTGGGGTAGTAGAGCATGCCGTTGTATTGCTCGAACACCGGCAGCACTGCCTTGCGCGACGCCGACGTCCAGCAGCCGAACACGGCCGCGCACTTGTCGTTGACCAGCAACTTCTTCGCTTTTTCCGCGAAGGTCGGCCAATCCGAGGCGCCGTCTTCCTGGATGAACTTGATCTTGCGGCCGAGCACGCCGCCCTGCGCATTGATCTGATCGATGGCGAGCTTTTCGGCTTCGACGGATCCGGTCTCGGATATCGCCATCGTGCCGGTCACGGAATGGAGGATGCCTACGGTGACTTCCGTGTCCGTGACTGCGAGGCCCGTCGTGTTGACCGAGGCCTGCGCCCATGCGGGACGCCCAAGAAGGCCGAGCGCCGGCGCGGCAGCCAGGCCGGACAATATGTGACGCCGCGAAAATCCATCTGAATTTCCGGAGTTGCTAGACATTGCGCCTCCACCTTGAGGTTGCGAACCGGTTGGTTCGATGGCGCGATGTTCAGTCGGATTTGTGCGCTGCACATATACGCAAAAATGCGTATTCGCCTACGCTGACCAACCCTTATTCTGAAATCATGATCAAATGGGCTGCAGAGATGCATATTCCTGGGGCGCCGGGCGTATTCGGCGCGCAGGAAGCGCGAAGTTTGATCGACGCGTTTGCGCGCGGCAGGCGCATTATTGCGTTGCAATAGGACGCGACGAGAGCCTTGGCCGCCGGGAACCTCGCCACATGAATGCGCCACAGAGGATCGTCCGAGCTCGCCGGGACTACAACAAGTGGGTGGCGAACCAGACGCTCGAGGACTACGCGCTGCGATTCACCGCCGAGAAGGCGCGTCGCTGGTCGCCTATACGCGTCGGCAACACGGCGATCTCCGCCGCGTCCTTCCTCGCGCTCGAGGCGATCGGCGGAACGGTGACGCTGACCTATGGTTTCACCAATGCGACGCTGGCCATCCTGGCGGTCAGCCTCCTGATCTTTCTGACATGCCTGCCGATCAGCTATTACGCCGCGCGTTACGGCGTGGACATCGACCTCCTGACGCGCGGCGCCGGCTTCGGCTATCTCGGCTCGACCATCACCTCGCTCATCTACGCGAGCTTCACATTCATCTTCTTCGCCATCGAGGCCGCGATCATGGCGAAAGCGCTGGAAGCGGGCCTCGGCGTTCCGGAGGCGATTGGCTATCTGATCTGCGCGCTGGCCGTCCTGCCCATAGTCACGCACGGCTTCACGTCGATCAGCCAGTTCCAGATGTGGACGCAGCCGATCTGGATCGTGTTGCATATCCTGCCGTTCCTCGCCATCTTTGCGCAGGATTCCTCGTCGGTCTCGGCATGGACGCGCTACACTGGGCGGCTCGGCCCGCTCGACGGCGGCTTTGACCTGCGACTGTTCGGAGCGGCGTCGGGTGTTGTGTTCGCTCTCGTCGCGCAAATCGGCGAGCAGGTCGACTTTTTGCGCTTCCTTCCGCGTCCGAAGCCGTCGCAGAGACGTCGGTGGTGGCTCGCCCTGACGACGGCCGGCCCGGGCTGGATCGTCATCGGCGCGGCCAAGCTGCTCGCTGGCTCATTCCTAGCCTATCTCGCTTTCAAGCGCGGCGTGCCGCCCGCTGACGCAGCCGATCCTACGCACATGTATGTCGTGGCCTTCGGCTACGTTGCGCCCGACGCCGCGGTTGCGCTGATGCTCGCAACAGCCTTCGTCATCGTCTCGCAGCTCAAGATCAATGTGACGAATTCCTACGCTGGCTCGATCGCCTGGTCGAACTTCTTCTCGCGTCTAACCCACAGCCATCCGGGCCGGGTCGTTTGGCTTGTCTTCAACATATTGATTGCGGTCGTCCTGATTGAACTCGGCGTCTATCGAGCGATCGAAAGCATTCTGGGCGTGTATTCGCACGTCGCAGTCGCATGGATCGGCGCCATTGTCGCCGACCTGGCGATCAACAAGCCACTCGGTCTCAGCCCGCCTGGCGTCGAATTCAAGCGCGCCTATCTCTACGACATCAATCCCGTCGGCTTCGGCGCCACGGTATTCGCGACAATCTTCTCGGTCTCCGCCTATGCCGGCGTGTTTGGAGAGACCGCGCGCGCCATGTCGTGCTACGTCGCGCTCGTCCTCTCTCTTGCGGCAGCGCCTGCAATCGCCAAGGCGACGCGCGGACGCTATTATCTCGCACGCACGGAGAGTCCGACCGCCTCGACGAAGGGTGTACACACCTGCTGCGTCTGCGAGCACGAATTCGAAACGCAGGACACCGCCTGGTGTCCAGCCTATGTCGGCACAATCTGTTCGCTCTGCTGCACGCTGGACGCGCGATGCCACGATCTGTGCAAGCCGCAGGGCCGGCTGTCGAACCAGGTGCGCGCAAGCCTGTCGCGCGCCCTGCCCGATCGTGACGTCTCCGTTCTCGGATCCAGCGTCCTGCGCTACGTCGCGATCTTCACGCTCATCCTCGCCCTGCTCGGCGGCGCCCTTTCGCTCGTCTACTGGCAGGCGCGGTTCGAATCGAACATTCCAAGCCTTCTCATCGGCCCACCGCTACTCAAGGCGTTCGTCATTCTGGCGCTGGTAGCCGGCGTCATCGCCTGGTTTTTTGTCCTCGCGCAGGAAAGCCGTCTGGTGGCGCAAGAGGAATCCGGGCGCCAGACGACGCTCCTGATGAACGAGATCGAAGCGCACAGCAAAACCGACCTTGCGCTGCAGAAGGCCAAGGAAGCGGCGGAGGCGGCCAATCTCGCAAAGAGCCGGTACGTCGTAGGCATAAGTCACGAGTTTCGCACGCCGTTAAACGCTATACTGGGTTATGCGCAATTGCTCGAACGCGAACCGACTGCGCGCTCCGGAGGCCCGCCCGCGCTGCGCACGATTCGGCGTTCGGCCGAGCATCTGGCGAGCCTCGTCGATGGATTGCTCGACGTCGCGAAGATCGAAGCGGGGCGGCTGGAACTGCACCGCGAATACGTACGCCTGCCGGTCATGCTGCAGCAGATAGTCGACATGTTCCGCCTGCAGGCGGAGGCCAAGGGCATAGGCTTCGTCTACGAGACAAAGGGCGTCGCGCCTAGATGGGTGCGAATCGACGGTGGCCGCCTGCGGCAGATACTGCTCAATCTTCTGTCCAACGCCGTGAAGTTCACCGACAAGGGCGAAGTGCGCTTCGTCGCGACGTTCCGCGGCGACATGGCGACGTTCCGGATCGAGGATACCGGACGCGGCGTTCCGGCCGCCGATTTCGAGCGCATATTTCGTCCTTTCGAGCGCCTGGATGCGGAAGGCCCGCGCTGGGCGCCGGGGACGGGTCTCGGCCTGACGATCACGAAGCTCATGACCGAGGTGCTGGGAGGGGAAATTTCGCTGCGCAGCCGCGTCGGCGAAGGCAGCGTCTTCTCGATCAAGTTCTACATGCCGGAGACGCCCCCGCCGGCGGCGCCTCTGAAGGCCGATCATACGCAGACGACGGGCTATGAAGGCCCAGCCATGTCGGTCGTCGTCGCCGACGACGAGACGACGCACCGCGAACTCGTACGACAATTGCTCGCGCCGCTCGGCTTCATCGTCGCCGTCGCCGCAGACGGCAAGTCTTGCCTCGAACTGGTCCAGGATGTTAGGCCGAACATTGTTCTCCTGGACATCAACATGCCCGGTATGACCGGCTGGGAAATCGCGCATGAGATTCGCGCCCGCTTCGGGCGCAGGGTCGCGATCATCATGCTCTCGGCGGACGCGGAAAAGGAGCTCGAAGGCGATCCCGTACGCTCGGCGTACGACGGCTATCTCGTCAAGCCGTTCCTGTTTTCCGACCTTCTCGATCGCATTGCGGTTGCGACCGACATTTCCTGGATCACCCGCCAGGAACGGGAAGCCGAAGGACGCGAAGGCGACGGCCGAGGCGAATTTCCAACGGACGATCTGCGCGCGCTGGCGGAGATCGGCCATGCCCGCGGCGTCGCCGCACTGCTACAGAAATACGAAACGGATCACCCGCAATTTCGCGAGTTGATCGCGCAACTCGGCTCCCTCGCGTCTAAAATGGACTTTTCGGCTCTGATCCGCAGGATCGACAGTCTCGCACTCCCGGACGAAGACCATGAAAGGTAGCGTTATCCTCATCGTGGACGACGATCCAGGCACACTCGCCTTCCTCTCGGATGCGCTGGAGCTCAGTGAGGTCACGGTGCTCGTCGCGCGTTCCGGCGAGACCGCGATGTCGATTCTGGAGCGGCTCACACCGGACCTCATCCTGCTCGACGCTATCATGCCGGGCCTCGACGGGTTCGAGACATGCCGACGCATTAAGCGCATAGACAGGCTTTCGAACGCGCCCGTCATCTTCATGACCGGCCTCACGGATACCGATCATGTCGTGCATGGCTTCACCGTCGGCGGCGTCGATTACGTGACGAAGCCAATCATCCTCGAGCAATTGCTCGCGCGGCTGCGGTCGCATATCTCGAACGCGCGCATGGCGTCGCGGGCGCGTTCCGCCCTCGACGCCTCGGGCCGCCACCTCTTCGCCATCGACGCGCAGGGAAAGCTACTATGGGGCACGCCGAAGGCGCGCGAACTGCTGGGCGTGCGCGAGGATGAAGCAATTGTATCGGGCCGGTCGGCTCTGCAGCAGCTTGCGATGGCCGCCGTTGCGAACTCGACGAAGGAAACCGAGGTTCGGCTGGCAGACGGAAGCCGAATGCGTGTCTGCGGCCTCGGCGCGGCGAGCCAGTCCGAATTCCTGTTCCGAATTACTGATTTGAATGAAGAAGGCGTTGGCAGCATTCTGTCGCGTGCGCTGGCGGTGACGCCGCGAGAGGGAGAGGTTCTGCTCTGGCTCGCACGCGGCAAGTCCAACGCCGACATCGCATCGATACTTGACGTAAGTCCGCGGACAATTAACAAGCACCTTGAGCAGATCTATAAGAAGCTCGGCGTCGAAAACCGTGTCGCCGCGGTGCGCGTCGCAATGCAGGTCATGGAAACCTTATGAAGGGCGGCTCGCCGTCGTGCGGCGACCAACCCCATGGGACCGCTAAATTAACTGGGTTGCTACGGCCGTTAG
>JAJXWB010000047.1 GCA_021781815.1 Pseudomonadota bacterium | reverse complement strand
TTTCTGCCGCTACCTCTGCCCGATGGGCGCCGCGCTCGCCATGCCGGCGCGGCTGAGACTGTTCGACTGGCTGCGCCGCTACCGCGAATGCGGCAATCCGTGCCAGCGCTGCGGGAATGAGTGTCCGGTCCAGGCGATCCATCCCGAGGGACACATCAATCCCAACGAGTGCATTCAGTGCCTGCACTGCCAGATGCTCTATCACCATGACCAGAAATGTCCGGTGATGATCCAGCGGCGCCTGAAGCGCGAGAAACTCGCGGCGTCGGCGGCCGCCCATGCGCCGTCCGCCGCGTTACCGCCCCGACGCAAGATTTCAGAGACGCAATCGGCGCCTTGACCGGGTTACGGCGCGGACTGGAGATCTGCGCCGCAAATGAAAGCCTGAAGCGGGAACAAGAGAAAAGGATGCAAACGATGAGCGACCAGGAAAAGCCCACGCAAAACGCTGAAACGAAGCCAAGCCTCAGCCGGCGCGGCATATTGGGCGGAACCGCCGCCGCTGGCGCGGCCGCAGTCGCCGCGGGCGGCGGCTATCTGAGCTTCGCGCAGCAGGCCAAGGCCGCCATGGCCGCGGCCCCGACCGACGAGGTCAAGCCCGGCGACCTCGACGAATATTATGCGTTCAACAGCAGTGGCCAGACCGGCGAACTGCGCATCCTCGGCCTGCCGTCCGGCCGCGAGTTCATGCGCATTCCCGTTTTCAATCGCGACAGCGCGACCGGCTGGGGCCTGACCAACGAGAGCAGGAAAATCCTGACCGAAGGCCTGCTGCCCGACACCAAGCGGTTCCTGGAATCGCGCGGCGGCATCTACCAGAACGGCGACCTGCACCATCCGCACATGTCGTTCACCGACGGCACCTATGACGGCCGCTACATCTTCGTCAACGACAAGGCGAATTGCCGCGTCGCCCGCATCCGCTGCGACGTGATGAAGACCGACAAGATCATCGAGATTCCCAATGCGTCCGACATCCACGGGATGCGCCCGCAGAAATATCCGCGCACCGGCTACGTCTTCTGCAACAGCGAACACCCGATTCCGGTGCCCAACGACGGTCTGGTGCTCGACGATCCCAAGAAGAACTACTGGTCGGTCTTCACCGCTGTCGACGGCGACAAGATGCAAGTCGCCTGGCAGGTGATGGTCGATGGGAATCTCGACAATACTGATGCCGACTACCAGGGCAAATACGCCCTCTCGACCTGTTACAATCCGGACAAGGGCACGGACCTGAACGGCATGACCGACCATGAACAGTCATGGACGGTCGTGTTCAACATCAAGCGCATCGAGCAGGCCGTGGCGTCGGGCGATTACAAGGAAATCAACGGCGTCAAGGTGATCGACGGCCGGCACGGATCGAAATACACCCGCTATGTTCCGATCCCGGGCTCTCCCCATGGCGTCAACACGGCGCCGGACGGCATCCATGTGGTCATCAATGACAAGCTTTCGCCGACGGTCACCGTCATCGACGTTCGCAAGCTGGACGACTTGTTCGACGACAAGATCAAGCCGCGCGACGTGGTCGTCGCGGAGCCGCAGGTCGGCCTCGGACCATTGCACACGGCTTTCGACGGGCGCGGCAACGCCTATACGACGGTGTTCATCGACAGCCAGGTCGTGAAATGGAACATCGACTTGGCCCGGCGCGCCTATTCCGGCGAGAAGGTGGAACCGGTGCTGCAGAAGCTCGACGTTCACTACCAGCCCGGACATAACCATTCGACGATGGGCGAAACCAAGGAAGCCGACGGCAAATGGCTGGTTTCGCTGAACAAGTTCTCGAAAGACCGTTTCCTGCCGGTCGGCCCCCTGCATCCGGAGAACGACCAGCTGATCGACATCTCCGGGGACAAGATGGTTCTGACGGCGGATCACCCCGCCTTTGCCGAGCCGCACGACATGCTGATCGTTCACCGCTCCAAGGTGAACCCCGTCAAGATCTGGGATCGCGCCGACCCGATGTGGGACGATATCCGCAAGCAGGCCGAAAAGGATGGCGTCAAGCTTGAGACCGCCGCGAACATCATTCGCGACGGCAACAAGGTGCGCGTCTACATGCATTCCAACGCCCCGCAATACAGCCTCGACAAGATCGAGGTGAACGAGGGCGACGAAGTCACCATCGTCGTCACCAACATGGACGATATCGAAGACGTGACCCACGGCTTCACCATCGTCCGCTATGGCGTGATGATGGAAATCTCGCCCCTGCAGACGGCCTCCGTCACCTTCGTCGCCGACCGGCCCGGCGTGCACTGGTACTATTGCCAGTGGTTCTGCCACGCGCTGCACATGGAGATGTCCAATCCCATGATCGTGCACCCGAGGAAGGCCTGACGATGCAACGCGCGCTCCCGGCGCTGGCTGTGGCGGCGATTCTGGCCGCCACGGTCGCGGCTGCGTCGGACGCGCGCGCAGCGGACGTCGACGTCCCTCCCGGCGACGGCCTTGCGAAAGCTGTCGCCGAGGCGGCGCCGGGGGACGTGCTTCACCTTGAGGCCGGCGTCCACCGCGGCGCGGTCACGATCACGACCCCGCGCCTGACGCTCGAAGGAGCGCCAGGCGCGATCCTCGACGGTGGCGGCACCGGCAGCGCCATCACCATCGAAGCGGCCGACGTCACCGTGCGCGGAATGACAATCAGCGGCTCGGGCCTCAGCCTTCCCGACAAGAATTCGGGCGTGTTCATCGGCCTCGGCGGGGACCATGCCGTGATCGAGGATAATCATTTCGACGAGAACCTGGTCGGCGTCTATCTCGACGGCCCGAAAGACGCCCTTGTTCGGCGCAACCGCATCGATGGACTGCGCCGCCTGCGCCTTAACGAGCGCGGCCCCGGAATCGAAGTCTTCAACACGCCCGGTTCGAAAATCGTCGACAACGATGTCGGCGACGGCCGCGACGGCGTCTTTTCCGTCAACAGCCGTGACAATGAAATCCGCGGCAACCGCTTCCGCCGGCTGCGTTACGCCGTCCATTTCATGTACACGAACAGCAGCAGGGTCTTGGACAATTTGTCGGTCGGCAACGATATCGGCTATGCCATCATGTACTCCGATCACGAACGGATCGACGGCAACGTCTCCGATCACGACCGCGAGCATGGCCTGCTGATGAATTACGCCAACGATTCGGACATCGACGGAAATGTCGTGCGCGGCGGCGAGAAATGCGTGTTCATCTACAACGCCAACAAGAATCGCCTCGCAGGCAACTGGTTCGAGAACTGCGACATCGGCGTGCATTTCACCGCGGGATCGGAGCGCAATGAAATCACCGACAACGCCTTCGTCAACAACCGCCGCCAGGTCATGTATGTCGGAACGCGGCTGCTCGACTGGTCGGTGAATGGTCGCGGCAATTATTACAGCGACAATCCAGCTTTCGACCTCAATGGCGACGGCGTCGCCGACACGGCCTATCGCCCGAACGACATCGTCGATCAGGTGATCTGGCGCGCGCCGGCCGCCAAGATCCTGCTCAACAGCCCCGCGCTTCAGGTCGTGCGCTGGGCGCAGGCCCAGTTTCCCGCGATCCATCCCGGCGGAGTGATCGACTCGGCGCCGCTCATGAAGCCGCCGCGCCCATCGGCGTTGGACCGTCTGACGCCATGAAACGGATCTCGCCAGAGCAGATGACGGATCAGGTCACCATCGACATGCGGGGGGTCAGCCGACGCTTTGGCGCGCAGCTCGCGGTCGACGGCGTCGATCTGGCCTTGCGCGCCGGCGAGTGCGTCGGGCTCGTCGGTCATAACGGCGCTGGCAAAAGCACGATGATCAAGATGATGCTTGGCCTCGTGCGCCCAGACAGCGGCGTCGTCCGCGTCCTGGGCGAGGACCCTTCGGCGGGGCATGGCGTCGCATCGCGCCGGGCGCTCGGCTATCTGCCCGAGAACGTGGCCCTGCATCCCGCCCTGACAGGCGCGGAGACGCTGGCGTTCTATGCGCGCCTGAAGGGTCGGCCCCTCTCTGAAAACGCCAGCCTGCTGCGGCGCGTCGGCATCGAAGGCGCCGCGTCGCGCCGCGTCGGAACCTATTCGAAGGGCATGAGGCAACGCCTCGGCCTCGCCCAGGCGCTGTTGGGCAACCCGCGCGCCCTGTTGCTGGACGAACCGACCTCCGGCCTCGATCCGGCGCTGCGGCAAAGCTTTTACGAAATCATTCGCGCATTGCGTCGCGAGGGCGCGGCGATCCTTTTGTCGTCTCATGCGCTGGCGGAGCTCGAGGGACAGGTCGACCGCGTCGTCGTGATGAACCGGGGGCGCAAGGTCGCCGACGGCCGCGTCTCGGACCTTCGCAGGCTGGCGGCCATGCCGCCGCGCATCCGCTTCCTGCCCGACGGTTCGGGGCCGAGCGATCCGGGCGCCTGGTCCAGGATCGCTGGCGGACGCCTTGAGCGCGCGTGTGGCGAGGACGACGTTGCGGCGATCCTGCGCGGCCTGCCCCAATCCGCGCGCGATATCGAAATCCTGCGCCCCAGCCTCGACGACCTTTACGCGGCGTTCCAGAAGGAGGCCGAATGAGGCAGATCCTGATCATCGTCGGCAAGGAATGGCGCGACGGCCTGCGCAACCGCTGGCTGGTCGCGACGACCACTCTTCTGGCCGTGCTGGCGCTCACCCTCGGTTTCCTTGGCTCCGCGCCGACCGGCGCGGTCAAGGTCAGCGCGCTTTCCGTGACGATCGTCAGCCTCTCCAGCCTGACGATCTTCCTCGTCCCGCTGATGGCCCTGCTGCTGTCCTATGACGCCATCGTCGGCGAAATCGATCGCGGAACGATGGCGCTCCTGCTCGCCTATCCCGTCGCCCGCTGGCAGGTCGTTCTGGGCAAGTTCGCCGGCCACCTCGCGATCCTGCTGTTCGCGACCGTGATCGGCTATGGCGTGGCGGGCGTCGCGGTGCAATGGACGCAGGGCGGCGAGAGCGGCGCCTGGGCGGCCTTCGCCTTGCTGATCGCGACCTCGGTCCTGCTCGGCGGCGTGTTCGTCGCCATCGGCTATTTCGTCAGCGCATCGGTTGGCGACCGGGGAACGGCGGGCGGCGTCGCCATCGGCGTCTGGCTGTTCTTCGTGCTCATCTACGACATGGCCCTGCTCGGCGGACTGGTTGCGGACCAGGGGCGAAACTTGACGGCGCAGGCGTTGAACGTTCTGCTGCTGCTGAATCCGGCCGACGTCTATCGATTGCTCAACCTGGCGACCGCCAATGACGTGGGCGTCTTCGCGGGCGTCGCAGGGCTCAGCGCCCATGCCGGCCTCGCGCCGGTCACGCTGATTTGCGCGCTCCTCGCCTGGATCGTCGCGCCACTCGCCGCCGCCATCCTCCTGTTCTCGCGGAGGCAGGTATGAAACGCGCCGCTCTGGCTCTCGCCCTTCTTTCGGCCTTGTCCACCGCGTCCTGCGAGAAGGATCACGACGCCGCCCTTCCGGCGCCGCGCGAGATCACGGATTCGTCCACCGCGCAGTTCTGCGGCATGGCCCTGAACGAGCACAGCGGCCCGAAAGCGCAGATCTTCGTCGACGGCCTGCCGGACCCCTACTGGTTCGCCAGCGTCCGCGACGCCTTCGCCTATCTTTTCCTGCCCGAAACGCCCAAAGCGGTGGTGGCCGTCTATGTCAACGACATGGCGAAAGCGAAAAGCTGGGATCATCCGGAAGCTGGAAGCTGGATCGACGCCCATAGCGCCGTCTTCGTCATCGGAAGCCGCCGCCACGGCGGGATGAGCGCCGACGAAGCCATCCCCTTCGGCAGCAAGACCGCCGCTTCGGCGTTCGTGAGCGCCGAAGGCGGCCGGATCGTGCAGTTCGCGGACATGCCGCAGGATTACGTCCTCGGCGCCAACACGGGGGAAAAATGATGCGCCCATCCCGTCGCCGTTTCATTGCCATCGCCGCCGCCGCCGGCGGACTGCCGCTGCTTCCGATCGCCTCGGCGCGCGCCGCCGATCGGAACCCACGGCTGCGCCTCTGGAGCGGAGCCGCGCTCGGCGCGGACGCGACGCTGCAGATCCACCATCCCGACCCCGAAGCGGCGGACCGCCTCATTGCCGCGAGCCTCGCCGAGGTCGAGCGGCTCGAGCGACAGCTCAGCCTCTATCGACCGGACAGCGCGCTGTGCCGGCTCAATCGCGACGGCTTGGTCGAGGATCCGCCCCTCGATCTCGTGCGCATCCTGTCCGAAAGCCGCGAGCTGAGCGAACTCACCGGCGGCGCCTTCGACGTGACCGTGCAACCGCTCTGGGCTCTCTATGCCGATCATTTCTCGAAACCCGGCGCGGCGCCGTCAGGCCCTTCCGCGGAAGCGCTCGCAGCCGCCGTGGCGGGCATCGGACAGGACGCCCTGGACGTACGCGAAGACCGGATCCGCCTGACCCGGCCAAACATGAGCGTCACGCTGAACGGCATCGGCGAAGGCTATGTGACGGACCGCATTGTCGACCTGTTGCGGGCGGGCGGCGTCGAACGTGCGATGGTCAATATGGGGGAGATTTACGCGCTGGGATCGCATCCCGACGGCGGCCCGTGGTCGATCGGCCTCGAAGACCCCCGCGCGACGGGGCGCTTGGCCGAGCGGGTGGCGCTTCAGGATCGCGCCGTCGCCACGTCTGCAGGCAATGGCACGACCTTCGACCCCAACCGTCGCTTCAACCACCTGTTCGAGCCGCGCACCGGCCATACCAGCTGGCGCTGGCTTTCGGTTTCCGTCGAAGCCGCGACAACGACGGAAGCGGACGCGCTCTCGACGGCGTTCAGCGTCATGCCCGAGGAAGCCACTGCGGACGTTGTGCGCAGGCGAGGCCTCGTCGCCCATTTCATGCGGCCGGACGGCTCGCGCCTCGTCCAGAGGGCGTGACCCCCCGGCGCGCCGAACGATAGCCCCGTGGAGACGGAAATGGGCAAGACGGGACAGGTCAACGTAAGGGTGCGGCGCGCCAGCGACCTGCTTGTCGTCGCCGAGGCCCTCGAAGGAGAAGCCGCGAACCGCTATCGCGACCTGTGCGAGCGCATGACGGGGCAAGGCGACGAAGAAATGGCCGCCTTGTTCGAGTCCCTGGCCCAGATGGAAGACGCCCATGCGAGACGGATCGCCTCGCGCGGTTCGGCTGAGCGGGTCGGCGCGGCCGCCGGCGGGGCCCAATGGGAAAAGCCGTCCGGCTTTGACGAAGCGGAAGCGCGCGGCGCCACCCTGAGCCGCTATCAGGCGCTGGCCTTCGCGGTGCGCAACGAGGAGCGCGCCTTCGCCTTCTACACTTACGTTGCGGCCGAAGCGGAAAGCGGCGAGATCCGTGCGCTGGCGGAAGATCTCGCACGCGATGAACTGGCGCATGCGTCCCTGCTGCGCCAATTCCGCCGCCGCGCCTTTCACGAACACCGGCCCATCCCGATCGAGATTCCCGAAACCCTCTCGCAACTCGAGGCGCTGGCCCGCCGCAGGGACGCCGAAGCTTCCGCCGCCCATCGGGCGCTCGCAGAAAGCCTGCGCGCCAGCGGCGAAAACGACGACGCGGCCAGGTTCGAGCGCCTAGCCGACGAAGAGGCGCGATCCGCGGGCGAGGTTGTCGCGGACGCCACCGCGCCGGCGCTGAAAAACGCAGCCGACGGCCTGCGGCTCCTTGAACGGGATTTTGACCATTTCGCGCTGATCGCGGAACGCTCTCGCGACGAAGCGATCATCGCCGAAGCGCAGCGACTCGCGAGCAGAATGGTAGCGCGCCTCGCCTCGACCGGAGGCGGTCGCAACAACAGCCTGCTCCGCGACGAAGAACCGGGAAAATCCGCCTGAAAAACGACTCCGGACTTCCGCGCCGCGATCTTCATCTCAGCCGTGTCTCGCTCCGGTCGGATTGACCATCATCTCCGTCCATTCATGGGCGATCGGTTCGCCGCGCCGAGGGTATGACCGTTGACCGGATGGCTGCGGACCGACGCTGTCTCGGCGTCAATGTCGTATCCGTGTCGACAGTGGGATTTCTGACGTGCAAAGAATTGCTTGGCGTCAATGCATGATTGTTCTGATGAACGTGTCTTCGCGTCCCCCGGGAACATGCAATGGATGACCCGCCAGCGCTATGGCGGCAAACGCATCAACCGGACCTGGCGCGCGCCGCCGGCGCTCAGCCGCGCAAATATTTGATGAGCGCAGCAATCGCCAACACGAGGACGATCAGTATCAAGAGCCAGGACAGCCCCATGCCCCACATCCCTCCACCCATCATTCCGCCATAGCCTGCCATACCGCGTCCTCCTCGTTGTCGCGCCCAACAGGCGCGAACGGCTGGCGCCGCGATTCCTCACAATCTCGCCTCGTCTGCATGAGCGGCCTCCTGTTTGCCGAGCGTCTCGACATCGACGCCGGCGAGCGCCTCGAGCTCCGCCAACCGCTTTTCACGTTCGATCCGCGCTTCCGCGACCATCAGTTCGATCGCGTCATAGGTCCGGATGCTGTCGATCAGATCGACGAAAGGCGACTGCCCCGCCGCATAGGCCTGTTGCGAACTCGCCAGCGTCTCGCGAACGAGCGGCACGATGCTGCGGCGGTAGAGCGCGACCTGCCGTTCGGCGTTGCGCATCAGATAGAGATTGGCGACGAAACTGGCGGCGCGGTCCTTGCCGGTCTGCCGCAGCAGGGCTTCCGACGACCGCTCCATCGCCGCCGCATTGTCGATCGTCGCCCGAATCTGCGGCAGCGTCGTCGGCAGCATCGCCATGGCGCCGAGGCTTTGGGAAAGAGAGCCGGTGAGCGAAAAGGACGGGCTGAAATCCGGCAGATAGCCGAGCGAGGCGAGATCGATCGCGTCCTTGCGCCCCGCGACCTGCCGGGCGAGCGCCGCAAGCTCGGGATTGCCATCGACGGCGACGGCGATCAGCCGCGCGTCATTGGCGAGGACAGGCCGCGGCGCGGGCAATTGCGGCGGCAGGCTCAGCGGATCTTGCGCGTTGCGCGCCAGCAAGCCGTTGAGCCGGGCTTTCGCCGAACGAACCTCCGCTTCGAGATTGTGCAGATTGTTCTTGCCGAGTTCCTGCTCGGTTCGCGCCTTCAGGGCGTCTGGCACGGATTCGCCAACCTGCGCGCGTGCGCTGGCTGACGCCGAGGCCAGATCGAGCAGGTGGACCACGTCGCGCTGAATGCGGACTTTTTCTTCCGCCAGCGCGAGATCGAGATAAGCGTCGAGGACCTTTTGCTGCAGATCGAACTTCGCGGCGCGGAATCCTTCGCCGGCTTCGCGCGCGGCCTCCAGCGCGACCTTTCCGGCCGTCGCCGGCTTGATCGGCAATTGCAGGTTCATGCTGGGATCGAAGCCCGTCGAAAGCGTCGTCCGATCCCAGGCCTTCATATTCGCCGGCGAAAACATGTAGCTATAGCCGAGCGTGACATTGCTGTTCGGCCAGGCCGAAGCCTTGTCGATCTCGATGAAGGCCGCCTTCCATTTGAAATAGGCGGCCTCCAGATCGCCATTGGCGAGGAAGGCCCGATGCAATACGTCGCGCCAACTCGCACGCGAGGCCAAAGCCGGCAATTCACGCGCCTCGACAGGCGCCTCGAAATGGCTTGACGCCGCATCGAGCCGCGCCTTCTCGTCGCGCGCGCCATCGGGCGTCAAGGCGCAACCGCCGAGCGCAACCGGCAGCGTCAGGCTCAAGCCGATCAGGACGGCGGCGGAGGGCAGTCGAATTCCCGGCATCGGGCTTTTCCTTGACATCGCGCGGCGCAGGAGCGCGGGGCCTTATTGAGCGGACGTGACCTCGTCAATGACATACATGCCGTCGGCGTCGCGCGCGAGGGTGAAGGAGATCTTCGTTCCGACTTTCAGCGCCTTGAGATCGACGCCGGGCGCGACCGCGAAATCCATGGTCATTCCGGGCCAGTTCAACGCGGCTATCGGACCGTGGGTGATGTTGAGCTTGCGATTGGCTGCGTCGATCGCGTTAATCGTTCCCTGGCCGGCCGGCTTTTCCACCTGCGCGACGACAAATTCCGCCCCTGCGCGCGCGGTCCCCGATCCGGCGATCGGCGCAGTCGCGATAAGGGCGGCGGCGATCGCCAGCGCGAATTTGAAGCCATTGTGGAAACGGATCGAGGGCATGATTCACTCCTGAATGGCGGCGCTATTTTGCGGCCGCGGTTTCTCTCGATTGAGCGATGGAAGACGTGTCCTCGGTCGGTTTCGGGCCTGCGCGCTCGCGCGGCAGCCCAAACCCCTTGATGAGGTCGTAGAGCGCGGGAATGACGATCAGAGTCAGCAGGGTCGAGGAGACCATGCCGCCGATCATCGGCGCGGCGATGCGCCGCATCACCTCGGAGCCTGTTCCCGTGCTCCACAGGATCGGCAAGAGGCCAGCCATGATCGCCGTGACCGTCATCATTTTCGGCCGCACGCGCTCGACTGCGCCGAGCATGATGGCGTGGTGCAGGTCGGCGCGGGTAAAGGGCCGGCCGGCCGCGGCGCGCTGGGCGGCGACCTCCCTCGTGGCCTGGTCGAGATAAATCAGCATCACCACACCGGTCTCGGCGGCGACGCCGGCGAGCGCGATGAAGCCGACCGCGACCGCGACCGACATGTTGAAACCCATATGCCACATGAGCCAGACGCCGCCGACGAGCGCGAACGGCAGAGAAGCCATGACGATCAGCGTTTCGGTGAGGCGGCGGAAGTTGAGATAGAGCAGCAAGAAGATGATCAGCAGGGTGACCGGGACGACCACGCGCAACTTTGCGGCGGCGCGCTCCATATATTCGAACTGCCCGCTCCAGGCCGCGTAATAGCCCGGCGGGAATTGGACCGCGTTCGCCACCGCCTGCCGCGCCTCGGCGACATAGGAGCCGATGTCGCGGTCGCGGACGTCGACATAGACGTAGGCCGCCAACTGGCCATTCTCGGTGCGGATCGCGGTCGCGCCGCGCACGAGTTCGATCTTCGCGACTTCGCCCAAAGGCGTCGTGCCGCCGCCCGGCAAGGGAACGAGAACGTCGCGCGCGATCTCTTGCGGCGAGGAGCGGAAGTCGCGCGGATAGCGGACATTGACGCCATAGCGTTCGCGTCCCTCGACCGTGGTCGTGACCGTTTCCCCGCCGAGCGCGGTGGCGATCACGTCCTGGACGTCCCCGACCGTCAGGCCATATTGCGCCAGCGCCGCCCGATCCGGGACGATTTCGAGATAATAGCCGCCGATGATCCTTTCGGCGAAAGCGCTCGACGTGCCCGCAACCTTTCGGACCACCGATTCAACCTGACGCGCGATGGCCTCGATCTCGTTGAGGTCGCGCCCAAAGACC